>NZ_JAXCLC010000041.1:0-80745 GCF_034043715.1 Kitasatospora purpeofusca | reverse complement strand
TCTGCCGTCGGCCGGAGACGGCCGCCTCCAGCACCACCGCGGCACACACGAGCAGCGCCACGCCGGCCGTCGGCAGCAGCACCGGCAGGACGTGGGGCGCCAGCCGGTCCCCCACCGGCGCGCCGACCAGCAGCGACAGGTCGAAGGCCGGTCCGAGCAGGGCGACGGCCCCCGCCGCGACCACGGCACCGCCGGCCACCGCGGCCAGCGTCTGCGGCACGGTCTCCGCGACGATCAGCGCCAGCCCCTCCCGGGGGCGAAGCCCCATGGTGCGCAGCCGGGCGAGGACCGCCGCGCGGTCGGGCGAGGCCCGCAGGACGGTGAGCAGGACGGCGAGCAGGGCGAAGGCGACGCCGGCGACGGCCGCGGACCGGAAGAGCCGGACGGTGGAGTGCTGGAGCGGGTCGGCGGCCAGGGCGGCGGCCGTCTCGCGGGCGGTGCGCACGAGGTAGCCGTCGGGGATGCCGCCGGGCTCCTCGCTCACCTCCCGGGCCTCCTCGCGCAGGAGCCCGGCCAGGCCTGACGCGTCGGCCAGGCCGCGTGCCGCGAAGAGCGGGCGCAGTCGGTCGCCGTCGATGTCGCCGACGGCGAACCAGTTGTCGGGCCGGGCGAGTTCGGGCAGGCGGGCGGCGGCCTCGGCGACCGGCACGACGACGAACTCGCGGACGGCCTCGGGGAGGGCGGGCGTGGAGCCTGTGGTGCCGACGACGGTGGCGAGCAGTTCGCCGCCGGGTGTACGCAGCCGCTGCGGGCCGGGGGTGAGTTGTCCGGCGAGGCCGGGGCTGACCAGGGCGGGCACCGGCACGTCCGGCCGGGCGACGGTGGACGGCGCGCTGTCGGACGGAGCGGCGCCGGCCAGGACGGCAGGGTCGAACGCGCCAGCCCCGACGGTGCGGGCGATCTCCGCGTAGGCCCGGGGCTCGACGACGACGAGGGTGACCTGTACGGCGAGCCGGCCGGCACCGAGGAGGTAGGTCTGCCGCTCGATCCGGACGCCGGTCGAGGCGCGGACGCCCGGGAGCGCGTCGGCGGCCGTGACGAAGGCCTCGGGCAGTGGCGCGTCCTGCGGGACCAGCACCGCGGCGTCGCCGCCGACCGCCGTGCGGGCGGCGCGCAGTCGGGCGCCGTCGACGGTGTCGAGGAGGGTCGCGCCGAAGCCGGCGGTGGTGACGGCGAGCAGCACGGCGAGCGCCGGCAGAACGGCGGGGCGGTGGCGACCGCCGGAGTCGCGGGCGCTGCGGGCGAGGCCGAGGAAGGCGATCGGGCCACGGCCGCGCCGAGCGAGGGCGGCGAGCCGGCCGACGACGGGCGGCTGGATCCGGGCGAGCAGCAGACCTCCGCTGAGCGCGACCAGCAGCGGGGCGGTGACCAGCAGTGGATCCGGCCCGCTCGCCGGCGGGGCGGCGCCCCGGCGGCGGACCTCGGCGACGGCCGCGCCGGTGACGGCGAGGACGAGGAGTTCACCGACCGCCCGGCGCCGCCCGGACCCCCAGACGCCGGCGGGAGGGCCGCCGGTGCCCCGGGGGCGGGAGAGCAGGGCGGCGGCGCGGACCGGGAGGGCCAGGACGGCGAGCAGCGTCCCGGCCACTGCGGCGAGGACGGCGGCGGTCCAGCGGGGGGTGGGCAGCAGGACGAGGGCGAGGGCGGTGGCAGCTCCGGCTGCCGGCAGGACGGTCACCGCGCTCTCGCCGAGCAGACGCAGCAGGATCCCGGCGCGTGAGCCGCCGCGGGCCCGGAGCAGCCGGAGTTCGGCGGCCCGCCGGTCGGCGGCGAGGGCGGCGGCCAGGCAGAGCACCACGGCGGCGACGCCCGCGACGCCGGCAGGACCGATCGCGGCGAGCGGGGCGGTGGCCCGGTGGCGGGCGGTGGCCTCGGCGAGGACCTCGGGCAGCAGGGTGGTGAGGGTGAGGTCGGGCCGTCCGGTCACCTCGGCGGCCAGCACGGCGCCGGGCCCGGCCAGGTAGGAGCCGACGCCGGAGCGGAGGGCGGCGAGCCGGTCGGCGCGCAGGGCGTGCGGGTCGACGGGCAGCCGCCAGAAGTCCTCGCCGCCCCCGCCCCAGGCGAGCAGGGCCGGGCGGCTGTCGCCGGCGGCGAATCCGGCGGTCTCCCATCGGACACCGCCGCCGTCGAGGGTCTTCAGGCAGGCGCGTTCGGGGCAGGGCAGCTCCTGCCAGTAGCGGTCGTGGGGGTCGTCGGCGCGGTAGAGGCCGACGATCCTGGCGCGGGCGGCGGGTCCGCTGTCGACGGTGTCGCCGACCCGGAGGCCGATGGTGCCGGCGGCCCGCCGGCTGACGGCGATCGGCAGCGGCTCGCCGGGGGCGGCCGGTCCGGGCCAGGCGCCGTCGGTCAGGGTCGCGTGCCCGGCGAGCCCCTGGAGGTAGAGCAGGTGGAGTTGCGGGGCCATGCCGCCGGGGCGGTCGTAGCCGTCGTTGAGCATGGCCCGGTCGGTGAGGGCGCGGGTGCCGTGGTGCTCGCCGTCGCGGGTGAGCGGGAGGTCCCGGGTGATCTGTCCGACCAGCCGGTCGCGGACCGAGTCGAGGTCGGCGGCGGGGGTGTCGGGGCGCGGGCGGGCGGTGAGGTGGAGGCTGGTCGCCTTGACGCCGCGGTCCTGGGTGAAGGTGGCCAGCGCGCTGTTCGCGCCCCGGTCGGTGGCCCGGGGCAGCGCGGTCACGGTGAGGACGGTGACGAAGGCGAGGACGGCGGTGAGCGCGGCGGCCGCACGCGCCGAGCGCAGCCGGGTGCGCACCCAGGGCGCGGGCCAGTGCTCGTCCCCGCGGCGACCGCGCTCACGGTGCGTCAGCATGCTGCCCCTCCCCCGGCGGGCACCCCGGAGCACCCGGCCCACCGGTCACCGGCCCATGATCACCGAATAACGGACGATGCTGTCAGACGGGTCCGCGGAAGGGAAGGTCCGTCGGGGCAGAACGACGGCGACGCCAAGCCGCCCGTCGGGGCTTCCCTTTCCTTGCCCTCAACCGCACTTCAAGTCCTACGGTTCTCGTACGACCCGCACCGCGTGCGGTCCGCACATCCGAGACACCAGGAGGGGACCCCCGTGTCGACCCAGCAGATCTCCGACGCCGAACTCGCCGGCCAGCCCGCCGCCTACTGGACCGGTGTCGCCTACGAGGCCCTGATCGCGTTCACCCGGGCCAGGCAGGCCGAGAAGGGCTACACCCAGCCGCAGTTCTGGCTGCTGCGCAACCTGTCGAAGAACGACATCTCACCGGACGGGGCGGGCATGACCGTGCCCGAGCTCCGGGCGGCCATGGCCTCCTACCTCCGGCCCGAGGACGACCTGACGGCGGAGGCCGCCGTACTGGTGGAGCGCGGTTGGCTGACCCGGGACGCCGAGCACCGGCTGTGGCTCACCGGGGAGGGCGAGCAGGCCCGGGTCGACCTCGCCCGCAACGCCCCCGCGATCCGCGCCGCCCTCCACGCGGGCATCGACGACGCGGACTACGTCACCGCGTTGAAGGTGCTCCGGCAGCTGATCCGCAACACGGGTGGGACCGTCGACTGACGGGCCCGGTCCCGGCAGGGCCGCTGTGCGGTGGGAGGATGTCCGGTATGACGGATTCGGACGAGTCGGACGCATCGGATAGGTCGGATAGGTCGGACAGGTCGCGCGGGCCGGACGGGTCCGGCGACGGAGTGGCGGTCGAGGCACTGCTGCGGGAGGCCGGGGCCGACGCCGCCGGGGCGCTGTGGCGACTGACCGGCACCGAGCGTCAACTGGACGCCAACGTGGTGCGGTTGCGCCCCGGGGCCTCCGTCGCCGCCCATGTCGAACCCGACCTGGACGTGCTGGTCCTGGGCCTCGCCGGGCAAGGGACCCTGCGCTGCGCGGGCGTCGAGCACGCGCTGGAGCCGGGCGCGCTGCGGCTGCTACCGCGCGGCGCCGAGCGCGCGGTGGCGGCGGGGGCGGAGGGTGTCGCCTACCTGACGGTGCACCGCCGCCGCCCGGGCCTGACCGTCCACCCCCGCCCCTGACCGCGCCACCGCCACCGCCACCGGCACCGGCACCGAGTCCCTGATCACCCGGTGGCGCCGAGGCGCGCCAGGTAGGCGTGCACCGGGCCGGGTTCGGCTGCCGGGGTGACCAGGGCGACGTGGTTGTCCGGCCGGACCAGGACGAGGGCCTCGCCGGTCACGCCGTAGGCCCGGCGGACCTCGCCGTCCCGGTCCTCGACCGGCACCGGCCGGACGTGGCCGGGCAGTCCGGCGAGGTCGGGGCGGACTCCCGCGCCGAGGCCGAGCAGGGTGAAGTCGTCGCCGGCGAACCGCTCGAAGAGCCGGCCGGGAGCGCCGGCCGGGCCCGGGCAGGGGCCGTCGGGCGCCCGGTCCCCGGCCCGGAGGACCGCCTGTGCGTCCCCGTCGGCCGGGGCGCCTCCGGCGAGGCTGCTCCACCGGTAGCCGAGGGACAGGCCGGTGAAGTCGCCGACCCCGCCGGCCTCGACCCCGATGCCGGGCGTGTCGATCCCCGCCACCACGGCCGCCATCCCGGCGCTGGTGACGTCGAGGGTCCACGCGGCGATCGGCAGCCGCTCCTCCTGGTAGGTGTCCAGCAGGGCGGGCGCGGCGAGTCCGCGCACCACGTGGCCGAGCTTCCAGGCGAGGTTCCAGACGTCCTGGATACCGGTGTTCATGCCGAGCCCGCCCGCCGTGGGGTGGACGTGGGCGCAGTCCCCGGCCAGCAGGACCCGGCCCTCCCGGTAGCGCTCGGCCATCCGGACGTTGATCCGCCAGGTGGACAGCCAGGTGGCGTTGCCGAGCCGGATGTCGTCGCGGCCGGTGTGCGTGGCCGCGAGCCGCTGGAAGCTCTCCAGCGACGGCGGGACCATCGTGCCGTCCGCGCCGGTCTCCGGGCTCGCCTGGAGCTGCCAGCGGGGGCTGCCCTCGAACGGGCAGAGCATGAAGGCGCCCTGCGGCCCGAACCACTGGTGCCAGGCGCCCGGCTCCAGGCCCTCGACCTCCACGTCGCCGCAGACCATCACCGGCTCCGGGTCGCCCTCGCCCACGAAGGGGATGCCGAGCAGTTTGCGCACCGTCGAGCGGCCGCCGTCGCAGGCGACCACGTACTCGGCGGCGATCCGGCGGCCGTCCGCGAGCACGGCCTCCGCCCCGTCGGCGTCCTGCCGGACGTCCACCAGTTCGGCGCCGAGCTCGACCGTCACCCCGAGGGCGGCGAGCCGCTCGCGCAGCAGCGCCTCCAGCTGCGGCTGCCGCAGCCAGCGGCTGGCCGGGTAGGGGGTGGTGGCGCTGCGCCGGGCGCCGGCGAACGGCTCGGTCTCGTTGACGAAGGCGCCCTCGAAGTACTTGCGGAACGGCAGGTGGGTGCGGCCCACCGCGGCGAGTCCCTCGGCGATGCCCAGGTCCGCGAGGATCTCCAGGCTGCGGGGGTTGAGCGTCTTGCCGCGGGAGCCGTCGGCGTGGGCGGCGGCCCGCTCCAGGACCCGCACCGCCACGCCCTGCCGGGCCAGCCCGCAGGCCAGCGTCAGTCCGGTCGGCCCCGCTCCCACGATCACCACGTTCGTCATGTTCGCCATGTGTGTGTCCGTCCCTTCCGGTTGTCGATGGCTCCATGAAACAGCAACTCGGTAACGAATACAACCCAGTAACGAATTTATCCGGGTTATGATCCCTGCCATGAGTCCGAGCGCACCAGAACCGGGTCTGCGGACCCTCAAGAAGCAGCGCACCCGGCAGACCATCGCCGACGTCGCCATCGCCCTCTTCCTCGACCGGGGCTTCGCGCAGGTCTCGGTGGCCGAGATCGCCGCCGCCGCCGAGGTCTCCAAGCCCACCCTGTTCCGGTACTTCGCCACCAAGGAGGAACTGGTCCTGCACCGCTTCGCCGACCACCTCGGCGAGGCCGGCCGGGTGGTGCGCGACCGCGCCGCCGGACTCACCCCGCTGGACGCCCTGGAGCAGCACCACCTCGCCGGGCTGGCCGCCCACGAGCCCCACACCGGACTGACCGACGACCCCGAGGTGCTCGCCTTCTTCCGGCTCGTCTACGAGACCCCGGAGCTGTCCGCCCAGCTCCTGGACTACATCGACGCCGACGCGGACGCGCTCGCCGAGGCGCTGGACCCGGCGGGCGGCATCGCGGCCCGGCTGTTCGCCGCCCAGTACGTGGCCGTCCGCCAGGTGCTCGCCCACACCGCCTGGGCCAGGCTGGCCGGCGGACAGGACATCTCCGAGGCGGGCCCGCAGGCCGTCGCCGAGGCCGCCACCGCCTTCGCCCTGCTGCGCGACGGAGCCCGCGCCCAGGGGTTCTGACCCCGACCCGCCACTCCCTGGCGTCCCGGGCGGCGCAGCGGACCCGCGGCCCGGCGAATCGGTGAAGCACATCACGGCCTCGCCCCGGTGCCCCGGCGGGCCAGGGCGGGTAGGTTCCTGCCTCCAAGGGGAGCGAAGCTCCCCCGGACGCGGATCCCGCCGTCATTGGCTCCTCCCAGGAGAGAGGCACGAGTGATGTCTGCACAGGACGCCACGCACCACCCCCCGCGGCGCATCGGTGTGGTCGCCGAGTCGGCCGCCGGGGAGACCCGGGTCGCCGCGACACCGTCCACGGTCCGGGGGATCCTCGCCCTCGGCTACGAGGTGGTGGTCGAGTCCGGGGCCGGTGCGGCCTCCGGGTTCACCGACGAGGCTTACGCCGCCGCCGGAGCGGGCGTCGGGGACGCCTGGGCGGCCGACGTCGTACTGAAGGTCAACGCGCCGTCGACCGCCGAGGTCGCCCGGCTGCGCGACGGCGCGACCCTGATCGGCCTGCTCTCCCCGGCGCAGCGGCCCGATCTGCTGGAGACGCTCTCCGCGCGCCCGGTCACCGCGCTCGCGCTGGACGCGGTGCCGCGGATCTCCCGCGCGCAGTCGATGGACGTGCTCAGCTCGATGGCCAACATCGCCGGGTACCGGGCGGTGATCGAGGCGGCGCACGTGTTCGGCCGCTCCTTCACCGGCCAGGTGACGGCCGCGGGCAAGGTCCCGCCGGCGAAGGTCCTGGTGGCCGGCGCCGGGGTGGCGGGGCTCGCCGCGATCGGCGCCGCCTCCAGCCTGGGCGCGATCGTCCGGGCGACCGACCCGCGGCCGGAGGTCGCCGACCAGGTGAAGTCCCTCGGCGGGGAGTACCTGCCGGTGCGGGCCGTCCAGGAGGCGAGCACCGACGGGTACGCGAAGGCCACCTCGGCCGACTACGACCGGGCCGCGGCCGCGCTCTACCACGAGCAGGCCCAGGACGTGGACATCGTCATCACCACGGCGCTGATCCCCGGCCGGCCGGCCCCCCGGCTGCTCACCGCCGAGGACGTGGCGGCGATGCGGCCGGGCAGCGTCGTGGTCGACATGGCCGCCGCGCAGGGCGGCAACGTCGAGGGCACGGTCGCGGGCCGGACGGTGGTCACCGACAACGGCGTCACGCTGATCGGCTACACCGATCTCGCGGCCAGGCTGCCCGCCCAGGCCTCGCAGTTGTTCGGCACCAACCTGGTCAACCTGTTGAAGCTGCTGACCCCGGGCAAGGACGGGCAGCCGGTGCTGGACTTCGAGGACGTGGTCCAGCGGGCGGTGACCGTGGTCCGGGCGGGCGAGGTCACCTGGCCGCCGCCGCCGGTCGCCGTGTCGGCCGCGCCCGCACCCGCCGCGCCGGCGGCGGCGCCCGCGGCCGTGGAACCGGCGCGGCCCCGGCTCGCCCCGGCGGCCCGGTTCGGCCTGATCGGCGCCGGAATGCTCGCACTGTTCCTGCTGATCGCTCTCGCCCCGGCCCAACTCGCCCAGAACTTCACGGTGTTCGCACTCGCCGTGGTCATCGGCTACTACGTGATCGGCAAGGTCCACCACGCCCTGCACACCCCGCTGATGTCGGTCACCAACGCGATCTCCGGGATCGTGGTGATCGGCGCGCTGCTCCAGATCGGGCACGGGAGCGCGACGGTCACCGTGCTCTCCTTCGTGGCGATCCTGCTGACGAGTGTGAACATCTTCGGCGGCTTCGCCGTCACCCGCCGCATGCTGAGCATGTTCTCCTCGTCCCCGGAAAGGCGCTGAGCCCGATGACGTCCACGACGGCGGCCCACGCCGCGGATCTCGTCGCGGCCCTGCTGTTCATCCTCAGCCTGGCCGGGCTGTCCCAGCACCGCACCTCCCGCGCCGGGGTCGTCTACGGCATCGCCGGGATGGCGCTCGCCCTCGCCGCCACCGTCGTGGTCGCGTCGAGGAGCATCAGCGCCGGGGCGGTGGCCCTGATCGTCCTGGCGATGGCGCTGGGCGGAGCGGCCGGGCTGTGGCGGGCCCGGCAGGTCGAGATGACGCAGATGCCGGAGCTCATCGCCGTACTGCACAGCTTCGTCGGCCTCGCCGCGGTGCTGGTCGGCTGGAACAGCTACCTGGAGGTGGAGGCGCACGGCGCGGCGCAGACCGCCGTCTCCGGGGACCTGCTGGGCATCCACCACGCCGAGGTGTTCATCGGCATCTTCATCGGGGCGGTCACCTTCACCGGGTCGATCGTGGCCTTCCTCAAGCTGTCCGCCCGGATCGCCTCGCGGCCGCTGGTGCTGCCCGGCAAGAACGCGCTCAACGTCGGCGCGCTGGCGGCCTTCGTGGGGCTGACGGTCTGGTTCACGGTCAGCCCGGGCCTGGGGGCGGTGATCGCGGTCACCGTCCTGGCGCTCGCACTGGGCTGGCACCTGGTCGCCTCGATCGGCGGCGGCGACATGCCCGTCGTCGTCTCCATGCTCAACAGCTACTCCGGCTGGGCCGCGGCGGCGGCCGGCTTCCTGCTCGACAACAACCTGCTGATCGTCACCGGCGCGCTGGTCGGCTCCTCCGGTGCCTATCTGTCCTACATCATGTGCCGGGCGATGAACCGCTCCTTCCTCTCGGTGATCGCGGGCGGTTTCGGCATCGAGGCCGCCGCGGGCGGGGCCGAGGAGCAGGGCGAGCACCGGGAGATCCCGGCCGAGGAGGCCGCGCGTCAGCTCGCGCGGGCCAGGTCGGTCGTCATCACCCCCGGCTACGGCATGGCGGTGGCGCAGGCGCAGCACCCGGTCGCGGAGCTCACCCGGCGGCTGCGCGAGCGCGGTGTCGAGGTCCGCTTCGGCGTCCACCCGGTCGCCGGGCGGCTGCCCGGGCACATGAACGTCCTGCTGGCGGAGGCCAGGGTGCCGTACGACATCGTGCTGGAGATGGACGAGATCAACGACGACCTCGCCGCGACCAGCGTCGTCCTCGTCATCGGCGCCAACGACACCGTCAATCCGGCGGCCATGGACGATCCGGCCAGTCCGATCGCGGGCATGCCGGTGCTGCGGGTGTGGGAGGCGGAGCAGGTGATCGTGTTCAAGCGGTCGATGGCGTCCGGCTACGCCGGGGTGCAGAACCCGCTGTTCTTCCGTGAGAACAGCGCGATGCTGTTCGGCGACGCCAAGCAGAGCGTGGAGGGCATCCTCCGGGCCCTGGACGCCGACGGCTCCGGGGGCGCGGTCACGGCCGCCCGGCCGGTGCCGCCGGTGGACCGGGCGGGCGTGTAGCGGGCGTGTAGCGGGCATTCGGCCGGCGTGCAGCGGACGTGCGGCCGGCGGGCGTCCGGTGCGTACGTCGCGTCGGCCCCGGGTTTCAGGAGACGCCGGGAGGCGGCGGGGGTGTCCGGAGAGAATTCCGCTCCGGGCGCCCCCGCCGTGTCGATCCCGCGCCGTCCCGTTCGACCTGGGGTAGAGAGGGTCGGACAACGACTCCCCGCACCAAGGAGGCCAGCCATGGCGAAGTACATGTTGATCATGCGAGGCGACGACGAGTCGATCGCGAAGATGATGGAGACGCCCTTCGACGAGATCCTCGAACTGATGGGCCGCTACAACGACGAGCTGATCCGGGCCGGGGTGCTCGTCGCCGCCGAGGGCCTCGACGACCCGTCGAAGGGCGTGGTGGTCGACCTCACCGGGGAGGCGCCGATTGTCACCGACGGCCCGTACGGTGAGACCAAGGAGCTGTTCGGCGGTTTCTACATCCTCGACGTGGCCTCGCAGGAGGAGGCCGTCGCCTGGGCGAAGCGGCTGCCGGCCTTCCCGGGGACGAAGGTCGAGATCCGGCGGGTGCCGGGCATCGACGAGTTCCCCCAGGACAACGAGTGGATCGTCAAGGAGCGGGCATGGCGGGAGCGGACCGGTCAGCTCTGAGCCCCGAGCCCCCGGACGGACCGACCGGTCCGTCCGGGGCGGCAGGCTCCCCCGGGCCGGTCGACGAGCGTGACGGCGCACCTGACGGCCCCGGCGGGCCCGACGCGCCCGGCGGCCTCGGTGCGCCCGGCGGGCCCGGCGCCGAGGCCGCCCGGCGGGCGGTCGAGGCCGTGTGGCGGATCGAGTCGGCGCGGATCGTCGGCGCCCTCACCCGCTTCACGGGCGACTTCGACCTCGCCGAGGACGTCGCCCAGGAGGCCGTCGCCGAGGCGCTCGTGGCCTGGGCGCGCGACGGCGAGCCCGCCAGCCCGGTCGGCTGGCTGCTCGCCACCGGCCGCCGCCGCGCCATCGACCGGTTCCGCCGCCGCTCCGCCCTCGACGAGCGCTACGCCGCCCTCGCCGGCCGGCTGACCGAGGGCGGGGCGAGTTCCGGCGCCGATCCCGCCCCCGGCCGCCCGGACGACCTGCTGTGGGACCCGGACCTGATCGAGGACGACGTCCTCGCGCTGATGTTCGTCGCCTGCCACCCCGTGCTGTCGCCCGAGGCCCGCGCGGCGCTGACCCTGCGGGTGGTCGCCGGACTGACCAGCGAGGAGATCGCCCGGGCCCTCCTGGTACCGGTGCCCACCCTCCAGGCCCGGATCACCCGGGCCAAGAAGACCGTCGCCGCCGCCGGCGTCCCCTTCGCGGTCCCTCCGCCGGAGGAGCGGCGCGAGCGTCTCGGCGGGGTCCTGAGCGTGCTCTACGTGCTCTTCACCGAGGGCTCGACGGCGACCGGCGGCGACCGGCTGCTGCGCGCCGACCTCGCCTACGAGGCGATCCGGCTGGCCCGCACCCTGGCCGCGCTGCTGCCCGCGGAACCGGAGGTGTCCGGCCTGCTCGCCCTGTTCGAGCTGACCGCCGCCCGCTTCCCCGCGCGCACCGGGCCCGACGGCGAGCCGGTCCTGCTGGAGGACCAGGACCGCCGCCGCTGGGACCGCTCGGCCGTCCGGCGCGGCCTGGCCGCGCTCGACCGGGCGACCGCCACCGGGCACGGCCTGGGCCCCTACGGCCTCCAGGCGGCGATCGCCGCCTGCCACGCCGGAGCCCCGTCGGTCGCGGAGACGGACTGGCAGCGCATCGTGCTGCTCTACGAGGCGCTCGGCCGGGTCGCGCCGTCCCCCGTGGTCGACCTCAACCGGGCGGTCGCCGTCGCCATGGCCGCCGGACCGGAGGAGGCACTGCGGATCGTCGACGGGCTGGCCGCGTCCGGCCGGCTGTCCGGCTCCCACCTGCTGCCGGGCGTGCGCGGCGAACTGCTCACCCGCCTCGGCCGCACCACCGAGGCCCGGTCGGAGCTGGAACTCGCCGCCGGGATGTGCCGCAACACCCGCGAGCGCTCGGTGCTGCTGCGCAAGGCCGCCGCCCTGGGCTGACCGGCCGGGGCCGGCGTGACCGTCCTCGCCGTCAGGGCACCGGCGTCGCGGTGGAGGCGAGCACCGGCGGGCCGGTGATCAGGGTGCCGTCCGCGGCGTACGGCGTGCCGTTCGGCACACAGCCGTGCAGTCCCTTGATCTGCTGCATCATCACCGGCGCCGGCGCGCCCTGGCCCGGGCAGTCGACATGGCCCTCGCCGATGATGTGCCCGACCTCGTGGTTGACGGCGAGCGCGTGGTAGAGCTCGGGCTTGCCGGTGTAGAACTCCGACAGCTCCTGCCAGCGCTTGAGGTTGACGACGACCTGCTTGCCCGCGGCGCAGTTCACCCAGCCGCCCGTGTCCAGCCCGTACTGTCCGCAGATCCGGTCGGTGGACTCCGGGGTCGCCAGGTACACGGTGAAGTCCACCGGGTCGGCGTCCACCCGCTGGAAGGACCGCTCACCGCCGGCGGCCCAGCCGCGCCCGGTGTCCCCGAGTACGGCGTCCACCTCGGCGGCGAACTGCGCGGGCGTGATCTTCAGCCCGTTCTCCGCGCGGACCTTGTACCGGTAGAGGCGCTCCCCGGTCCCGACCCGCTCGGTGCCGCCGGGCGCCGTGGTGAAGGCCAACGACTTCGGCGCGGCGTCCGCCCACGGCCGCCACCACCAGGTGCCCGCCGCCACCGCGGCGACGACCACCAGGGCGATCGCCCCGTACCTCGCCCGCCCCGCGGGCAGCCGGGCCGTCACCCGGCCCACCGGGCGGCGGCCCCGCGTATGGAGCGGCGGAGGGCCGGGGCCGCGGCGGGCAGGGCGGTCCGGGAACGGTCCCGTCCGGAGTGGATCAACACATCGTTCATACCGATTAGGACGATTCGCGACCCTTCCGCGGTTCACCCGATCCAGGTCGGGTTCTCCGGAGCGGTCACGCTCGGGACCGTTCCGACGGGCGCCGTCCCGTCCGGGGTCCTGTCCGGGGATGCGTCCTCGGTTGCGGCCTCGGTTGCGTCCGGGGTTCCGTCCGCGGGCTCACCGGGGGTCCCGGTCGAAGAGCCGCTTCGACCAGCGGTGGCCGAGCACCGTCAGGCCCAGGCACCAGGCGACGGCGAGCCAGCCGTTGTTGCCGATCCCGGTCCCGAGCAGCAGTCCGCGGAGGGTCTCGATGGCGGGGGTGAAGGGTTGGTACTCGGCGATCGGCCGGAACCAGCCCGGCATGGCGTCCAGCGGGACGAAGGCGCTGGAGACCAGTGGCAGGAAGATCAGCGGCAGGGCGTTGTTGCTGGCCGCCTCGGCGTTCGGACTGACCATGCCCATCCCGACCGCGATCCAGGTGAGCGCCAGGGCGAACAGGGTGAGCAGCCCGAACGCGGCGAGCCACTCCAGCACCGTGGCGTCCGTGGAGCGGAAGCCGATGGCCACGCCGACGGCGCCGACCAGCACGACGCTGAGGACAGCCTGCAGCACGCTGCCGACGACGTGCCCGGTCAGTACCGACCCCCGGTGGATCGCCATCGTCCGGAAGCGGGCGATGATGCCCTCGGTCATGTCGTTGGAGACCGAGACCGCCGTACCGACCGTGGTGCCGCCGATGGTCATCAGCAGGATGCCCGGGACGAGGTAGGCGACGTACGCGGAGCGGTCGGCGCCGGCACCGCCGATTCCCGCGCTCATCACGTCGCCGAAGACGTAGACGAAGAGCAGCAGCAGGACGATGGGCGTGAGCAGCAGGTTCAGGGTCAGCGACGGGTAGCGACGGGCGTGCAGCAGATTGCGCCGCAGCATGGTCGACGAGTCGCGGACGGCGAGGGAGAGGGAACTCATCGGATGACCTCCTGGGTCCGGTTCGGCGGGGTGGGACCGCCGGTCAGGGCGAAGAACACGTCGTCGAGGTCGGGGGTGCGGACGGTCAGCTCGTCGGCCTCGACCCCGGCGGCGTCCAGACGGTCGAGGATCGCGCGCAGCCGGCGCTGGCTGCCGTCGCCGGGAATCCGCAGGGTCAGGGCCGCGTCGTCCCGCTCGGCGTCCGCCAGCGCGGCGGCGGCGGCGCGGTGGGCGGCCGGGTCGGTGAACCGCAGCCGGATGTGTCCGCCGGGGACCAGCCGCTTCAGTTCCTCGGCCGTTCCCTCGGCGACGATCCGGCCGCCGTCGATCACCGCGATGCGGTCGGCCAGCTCGTCGGCCTCGTCCAGGTACTGGGTGGTGAGGAAGACGGTGACGCCCCCGGCGACGAGTTCGCGGACGATCCCCCACATGGTGTGGCGGCTGCGCGGGTCGAGTCCGGTGGTCGGCTCGTCGAGGAAGATGATCCGCGGGTTCCCGACCAGGGTCATGGCGATGTCGAGACGGCGCTTCATGCCGCCCGAGTAGCCGGAGGCGGGCTTCTTCGCGACCTCGGCCAGGTCGAACCGGGCCAGGAGGTCGGCGGCGACCCGCCGGCCCTCGCTGCGCGGCAGGTGGTGCAGGTCCGCCATCAGCAGCATGTTCTCCTCCCCGGTGATCAGCCCGTCCACCGCGGAGAACTGTCCGGTGACGCCGATCGCGGCGCGCACCCCGTCCGGGGAGTCGGCGAGGTCGTGGCCGGCCACCTGGGCCTGTCCGCCGTCGGCCGTGACGAGGGTGGAGAGGATCTTCACCGTGGTGGTCTTGCCGGCGCCGTTGGGCCCCAGCAGCGCGAACACCGAGCCGGCCGGGATCCGCAGATCGATGCCGTCGAGGACGGTCAGGTCGCCGTAGGACTTGCGCAGGCCGACCGCGGTGACGGCGGCGGGCGGCGGAGGGGACTCGGACCTCCTGGACGCGGGCATGACAAATGAAGGCATAGGGTTCTCCCGTTCGGGGACTCGGTGGTGACTGCTTGGTGACTGGCTGGGGACTGGCTGGGGACTGGCTGGGGACTGGAGACCGGTGGCCTGTGACGGTTCGGGCGCCCGCAGACCGGGTCGGCGGGTCGGGCGGGGCCGTGGGATCAGGGCTTGGCGCGCAGGACGTCGATGTTGCCGTACCGGGTACGGGCGCGGACCTCGACGGTGTCCTCGGAGTTCCCCGGGGCGTCCGAGGCGGAGAGCAGGTTGCGGACCTGCCCGGCGGCCGAGCCGAGGTCCAGCCAGGCGGCCGTGCCCTCGCGGATGCCGACCTCGATGGCACCGTAGGAGGTCTCCAGCTGGACGCTGCCCCGGGCCACCTCGCCGATGCGCAGGGTGCCGTGGGCGGTGGTGGCGGCGACCGAGCCCCCGGCCCGCCGGACCTCGATGTCGCCGTTGGCCCCGCTCACCCGCAGATCGCCGTTGGCGAGGTCGACGCTCGTGGTGCCGTGCGTGTTCTTCAGTACCGCGGGGCCGTCGATCCGGCCGATCCGCAGGCTGCCGGAACTGGTGGTGACCTCGGCCTCGCCCTCGATCCGGTCCACGGTGATCGAGCCGTGCGCGGCGGCCAGCCGCAGCGGGCCGGTGGTGTCGAGCCGGACGTCCCCGGAGGAGGTCTTCACCTCGGTCTCGCCCAGCCGTCCCTCGCCGAGCACCTGGGTCCAGGCGCCACTCACCTCGATCCGCGAGTCCGCGGGCAGCTCGATCGTGACGTCCACGGTGCCGGTGCGGCCGACGAGGTAGCGGGGCTTGGGCGTCCGGACGGTGAGGACCCCGGCGGCGTAGCCGACCTGGGTCTGCTCGACGGACCGCACGTCCAGGTCCTTCTTCGGATCGCGGGGCCGCACCTCGACGACGGTGTCCGGCCGGTCGGCGGCGATGAAGTGGATGGAACCGGCCTCGACGTGCGCGGTGACGGCGATCGGGTCGGGAGTGTCGAACGTAGGCATGGGGTCCCGTCCTCGGGGGTCTCGGGTGGGGTCTGCGGATCGGCGCGGCAGGGGTCCTACCGGTGGACCGGCCCGACCTCGCGGCGTGGGCTCGCAGCACGGGGGCTGAGCTTCATGACGCCATCATGGCACCATCATGACGCCAAGCGCAAGCCTTCGAGGTGCCGGAGTGGCGCTCGCGCTGGCGACGCCCGCCCCCCGTCCGGGTAAAACATCCGGCCGCTGGCTGGTGGCCCCATGGCGCCGGGCGCCACCGGCCGACGCGGACGGCTGCGAGGCCGGAGCGGGACCGGGCGGCACCAGGGCCCGAAAGCACTGGCGCCAATCCGGCGCCAGATGACGCCAGACCCGGCGCGCCTCAGGCGCCACCAGCCGCGCCCACGTCCGCCCCGCCGTCCGGACCCTTGTCCGAGCCCTGGTCCGAGCCCTTGTCCGACCCCTTGTCCGCCCCCACCAGCAGCCACCGCGCCGGCAGCTCGATCCGGGCGCCGTCCGCCGTGAACTCGGTGGTGGCCAGCGGCATGGCGCCGGAGTCCAGGACCGCGAGCCCGGCCGCGCCGAACAGTTCCGCGAAGGCCCCGTCGGCCACCTCCGCCGGGGCCAGCCCGTGGGCGAACACCGGGCGCAGCTTCGGCGGCGGCCCCGCCGGCCGCCCGGCCAGGTCCGCCAGGACGTGCTTGGCCGCTTCGGCCAGCTCGACCACGAACGCCCGGCCGCGCCGCCCGGCCAGCACCGCGACGGCCTCGGCGACCGGCCCCCGATCGGCCGGATCGCTCTGGTGGATCACCCCGCGCAGGTAGAGGTTGACGTCGCCGAGACGGCCGTGGAGCGCGCGGACGGCGTCGGCGTCGGTGGCGTCCAGCCGGGCGTACTCGGCCAGTCCGGCCGGGTCGTTCCGCCGGG
Source organism: Kitasatospora purpeofusca (assembly GCF_034043715.1). Classification (GTDB taxonomy): domain Bacteria; phylum Actinomycetota; class Actinomycetes; order Streptomycetales; family Streptomycetaceae; genus Kitasatospora; species Kitasatospora purpeofusca_A. The sequence continues at coordinate 64,458 of NZ_JAXCLC010000041.1, read as the reverse complement.
CCAGCTCCACGGCGGCCTCCGACAGGTCGACCCCGATCACCCGGCCGAACCGTCCGGCCAGGAAGCGCGTCTGCGTCCCGCTGCCGCAGCCGAGGTCGACCACCGGCAGTTGCGGGTCGGCCAGCCCCGGCCGGAACAGCGCGAGGTGGCGCTCCGCCACCAGGGCCGCCTCCGCGTCCCAGATCACCGCCCCGGGCTCGTCCGGCGCGTCCCGCCAGAACCCCTCCCAGGCACCCAGGTACCGACTCGTCACAGTCACGACGGAGACCTCCAAGCGTCACCCACAGTGACCGCAATGTATCCGTCGGCTGTCGTCCCCGAGGGCCGCACCGGTGCGGGGAGGCCGTGGGTCGCGCATCACTCACCCCTGCGAGTGACGATACGTTGTGCAGGTTGATCCGTACCGCGGGCAGAGGTGAATCCACCGCCGGCCGTGGCCGAGCTCGCGACTCGTGCTCGCACATCGGAGTCGGGCTCCGGCCGACCTGTCGGCGCCGACCGGGAGCGCGGCGGCGTTCGCCCCGGAATCCTTCCCCGGCCACCCGGCGGCGGTCCCCGAACCGGCCGCCGCCGGGTGGCCCCGGAGTCAGGCGAGCTTCTGGCAGAGCAGCGCGTACGGCCGCGCCGCCCAGAGCTGCCACCAGGGCTGGCCGTAGGCCACCCCCGCGACGAACTCGTCGTCCGCGCACTGGCCCTTGCCGAAGCCGTACGCGAAGTCGCCGCCGCCGGCCACCGCCGGGCGGTTGTCGCCGGAGTCGAACCACAGGGTGCGGCTCGCCGTGCCGAGCGGGGTGGCGGACTCGGCGCAGAGCACACCGAGCGTCCGGCCGTTGCGGCTGTAGCCGGAGACGAAGGAGCCGGCAGGGCACTGCGCCTTGGCGTAGCCCGGCGCCCAGTCGGTGTTCACGTACGTCCCGCCGTGGTCGACGACGTAACCGTGGTTCGCGTCCCAGAGGTTCGCGCGGGTGACGTCACTGCACAGGCCGTTGTCACTGCCGTGGGCGAGGCCCAGCAGCCGGCTGCCGTCGGGGCAGGAGGCCTTGAGGGCCGACGGGTCCCAGTCCGGCCGGGTCCGCAGGTAGGCGGACTGGTTGTCGTCGATCAGGCTCGCGCTGAGCGTGGTCCAGTTCACCATCGGGACCGGGGACTGCCCGGTGCTCCAGGACGTGATCGGCCACTCGCGGTGGAAGGCGAGGAACGGCAGGTCCTGTTCGAGCACCGGCGTGCCGAGGATGACGAGGCGGGCCATCAGCGCCCCGTTGATGTCGAGTCCGCCGTAGAGGGCGATCGTTCCGTTGACCTCCGGCTCGGGGTGGGCGGCGTCCAGGACCACCGAACCGTTCACCGCCACCCGCAGGTACGGCTCGATCGACGCCTTCACGCCGACCGTGTCGTACAGGGCGACGGAGGCTTCGGCGAGCAGTCCGGCCTTCGCGGTGGCGGAGCCCCGGAGGTCGAGGCGCAGCGGGGAGACGGTGGAGGTGCCGGGGTCGGTGGTGGTGGTCCAGCCCGGGCCCTTGACGTAGTCGGAGTGGACGCCCCAGGTGCCGTCGTACGCCTGCTCCGCGTCGAGGGTGACGGTGCCGTCGGCGCTGATGTCGGCGTAGAGGGTGAAGGCCAGGTTGATCACCACGGGCAGGACGCCGACCATGACCACCGGGCTGGCGTTGTACGAGGCCAGGGCGATCCGGACCGGGCCGGTGCTGCCGGTGAGGGCGGCGCTGACGTGCCAGTCGGCGTGGGCGCCCAGGGTGAAGCCGATCCGGGCCTGCTGAGGGTCGATCAGGCCGAGGCCGCCCCGGTAGGAGAAGTCGACGGCCGGGTGGAGTTCCACCGAGCCGGAGAGCTTGGCCGAGGAGCCGCCCGGCAGCGGGACGGTGGCGTCGGCGCTCAGCCCGAGGCCGCCGGAGACCGAGCCGCTGCCGGAGGTCGGGCCGAGGTCGGTGGTGACCTGGAGGCCGCTGATCCACGGCTTGACCTCGAAGGCGGCGGGGCTTATCGCGCTGTGCAGGTCGGCGCTGGTCGCGCCGAGCAGTTCGGGGAGGGTCGCCGGGCGGGTGGTGACGGCCACCGTCCCGTCGGCGGCCGGCTGGACGCCGGTGACGGCGACCAGTGCGCCGTGCGGGGCGGCCGGGGTGGGCGGACTGTCGATCAGCTGGCCCGGCTGGACGGCGGCCTCGGCGGATTCGGTCTTCTCGGTGTCCGCCCTGGCCGGAGCGAGCACGGCGGTGCCGGCCTTCGGGTCGTAGGAGGAGAGCGCGAGCGCCGGGGCCTCGGTGGCGGTGGCGGGCGCGCTGCCCTGCGCCGGCCTCACCACGGTGGCCTCGGAGGTGGTGCCGGTGGCCGGCGGGGCCAGCGTCGTCGGAACGCCGGGGACGCTGGGCGCATCAGGGATGTCGGCGCGGGCGGTGGCGGGCGCGATGGTCGTGGTGGTCGTGGTGGGCGCGGTGGGCGCCGCGCCGGCCGCGGTGGCCGAGGTCGCGCCCAGGATGCTTCCGCAGAGGAGGAGCACGGTCGTTGTCGCGGCGGCTGACAGCGTCAGCTTGCGCACGGTCACGTGGAGGGTCCCTTCGTGTCAACGGTGCGATGGCGGTGCCGACTTGTGGTCGGCCGGGTCGCCGGGGATCCGGCAGCCGGGAAACTAGCAGTCGGCGGAAAGCGTCTCCTGGTGCTATGTGACGTTTCACCGGTACCGATCACCAAAATGTCATGTCCCCGTCGTTGAAGATTTGCCCCCTGTCGTCGCCCCGGGAGGCCGCCCCGACCACGGCTCGCCCCGACCGGCGACACCTCCGGGCAGGCGCGGGGGATGCGGCATGCCGGGCGTCCACGGGAGGCGCCGGGGATTCAACGGCCGTACGTCAACACGGCGATGACGAAGTTCACCTGCCGGGGTGGAGTAGCGGGCGAATCAGTCCGTGGGCCAACCATCCTGTCCTGTCGGGGTGCTAAGACTACGAAGCATGCGCGACAGGGCGCGGTGGTCGACCGGGACGGGCCGGCGCGGGAGGAGGCGGGGCGGATGCGGGCGAGTGGAGAAAGCCGGACGGTTGCCGTGGCCGGGGTGGATTTCGGCTGGGGCAGCTCCGGGAAGCTGAGTGCGGTGCTGGCCGCCCTGCGGGCCCGCGGCGGCGAGCGGTCCAGGTTCATCGGGCTGGCCTCGGGGCTGGGTCGGCCGGTGCTGGCGGGCTCGCCCGTGGAGCGCTGGTTCGACCTGCCGGGCGCGGAGCCGGAGCGGGAGCTGGCGCGGATCGTCCGGGAGGAGCGGGTCGCGGCGGCGCTGGTGGTGCTGGACGGCGGGCTCGCACGGGCCCTCGGCGACTGCGGGGTCCCGGTGGTCTTCGTGGACAGCCTGCCGTTCCTCTGGACGGACGGGGACCGCGCCGAACTCCCCCTGGACGCCGAGGTCTACTGCGCTCAGCGGTGCGTCGACCTGCCGCCGGAGTGCACCGGGGTGCTGGCCGACGTGCGGCGGCTGCGCTGGGTGGACGCGGTGATCGCCGGGGGCGGGGCCGACCGGCGCGCCGCTCCCGGTCCGCGTCCGCGCCGGGCCCTGGTCAGCCTCGGCGGGCTGCGCGCGCCCCAGCTCGACGACTGGGCGAGCTATCCGCAGCTGGTGCTGCCCGCCGCACTGGAGGCACTGGCCGTCTCCGGCTTCGACGAGGTGCACGTGGCCGGGAACCTCCCGGCCTGGCTGGCCGGGCAGTTGGTGGACTCCTGTCCGGTGCCGGCGGCCACCACGGTCGGCGCGCTCGCCCACGAGGACTTCCTCCACCGCCTCGCCGAGTGCGACGTGCTGCTGGCCTCCCCCGGTCTGACCACGCTGCTGGAGGCCGGCCGACTGGCCGTCCCGACGGTCTGCCTGCCGCCGCAGAACCTCAGCCAGATCTTCAACGGCCGCTTCCACGAGCGGGCCGTGGGAGGCGGGTCACGCGTGGTCTGGCCGAAGGAGGTGTTCGCCGAGGACGAGGCGCTGGCCCTGCGGGCCGGCGGCGAGGGGCGCGCGCTCGAGCTCATCTACGGCGGCATCGCCCGGGCCGCCCAGCAGCACCGGCGCGCCACCTCCGCCGTGGTGCGGGGCCTGCTCGCCGAGGCGCTGCGCCGGGTGGAGCGGGAGCCCGGCACCGACTGGGGTGCGCTGACGGCCGAGGTCGGCACCGGGGGTGCGGCCCAGGTCGCCGACGCGCTGGTCGAAGTCCTGGGGGCCGCCGGCCCCGCCCGCTGATCCGTCCGACCGGTCCGACCGCCACCGACCACGAAGGGGTCCGGGTGTCCGCCACCACGCCAACGCGCGCTCGCTACCTGTTCATCCGCATCCTCGAAGCCTGCAACGCCGACTGCTTCATGTGCGACTTCGCGCTCTCGCGCGACACCTTCCGCTTCTCCCGCTCCGACTTCGCCGAGCTGCTGCCCCAGGCCAGGGCCGCCGGGGTCAAGTACGTCCGGTTCACCGGCGGCGAGCCGCTGATGCATCCGGACGTCGTGGAGCTGGTGCGCGCCGGCGCCGAGGCGGGCATGCGGATGTCGCTGATCACCAACGGCTCGCTGCTGCCGAAGCTCGTGAAGGACCTCGCGGCGGCCGGGCTGGCCCAGGTGATCGTCAGCCTGGACGGCGCGTCGGCGGCCACCCACGACACCTACCGCCGCTCCCCCGGGATGTTCGACGCCGGGCTGCGGGGCCTGCGGCTGGCCGACGGGCTGGGAGTGCTGCCGCGCGTCAACACCGTCGTCGGGCCGCACAACTACACCGAGATGCCGGAGCTCCGGCGGGTGCTGACGGAGGCCGGGGTGCGGCAGTGGGAGCTGTCCGCGCTCAAGCTGGACCGCTCGATCCGCTACCCCGACCCGGACCATGTGCGGGCGGTCTGCGACCCGCTCTACGAGGCGGGTCCGCAGAGCGGGCTGGTCCCGATGGGCAAGCGCTTCTACGGCGACACCCCGGAGGAGCAGTGGCGCTACTTCGAGGAGTCCACCCCGCCCCGGGCCTCACTGCCGCTCTGCCACGTCACGGACGACGTGATCTACATCGACGGCCGGCGCGGCCGGATGCACGCCTGCAGTTGCATCCCGCACCGGGAGGACGCCGACGGCCCCGGGGGCGCGCCGATCCGGGAGAACGGCGTACTGCTGCTGGACACCCCGGCCTTCCGGGAGCACGTCGACCACTTCCGCGAGCACGGACCCCGGGTGTGCAGCGGCTGCTCGACCACCGCGGCCGGTTACAGCGACGACGTGGCCCGGCTCGGAGAGGTGGCACCGTGGCGGTACTGACCACCGGTCCGGCGGTGCCGACCACCGGTCCGACCCTGCTGCTCGCCTGCCGCGAGCAGCAGTTGGACTCCGTGCTCGCGCTGCGCCGGGTGGCCGCCCATCTCGGTGACCTGCCCCGGTCGACCGACAACGGGCACGCGCTGCCGGGCCAGACCCTGCCCGGCGCCGCGCTGGTCTGCGACGAGGAGGCGACGACCGCGCGCCTCGCCCGGCTCGGGGTGCCCGTGCTGCACCTGCGCTCGGCCCCCGGCGCCGCCCTCGGCCCGCTCCCCGCCGACCGGATGCTCGCCCGCGCCCAGTGGCCCGGCTGGCTGGAGCACCCGGCCGGCGAGCGGCCCACCGGGCTGCTGGCGCCGGCCCGGCTGAGCCGTCGGCGGGAACGGCGCGGCACCCTGCTGCTGCTCTCGTTCTGGGGCGTCCCGCCGCCCGAGGCCGAATCCTTCGCCGCCGGGCCGCTGCCCGCGCTCGTCCGGGAGGCCGTGCGCCGCACCGGTTCCTGCGCCGTGGTCGGGGACACCGGGCTCGACCCGGTCCGCGAGGCCACCGCCGGCCTGCCCGGGGTGACGGTCGACGCGGCGGCCGAGGCCGACGCCGACGAACTGCACGCCCGCGCCGAGCTCCTGCTCGCCTCGCCGACGTGGGCGGCCGTCGCGCTGGCCCAGGCCCGGCGCGCACCGCTCGCCTTCCTCCCGGCGCTCGGCCCCGCCCAGCGGGACCTCGCCGAGCGGGTCACCCGGCTCGTGCCGGTGCCCCGCGCCACCGACCCCACCGATCCCGCGCTCTGGCAGCCGCCGCCGGCCGCGGAGCAGTGGGGCGCCGTCGGCACCGGGCTCGACGATCTGCGCGGCGCGCAGGGCGTCGCCCGGACCGTCCGCCAACTCCTGCTCGCGCCGCCGTAGTCGCCATCCCCGCCAGCCCGCCGCAGTCGCCTCAGTCGCCGAGCCCGGCGCCGTCGGCCGACGTCCCCCCTCGTACGGAGCCATGCCATGTCCCACGCCGCCCCCACCGACCGCGAAGACACCACCGGACCGCCCCCGGCCAGGCCCGCCCCGGACCGGGCCGAGTGGGACGACTGGCGCTGGCACATGCGCAAGCGCGTCAACACCGTCGAGAAGGCCCGGGAGTGGATCAACCTCACCGAGGGCGAGGAGCGGGCCATCGCCGGAGTGGCCGGCCGCTACCGCTGGAGCATCACCCCGTACTACGCCTCGCTGATGGACCCGGACGACCCGCGCTGCCCGGTCCGCCAGCAGGCCGTGCCCGCCGCCGAGGAACTGCTGGAGTTCCCCGGCGCCGAGGTCGACCCGGTCGGGGACACCCTCTACCGGCGCACCAACCGGGTGGTGCACAAGTACCCGGACCGGGTGATCCTGCTCGTCACCGAGGCCTGCCCGGTCTACTGCCGGCACTGCACCCGCAAGTTCCACACCACCGACCTCGAGGGCAGCTACTTCCGGGACGACGAGGGCGGCGCCTACGACGAGGACTTCCGCTACATCGCCGAGCACCCGGAGATCCGGGACGTGCTGCTCACCGGCGGCGACCCGCTCTCCTACCAGGACGGCCGGCTGGAGGAGATCGTCGCCGGGCTGCGCGCCATCCCCAGCGTGGAGATCATCCGGATCGGCTCGCGCTTCCCGGTGCTGCTGCCGCAGCGGATCACCGAGGAGCTCTGCACGATGCTCTCCCGCTACCACCCGGTATGGCTGAACACCCACTTCAACCACCCCAAGGAGATCACCCCCGAGTCGGCCGCCGCCGTGGACCGGCTGCTGCGCCACGGCATCCCGGTCGGCAACCAGACCGTGCTGCTGCGCGGGATCAACGACGACGTCGCGACCATGCGCCGGCTGATGACCGAACTGCTGCGCATCCGGGTCCGCCCGTACTACCTGTACCACTGCGACAACGTCACCGGTGTCGCGCACTTCATGACCTCCGTCGAGAAGGGCTGGGAGATCATGGAGGGCCTCCAGGGCCACATCACCGGGTTCGGCGTCCCGCAGTACGTCCTCACCACGAAGATCGGCAAGATCCCGGTCTCCCGCCCCTCCTTCACCGAGACGCCCGACGGCGGCCTGCTGCTGCACAACTTCCGCGGCCAGCAGCTGCACGTCGACGCCTCGACGCACCCGATCACGGAGACGGACGCCCGATGACCCTCCACCAGCGGCAAGGCCAGCGCTTCCTCCCCTACGGCGCCAACTACCTCGACTGGTCGGACATGGCGGAGCTCAAGGAGGTGATCGACCACCAGGTGCTGTTCCGCTACCAGACCGAGCAGGAGAGCATGGCCTCCCGGCTGGAGCGCCGGGTGGGCGAGCGGCTCGGCGTCGCCCACGCGCTGGCCGTGCACAACTGCACGGAGGCGCTGCGGCTGGCGCTGATCTCCACCCGCCCCTCGATCGGCGACCCGGTGTACATCCCGGCCGTCACCTTCGTCGCGGTGGCCGGAGCCGTGCTGTCCTGCGGGCTGATCCCGGTGCTGGTCGACGCCGACGAGTCGCTCGCCCTGGACCGGACCCTGCTGCCGCCGGACGCCCAGCGGGTGATCGTGGCCCACATGGAGGGCTCGGTGGCCACGCTGCCGGAGGGGGTGCCCTATCTGATCGAGGACTGCGCGCAGACCCTCGGCGGGCGGTTCCCGGACGGCCGGGAGGTCGGCACGGCGGGCTACGCCGGGGTGTTCAGCTTCCACCACAACAAGGTGCTCACCTCCGGGGAGGGCGGCCTCGTGGTCACGGGCGACGAGCGGGCCGGGGCCACCATGCGCTGCTACCACGACCACGGCTCGGCCCGGGTGCCCGGCCACTACCCGACCTGGGACCAGGACGCCCACTACGGCGAGAACTTCGTCACCAGCGAGGAGGTCGCGGCCGTCCAGTGCCAGCAGTTCCGGCACCTGGACGAGGTACTGGCCGGGCTGGAGCGGATGTACGCGCTCGCCCTGGCCGAGCTGCCCGGCCGCACGGACATCCGGCCGCTGCCCCGCGCCCGCGGCGACGTCAAGGTGAGCGTGCGGCTGCGCTGCGAGTCCCGGGAGCTGCGGGACGCCGCCGTGGCGGCCCTCACCGCCGAGGGCATCGCCCACTGGACGCTCGGCAAGTACCTGCTGCCCGAGCACCCGGTGCTCACCGGCCGCCGCTCACTGTACGCCGACGGCTTCCCCTGGAACCACGCCCCCGAGGGGCCGCTCCGGCTCAGCCGGGACGGCTTCGCCCGCACCCGCGACCTGCTGGACCGCACCCTGTGCCTGCCGCTCTCCCCCGAACTGCCGGAGTCCGAGCAGGCGGCCGCGGTCAAGACGATCCGCCGCGTCCTGGAGACAGTGTGAGCGGAGACGGTGTGAGCGGCAGCGGCCCGGTGCTGCTCATGGTGGACGACCGGCCGTCCACCTTCACCCGGTACGCGGCCCGCACGCTCCCCGAGCACCTCGTGCTGCTGCGCTTCGAGGAGCTGCGCGCCGACCTCTCCGAGGACCACCTGCGCCGCACCGCCCACCTGCCCGCCTTCTGGGTGCGGGCCGGGGAGCCGCTGGAGCGGGAGGCGGAGCGCTACCGCGCCTGGGCCGCCGCCGAACTCCCCGTCGCGCCCGAGCGGTTCTGCAACCCGTCCGAGCCGCGGCAGGCGCTCGCCCAGCGCTTCGCCTCCCTCGCCGGGCTGCCGCACCTGAGCGAGCAGCAGGTGGCCTGGGTCCGCGACAAGGCCGCGATGAAGCGCCGCTTCCGCGAACTCGGCCTGCGCACCGCCGCGTTCACCCGGGTCCGGGACGCCGCCGGGATCACGGCCTTCGCCGCCGAGCACGGCTGGCCGCTGGTGCTCAAGCCGGTGGACTCCTTCGCCTGCGTGGACACCCACCGGCTGGACGGCCCCGAGGCGCTGAACGGCCTCGACCTCACCGCCCGGGACTGGATCGTGGAGCAGTTCCTCGGCGGCACCGAGTGGGAGGTGTGCGCGGTCATCCACCGGGGCGAGGTCCTGGACGCCTGGCCGAGCGCGATGCCCTGCCGTCCACTGGACATCGTCGACGGAGCGATGAACGCCAACATCAGCGTGGGCACCGACGAGGCACCGCCGGTGGACCTGCGGGCGCTGTTGCAGACCGTCGTCACCGGCATGGACATCGACCACGGCTACGCGCACATGGAGTTCTTCCTCGTCGACGGCGAGCTGTACGCCGGCGAGATCGGGCTGCGGCTGGCCGGCTGCGAGATCCCGGCCAACCACGGACACGCGTACGGCTTCGACGTCTTCGGCGCCACCCTGGACGTCTACCGGGGGCTCGCACCAGATCTGAGCTATCGTCAGAGACGTTGCGCGGGCGACCTTTTGCTACCGCTGCCCGGCTCCGGGACGGTCCGCCGGATCACCCCGGCGGAGGAACTGCTGCGTGCCCCCGGGGTGGTCGACGCCGTTCTCAAGGTCGGGGTCGGCGACACCGTCTCCGCCCGACGCGCCTCGCACAACGCCTCCGGGTACGTCCATGTGGTCGGGGTCTCGATCGAGGAGGTGGAGCGGCGGATGCGCGACGTGCTCGGCGCCTTCGTGATCGATCTGGTCCCCGTGACCGACCTGGTCCCCGTGATGGATCCGGCACCCGTGATCGATCCGGTACCCGCCCGGGAAGGAGCCCGTTGAACCAGGTGAGCACCTCCACCCCGGACCGGGACACCCTGGCCCGCCGCTTCGGCACGCTGCTGCGCCGGCCGCACGTGCCCGCGGTGGCGGGGTGGAGCCTGGTCTGCCGGCTGCCGGTCTACCTGATGTCGCTGGCCACCGTGCTGGTGGTCCGCGAGCAGGGCGGCAGCTTCGCCCAGGCCGGTCTGACCAGCGCGCTCTACACCGCCGGAATGGCGGTCGGCGGGCCGCTGGTCGCCCGGCGGCTGGACCGCGACGGCCGGCGGCCCGTACTGCTCGCCACCGGCCTGTGCTATCCGGCGGCGCTCGCCGCGCTGGCCTGGACCACCAGGCCCGGCTCCTGGGGGCAGCTGGCCGCCGCCACCGCCGCCGGGATCGCCCTGCCGCCGGCCAACGCCTGCATGCGCTCGCTCTGGGCGCGGCTGCCGCTGGCCGACACCGAGCGGGACACCGCCTACCTCTGGGAGGCGATCCTCGCCGAGGTCCTGGTGATCGGGGCCCCGCTGATGCTGGCCGCCCTGATGCTGGCCGGCTCGGCCGCGCTGGCCGTCACCGCCGTGGCCGCGCTCGGCGGCGCCGGTGCGCTGGGGCTCGCCCTGGTCCGGCTCCCGCCGGGGACGGACCCGGACCCGGGCGGCGAGCGGCGCGACCCCCTCGGCCCGCTTCGCAACCCGCCGATGCTGGCGCTCACCGCTGTCATGGCGGCCAGCGCCGTGCCGATCGGGCTGCTCACCCTCGGCATCCCGGCCTTCGTGGCGGCGCACGGCTCCCCCGGCGGCACCGGCGCCGTGTACGCCTGCTGGGGCGTCGGCAGCGCGCTGGGCGCGATCTGGCTCGGGCGCTCGCAGTCCGACCTCCCGGCGGCGGTGCGCTTCCCGCGACTGGTGCTGGCCTACGCGCTGGGGACGGGCCTGACCCTGGCAGCCACCTCGCAGCCGTTGCTCGCCCTCGCCCTGGCCGTCGGCGGCGCGCCGATCGCGCTGGTGTCGGCCGTCGAGATGACCCTGGTCGGTGCGGTGGCACCGAACGGCTCACTGGCGGAGGCGTTCACCTGGGCGTCGCTGGCCACCGTGCTCGGCGACGCGGTGGGCCAGCAGGCCGGCGGGCTGCTGGTGGAGCCGCTCGGCGCCCGCGGGGTGTTCGCCGTCGCCTTCGCCGTCGCGCTGGGCGCCGCCGTCCTGGCCTTCGCCGTCCGCCCGCTGCTCGACCGGGGCACCGCGACCGCGACGGAGTGCGCCGCATGACCGGCCGCCCCACCGCTACCCCCGTGCCCGCCCCCGCGCCAGAGCCGGCGCAGGCCCCGGCACCACCCGCCGGCCGGCGCCGCCCGCCGCCCGGGTGCCACCCACCGCTCCCCTCCCGCCCACGAGGTCACCGACGATGAAACCCGAAGGCCGACTGTTCCGGCCCGTCAAGCTCGCCCAATACCCCTCCGCCGTCAAGGAGTTCCTGGCCGCCCCGGCCGCCCCGCCCGGGCTCGCCCCGGGTACCGTCGGGGTACCGGTCCCGGTCGACGGCCGCGCGGACCTGGCGCAGAGCCTCGACCTCGCCCAGCAGCTCTACGACGCCCTCCACCGCCCCCGGCCGCTCGACCTCGGCATCGTCCTCGGCGCCGACCGGCTCCCGGACGGCCTCGCCGAGCTGGCCGGACCGCTGGCCACCGAGTGGCTGCCCGAGGAGCGGCTCACCGACACCGCCGCCCTCCTCAGCGACCGTCCCGGCAGCCTGCTGCTGGTCGGCTGCTACGACCACCTCACCCTCGACCCGGTGCGCTCCCTGCTGTTCGCCACCTACCGCAGCCGCACCCACGCCCTGACCCTGCTGAGCGGGCGCGACGCCGCCTCGCTCGCCTGGAGCGTCGCCAAGCAGTACGCCCGCCCGGCGGACTCGGTCGGGGCGGTCGGACTGTTCACCGACACCGACCGGCCGCCGCACCTGCCCGGCGTCCAGGTCCACGACGACCGGGACTTCGAGCGGGTCGACATCCAGGCCGCGATCCTCGGCACCCGCTGGCGCAAGGTCGCCTTCCAGGGCCACGGCAAGGACGACAGCGTCAACCTGGGCGAGTTCACCATCTGCGGCCTCAGCCCGGCCGCCGAGGCCCGGCCCGGGCTGCTCGGCCCGCGCTGCTCCTACGGGCTGCCCTGCTACAAGCCCGAGGACAAGCTCGTCCCGCTGCACCGGGTGCCGGCCGTCGAGGTGGTGCTCAGCGCCTGCAACAGCGGCCCGCTGGCCGACCTCGCGCTGTACGACCCAAAGTACCAGCTGCTGCTCAACGCGTTGGACGGTCCGGCCCGCACCGTGGTCGCCGCCGTCTCGGTGCACGACTCCGACCGGCCCGAGAACGTCGCCTGGATGCGCGCGGCCCTCACCGGCGGCGACACCGTGGACACCCTCAACGCCAGCCTGGCCGGTTCGCACCCGTACCCGGCCTTCCTGCGGTTCGGCCTGCCGGACGCGACCACGCCCGCGCCCGAGCCGGCCGACCACCGGCCCGACCCGCTGCTGCTCACCGTCGGCCGCCGGCTGAACGCCCTGCTCGGTTCGGAACTCCTCCCGCACAACCACGCCCTGCGGCCCCGGCTGACCAAGCTGGCCCGGAAGGTGGACCTCTGGGTGGCCCGGCCCACCCACCTCGCGGACCAGTCCGCCGACGAGATCCGGGCCTCGCTCACCGCCGACCTGCAGTCGCTCGACCACGTGCTGGCCGGGCAGGTCGCGGCGGACCCCGAGGACGAGCTGATGAACTACCCGGCGCACTTCGGCGACCGCAGTTCGCTGGACCCCGAGGTGCGCGAGGTGACCTGCCACTGCGGGCGCCCGGCCCAGGAATTCACCCGGCGCGGCCTGCTCCCGCAGATCCTCGACACCGTCTGCGCCGTCTGTATGCGCTGCGGCGACGTCACCTTCCGGCTGCCGCAGGCACCCTCGCTGCTCGCCCACAGCGCCGACGACGCACCGCAGGGCGGCGTCCTGGAGGTGCGCGCCGAACTCACCGCCGCCCGCACCGGGCCCGTCCGGCTCGGCCTGTTCGTCCCGAGCTACCTGCGCGCGGACGCCACGGTCGAACCCGAGCACGCCAAGGTCCGCGCCGTCGCCGGACGGCCGACGGACGTCGGGTTCCGCGTCCGCTTCGACCCGGCCACCGCCCCGCAGGCCTACTACTTCACCGTGTTCGCCGTCCAGGACCTCGCCGTCTCCACGGCCCGGCGCCACTTCGGCATCCTGCCCGGCTGACCCGCCACCCGACCGCACACTCCGAGGACACCACTGCCATGACCAGCACCAGCAGCAGCACCAAGCCCGGCGCCAAGCCCGACATCCAGCTCATCGAGCAGAACGGCGAGGTGACCCTCAGCATCGGCGGGGAGCAGGCCATGCAGGCCTGGGAGCGCGACCTCATGTGGGCGAGCGCCGACCTGCTCTGCGAGTACGGCCAGGACTTCTACGAGGTCGGGCTCGGCCTCGGCCTGTCCGCCCTGCGGATCGCCAAGAACCCGGCCACCCGCCGCCACACCGTGCTGGAACTCTTCGACGAGGTCGAGGACCTCTTCCGCGCCCAGCACCCCCAGGTGCCCGAGAACCTCACCGTCGAGCGCGGGGACTTCTTCCGGCGAGTCTTCGAGCTGCCCTCGGAGAGCATCGACGGGATGTTCTTCGACCCGGCCCTGGACATGGAGGTGTGGACCGACGCCGAGCTGTGGGCCCGCACCATGCCCGAGGTGGTCCGGGTGCTGCGCCCGGGCGGGGTGTTCATCCCCTTCTTCAGCACCAAGCCCGAGCTGCGCTGGCAGTACACCCCGCACTTCCGCTCGATCCGGGTCGAGCGCCACCCCTACACCGCGTACGACACCACCGAGTACACCCACGGCACCAGCGGTGACGCCTACATCCAGTGCTTCCTCAAGGACTGAGCGCCATGACCACCGACCTCGCCTCCCCGCCCCGGACCCTGTTCCTGGCCGGGCCGTTCATCCAACTGCTCGACCCGGAGACCGGCGAGATGCCGCCGGGCGCCCGGGAGCCCTTCGATCTGCTGATCAAGCACTTCGAGTCGCAGGGCGTCGCCGTCCACAACGCCCACCGCCGGGAGGCCTGGGGCGCCGAACTGATGCGCCCCGAGCAGTGCACCGCGCTCGACCAGGAGGAGATCCGCAAGGCGGAGCTCTTCGTCGCCCTGCCGGGTTCCCCGGCCTCCCCCGGCACGCACATCGAGATCGGCTGGGCCAGCGCCTTCGGCAAGCCCATCGTGCTGCTGCTCGAACGCGGCCGGGAGTACACCTTCCTGGTCCAGGGGCTGCACACGGTGGCGGAGGTGGAGGAGGTGGTCTACACCGACCTCGCCGCCTCCCTGCCCGCGGTCGACCGCGCCGTCCAGCGGGTCCTGGCCCGCCACCGCGGCGCCACCCGACCCGCCTGACCGGCCCTCACCCGCCTGACCTGCTCCACGCCCCACCTGCTCCACGCCCCACCTGCCCGACCCGCACCACCCGCCCGCTCACCGGCCGCCACCGACAGGAGCCACGACGACCGATGCGACGCCGCCACGGCCCGCCCGCCCTGAACGCCGTCCTCGCCGTCCTCGCCGTGCTCCTGTCGGTGGTGGCCGCCGCCCCACCCGGGCACCACCTCACCGGCTACGCCACCACCGGCCCCCACCTCACCGGCCACGCCACCACCGGGTCCCGCACGTCCGGCGACGGCCCGCGGACCCCGGCAGCCGTCACCCACACCGTGACGCTGCGCAGCGATGCGACCGGTGCCGCCTGGCGGGGGCGCCAGCGGGTGGGCTTCACCCAGGTCGCGCCCGAACCGCTGTCCGCCGTGTACCTGCGGCTCTGGGGGAACGCCCGCGGCGGGTGCGCGGCGCCCGCCGTCAGGCTGACGGGCATCACCGGCACGGCCACGGCGGACTGCACCACGCTTCGGGTGCCGCTGCCCCGGCCGCTGCGGCAGGGCGAGTCCGCCACCCTCGACTTCGAGCTGTCCGTCGACGTCCCCGAGGGCCTCGACCGCTTCGGGCGCGACGGCGCGTACAGCATCCTCGGCAATGCCCTGCCGACGCTCGCCGTCCTGGACGGCGACGGCTGGCACCTCGATCCGTACACCCGCAACGGCGAGTCCTTCTACTCCCTCGCGGCCGACTACTCCGTCACCCTGGACCACCCCTCCGACCTGCTGGTCCCCGCCACCGGGAGCGCCGTGGAAGCGCCCGGCGGGCCCGGCCGGACCGTCACCACCGTCAGCGCCCACCAGGTCCGCGACTTCGCCTGGGCCGCCGGTCCGTTCACCCGGCTCACGGGCCGGTCGGCGGGCGGCGTGCGGATCGGCGTGTTCGCGACCCCCGACGTCACCGCCGACGAGGCGGGCCGGATGCTGGAACTCGCGCGCGGGGCGATCGACGCGCACGCCGCCCGCTTCGGCGCCTACCCGTACGGTGAGCTGGCCGTCGTCCTCGACAACGCCTTCTGGTTCAGCGGCATGGAGTACCCGGGCTTCGTCCTCGACCGGGTCAAGCCCTCCGCGCTGGTCCACGAGCTGGCGCACCAGTGGTGGTACGGCATCGTCGGCGACGACCAGTACCGCGCGCCCTGGCTGGACGAGTCCTTCAGCGAGTACGCCACCGACCTCGTCCTCGGCGGGGCCGACGAGGACTGTGCGGCCGCCGCGCGCTGGGAGTCCGAGGACGAGCGGCTGACCTCGCCCATGAGCCACTGGGACGCGCACCCCGACCGGTACGAGGCGGTCGTCTACGACCACGGCTCCTGCGCCCTGCACGAGCTGCGCCGGCTGCTGGGCGAGGACACGATGGCCGCCCTGCTGCGCGACTACGCCCGGGCCCACTGGTACGGCGTCTCGACCACCGCCGCGTTCAAGGCCGCCGCCCAGGCGGTCTCCCCCGTCGACCTCGCCGCGTTCTGGCGGGAGCACCGGATCGACGGCTGAGCCCCGAACGGAGGGAACCGCCCCGGCCGGCTGCCGGGGCGGTCAGCACCAGGTCAGTACTGACTCCGTGATCCGTGGCCGGGCGCGCGCGGCGCCCGGCCGGTAGGGGATCAGAACTCGCTGGTGACGCTCACCCCGTTGAAGCCCTGCTGGGCGTACAGGCTGAAGAAGACGTAGCCCGCCGGGGGGTTGGTGATGGTGAGGGACTCGGAGTTGTCCGGGCCCGCGGAGCGAGTGGTGTAGGCGTTGGTGTAGGCCCAGCCGTACGGGTTGTAGTAGAGCTCGCCATTGCCGGTGCCGCCGCTGGTGGTGACCCGGATCTGGCGGGTGCCCGCCGGCACCAGGAGGTAGAAGTGCGCGTAGTTGCCGGTGGTCGCCGCCAGGTTGCTCCGGCCGCAGTTGCGGTCGAGCTTGCGGAGGTCACCGCCCGCGCACTCGGTGAGCCTGGGGAAGGTCGGGGTGTTCTTGCACTCGCCGCCCGCGCAGGAGGTCAGCCAGGTGTCGAAGTCGGCGTCGTAGCGGGTGCCGATGGTCGACTTGAGGAGGGTGCGGGAGCCGGCCCAGTCGCCCTTGCGGTACAGGGCGAGCAGGGTGTCCACGTCGGGCCGGTGGCGCTCCAGCATGTAGCGGACGGCGAGGTAGCCCCAGCGGTAGGTCCGGTCCTCGTCGCCGTAGTAGGTGTCGAAGAGGTCGCTCAGCCGGTAGGTGTGCCGGGCGGCCTGCTCGACGGCCTTGGTGTTCACGACGCTGAGGTAGGAGTCGGCGACGACCTCGGCGATGCCCTCGGTCCACCACACCACCGGAGTGGGGTCGGCCAGCTCGAACTTGCCGTACATGTTGAAGCGCGCGTCGAGGTAGTGGGTGTACTCGTGGTTGAGGTTCCAGATCTCGAACTTGGTGCGGTCCCCCCAGGTCTTCTCGTAGGCGACGAACCGCGGCTGGTTGCCGGCACCGGCCGGGTCGCCCTCCAGGTACATGCCGCCGTTGTCGGTGGAGTTGCCGAACATGACCGGGGAAAGCGCCTTGTACTCGTCCGAGTTGTCGAAGACGACGACATCGATGGTGCTGTTGCGGTCGTCCGCGACCGGGCCGTTGTCCCGCGCCACGGCGTGGAAGTAGGCGTCCTGGCCGTTGAGGCTGGTGCAGGTGTCGTCCAGCTCGGCCTGGGCCATGGCCTCGGCGAGGACGCGGATGCTCGGGCTGCACTGCTTGACGTTGGTCAGGTAGGCGGCCCTGAAGCGCTCCGTGTCCTGGCAGGTGCCGTAGAAGGCGCAGTTCTCCGGCTCGTAGCTGCGCACGCCGATCGCGGCCGCCGCGCGCTGGTTCCGGGTGGGGCCGGTGACCTCGAACTTCGCGGTGAGCGCCTGGAGGTACGGCCGCACCTTGGGCCGGAGCTCCGGGTAGAACAGGAACCGGCTCAACTCCTTGATCGAGTTGGTGAGCACGGGGTCGAAGGGGCCGGCGGCGTGCACGAGGGCCCGGTTGGCGAAGGCGGCCACCGCGTCGATCACGCCCGGGTCGGCCTGGAGCGCCGCGCGGAAGGCCGGGTCCTCGCTCCGGATTCCCCGGAAGAGCACCAGGAACGCCGGGTTGAGCGACCACATCAGGTTGTTCTTGTCCCACGCGCCGCTGTTGTAGGCGGTGAGCAGGCGCTTGACGATCGGCAGGTAGGCGAGCGGCTCGCGGGGGACGTCGGCCAGCGTGGCGGCGTTCATCAGCGGGCCGGAGTTCTCGGCGGTGGCGTCCAGCGCGTGCGGGTTGGCGAAGAAGGCCTGCACGCCGGTGTAGATCGCGGCCGGGAGCCGGTCGTAGCGGCCGACCGCGGCCGCGTTGACCCACTGCACGGCGTAGCCGGCCTGCAGGTAGTACATCAGCTGCTGGATGGAGCCGCTGTTGTTGCCCTGGTAGGCGACGGCGGCCTCGCGGACGGCGTCGGTGACCGTGAGCATCTGGGACTCACGGAAGGCCGCGGCCGCGTAGCGGGGCTCGATCCGGAACAGGCTGTCGACGCAGTTCATGTCCACGGACTTGATGAGCTTGACCAGTTCCGCACCGGTCCGCCCGAAGGCGGTCGGGTCGCACGCCACGGCCTCGCCCGAGTCCTCGGCGGACACCTCGCCGGCTGCCGCGCCCCGGCCGGACTGCTTGGCCGCCGGCTGCCGGGTGCGCCAGGGGGCGAAGTCGTGGCGGGGCCCGATGTCGGCGGACGTGAGGGCGCCGTTGTGCTCGGCGGGTACCGCGGCGGCGTTGTCGGTCTGTTCGACCTGCTCGACGCCGGGCGGCGGGAGCTGGTCGGCGGGAGCCGGGTGGGCTCCTGCGGCGTCCCGGGTGGCCGGCGGTACGGCGACGGGGGGCGCGGCGACGGATGCGGCCTGCCCGAGTGGGGCGAACAGGCCGATCGTCAGGACCAGGGAGAGCGCGAGCGTCAGGAGTCTTGCCAACTGCCGCAGGTGCGACAGACGTGCGGTTCTCACGTGGGGGCCTCCGGGCCTTGGTTCAGTCGCGTTGGGGACGCGACCGGTGGGGGCGAGGACCAAAGGGCGACGGTGCCTTGATGGAGTTCCGTCGTGACCGGTGGGGAGCGGTGATCAGTACCATGGCACATGTCACATCTCCTTTGGAAGTCCTTTACCGCACCTCCATTCGATCCGAGATGTTCCGCGCCCGAGGCATGACGATCCGTCACTGGTGCTCCGGTGTAACAGAATTCAACAATCCGGCAATCCGGAAATCAGACCTGTGGACGAACTACCGACGGCCTGCCGAGCCGCTGAACGACCGCCCACCGACGGTAGGTCAGGCCCCGTACACGGCTGCGGCGATGCGGACGAAAGAGCGGACCAGCGGATTCGGGTCCCCCGCGTTCCAGGCCGCCACCACCCGGCTCGGCGGCATGTCGGCCACCGGCACGACGGCCAGTCCGGCGGGCGGCTCGTGCCCGAGCGGGGCCATCCCCACCGTGCCGTTCCAGAGCACCGCGTGCCGGCACTCCTGGACGGCGCGGACGACCGGGCCCCGTCGGCACTCACCGCCGTTCCAGTACGCCTGCCAGAGCCGATCGGTGCCCTCCGGGAACTGGAACCACCGCCGCTCGGCCAGCTCGGCCAGCCGCAGCCGCGCGCGGCCGGCGAGCGGATCGTCGGCGCGCAGCACCGCCCCCACCGGGTCGGCCCGCAGCTCGCGCACGGCCAGACCGGTCTCCTCGAACGGGCCGCGGGTCAGCGCGACGTCGACCAGCCCGGCACGCAGCCCGCAGGTCGGGTCGGTCAGGTCGGTCTCGCGGACCCGGACCTCCACCTCGGGGTACTTCTGCCGGTAGGCGGCGGCCAGCCGGTTCACCCCGAGGTCGGAGCTGTCGGCCAGGATGCCGACGGTCAGCGACGCCGGACCGGCGGCCGCGGCGACCCGGGCGCGGGCCCGCTCGGCCCGGTCGAGCAGTTCCCGTGCCTCCGTCAGCAGGGCCTCCCCGGCCGGGGTGAGCGTGGTCCCGGTGGCCGAGCGGTTCAGCAGGACGGCTCCGAGCTCACTCTCCAACTGTCGGATCGCACGGCTCAGCGGCGGCTGGCTCATGTGCAGTCTGGCGGCGGCCCGGCCGAAGTGGAGTTCCTCGCCGACCGCGACGAAATAGCGCAGCGTCCGCAGCTCCATACCCGCAACGATACCGGCGCGGTATCGGCTGCCACAGAACGGGTCTTGGACGGACGGCCCACCCCGGCGGTGAAATCGAGGCATGACCGAAACACCGAACGCCGGCCCGCCCACCACCGTGCCCACCGCCCCTGCGGTCCCCATCGTGCCCACCGCCTCCCCCCTCCGCACCGTGTCCGTGGTCGGCCCGGGCGAGGGCGAGACCGTCCTGCTCGGCACCACCCGGATGCGGATCCTGGAGGACGGCGGCACCACCGGACACCGCCTGGGCATCGCCGAGTCCGTCATCGCCCCGCACACACCGGGTCCGCCGCAGCACCGCCACGCCGGGCACGACGAAGGCTTCTACATCGTCTCCGGCTCGGTGCGGTTCACCGTCGGGGACGAGGAGCACGACGCGGTCGCGGGCACCCTGGTGGTCGTGCCGCCGGGAGCACCGCACACCTTCGCCAACGTCCGCGACGAACCGGCCGTCATGCTCAGCACCTTCACCCCCGACCCGTACGTCCGGTACTTCCGGGAGCTGCGGGACCTCCACGCCGGCAGCGAGGCCGTGACGCCCGAGGCCCAGCTCCGGCTGATGCACCGCTACGCGACCGAACCCGCCGAGGCCGCCGACCAGATCAGGAGGGCGACACAGCCGAGGACGACCCGGGCCGGCGACCACCCGACCGGGGACACACGGGCTCGGGAGGACGGCGAGCCGGCCCGCCGAAAGGCCGGGCCAACTGCCTGACGCTCAGTCAATTCCTCTGCAGCAAGGGGAATTAACCGCACCCGCGCAGCGCGCGGGAACACCTCGGCCAGGAGGGGTGATCGGGACGACCGGTCAGCCCGCGTTGCCGCCGCTGACCAGGACGCGGTCGCCGAGGTGCTCGCTGTGGAAGCCGACCTCGGCCAGCAGCGCGGCGACGCGGAGGGTGGCCTGGAAATGCCACGAGTGGACAGCGGCACCCCCCTGCAAACGCGCGCCGTCGGCCTCGGACGGGTCAGCCGGGTCGGACGCGCCGGACGGGTCGGACGCGCCGGACACCGGAGCCCGGGACGCGGCCTGCCAGGAGACGATCACGCCGTGGACCCCGTCGGAGACCATGGCACCACCGGTCCCGAGCACCGCGTCGGCCAGCGGGAGGCCCGCCGCGCGCAGCGTGGCAGTGACCGAGAAAAGGAGAGAGCCATGATCAGACAGCATGCAAATCAGTCTAATTACTAAATGACAGGTTAACTCCAGTTAAACGGCTACTTTGGGCCTCAAGGGTGACGCGCCGAGAAACCGGGCACCGAAACCGGCGCCGAGGACGGGCATGCAGCCGGACACGCCGAACCCGGCATTGCGCAGCGGGCGGACCGGCGGCCGACCGTCACGCGCCTACCAGCGGTCGTGCACCAGCGGGCGGATCCGCGCGTCGTAGAGCTCGCGGACGGCGGCCAGGGTGCTGTCCGGCAGCGGCGGGATCCCGGCGGCGGCCGCGTTGGCGACCGCCTGCGCGGGATTGCGGGCGCCGGGGATGACGGCGGTGACGCCCGGCTGCTGGACGACCCAGCGCAGCGCCGTCTGCGCCGCCGTCGCACCGGCGGGGGCGAGTCCGGCGAACGCGGCGGCCGCCTCGACGCCGGTCTCGAAGTCGACACCGGAGAAGGTCTCGCCCTGGTCGAAGGACTCGCCGTGGCGGTTGTAGGTCCGGTGGTCGTCCGCGGCGAACCGGGTCTGCGCGGTGTACCGGCCCGACAGGAGGCCGGAGGCCAGCGGCACCCGCGCCAGGATCCCGACCCCGGCCGCGGCGGCGGCCGGCAGCACCTCCTCCAGCGGCTTCAACCGGAAGGCGTTGAGGATGATCTGCACACTGGCCACCCCCGGGCGGGCGATCGCGGTCAGCGCCTCGGCGCAGGTCTCCACGCTGACGCCGTACGCGGCGATGCGCTGCTCCGCGACCAGGGTGTCGAGCGCGTCGTACACCTCGTCATCGGAGTACACGGGCGTCGGCGGGCAGTGCAGCTGCACCAGGTCGAGCCGGTCGACGCCCAGATTGCGCCGCGAACGGTCGGCCCAAGCTCGGAAGTTGGCGAGATTGTAGTGCTCCGGGCGCTGCTCGGCCCGGCGGCCGAACTTGGTGGCGACGAACACCTCCGCATCCGGTCGGCCTTTCAGGTAGCGGCCGATCAGCTGCTCGCTGCGCCCGTCGCCGTAGACGTCGGCGGTGTCGAAGAGGGTGACGCCGGCCTCGACCGAGGCGTCCAGCACCGCCAGGGCGTCCTCCTCGCGGACATCGCCCCAGTCGGCACCGAGCTGCCAGGTGCCGAGTCCCACGACCGTGACAGATCGGCCGGTTCGTCCCAGAATGCGCTGTTCCATGGGCCGACCCTCTCACAGAACCGCGGATTCCCCGTTCGACCGCGCACCCGCGGCCCCCCGGGAGCCGCGCGGCCAGCCGTGACGCCCGTCACAACCGGCGCACGGCCCCTGCCGCACTCCCCCCAGGGCGCCACAGGATGTCCATACAAGTCGAGGCGTTCTTCTGACGTACAGCAACCGGACACCGGCGGTCGGCCCGGACGTACCCCGTAGCCGCTGTCCTCTTCAGGCACCGTTCCTCCACCCCCCATGACAGGCAGAGGTCTCCCACCCATGGCTGAGCTGAACCGGCGCCGTTTCCTCCAACTGGCGGGCGCCACCGCCGCGTTCTCGTCGCTGTCGCAGAGCATCGCGCGTGCCGCCGCGATCGCCCCGGCCGGCGCCACCGGGACTCTCCAGGACGTCGAGCACATCGTCGTGCTGATGCAGGAGAACCGTTCGTTCGACCACTACTTCGGCGCGATGAAGGGCGTGCGCGGCTTCGGCGACCCGCGCCCGGTCACCCTGCCGAGCGGAAAGCCGGTCTGGTACCAGACGGACTCCGCCCGCAAGGAGATCCTCCCGTTCCGCCCGCAGGTGGACAACCTGGGCATGCAGTTCGTCCAGGACCTCAACCACGACTGGGCCGGCGGCCACAAAGCGTTCAACAACGCCAAGTACGACCAGTGGGTGCCGGCCAAGACGCCCACCACGATGGCCTATCTGACCCGCCAGGACATCCCGTTCCACTACGCGCTCGCCGACGCGTTCACCCTCTGCGACGCCTACCACTGCTCGTTCATCGGCTCCACCGACCCGAACCGCTACTACATGTGGACGGGCCACACCGGCAACGACGGCACCGGCGGCGGCCCGGTGCTCGGCAACCAGGAGGCCGGGTACGGCTGGACCACCTACCCCGAGCGGCTGGAGCAGGCCGGCGTCTCCTGGAAGATCTACCAGGACATCGGCGACGGCCTGGACGCGGCCGGCTCCTGGGGCTGGATCAACGACCCCTACCGCGGCAACTACGGCGACAACTCGTTGCTGTACTTCAACAATTACCGCAACGCCAAGCCGGGCAGCCCGCTGTACGACAAGGCCCGCACCGGGACCAACGCCAAGGCGGGCGACGGCCTGTTCGACCACCTGCGGCGCGACGTGCAAGCCGGAACGCTCCCGAAGATCTCCTGGATCGCCGCCCCCGAGGCCTTCACCGAGCACCCCAACTGGCCTGCCAACTACGGCGCCTGGTACATCTCGCAGGTCCTGGACGCGCTCACCTCCAACCCCGAGGTGTGGGCCCGGACGGCGCTGTTCATCACCTACGACGAGAACGACGGCTTCTTCGACCACGTGGTGCCGCCGTTCCCGCCCTCCTCCGCCTCCCAGGGCCTGTCGACCGTCGCCACCGGCACGGACTACTACGGCGGCAGCATCGGCTACGGCGCCGGCGCCTACGGCCTGGGCCAGCGGGTGCCGATGCTGGTCGTCTCACCCTGGAGCACCGGCGGCTACACCTGCTCCGAGACCTTCGACCACACCTCGATCATCCGCTTCATGGAGCGCCGCTTCGGCGTACTGGAGCCCAACATCTCGCCCTGGCGGCGCGCGATCTGCGGCGACCTGACCACCGCCTTCGACTTCACCGCCTCGAACCCGGCGCCCGCGGCCCTGCCGTCCACCACCGGCTACCGCCCGCAGGACGCCAACCGGCACCCGGACTACGTGCCCGCCCCGCCCGCCGTCGGCACCATGCCGAAGCAGGAGGCCGGCGCCAAGCCCACCCGTCCGCTCAAGTACGCGCCGTACGTGGACGGTTCGGCCGACATCTCGACCGGCAAGTACCGCCTGGCCCTCAGCGGCGGGGCGGCGGCCGGCGCGCAGTTCCTGGTCACCTCGCCCAACCGCACCGACGGCCCGTGGACCTACACCGCGGAGGCGGGCAAGAACATCTCCGACGCCTGGAACACCACCTACTCCAAGGGCGTCACGGACCTCACCGTGCACGGCCCCAACGGCTTCCTGCGCCGCTTCCGCAACCCCGGCAAGACCGCCGGGCCCGAGGTCACCGCGCGCCACAACCCGACCACCGGCAACCTCGACCTCACCTTCACCAACCCCGCCGGCGCCGACGCCGTCCTCACCGTCACCAACGCCTACGGCGGCGCCCCGCAGAGCGTCACCGTCCGCCGGGGCGCGACCGTCGGGTGCACCGTGGACCTGCGCGGCTGCCGCAACTGGTACGACGTCACCGTCACCTCCTCCGTGACGGCGGACTTCGTCCGCCGCCTCGCCGGCCACGTGGAGACCGGTGCCCCCGGCCTCTCCGACCCGGGCCTCCTCACCTACTGAGCCCGCCCGAAACCTCCTGAGCCCAGCCGGACCCGACGGCCCGCGGCCCGGGCGCCCGCACTCCGGGGCGCCCGGGCCCATCCGCCCCCGAACCCATCCGCCCCCGGGCCCATCCGCTCCTCCACAAGGCCACGCCCGGAGCAGGGCCACGCCCGCGCCTGGGCTCGCCCGGGCCCGCGGCGTGCGAACCTGGGCCATGCCCCTTCCCCTGTACGGCGTGGCCGTCGGCACCTTCCAGGACTTCTCGCGCGACCCCTCGCACGACTTCGGCCAGTGGTACCACGGCCACCTGACCCTGGCGACACCCACCGGCGCCTTCGAGGCCGCCCTCGACGTCGACGCTCCCGGTAGCATCGGCGTGTCCTACCGGCTGGTGGACGGCCTGCACCGCTCCGACCTGGGCTCCGTCGGCCACCTGTCCGACGGCTTCCAACGGCTCGACTCGACCGCCACCTCCGGCGCGCTGGACTACGCCCGCAGTCCGCTGCTCCGCGACCCCGACTGGCTGCGCACCTGCAGGAGGCTGGTGCTGCGGGTGGTCTCGCTGCTGCAGAAGCAGCCCGTCGGCGCGCCGGCGTTCGGCCCGACGGTGGCCGACCGGCTGGTGGCGCTGCTCCACAAGCTGCCGAACCGCCCCGTCGCGGCGTACCCGTGGGTGGCCAGCAACGGCGACAACGCACTCGACGTGCTGGAGCCCCTGCTCCGCTCCGCCGAGCGGATCTACGTCTTCGGCCAGCGCTTTACCACCGGCCTCGGTGTCCACGACGTGCACCTCAACCAGGGCGACCCGCTGGGCAGTCAGTGGTACGACACCGACGGCACCTGGCAGGACGGCGCCGTCGTCTGCGAGTTCGCGGACGGGCGGGTGGTCGTCTGGCAGATCCGGTTCAACACCCAGAGCCTGAACACCGACGGCGCCGGCCACCCGCTCTGACCGACCCGCTCGGATCGACCCGCTCCGGCCGACCCGCTCCGGCCGACCCGCTCCGATCGACTTGCCCGCACCGCGGGCCCGAAACCTTCCTGTGGGAGGATCCCGCCCGGATGATCGACGTCGGGGGCGGTGGGGCACGTGTTGGTCTGGGTGGCGCGGGTGAGCGCGGTGGGCGCGTGGGCGGTCCTGTCCGTCGCAATCGTATGGGCGTTCGGCCTGGGCGGCGGGACCCGTCGGCCGCTGACCACGCTCGACACCCTCGGCCGGATCGGTATCGGCCTGCTCTGGCTGCGAGTGGCGGCGCTGTGGGCGGCCAAGGCCGTCCGGGTGTGGACCAGGCGCGAGCGCCACCGGGTCTCCCTGTCCAAGGACGCCGCCCCGCCGCGGTTCCGGGTGCCGCTGACCTTCGACGC
This sequence comes from Kitasatospora purpeofusca, assembly GCF_034043715.1. Taxonomy (GTDB): domain Bacteria; phylum Actinomycetota; class Actinomycetes; order Streptomycetales; family Streptomycetaceae; genus Kitasatospora; species Kitasatospora purpeofusca_A. The sequence continues at coordinate 38,921 of NZ_JAXCLC010000041.1, read as the reverse complement.
GGCCCCCTGGGTCTGGGTGCGCCTGGCCGCCGTCCTCCTGCTGCTGCCGGTCGCGGCCGCGCTCCCGGGCGCCCTGAACGCGATGGACGGCGGCGAGGCCGTGCGCGCGCTCAAGAACGCGGGCGCGGTGCTGTCCACCGCGACAGTGGTCGGGGTGACGGACGCCGAGGAGGTCGAGGACTCCGACGGCGTGGTGACGCACTACGACTCCGATCTGGAGCTCGTCCTCCCCGACGGCAGCCGGATCACCGCCTGGGGCGCCGACACCGCCGAGGAGCCCCGCGCCGACGACCGGGTGCAGGTCCTGTGGGCCCCGTCGGCGCCCCAGCTGGTCCCCCTGGTGCGCACCGAGGACCTCTCCCAGCACGTCGACACCGGCATGACGATCGGCGGCATGCGCCTCTTCCTGCTGCTGTTCTTCGGCCTGTTCTTCGTCTGCTTCGTGGTGCCGCTGTCCGTCGCGGCGGGCGCGGACGAGCTGCACGACCTGGCCTGGCGGCCCCTGGCCCAGACCGCCCTCCCCGTCCTGGCCACCCTTCTCTTCCTGTGGATCCGCCCACTGCTCACCGGGGTCGGCATCGGCGGCCCCGAGTCGGTCCTGCCCGCCGTCTTCGGCGGCTTCGCGGTCCCGCTGCTCCTTCTGTACATCGGCCTGGCCGTCCGGGCGCTGCTCGACTGACCGTTCCTGACCGTTCCTGGCAGGGCACCGCGGGCGCCCGGGACCCCCGGATGCCTCGGACGACGGCGGGGCCCCGGGAGCATCACGTGCTCCCGGGGCCCCTTGCCGTCGCGGGTGTCGGCTGGACGTCGGCGCGACCTCAGGAGGACCTCAACGGCCCTGGAGGGACTTCGCGTTGTCGCCGAAGCTCCAGCCCTTCGAGCCGTCCCAGTTGATCGACCAGGTCATGAGCCCCTTCAACGCACCGCCGAAGGCGCCCCACGACTGGCTGACCAGGCTCGGCGCCATGTAGCCGCCGCCGGCGCCGGGCTGGGCCGGCAGACCGGGCACCTGCTTGTCGTACGGCACCTTGATGGTGGTGCCCTGGATGGTCAGGCCGTTGTTCAGGCACTCGGTCTGCTTGGTGAAGCCCTGGACGGTGCCGGCCTGGTAGGAGTCACCGGAGCAGCCGTACATGCTGCCGTTGTAGTACTGCATGTTCAGCCACCACAGGCGGCCGTTGTCCACGTACTTCTTGATGATCGGCAGGTAGGCGCCCCAGATCGAGCCGTAGGTGACGCTGCCGCCGGTGACGTAGGCGGTCTCGGGGGCCATCGTCAGACCGAATCCCGCGGGCATCTGGGCGAGGACGCCGTCGATGATGCGGATCAGGTTGGACTGGGAGGCGGACAGCGTGCCGATGCTGCCGCTGCCGGAGAGGCCGGTCTCGATGTCGATGTCGATGCCGTCGAAGTTGTACTTCTTCAGGATCGGGACGACGGTCGCGACGAACTTGTCCGCGACGGTGCTGGAGCCGAGGTCGATGCCCGCGGCGGCGCCGCCGATCGACATCAGCAGCGTCGCGCCGGCCGCCTTGGCCTGGCACATCTCGGCGGGGGTGGACACCTTGACGCCGACGTCCATGCCGTCCTGCCACAGGACGGTGCCGTCGGAGAGGATCACCGGGAAGGCGGCGTTGATGACGTTGTAGCCGTGCGCGGCGATCCGGCTGTCCGTGATCGGGACCCAGCCCATGCCGGGGTGCACGCCGTTGGAGGCGCCGTCCCAGTTCTCCCAGTAGCCCTGGAGGACCTTGCCCGCGGGGCGGGGCTTGGTCGGGCAGGTGTCACCGGTCGGCGGGGTGGTGGGAGGCGTCGTGGGAGGCGTCGTGGGAGGTGTCGTGGGAGGTGTCGTCGGCGGCGTGGTGGGCGGGGTGGTGGGAGGCGTCGTCGGCGGCGTCGTGGGCGGAGTGGTCGGCGGAGTGGTCGGCGGGGTGGTGGTGCCGCCGGGGCCGCTGAGCACCACGTCGTCCGCGTAGTACGCGGGCTGTCCGTACCAGCCGTGCAGGAAGACCGTCACCGAGGTGGTGCTCGGTCCGGTGCTGAAGCCGACGCTGAGCTGGCTGTAGGAGGCGCTGCTCGGCGTCCAGGTGGACTGGGCGCCGCTCAGGCCGGTACCGGTGGCGCCCAGGTAGATGTAGCTGCCCTGGACGTAGGCGCTCAGCGTGTACTGAGAGTTGGGCTGCACGCTGACGGTCTGGGTGCACTGGCCGCTGTCCGAGCCGGCCGGCGTGGCCTTGAGCGCGGAGGAGCCGGAGTGCGCCGGACTGCCGACGGCGACGCCGGAACCGCCGGAACACGTCCAGTCGGAGAGTCCGTTCTCGAAGCCGGGGTTGGCCATCAGGTTGGGGACCGCCGCCCCGGCGGTGACATTGCCGGCCACGACGAGGCCGGCGCCGATCACGGCGGCGGCGCTGACCAGCGCGAGGGAGCGGTTCACCGCGCTCGGTCCGGGTCCGGCGCGGCCGGTCCGGTACGTCCGGGCTGCGCGTTCCAGGGTGGCCCGGGGCTGCGGATCCGGGGTGCGCGACCTTCGACGGAACATGCTGTGCTCCCTTCCCGCCGAGCGCCAGGGACATGACCGACGCGTGGGGGCGTGACGCCCGGCTCTGGGTGAGGTGGGGGGACATGTGGGGCTGTGCCGGTCCGGATCGTAGGAGGGGCGGCCGGACACGTCAATAGGTCTGGACCAATTGCGAGGGTCTGGACCAATTAGGGAGGCAGCCCGCCCGCCCCGCGCGGCGGGCGTCCACCGGAGCCGCGCCCCCGACCCGAGGCTCCGACGGGACGGGCCGGGGTTGGCCGGATCGGGCGGCCACCGCGGGCACGAGGACCGACGGGCCGTCAGGCTGCCCTGCGCGGGCGGCAAACCGTCCCGGCGCCCGACCATCCGAACGAGTGAATCCGGCGAGGGCCGCCCCGGCTCCCGGCCGCCCGCCCGACACGCCGTGCACCCCCGGCCCCGGGCGGCCCCGGACCACCGGCGGCGTGCTCGAAAAGTCCCTGTTCGACCCGGGCTCGCCCGGAGGGAAATCCGCTTGAACGACGCGTTCGAACAGCACCATCATCGGACCTCACCCCGCCCGTGACGGATCCGCCAACTCGGCTTCCTGGCAGTCGAGTTGTGCTTCCTCGCCATGGCCGGACCCGGTACTTCCACCCGTCCGCGCACCGCCCCGCGACTGGAGACCCTGTGCCCTGTCACCCCGCCCCGCCGCTCCACGTCCCACCCGTCCCCGCACCCCTACCGGCCCCACCCGCCCCGCCGGCCGCCACGGCCCCGCCGGCCCGCGCAGCGCAGAAGGAGGCGAACGCTTGAGCACCACGACGACCTCGGCCGGGACCTCCGACGAGGAACTGCGGTGGCTCGCCGACGGGCGCCGCATCGAGGCGATCGAGGCGATCAGCGTCAGCGCGATGGCCCGCCGGCTGCCGGCGCTCGTCGTCCGCGCCTTCCGCCTCGGCTGGCGCATCGACCGGACCTCCGTCGCCCTGCTCCTCGCCTGCCAGACGGTGTCCGCCCTCCTCGGCGCGGCCGGCCTGTTCGCGACCACCGGGACGATCTCGGCCCTCTTCGGCCCCGGCCAGGTCGGCGCCAAACTCACCCATGCCGCACCGTCGATCCTCGTGATCGCGGCAGCCGCCGGCGCCCGGTCCCTGCTGGGCATCACCGTCCAGTCCATCACCATCCACCTCTCACCGCGCATCTCCCGGGAGGCGGAGGCCTCGGTGCTGCGCGCCACCGTCGCGGCCGAGCTGACCGCCTACGACCACGCCGGCTACAACGACGAGCTGGAGGCCGCCGACCGGGGCGCCGAGGTCTGTGTGGACATCGTCGGCGAGGCGCAGAACCTGCTCGCCTCCCTCGCCTCCCTCCTCGGCGCGGCCGGTGTGCTGACCGTGCTCCACCCCGCGCTGCTCCCCCTGCTGGTGCTGGCGGCGCTGCCCCAGGGAATCGCCTCGGTGCACGCCGCCCGGGTGCAGTTCCTGGCCAACCGGGCCACGATCGGTGACCGCCGGATCATGGCCAACCTGCGCTGGTACATCCACCTCAAGCGCCACGCCGACCAGGTCCGCTCCGACACCATGGGCGAGTTCCTGCTCAGCAAGTACGACCACGTCGGGCGGCGGCTGGACGCCAACTCACGGCAGGCGGCGCGGCGCAGTGCCCGGGTGTCGGTGGTCGGCGCCGCCGCCTCCGGGCTCGGGACGGCCCTGGTCTGGGCGGCGATGCTGTGGCTGGTCAGCACCGGCCGGATGAGCCTGCCGCGCGGCGGCGCCGCCGTGTTCGCGCTGGCCGCCGTCGGCACCAGCCTGCGCGGCATCGTCGGCTACGGCGCCGATCTGTTCCGCACCGGCATGTACCTCGACGACTGGTCGAACTTCCTCGACACCGCCGGCGGCCACCGGCCCGAGCGCGGCGCCGGAACGCCCGGGGCACCGGCGCGGATCGCCGTGGAGGACCTCAGCTACGGCTACCCCGCCGCCGACCGCAAGGCGTTGGACGGGGTGAGCCTGCACGTCGAGCGCGGAGAGATCCTCGCCCTGGTCGGCGAGAACGGCTCCGGCAAGACCACCCTCTCCAAGCTCCTGGCCGGCCTCTACCTCCCCGACGCCGGAGCGGTGCGGTGGGACGGGCGCGACACCCGCGAGCTGGACCCGCACGCCCTGTGGCGCCAGGTCGCCGTGGTCCCGCAGGACTACGCGCGCTGGCCCATGACCTGCCGCGAGAACATCACACTGGGCCAGCCCACGCCCGAGGGCGACGCGGCGGTGCTGCGCGCCGCCGACGCGTCCGGGGCCTCCGACGTGGTCGCCAAGCTCCGCCGGGGCCTGTCCACCCTGCTGGCGGTGGAGTGGATGGGCGGCGAGGAGCTGTCCGGCGGGCAGTGGCAGCGCCTGGCCATCGCCCGGGCCTTCCACCGCGAGGCCGGGCTGCTCGTCCTGGACGAGCCGACCGCCGCGCTCGACCCGCGCGCCGAGCACCGGATCTTCCAGAACCTGCGGGCCGTCGCCCGGGAGCGCGCGGTCGTGCTGGTCACCCACCGCCTCACCAACGTGGCCGTCGCCGACCGGATCGTGGTCCTGGAGAACGGCCGGGTCCTCCAGGAGGGGACCTTCGCCGAACTGGTCGCCGACGGGGCCGGGCGGTTCAGGGAGCTGTGGGACCTGCAGAACGAACGCACCGGCCTGCCGACCCAGCGGACCCGGCCGCCGCAGGAGTCCGAAGAACCCGAGAAGTTTGATAAGTCCGATAAATCCGAGGCGACCGAGAAGTCCGAGGGGACCGGGGAGGACGAGGGGACCGGGGAGGACGAGGGGACCGGGGAGGACGAGAGGGCCAGGGAGTCCGGGTAACGGTGCTGACGGGCCGGAGCGACGGGTTTCGCCGCTCCGGCCCGGCGCCCGCGCACGCCGCCGGGCCCGCGCTCGGACGGGCGGGCCGGACCGGACGGACGAGGGTCAGCGGGCCTTGGCGGCGTGGACGAACTCGGTGATCAGATCGGGGTCCTTGACCCCGCGCCGGACCTCGACCCCGCTGGAGACGTCCACGCCCCACGGGTTCGCGGCCACGATGGCCTCGCGGACGTTCGCCGGGCTGAGACCGCCCGCCAGCAGCCACTTCCCGGCCGGCGGGCGGGCGCCCAGTTCGGCCCAGTCCCACGGGTCCCCGGCGCCCGGCACCGGTGCGTCGAGCAGCAGCAGGTCCTCGCCGAAGTCCCCGCAGTCCGCCCCGGCCGCCTTCGCCGCCGAGGTGGCCCGGACCAGCGGCAGTCCCAGGTCCGACAGCTCGGCGAAGGCACCCGCCGGGTGGTTGCCGTGCAACTGCACCGCCCGGACCCCGGCCGCGCGCACCGCCGCGCGCACGTACTCGGCCGGCTCCTCCCGGAACACCGCCACCGTCAGCACCTCCTCGGGCACCGCCGCCACCAACTCCCGCACCAGCCCGGGCTCCACCCGGCGCGGGCTCTCGGTCAGCACGAAGCCCAGCGCGTCGGCACCGGCCGCGACGGCAGCGGCCACATCCACAGCGGTACTCAGACCGCAGATCTTCACGAACATGTTCCCGGGCACTCCCCACTGGACGGCCTAGCCAGCGTAGTACCGGTGCCGGGGCGAGGGCACCCGGCCCGGCGCCCGGGGGTCCGGCGGCCGTCGTCCGGCCGGTTGGTCCGGATGCCACGTGCGGGTGCAGCCCGACGGCCCGACGGGAACGGTGGGGGGATGGACACCGTTGTCGTACTGGAATCTGACACACCGACCAATGCCCAGGCCGTGGGACCCGGCTACCCCCCGGCCGGTTCCGAGAGCCCGGTGCGCCGCGCGCACGCCGCCCCCGCGGAGGCCTCCGGCGTCTGCGGCCCCCGCACCCTGTGCGGACTGGACACCTCCGAGATGACCCTCGCACCGCACCGCTCCGGCCTGGACCGGCCGGACTGGCAGACCTGCGACGTGTGCCGGGCCAACGGGGAGGCGGCCGGGGCCGACCGCCGACACCCGGCGAGCAGCTCCGCCGTCTGACACCCCACCCACCGGAAGATCTTCAGCACCCGCCGGTGAGACGACGTCACTTCGGCGGGTGAGAACCGAAAGATTTCCTGTCCTTGACGACACCCGCCTTGACGACAGCCAGCCTGACCACACCCGGCCTGACCACACCCGGCCTGACCACACCCGGCCTGACCGCGCCCTCCTCGACCACGCCCTCCTGGCGGCCCAGCCGCCAGACCAGTTCCTCGCCGGTCCCGACCGGACGGCGGCGGTCCTCGGTGAAGCCCAGCCGGGCCGCGACGGCGCCGCTCGCGTGATTGGCCGGGTCGTGGGATATCTCGACGTGCTGCACGCCCGGGAACCGGAAGGCCTCGGCGACCAGGGCGCCCGCGGCCCGGGTCGCCACACCGCGCCCGGTGGCCGCCGGGTGGAGCCAATAGCCGATCTCCATGACCCCGCCCGCGCCGCCCTCCCGCCGGAACAGCTGGCAGGCGCCGACTATCGCCCCTCCGAGCACCACCGCGAAGGTGAAGTCCCGGCCCGCCTCCCACGCCTCCTGGCGCCGCGCCAGGAATTCGGCGGTCCGGTCCTGGCTGTGCTCGTCGACCCACGTCATCCACGGCCGGAGGTGTCCCCGCGCCGCATCGATGACCTCGAACAGCTCCGCGCGGTCCCCCTCGGGGTCGAAACGGCGAAGGGTCAGGTCGTCCAGCTCGATCACCCGCGGCGGCATCTCCATTGGCGAAGGATCACCCCGATCGCCGCCGAGGGCAAGGGAACGCGGTCGGGGAGGCCAGGGGCCCCGGCCGGGCGCGGGAGGCCGACCGGGTGGTTCCCGGAGCGGCCCGAAGCCCCCGGGGCCGGGCGGTCGTTCTCACCGTGATGCGACTGCTGCTGACCTCCGACACCCACCTCCCGACCCGGGCGCGGGCTCTGCCCGTGCGGCTGCTCGACGCGCTCGACGAGGCCGACGTCGTGTTCCACGCCGGCGACTGGGTCGACACCGCCACCCTCGACCTGTTCCGGTCCCGGTCCGAACGGCTGGTCGCCGTGCACGGGAACAACGACGGGGCGGCGCTGCGGGAGCAACTGCCCGCGATCGCCCGGGTGCGACTCCAGGGCGTCCGCTTCGCGGTGGTGCACGAGACCGGCCCCGCCCGGAACCGGGAACAGCGCTGCGAGGCCCGGTTCCCCGACACCGATGTGCTGGTCTTCGGACACAGCCACATCCCCTGGGACAGCCTCGCGCCGGGCGGCCTGCGGCTGCTCAACCCGGGCTCGCCGACCGACCGGCGCAGCCAGCCATTCGCCACCTTCCTCACCGCCCGGCTGGACGACGGACAGCTCACCGAGGTGCGGCTCCACCGCCTGCCACCCCGCCGCTGAGCCGCCCCACCCCCGCCGACCCGCCGCCGAAAGCGCGGACGGACGGCGCCGCTCCTGGGAAACGGGGCCGTCCAGGCTGGTCGTCGGGTGTCAGCTGCAGGGCGTGGGAGGAATCCGGGGCCAAGGCCGCCGCCGTCGGCGAACGACCACGATCGCCGACGGCGGCTACTCCGGAACCGGCCTCGTCATCCCGCACCGCCGTCCCGGAGACGGCGAACTGACTGACTGGCAGGCCGACCACCACGACGACCACAAACGGGTTCGCGCCCGCGTCGAGCACGTCTTCGCCCGGTTGAAGACCTGGAAGATCCTGCGCGCCTGCCGCCCGGGAGGCGACGGTGTACGCCACGCGATGCACGGCGTTGCCCGCCTGTACAACCTCGCTCTCACGGGATGGCTCCCGCCGCATGCGGGACCTGAAAGGTTCCCGAGCGAAAGCTCCCCACCTCGCAGTCTCGGAGGAGAGATCAGGCGAGGCAGAACTCGTTGCCCTCGATGTCCTGCATCGTGATGCAGGACTCGTTGACGCCATCGGCGCGCTGCGTCAGCACGTGCTTCGCGCCGAGCACCGTCAGCCGTGCGCATTCGGCCTCGAGGGTGGCCAGGCGCTCGTCACCCACGAGCCCGACGCCGGCCCGCACATCGAGATGCACCCGGTTCTTGGCGACCTTTCCTTCGGGAACTCGCTGGAAGAGCAGGCGCGGGGCCACACCCGAGGGATCAGTGCACGCGAAGTAGACCGCATCCTCGGGCGGCAGCGAGCGGTAGCACTCCTCCCACGTGGCGAAGCCCTCCGGGACCGCCGGCATGACGTACCCCAGCACCTCGCACCAGAAGGCGGCGAGGCGCACAGGATCCGCGCAGTCGAAGGTCACTTGGAACTGTTTGATCGTTGACATTGGCGCACAATAACAGGGGCCCTGCTCATCTCCGCAGGTCAGGGGGTCCGCGGGTGGTCAGGAGGAGGGTTGCCCGCTGTCGTGTCGTGCGGTCGCAGGGGTGGACCGAGGTCGGCGTCTCCCCGAAGGGAACCCGGCCGGCCACTCCCGTGCTGTCGAGGACCAGTTACGGGACGACCTTCACGCCCGGAAGGTGGCCCGGTACTCCGCCGGGGAGGTGCCGAGGTGGCGGTGGAAGGCCGCGCGGAAGGCGGCGGGACTGCCCAGGCCGCTGAGGCGGGCGACCTGTTCGACCGGGGTCGGGGTCGTCTCCAGGAGTTCGCGGGCCCAGTCGAGGCGGGCGGCGGTCAGCCAGGCCATCGGGGAGCTGTCGGTCTCCTGCTGGAAGCGGCGGATGAACGTCCGGCGGGACATGTGCGCGCGCCGGGCGAGTTCGTCGACGCTCTGCCGGTGCGCGAGGTTGTCGAGCATCCAGGCGCGGACCGCCGCGAGGTCGTCCCCGCGCGCGTCGGGCCGCAGGCGTTCGACGAACTGGGCCTGGCCGCCGGGGCGTTGGGGCGGGGCGACGAGCGCCCGGGCCCGGGCGTTGGCGGCGGCGGCACCGTGGTCCCGCCGGATGATGTGCAGACAGAGGTCGACCCCGGCGGTCACTCCGGCGGAGGTGAGGATGTCGCCGTCGTCGACGAAGAGCAGGTTCGGCCGGACGTCGACCCGGGGGTACCGACGCTGCAACGCGGCGGCGTCGCGCCAATGGGTGGTCGCGGGGCGGCCGTCCAGCAGCCCCGCGGCCGCCAGGGCGAACGCGCCCGTGCAGATCGACACCAGCCGCGCCCCGCGCGCGTGTGCCGAGCGGAGTGCCGCCAGCACCGTGCCGGGAAGCGGCGCCGCCGGGTCCTCGTAGCCCGGGACGACGACGGTGGCGGCGTCCCGCAGCGCCTCCAGCCCGGCCGAGGTGGCGATGCTGACGCCGTCGCCGAGGACCGGTCCGGCCGACGGATCGGTGCAGACGGTGACGCGGTAGTGCGGGTCCGGCCCGAAGGTCTGCACCGGAATGCCGAGATCGAGCAGGAGGACGCCGGGCAGGGCCAGCACCGCGATCCGGTGGGGTTCGGGCGGCGGTTCGATCATGGCACGATCCTAGCGCTGCGCGGCCCGCGTGCCACTGTCGCGGTCCGATCCCCGCTTCGTAGCCTGCGGACATGGACTCCTTCTCACTCGACCTGCCGACCGGCCCGCTGGCCGAAGCCGTCCTCGCCGCCGCGCGGACCTCCGAGAGCCCCTCGCTGGTCAACCACAGCGTGCGCAGCTTCCTGTTCGCCGAACTGCTCGCCGCCCACCAGGGCTGCCTGGACGACGCCGCCTACGACCGCGGCCTGCTCTTCGCCGCCACCGTCCTGCACGACCTGGGTGCGGGCGAACTCGCCAAGGGGGAAGCCCGGTTCGAGGTGGAGGGCGCCGACCTGGCGGCCGAACTGCTGCGCCGCCACCATGTCCCCGAGGCGGACGTCGACCGGGTGTGGGAGGCGATCGCCCTGCACACCTCGCCCGGCATCGCCGAGCGCCGCGGCCTGCTCTGCCACCTCACCCGCGAGGGCATCGGCGCGGACTTCGGGCGCAACGCGGACCTCGTCGCCGACTGGGCGCCCCGGATCCACTCCGCCCACCCCCGCCTGGACATGGTCCGCACCCTCGTCGACGCGATCGTGGAACGCGCCGCCCGGACCGAAGCCGCCGCCCCCCGCTACTCCCTCGGCGGCGAGCTGCTCCGCGAACGCCGCGCCGACGGTGTGACCTCCCTGGAGCGCGCCGCCGCGTCCTGCCCCTGGGGCGAGTAGGGCGCGGCCGGTCAGCGGTGGAAGACCTGGAGCCGCCCCCGGCCCGGGCGGGACCAGGTCGGCCGGAGCGGACGGCACGGGCGCGGAGATTTCGGTTATCGCGCGGGCCGGCGGCGGTCTCCTGGTCGGGTACCGGGTCCGGTCCCCCTGGTCCCGGACCCGGCGCCCGCCGAACCGCGCGCGCCCCGGGAGAGAACCGCCGATGACCGCTCCGCCCGCCCGACCGACCCTCGCCGGACCGCGCGCCGACCGGCCGACCACCGACCGGCCGACCACCGACCGGCCGGCCCTCGCCGGACCGCTCGCGCATCCGCTCGCCCGCCGCTGGCTGCTCGCGTCCTGCGTGCCGGTGCTGCTCGTGCTCGGGATGGCGCTGACCGTCCCGCCGGCGCCCTCGGCCGCCGACCGGGCCACCACGGCGGAGGCACCGGGCACGGCGGGCATGGCCGGGATGGCCGGGATGGCGGGGACGGCAGGAGTGCCGGGCGACTCCCGGGACCTCGCCGCCACGGGCCTCGCCGCCGAGCGGAACGGCTACCGGCTCGACCTCGCGGGCCCCGGGCCGACGGCCGGGCGGGCGACGGACCTCCGGTTCACCGTCGCCGGTCCGGACGGCTCCCCCGTCACCGACTTCGCCGTCCACCAGACCAAGAAGCTGCACTTCTACGCCATCCGCGACGACCTCACCGGCTTCCAGCACCTCCACCCGGACCTGGCCGAGGACGGCACCTGGACCGCCGCTCTCGCCGCCCTCGCCCCGGGCACCTGGCGGCTGTACGCCGACTTCGTCCCGAACACCGGCCCCCACGCCGCCGAACTGGTCCTCAGCCGGACCGTGACGGTACCCGGCGAGGCGACCCCGGTGCCGCTGCCCGCCCCGGGCGGCACCGCCACCGCCGACGGCTACACCGTCACCCTGACCGCGCGGCCGACGGCCGGGGCGCACCGGCTGACCGCCGTCGTCAGCCGGGACGGCCGCCCGGTCGGCGACCTCCAGCCGTACCTGGACGCCTACGCCCACCTCAGCGCCTTCCACGAGGGCGATCTCGCCATGGCCCACCTCCATCCGGCGGGCACGGTGGACGGCGACCACGGCGGGCCGGAGCTGACCTTCCAGGCCCTGTTCCCCGAACCGGGCAACTGGCGGGTCTTCCTCCAGTTCCGCACCTCGGGGCAGCTGCACACCGCCGCGCTCACCCTGCGCGTCGACTGACGACGGTCCCGGATCGGCCGTTCCGGCGAATGCGGGCCCCGGAGCGGTGAGCGACCGCTCCGCCCGGTGATCCGTCAACGAGTGGCACACCCCGTGCCCACCGAACGGCGAGCACCAGGGAGTCCGGTATGACCATCGACCGCAGGAATGCGCTTCGGCTCACCTCACTGGCGGCGGCCGGTGCGGGGATCACCGGCGGGCTGGGCGGAGCCGCCCGGGCGGCGGACTCCGGGGCCGGAAGCTCCGGGACCGGGGACTCCGGGACCGGGGGCCACCGACCGGCGGCGCGGCAGCTCCTCCTGACGGGGAAGCGGACGGCTGCCGACATCCCGGACGTGTTCGTACCCGGCACGTCCTACTTCGTCCACTACGAGCTGCGGGACGCGGACGGCAACCCGGTCGGCACCGAGAGCGCGCAGTGCACCCCGGTGACCGTGGGGCCGGACGGGGCGCTCGTCCTCGCGTCGTTGGTCCTGGGCCTCGCCGACGGCATGATCACCGCCTCGGCCGCCTTCCAACGGCCGCTGCCCGCCCTGACCGAGGTCCTCGTCGCCCCCCGCCGGTGGTCCCACGTGTTCGCGGTCACCGGGGGGACCGCCGTCTACGACGGCGCCACCGGGGCCGTCACGATCGCGCACCTCTCCCGGGAGGACGACGTCCTCACCGTCGATCTCGACTGAGGTCCGGCACCCCGGCGCTGCCGAGGTCCGGGGAAAACTCCTGGCGGCCCGGGCCCCGGCCCCGGGATACTGACCGCCATGGACGAGGCCGCCGTGGACGAGGTCGAGGTCGTCGTCGCCCATTCCGAGCGGGCGACCCTGCGCGTCGGCGACGTCTTCCTCAAGGTGGACGCCGACCGGGTGCGCGCCGAGGTCGAGGTCCGGGCGATGGCTCTGGTGCCCGTCCCGACCCCCGAGGTGCTCTGGCACCGACCGCCCGTGCTCGCGATCGCCGCCCTCCCGGGGCGGGCGCTCGGCTGCTTCGGCCGGCCGTCGACCGCCTCCCCGGCGGCGTGGGCGGCGGCGGGTGCGGCGATCCGGACCCTGCACGACGCGCCGCTGCCGCCCTGGCCCGGCCGGAGCTCCGACGAACTCGCGGCGGCCCTCGACGTCGAATGCGCGTGGCTGGTGGCCAACGACGTGCTGCCCGGCGGCCTGGTCGCCCGCAACCGACGGATCGCGGAGGCCGCGCTCCGCCCGTGGACCCCGGTGTTCGTCCACGGCGACCTCCAGCCCAGCCATGTGTTCGTCGACGGCGAGGAGGTGACCGGCATCATCGACTGGTCGGAGGCGGCCCGCGGTGACGCGCTGTTCGACCTGGCGCTCCTGACGCTCGGGCACCGGGAGCGCCTGCGAGACGTCCTGGCGGGGTACGGCGCCGGGCCCGGCCTCGACGTCGACGTGATCCGCGCGTGGTGGGTGCTGCGGAGCCTGCTGGCGGTCCGCTGGCTGGCCGAGCACGGCTTCGACCCGTCCGCGCCGGGCTGCGAGATCGACGTGCTCCGAGCAGACCGCCTCTGACACGCCGCGTCGTCCGTCTGTCCGCCCGACCGTCTGTGTGTCCGTCTGTTCGCCTGTCGCGCGTCCGTTCTCCCTCGCCGTCCGACTCGATGCGGAAACGCTGCACGAACGACGCGACTGGGCCGGACGGGCCGGATCGCTGCACGGTGGACGGGTGAGTCCACGAACGCGGGCCCGTCGCCGGCCCCGTCACCGAACCTGTCACCGGCGCCGGCCCCGTCAGCGACCCCGGCGCCACGAGGATGACGGCGACGGCGGCAACACCGGGCGGGGCGGCCGCGATCGTAGAATCGCCGACCGGCCTCAAGCACGGCGTCGGGTGCCTCCGGCGCCCGGACCGTCCGCTCCGCGGGAGGACACCATGGTTCCCGACCGACCGCTCGCCCCGGGCGTCCCGCCACCGGAGGGGCCCGGGCCGCGCCCCGATCGCGGGGCGCTCACCGTGGGGAGGTTCGGGGAGTGGTGACGCCGCGGACCGCGCACCAGGAATCCCGGGCCGGTGAGGAGCCGGGCCTGCCCACCGGAGGGGTCGCCCAGCACCTGGGGGTGTCACCGACGACGGTCCGTTCCTGGGAGCGCCGCTACGGCATCGGCCCCGCCGACCGCCGCGCCGGGCACCACCGCCGCTGGAGCCCGCAGGACATCGCCGTCCTGGAGGCGATGTGCCGGCTGACGGCCAGGGGCGTGCCACCGGGCGAGGCCGCCCGCGCCGCACTGGCCCGACGCGCGGCCGACAACGCCGGCCCGGTCGGCGACGGCACCGGCACCGGTACCGGCACCGGCCCGGAGGACGCCCCGGCCGACCGTGCTCCCGGCGCCAGCCGGACGCTGCGGGTCGGGGCGGTGAGCCCCGAATGCCGCGGACTGGCCCGGGCCGCAGTGCGGTTGGACGCGCCGGAGATCACCGGGATCCTGCGCGGGGCCGTCGAGCGGCTCGGCGTGGTCGACGCCTGGACCGAGGTGATGATGCCCGCCCTCCAGGCCGTGGGGCGCAAGTGGGCGGTCGACGGTGAGCGGTTCGTCGAGGTCGAGCACCTGCTGTCCTGGCACGTCTCCAGCGTGCTGCGCGGTGCGGCGGTGGAGGCCGTCCGGGTCCGGCCGGTGCGGCCGGTGCTGCTGGCGGCGGCGCCGGGCGAGCAGCACACCCTGCCGCTGGAGGCCACTGCGGCGGCGCTGACCGAACGCGCCCTCCCCTTCCGGATGCTGGGCGCGGCCGTCCCGCCACGCGCGCTGCTCGACGCCGTCCACCGGCTCGGGCCGGGCGCCGTGATGATCTGGTCCCAGGACCGGCAGACCGCGGACCGCGGGCTGGTGCGCCAGGTGGGCGCCGGAAGGTGGGGCCCGCGCGGCTCCCGGGGCCGGGCGGCGGTCGTCGCGGCCGGTCCGGGCTGGGACCGGACCGGTACCCCGGGCGAGGCCGTGACGCCCCGCACCCTCGCCCGCGCCGTCGACCTCCTGGAGGAGGCGGTCACGGCCTGACGACCACTCAAGGCAGCCGAACCTGAAAGCCCGTAACCGACAGCCCCGACCGAGAGCCCGGAACCGGGAACCGGAAACCCGAGGCCGGAAACCCGAACCCCCGATCGCACCACCTGCGAGGCCCCACCCGTGACCGTATCGATCGCCCTGTTCACCCAGGACCTGCGCCTGCACGACAACCCCGTGCTGCACGCCGCGCGCACCTCCGCCGACCAGGTCGTCCCCTTGTTCGTCTCCGACCCCGCCGTCGAGGCCGCCGGCTTCGCCGCGCCCAACCGGCAGGCCTTCCTGGCCGACTGCCTCACCGATCTGGACGCCTCGCTGCGCGGGATCGGGTCCCGGCTGACCGTGCGCCGGGGCGAGGCCGCCGAGCAGACGGCGCGGGTCGCCGCCGAGGCCGGCGCCGCCACGGTGCATGTCGCCGCCGGGGTGACCGCCTTCGCCCAGCGCCGCGAGGAGCGCCTGCGCACGCTCCTCGGCGACCGCCTGCACGTCCACGACGCCTCCGTGACCGTGCTCCCGCCGGGCCGGGTCACCCCGGCCGGACGCGACCACTACGCGGTCTTCACCCCCTACCACCGCGCCTGGCAGGAGGCCCCGCGCCGCACCGTCCTCAGCGCCCCCAGGGCACTCTCCACCCCGGACGGCATCCGCAGCGACACGCTGCTCGTCGACGGCGCGACCTCCCCCGGCCTGCCGCCCGGCGGCGAGAGCGCGGGCCGGACCCGCTGGCGCCGGTGGGACATCGACGCCTACGCCGACATCCACGACGACCTGGCGGCGGACGACACCTCCCGGCTCTCGCCCTACCTGCACTTCGGGTGCCTCTCCCCCACCGAACTCGTCACCCGCGCCCTGCGGCACGACGGCCCCGGCGCGCAGGCGTTCGTCCGGCAGCTGGTCTGGCGGGACTTCCACCACCAGGTCCTCGCCGCCCGCCCCGACGCCGCGCACCACGACTACCGCGCCCGGGACGACCGCTGGCACCACGACGAGGCCGAGGCCGAGGCCTGGCGGCAGGGCCGCACCGGCTACCCGATCATCGACGCCGGGATGCGCCAACTCGCCCACGAGGGCTGGATGCACAACCGCGCCCGGCTGCTGACCGCGAGCTTCCTGGCCAAGAACCTCTACCTGGACTGGCGCGTCGGCGCCGCCCACTTCCTCTCCCTGCTGGTCGACGGCGATGTGGCCAACAACCAGCTCAACTGGCAGTGGGTGGCCGGCACCGGTACCGACACCCGGCCCAACCGGGTCCTCAATCCGCTGCGCCAGGCCGACCGTTACGACCCCGACGGCGCCTACGTGCGCCGCTGGGTCCCCGAACTCGCCCACCTGCCGGGCCCGTCGGTCCACCGGCCCTGGCTGTTCACCGCCGACTACCCGGAGCCGGTCCTCGACCCCGAGGCCCTGAACGCCCGCTTCCAGCACGGGCGTCCGTGACGGCCCCGCGGCGTCCGGGGGATCCAGCGAGGTCGCGGCACGGAATCGACCTCACATTGGGTCGCGGTGACCGGTTTACGGACAGCGTTGTCGCGTCTACCGTCGTACGTGCTCGACCGGTACCACGGGCGAGGACCACTTGAAATCGGATCAAAAATGACCTTCAGTATTGAAACGGACCGGCTGCGGCTGCGTCCGTACACCCTCGAGGAGGCCGAGCGGGTGGCCGCCGGCGACCGGCCGGAGAGCGGCTGGAGCCCCGGCTTCCCGCGCGAGGACGACCGGGCCGTGGCGCGGATGTTCCTCGCGGCGCCGCGCACCGAGCCGCTGTTCGAGCCGCAGCTGATCGAGCTGCTCGGCACCGGTGTGGTGATCGGCGGGATCGGGTTCTTCGGCCCGCCCGACGCGGAGGGGTCCGTCGGGCTGGGGTACGGCGTCGCGCCCGAGGCCGAGGGCCGGGGCTACGCCACCGAAGCGCTGCTGGCCCTGCTGCGGCGGGGGTTCGCGGAGGGCGGCGTCCGGCGGGCGCTGGCCGACACCGCCCATGACAACGCCGCCTCGCAGCGGGTACTGGAGAAGGCCGGGCTGCGTCGGACGTCCTCCGACGACAGCCTGCACCACTACATCCTTGAAGGCTGATCACTTGCGCAAGCTGACGTATTTCGTGGCGACGACCCTCGACGGTTTCATCGCCGGTCCCGACGGGGGCGACCCGACCGGGCCGGACGGGTTCTTCACCGTCACCCCCGACTATCTGGAGCACCTGGTCACCCACTACCCGGAGACGCTGCCGGGCCCGGCCCGCGAGGCCCTGGGCATCACGGCGACGGGCACCCGCTTCGACACCGTGCTGGAGGGGCGCCGCTCCTACCAGGTGGGCCTGGACGCCGGTCTCGCCGACGCGTATCCGCACCTGCGGCACCTCGTCTTCTCCCGCACCCTCACCGACGCGCCGGCCCCGGCCGTCGAGCTGGTGTCCACCGACCCGGCGGCCAGGGTCCGGGAACTCAAGGCCGAGGCGGGCGGCGGGATCTGGCTGGTGGGCGGCGCGGAGCTGGCCGGCGCCCTCTACCAGGAGATCGACGAGCTGGTCCTCAAGGTCAACCCGGTCACCGTCGGCGCGGGCATCCCGCTGTTCGCGGGCAAGGACGGGGTGAGCCCGCGCACCTTCGCGCTCACCGACCACACGGTGCTGCCCGGCGGCACCGCCTTCCTCACCTACGCGAGGTCGGCGGCCTGACCGGCCGGCCCGCGGGGCGGCGGACTTCCTGGAGGGTCCTCCGCCCCGCGGCCGGGCCTCGGTCGGCGAAGCCGAAGCCTGACGGGGCGTGACCATGCCCACCGGTCCGGCAATCCCGGGAGAGTCCGGCGAGAACGCGCCCGGCCGGAGGCGTTCCTGACGGCGCGTCACCCGGTGCCGGCGATCGCCGCCGGTCCATGGCCGGCCGTGACCGGGAGCGGCCCGAGCGACCCGAGCGACCCGGAGCCGAGCGGGTCACCCATCCGTTCCCGCCTCCGCGTGTCCGACCGGCGGTTCGGTCCGGTCCCCTTTGGCACCGGACCGGCCGGAACGATCACCGTACTCAAGCCGGGCGGGCCGGGCCGGGCGGGCCGTCCCGGTTCGCGGTGTGGGCGAGAAGGGCCGGGACGACGGTGTCCCAGGTGTGTTCGGGAAACACCTCGTGGCCGGTGCCCGGCAGGGCGAGGAAGCGGGCACCGGGGATCTCGGCGGCGAGGGCGCGTCCGTGTTCCGGCGGGAACAGCGGGTCCTCCTCGCCGTGCAGCACCAGGGTCGGCGCGGTGATCGCCCCGAGCCGCGCACGCCACGGCGGCCCTGCGTCGACCAGGTAGGGATTGGCGGACTGGGCCGCGATGTCGCGCGCGTGGTCGACGATCCGGGCGGCCAGCCGTCGCACGCCGTCCTCGTCGAACGGCCGCGAGGCGGCGGCGAACGGGCGCTCGCCCTCGACGATCGACTCGATCAGGGCCTCGCGGGTGGGCGGGTCGGCCGCGACATCCGGCTCGGCCTGCTCGGCCTGCGCCGCGAGCTGCGCGAAGAAGGCGGCGAGCCGGTCCGACACGGGCGGCAGGTCCGGCTGCTCCTGCCCGGGGATGCCGGGCGTACCGGAGGCGAGGGTGAGGGTGGCCACCCGGTCGGGGTGGCCGAGTGCCAGGAGCTGGCCGACCGCGGCGCCCTGGGACATGCCGAGCACATGGGCGCGCCCCGACCCGAAGGCGTCGATCACGGCCGCGGCGTCCCCCGCCAGATCGGGCAGCGCGTACGGCGGCGCGCCGACCGGGAACGTCGTCGAGGCGCCCGCGTCCCGGGCGTCGTAGCGGACGACGCACCGGCTGCCGGCGACCAGCCGGCGGACGAAGCCGTCGGGCCAGTTGAGCCGGCAGTGTCCCGCGCCGTGGATCAGCAGGATCGCGGGATCGGCGGGATCGCCGTGCAGTTCTGCCGCCAGCTCCGCACCCTCGACCTCGACCTCCATCTCGACCGTGCGCCGGTTGTCCACCATCAGGCTCAGCTCCCGCCGGGATGTCGTCACGCGTGACCACGACTGTACGGAGGCAGCGGCCGTCCGGCCCGCCCGGTCCTCCGGGTCCGCCCGGTCCACTCGATCCGCCCGTCTGCGTATCCGGCCCGGCGTGGTCATCATGGAAATGCGGCCGACGAGCAGGAGGACACCCGATGGAGCTCTTTCCGCCGATACCGCTCGACGAGTGGCGCGAGACGAAGGAGACGCTGCACCGCTTCACCCAGATCGTCGGCAAGATCCGGCTGGCGGCGAGCGTGCGGCGCAACCACTGGTGGAACGTGCCCTTCCACCTCACCGGGCGCGGGCTCACCACCCGGCCGATGGGACTGGTCGACGGCAACCCGGTCTTCACCGTCGACCTCGACCTCGTCGACCACCGGCTGGTCGTCACCGTGGCGGACGGCAGGACGACCTCCTTCCCCCTGCCCGGCCACTCCGTCGCCTCGTTCCACCGGCAGACCCTGGAGACACTGGCCTCGCTGGGCATCCGGGTGGAGCTGCCGTTCCCCCGGCCCTACCGGCTGCCCGACGCCGACCGGCCGTTCGCCGAGGACGTCGAGCACGCGACGTACGATCCGGTCCTGGCGAACCGCGCCTGGCAGGTGCTCGGCCAGGTCGCGCTGGTGCTGGAGGAGTTCTCGGCGCGTTTCTCGGGCAAGGCCAGCCCCGTCCACTTCTTCTGGCACTCCTTCGACCTGGCGCACACCCGGTTCTCCGGACGCGCCCTCGAACGGCCGGCACCGGCCGACCCGGTGACCCGCGAGGCGTACTCCCGGGAGCTGATCAGCTTCGGTTTCTGGTTCGGGGACGCCGACCTGGGCGAGCCGGCCTTCTACTCCTACACGGCCCCCGAGCCGGAGCGGCTGGCCGGGGACCCACTGGCACCGGCCGCCGCCCGGTGGGTCGAGGCCGGCGGCAGCCACCTGGCCGTCCTGGGCTACGCGGAGGCCCGCACAGAGGCCGACCCGAGGGCTGCCGTCCTGGCCTTCTACGAGGCCGCGTACCGGGCCGGTGCCGTCCGGGCCGGCTGGGACATCGACCGGCTGGCCTGCCCGGGCGGCATCACGGACCCCGGACGGCCGACTCCGCCGCAATGACCTACCAGGGCTGCGCGGCCCCGCCCAGACCGGCGCAGCCCTGACCGGCGCAGCCCTGACCGGCGCAGCCCTGACCGGCGCCGCGCAGACCTGAGCCGTGTGCGGCAGTACCTGAGCCGCGCGGGCGCACCGGCCGGGCGGGTCAGTGCAGCTGCGACTGCCAGTCGGCCGGGACCTTGCCCAGCGGGCCGGGGGTCGGCTGCGCGAGCGGGTGCGCCGCCGGGGCCGCCAGTTCCGGCCCCTCGTAGTACTGCTCGGTCTCGACGTTCCAGAACCACTCCTCCCCCGGCTCGAAGCTGGCCAGGAACGGGTGGCCCGCCGCCCGGGCATGACGGGTGCCGTGCTGCGAGGGCGAGGAGTCGCAGCACCCGATGTGCCCGCACGCGGCGCACCGCCGCAGGTGCAACCACCACCCGGGCCCGTCGCCCGCCAGGCACTCCACGCAGCCGTCCCCGCTCGGCGGCACTGACGGGTCGATCCCCTGGTCCTGCTGGTCGTCGTCCATCGGACATACCTCCCGATCGGGGGTCCGGAACTGTCGGACATCTCCGTCCGACTACCAACCATCCGACTCCGGCGGAGGTTCCGCGACCGGCGGCGCCCGGGCTTGAAGCAGCCTCGCGGCTGTGCGTGACTGGAAGGGAGCAGCACTTTCCCGGCCCGACATCGAGGTGACCCGGATGGGATTCATCGGCACGGTGGGCCTGGTCCTCCATCCCGAGCGCACCAGCGCACCCACCGTGGAGACGGTGGTCCGCTGGAGCCGGGCCCGGGGGACCAAGGTCCTCGGGCTGGCGGCGGAGGTGTCCCGGATCGGCTGCGAGGCCATCCCGGTGGGTGTCGAGGAGATGACCACGAGCGCCGATCTGCTGATCAGCCTGGGCGGGGACGGCACCATGCTGCGCACCATGCGGCTCGCGGCCAAGGGCCACGCGCCGGTCCTCGGCGTCAACGTCGGGCGGTTGGGCTTCCTCGCCGAGGTCGACATCCCGGAACTCCCCGCCGCACTGGACGCCATCGACGCCCACCGCTTCACCGTCGAGGTGCGCTCCGGGGTGCACGCGCGCTTCGGAACCGTCGAGGAGACGGCGCTCAACGACATCGTGCTCCTGCGCAGCCCGGGGCAACGGTCCGCCGCGGTCGCCGTGCGGGTCCAGGGCCAGCCCTTCGTGGCCTACACCGCCGACGCGATCGTCACCGCCACGCCGACCGGCTCCACCGCGTACAGCTTCTCCGCGGGCGGCCCGATCGTCTCCCCCAACGCCGAGGGGCTGCTGATCACCCCGGTGGCACCGCACGCCGCGTTCAACCGCTCGGTCTTCCTCTCCAGCGGTGAGCGGCTCGACCTGGAGGTCCTGCCGCACAGTGGGGACCTCGCCGTCGAGGCCGACGGCCGCCTGGTCGGCGGTGTCGCGCCGGGTGATGTCGTCGAGGTGACCATGCTGCCCGCCGCCGCCCGCGTCGTCCGGCTCGGCCGCACCACCTTCTACCAGCGGGCACAGCGCAAGCTCCGGCTCGCCGGCTCGGCGGAACCCGGCTGACCCTCGGCGGACCGCCGGTCAGCTCGGGGGCGGTCAGCCCGGGGGCGATCAGCTCGGGCGCCGGTCAGCCGGGGGGCGCGGTGAAGCGGTACCCGGAGTCGATCAGCAGCGGCAGGAAGCTCTTGAGCGCCGCGACGGTCTGCGAGCGGTCCCCGCCGCCGTCGTGGGTGAGGACGATCGCGCCCGGCCGCAGCTCCTGCTCCAGCCGCTTGGTGATCACGTCCGTCCCCGGCGTCGCCCAGTCCTGCGGGTCCACGGACCAGGCCATCGGCCGCATCCCCAGCTCGGCGCCGACCTTCAGCACCGTCGGCGACCAGCCGCCGCCCGGGGCGCGGAACCACGTCGGCGGCCTGCCGGTGAGCCGCCCGAGCAGCTCGGAGGTGCGTCCGAGCTCGTCGCGGACCTTCGCGGCGGAGAGGCCGCTCAGGTCGGGGTGGCTCCAGGAGTGGTTCGCGATGTGGTGGCCGCGCGCGGCGACCTCCCGCGCCAGGTCGGGGTGCGCGTCCGCGTTCTCGCCGATGAGGAAGAAGGAGGCGCGGATCCCGTACTGGTCGAGCAGCGCCAGGACGGCCGGCGTGTACCGCGGATCCGGTCCGTCGTCGACGGTGATGGCGACCACCTTCCGCCCGGCGTCGAGCTCGTACACCGGCCGGCTCTCGGCCGCGGTCACCACCCGCGGGGAGGGCGAGGCCGTCGGCGCGGGCGGGTCGCTGGGCGCGGGGGTGCCCGTGGCCGGTGCGGCGCTGCTCGGCGCTGGCGCCGGGGTGGGGGACTCGGTCGGGGAGGGGGAGGCAGCGGCGGACGGGGAGGCGGACGCACCGGCGGACAGGGAGGTCTCCGGCCCGGCGGCCGCTTCCTCGCCGCGGGGCGGTCCCCGGAAGTCCCCGTGGCACCCGCCCGCCCCGAGGAGCGACAGCCCGGCCCCGAGCATGAGCATTCTTCGCGAGACAATCTGACGATCGGATGGCATGCCATATGCCTGCCCGCTCCCCGGCACCCTGCTCCGCCGACCACTGCTACGGGTGCACCAGACCGCTCCGGCAGCCCAATCCCCGCAGTGGCCGGACCCCCGTGACGGCCACGGCGACAGCGACAGCAACGGCGACGGAAGGCGGGTGGTCCGGGTGGTGAAGGCCCGACTGTTCGACGGCCCGTGAAGCCCCGCACCGCGTGGGCGGCACGGGCCGTCGCGCATGGGCGGCGCGGCTCAGCCGAGCGGCAGCTCCAGGACGGCCTCCCCCTCGGCCGGGGCGGTGATCGTGGTGGTGCTGTCCGGCACGCCCGTGAAGGCGTAGAGCTTGTCGCGGCTGTTGACGACCAGGGCGAGACGGTGGCCGTCGGGCAGGTCGTAGGCGGCCGGCTGGAGCTTCCAGTCGAGAGTCCGCTCGGTGCCGGCGCTCAGCCCGGTGGCGGTGAAGGGCTCGTGGGTGATGATCCGGGCGGTGCCGTCCGGGGCCACGTCGAAGAGGTAGGCGACCAGGGTCGCGGCGTCGCCCGCCTCCACGCGGACGGCGAGCCTGATCCCGGCGGAGCCGCGGATCCGGCGGCCTCCCGCCAGCGCCTCGGTGGACCACAGCAGCAGCCGCTCCCGCTCGAAGGCCGCCGTCCGGTACTCCTTCGGGTTGCCGAACCACTCCTTCTGGCCGGTGGTCATGATCTCGTCCATCGCCGTGGCGGCGGTCTCGTGGCCTGCGGTGAAGGACCGGCTCCAGCCCTTCGAGGGCTTGTCCGACAGCGTGCCGTCGCCGTTGCCGCCGTTACCCGCCAGGTACCAGGCCTCGCAGCTGACCTTGGCATCGGCCCAGGAGTCGAGCGGTTCGCGCCGCGCCGGAGCGGTGATCAGCCGGCCGCCGCCGATGACCGGCGCGGTCTTGTAGGTGAACATCACCTGGCTGTTGACCACGGGCCAGTCCGGCACCTCGTTGGACGCGCCGAGCAGGTGGTGGTCCAGCCAGGCGTACGCCTCCCGGATCGGCGTCAGCAGGCCGGGGAAGGGAAGTCCGGTCAGCACACCGCTGATGCCGGTGCCCTCCGGGGCCCCGTGGTCGCCGATCCACAGGTTCAGGTGCTTGGGGACGGTGAGCTTCTCGAAGGTGTCGATCGCCTCGCCGATCGGGAACAGGCCCTCGTGCCAGGTGTTCGAGAAGTAGGTCGGGATGCGGCGCCCGTTGGTGATGCCTACGTAGTTCTCCGGGGACCGGTCGGTGCCCCACTTCACCACGCCGCCCAGGTTCTTCCCCTCCCGGAAGTCCTGGAGGATCTGCCGCGTCGCCTCGTCGAACTTGTCGTGCTCCTCGCCCCCGGTGAACCCGACCAGCAGGCGTACCGCCTCCAGGTGCCGGGTGCCGTGGTCGTAGAGGCTGGTGGCGAGGTTCCCCCAGGTGCTCAGCGCGGCCACCGCGGCGACCCGATCGTGCTCGTCGTGCGCGGCGACCAACTGGCTGATCCCGGAGCCGTAGGACAGACCCAGGAAGCCGACCTTGCTCGGGTCGAGGTGCTCCTCGGCGTAGTCGATCACGCGCGATCCGTCCAACCAGTCGACCGGACCGGCGACGTCGATGAACCCCTCGGAGGTGGACACCAGACCCGGTGTGCCGATGCCCCGCGGGGTGTAGGCGAGCACGTGGTAGCCGCGCGCCGCCAGCGAGAGGTACCCGAAGACGAAGGGCAGCCAGCCGTAGGGGTTCCAGCCGGCGGGCACGATCACCACCGGGCGCGACTCGGAACCCCGCTGCTTGATCGCGAAGGCCGAGAGCTCGACGCCGCCCTTCACGGCGATGCGGGGGAGAGTGACCTCGGCACGCTGCCGTACGCCCGCCGCCAGCTCCCGCAGCTCCTCGGGGAGCGCGGCATCCGGCCCGGTGCCCTGGACGGCCGCGAGGAGCGCCCTGGCGACGGCGAGCACGGACGGGTTGATGTCGAGGCTCGCACCGCGCCAGAGGCCCTGGGTGGCGATGTCGGTGAGTGTCGCGTCGGTGACCGACGGGGTCGGCTCTCCACCAGCGGTAGTCATACGAAGCGCCCTTCTCCGATCGGCGAGTGCCCATGGCGGGCACCGCTCGGGCGAATCATGTTCCGGGACGCCGGGCGCAAACCGGCGACCGGCTGGCTCTACCCGAAGGAGTGAATCCGCGGGCCGGCGTCAGTGGCCCCGTCGGCACCCGGCGCTCCCGACCGGCCTCCGGACGTCCCCGGTCCCCGGTCGGCGACCGGGGACGTCCGGCCGGGTCGCGCACCGAGCCGCCGGCCGGCCGCCCCTCGCCGTGCTACGAGTAGTCGGCGAGTTCGATCCCGCTGTCCACTCCCGATCCGTCGATGCTGAACTTGCCGGTGTTGCCGTACCGGTCCCACGCGGTGATCACCGGGCTGAAGTACACCCGCCAGGTGTTGATCGGCCCGTTGGGGATGTGCCAGCCGTTCCCTCCCGTGGTGGCGTGCACCCAGGTGAAGCACAGGTACTGGTCGGGGTACGGCCGGTCGTAGACCCGCGCGTAGTCCCACCACTTGTTGCCGTCGGGAAAGTTGACGATCAGTCCGCCGTACCCGCCGTCACCGTCGTACGAGCTGCCGTGCGGCTCCTGGTACCAGACGTAGGAGCCGTAGAGGTGCTTGTGGCGGCTGTCGGGCTTGATGTCGCAGGCGAAGAAGCCCTCGTAGCCGGGGTCGCTCCAGTAGCCCGACACCGAGAAGGTGACGAAGTAGTTGTCCGTGGCGGCCAGCGACAGGTAGTAGTTCCAGGCCTCGGTGGTCACGTACTCGGTGTCGTTCTCGTACCTGGTGGCCGTCCTGGAGTACTCCCAGTCGACGCCCGACCGCCGGTGGGTCAGGGCCACCAGCGGGTCGAGCGTGACCTTGCCCTCGAACGAGCCCGATCCGGCCGTGGTCGTGTACACCTTCCCGGTGTCCGTCTCGACCCAGGCCGAGAGCGACTTCCGGTCCGCGCCCGGCCAGCAGGTCACGTAGAAGGTGAACTTCTGCGTTCCGTCGTCCACGAGTTCGGGCTCGGCGGTGGCCCGGCTGCCCCCGCCGGGGACGTGGTGGAAGTACCGGTCCTCACGGTCGGTGAAGCACCAGCCTTCGCGGCCCTGCCAGTCGAGCTTCTCACCGCTGACGTAGTCGACGAGGTTCACCCGGTTCGGCCAGGAGATGTCCCCGTAGTAGGTGCCGCCGTTCTCGTCGGTCGGTTTGACGCTGATGGTCACCGCGACCTGGTTCCGGCCGTTCGCGTAGATCTCGGCGCCCGGACCTCCGGTCTCCAGCATCAGCGAGAGCTTGGACACTCCTGCCCATCGGGTCATGTGCGGTCTCCTCCGCTTCTCCGTGTGACGGGTGCGCTCCCGGCGTCGCCAGGGGCGCGGCCTTCGGGTCGCGCCCTATCGCTTGGTGAACGAGACGGTGGGGTGCAGCCCCAGGATCTCCCGCAGGGCCCGGTCGTTGCGGCTGTAGCAGAAGGCGGCGATGATCTCGGCGTTCGGACGCTCCAGGACCGCCCGCAGCGAACCGCGCCGCATGCTGGGCAGGTTGTGGGCCGTCACCAGCACCTGCGGGTTCTCCCCGTTCATCGTGTCCGCGAGGTCCCGGTCCTCCTGGAGGATCCGCCGGTCGATCTCGGCGGGGCCGCGCTCGCCGGTCCGGGTGCCGTGCGTCCCCGACAGGATGTGGATCTCCCGCACGTCGGGCAGCCCCCGCGCCTCCCTGGCCGTGGCCTCGACCATGTCCGGGGTGGCCCGGTAGACGCTCGTCCAGACCGCGTTCCGGTACTCCGGGTTGGGGGTGCGGGTGAAGTACCGCTCGCGGTCGTACCGGCCGTGCATGACCTCGGGCACCCGGACGACCATCGGCCCGCCGTCCGGGGCGTCCACCAGCGTCGGATAGTCGTCGAGGGCGCGGAAGTTCCCGCCGCCGAGCCCGTGGGCGGCGTCCGCGGCGGCCTCCGGGGCGCGCGCGCCGAGCCCGGACGCGGTGCGGGCGAGGGTGGCGCCGCCCTCGGCCAGGCCGGCCAGGCCGGTGCCCAGCGAGACCCAGCCCAGGATCGAGGCGGCCCTGGGCGAGGACTTCTCCAGAGCGCCGCCGACGATGGCGGTGACATCGGAGGCGACGCCCAGCGCGCCGACGACCAGGGTGGTGGCGGAGGCGGCGCCGAGGGCGGCGAGGACACCGCCCGCCGCCACGACGGCCAGCCCGCCGGTGACGACGGTGAGGGCGAGGCCCGCGACCCCGAGGCCGATGCCCAGCCAGGCCGCCCAGCTGAGGTGGCCGGAGGGGTCGACCCGGTTGACGGGGTCCCCGGCACAGTACGCGTAGGGGTTGACGCCGCCCGCGCCGAAGGGGCTGAGCGGGTCCGGGGTGGCGAAGCGCCGGAGCGCCGGGTGGTAGTCGCGGGCACCGTTGCCGAGGTGGTAGCAGCCGGTCAACGGGTCGACGGGCCGGCCGGTGAAGCCGAGGACGCCGTCGCCGGCCTGTGCCGGGCGCAGCCCGTAGGGGGTGTAGGCGTACTGGTCCGGTCCGGCCGTGGCCGCCGACACCCGCACGGTACCGGTGCCGTCCGCCCCCAGCAGGCGGGTCGCCGGCTGTCCGCCCGGACCGTGCTGGGCCACGGGGTGGTCGCCGAGGCGCAGCAGGCGGGCGGAGCGGTCGTCCTCGGTGACGGTGGCGAGGGTCTCGCCGCGGTAGGACAGCACGCCGGTGCCGCCGTCCGGCGCGGTCATGGTCAGCAGCCGGTCGAACGGGTCGTACCCGTAACTGCCCGCGCCCTCGGTGGCGGCCAGCCGGCCGAGGGGGTCGTACCGGAGCGCGCGCCCGGCCTCGTCGGTGGTCAGCCGGCCGGCCGCGTCGTAGGCCAGCTGGACGTCGCCGGCGGGGCCGGTGCGGCTGATCCCGGTCAACTGGCAGGGGTCGTGGGGATTGTCGTAGTGGTAGGTGGCGGTCTCGGAGCCGCCGTCGGCGAAGTCGGTCCGGCAGTCGGTGAGGTTGCTCCAGCCGTCGTGGCGGAAGGTCTGCGCGGTGATCGCGCGGCCGAGGCCGTCCCGCGGCGGGACGGGCCCCTGGCAGGTGTAGCCGGTGAGCCGGTTGCGGCTGTCGTAGCCGAACGTCTCCTGGCGGACGAGCGCGGAGCCCCGGTGGAGAGTTCTGGCGCTCAGGAGGTCGTTGTCCTGCCATTCCTGGGTCTGCTTCCAGACCTCGGGGGCGCCGGTCTCGCCCGGGACCCAGGTGAACTCGCGGGCCACCTCCCGGCCGAGGTCGTCCAGGGTCAGGGCGGTGGCCAGGGTGGCGCCCGAGCCGAGGTCCTCGACGGTCCAGCCGGTCAGCCGGCTCGCCGGGTCGTAGGCCGGGTCGACCACCCGCAGGTCCGGGTCGGCGATCTCCTGGAGCCGGCCGAGCCGGTCCCGGGAGGTCCGCCGGACTGCGCCGTCGACCCCCGTGCAGGCGACCTCGTCGCCGCCGAGGGTGAACTGCCAGGTCACGGTGGTGTCGGGCGCCCCGGGGCGGGAGACGGTCTCGGCGCGGGGCAGCCCCGAGGGGTAGTAGTCGCGGGTGACGGCGACCTCGCCCTCCCGCGCCGCGGTCGGGAAGCCGGTGACGGGGTGCGGGGTGAACTCCTGGGTGAGCCGGTCCGCCCGGACCAGGGTCAGCACGTTGTCCAGTTCGGGGACGACCGTGCGGCTGCGCCGCTGCCCGTCCGGCATGGTCGCCCCGGCCGGGACGAGGTCGCTGTCCCGGTCGTAGTCGTAGTGCCACTCCCGGCCGCCGGAGGCGGTGTCGGTCAGCCGGCCCAGCCGGTCGAAGGTCTGCGTGCCGTAGCGCGCCTTGCCGACGGTGAGTTCGGTGGCGAGGCCGCCGCCGTCGTGCCGGACGTCGTGGGCGCGCGAGACCCGGGTGCCGTCCGGGAGTTCGGTCAGGGTGGGCAGGCCGCGCGGATTGTAGTCGTGGCGGGTGCTGTTGCCGAGTTCGTCGGTCACCCGGCGCACCCGGCCCCAGCCGTCGCGGTCCAGCGTCCGCGCGCCCTTCGACACCCCGTGCAGGTCGAACCGCTCCACCCGCACCGGCTCGCCGCGCAGGTTGTGGGTGGTCACCACCGTGCCCGTGACCGGACGGCCGCCGCCGTTGAGCTGGGTGGTGGTGGTCAGCGCCACCGGGTCGGTCCGGCCGACCCGGCCGGAGCCGTCGGTGGAGTCCGTGGCCGCCGCCCGGCCCCAGTCGTCGTAGCGGAAGGTCTCGGTCAGCTCGCCGCCCGCGCTGCCGTCGGGCAGGTGGTCCAGCTCCGTGACGGAGGCCGTGCGGCCCTGCTCGTCGTAGCCCACCCGCTGGACGACGTACCAGCCGCCGTCGCCGTCGACGGCCCTGCGTTCCCGCCGGATCGGCCGGCCCGCGCCGTCGAGGGCGACCCGGACCTGCTCGCCCGGTTCGCCCGGGTCCGCGGACATCATCGGGGAGGTGGAGGTCACCAGGAACGGCGCTTCGCCGCCCGTACGGTAGCCGCAGGTCTGCACCGCCTGGTGGACGGTGCCCGGATTGACGGTGCGGCTCAGCATCCGGCCCAGCCCGTCGTACGTCACCGCCACCCCGTTGCCCTGGGTGTCGGTGGCCGACCACAGCCGCCCGGTGTACCGCGAGCGCCGCTCCGAGCGGGTCAGCGTGAGCCCGTCCTCGGTGCTCAGGGTGTGGGTCTGGGCGAGGGCCTCCGCGTCCGCCGTGAAGCCGAAGGTGTGGGTCGAGGCGGTGGTGGTGAAGCCGTTGCCCGCGTCCCCGCCGAGCGTCTCGGTCTCGTCCAGGCCGAGGAGTCGTCCGAACTCCTCGCCCGAGCTGCGGTAGTGGAAGTCCACCGACGACAACTCGCGGCTGTCGGCGAGCCGTTGCTCATGGGACTTCAGCAGTACGGTGTCCAGCCGCGGCTCGCCCGTGGCGTAGGAGGCGTACCGGTAGGCGGTGGTGAGGACCGGCGCGTCGAACTCGGTGGCCGGCGGGGTCCGGACGACGTCCTTGAGCCAGCGGGTGAAACCGTGCGGATCGGGCGGGCAGTCCGAGCCGCTGCCGCCCGCCGGATAGAAGGTCCAGTCCGTCCGACTGCCGTCCGGACCGGTCCGGCTGCGCGGATTTCCCCACTCGTCGAAATCCGTGGTCGTGATGTCGCTGCGGGTGTTCCGCGCCGGATCGGTCCAGGTGACCGTGTGCCGCGTCGGAAGCTGGAACTGGGCCGGCTGCTGGTCGAATTCCTCGCCGATGCGCGCGTAGTACTCGATGCCGACCCGCCGCGAACAGCCGTTCTGCGCGGTCGTCTCCTCGGTCAGGAGGTGGTACGAATTGTAGGTCCGGCTGACCGTCCTGGTGTCGCCTCCGCAGGTCCGGGACTCCGTCGACCCGTAGGTGTAACCGGTCAGCACCCCGTACAGGGTGTCGGCGCCGGAGTCGTAGGCCGCGCCGGAGAATCCGCCGAGGAAATTGGTGGAGGTGTAGTCGTAGTCCGCCGCGACCACCGGCTGCCCGCCGCCCGGGTCCTGTGCGAACCGGGCCACCCGGGGCAGCGGCGGCAGATCGCAACTGTCCGGGAAGCGGTGGCCGTTGGCCGTGTAGGAGGCCGTCTCGGACATCCCGCCCGGCAGGCCCACCCCGGTCAGCCAGGAGCCCCACTCCCCCTGCTCGCCCATCGGCTCGTAGCCGAAGCTCCACTCCAACGGCTCGCCCGGGCCGAGTCCGAGGTGCCGCACCTTCGACAACTGTCCGTTCTGGAACAGGAATTCCACGTCGTAGCCCTCGGAGCGGCCGGGCAGCACATGCAGCACGTGCCTGGCCCCGTCGTCCAGGTCCACGGTCAGCAGGGTGTCGCTCTCGTCCCCGACCGACCGCAGCCGGGGCTGCGCCCCGCCGAAGTCCCAGCTCAGGGAGAGACGGTGGCCGGCGGGCGTCAGCAGCGCGGTGGGCACCTTGAGGCCGAAGGCGTTCCGCGGCCCGGTCAGGATCTCCACCTCACCGGACTTGTGCACGATCCGGTAGAGGTCGCCGTCCTCGTCCTTGCCGACGCGGACCGTGTCGAGCTTCTTCTGCCGCGGGAGGACCGCGGTGTCGGTCTCGACGACCTTGTACCGCTCCCCCGTGGACAGTGCCAGCAGGGCGTTGTCGGTGTCGTAGGTGGTGAGCCCCAGCGAGAAGCCGCGCCCGAACCCGGTGTCGGTACCGTCGAGCGGCGAATAGCCCAGCGCCAGTGGCAACGACGGCCCGAGATTCCGGTTGCCGACCAGCCGGCCCAGCACGATCCGGACGTTGTACAGACCGGTGCGGGGATCCACGCCTCCCGACACCGAACTCCCGAAATTGGTCGCCTGCGTGAAGAACGAGGACACCGAAGGCATGCGCCACCCTCCCCTGACATTCCGATGCCGATCCGCTCGGATCCTCTGCCCCGCCCACGCGCCCTCCGCGCCTGCCGAAAGGCGGCCGACAATGCGGCGGAACGGGATGGCAGGGGGTGCTGAACTGACGCTGGACTGACCGAAAAGCGCCGACTCGATCCGGCGGCAGTGGCTCAACCCCGTGAAGAGAACTGTTCCTGACGGACTGCCTTGCACACGCCGGGGCGACCTTTTCACTGTAACCCGGCCGCAGCCGATCGTGTCCCTCCCTGTGATAATTCCGCTCCGCCGAGCGGCGTGCCGGTGGCGCCGGGTAGCGCGGAGGGCGCGCCCGGGACGCTCCCCGCGCGCCGGGTACCGCCGTTCGTCAGCGCCTCAGCGCCTGGGGGCGGGCCGGGAGGCGGGTACGGAAGGTGCACCCGGCCGGGGTGTCCTCGATGGTGAGGGTGCCGCCGTGCAGGGCGGCGATGTCGCGGGCGATCGACAGGCCGAGGCCGGTGCCGCCGTCGTCGCGGCTGCGGGCGTCGTCGAGCCGGGTGAAGCGTTCGAACACCCGCTCCCGCTCGGCGGGCGGGACGCCGCGGCCGTCGTCGGCGACGTCGAGGACCGCCCGGCCGTCCGCCGGGTCGAGGGCGAGGCGCACCGTCACCCGGTGGCGGGCGTGGCGCTCGGCGTTGTCGAGGAGATTGGTCAGCAAGCGCCCGAGCCACATCGGGTTCCCGGTCACCTCGATCCCGTCGGCGAGCTCGGTCAGGACCTCCTTCCGCCCGGGGCCCCGGCCGTCCAGACAGGTGCGCACCAGCTCGGCGAGGTCGAGCTCCTCGGCCGGGCCGTTGTGCCCGGTGGAGTCGAGACGGGCGAGCAGCAGCAGGTCGGCGGCGAGCGACTGGAGCCGGTCGGTGTCCTGGAGAGCGCCGGCCACCATGTCCGCGCGGACGGCCGGGTCCGGGTGGGTGTGCGCGACCTCCAGTTGGGTGCGCAGCACGGCGAGCGGGCTGCGCAGTTCGTGGGAGGCGTCGGCGATGAAGCGCCGCTGGCGGACCCCGGCGGCCTCCAGCCGGTCGAGCATGGCGTTCATGGTGCGGGCGAGGCGGGCGATCTCGTCCTCGCTGCCGGGTTCGGGCACCCGGCGGGCGAGGTCGCGGTCGCCGATCGCGGCGACCTCGGCGCGGATCGCCTCGACGGGGCGCAGCGCGCGGCCGGTCGCCCGCCAGGTCACCACGCCGACGGTGGCCACCAGGACGGCGCTGAGTCCGCCGAGCGCGGCGGTGGTGAGGTCCTCGGCCGTGTCGGCGGTGTGCAGGGAGGCGCCGACCCGGATGGTGACCGGGCCGTTCGGGGTGTCGGTGGTGAGGGTGGTGACCCGCTGGTGGTGCTCGTCGCCGAGCAGGCCGAGGTCGAAGCCGTCGTGGCCGTCGTCGGTACCGGTGAGGGCGGGGTGGCCGGCGAGGTTCTGGCTGGCGGCGACCACGGCCCCGGACGCGTCGGTGACCTGGACGAAGTCGGTGCCGGGGTCGAGCGGGAGGACGTGCGGCAGGGGGCCCTGGGCGGCGGTCCTGGCCACCGTCCGGGCCTGCTCGCGGGCGGCGGTCTCGACGGTGCGGTGCAGATTGACCCGCATCAGGAGCACCACGGCTGCGGAGGCGGCCAGGAGGACGACGGCGACGGCCGCGCAGGCGGCGATCGTGGTGCGGGTGCGGACCGAGCGGGGTGCCAGCCGCTGGGTCGCGGCGGTCACCCGCGGCGAGCGCAGCGGCCGGCCGGCCCGCCGGCGGAGGGCGGCGAGCACTCCGGGGCGGGAGGGGTCAGCCACCGTCGGCCGCCAGCCGGTAGCCGACGCCGCGCACGGTCTGCACCGCGGTCCGTCCGAACGGCGCGTCGATCTTGCGCCGGAGGGCGCTGATGTGGACCTCGACGGTGTTGGCCGCGCTGTCGGGGCCGCTGTCCCAGACCTCTTCGAGGATCTCCCGCTTGGAGACCACCTCGCCCGCCCGGCGTGCGAGGTGGTCCAGGACGGCGAACTCGCGCGGGGTCAGCGCGACCGGCGTCCCGGCGCGGGCGCAGCTGCGGGCCGCCGAGTCCACCACCAGGTCGCCGAGCACGGTGCGCTGCGGGGCGCGGGAGCCGATGCGGCGGGCCAGGGCCTTGAGGCGGGCGACCAGGACGAGGAAGGAGAACGGCTTGGAGAGGAAGTCGTCGGCCCCGGTGTCCAGGGCCTCGGCCTCGTCCCACTCGCCGTCCTTGGCGGTGAGCATCAGGATTCCCGCGTCACTGCCGGCGGCGCGCAGCCGGGAGCAGACCCGGTAGCCGTTGAGGCCGGGCAGCATGATGTCGAGGATGATCACGTCGTAGGCGTGCTCGGTGGCGCGGGCCAGGCCGGACAGGCCGTCGTGGACGATGTCGACGGCGAACCCCTCGGCCTCCAGGCCGTGCTTGATCGCCAGAGCGAGCCGCTGTTCGTCCTCCACCACCAGTACGCGCATGCCCCCCAGGGTCGCAGGTCACCGCGCGGGGGAGCTGAAGACGTCTTCAGGTCTTCAGCGGGCCTTCAGCGCCGTTCGGTCATGCTGACCCTGTCAGTGGGCACGAGGCCGGTCTCCGGGCACGGCCGGGTCCCCTTCTCGGAAAGGCGCTTCCATGGTGCTACCCCCGACGGCCGTGCTGGCCGTCAATCCGCTGGACGCGGGCTCGCTGCTGGCCGCGTTCGGCGCGCTGGGCATCGCCGTGGTCATGTTCGCGGAGACCGGCCTGCTGGTCGGCTTCTTCCTGCCCGGTGACTCGCTGCTGTTCACCGCCGGCCTGCTGTGCACGACCGGCGAGCGCAGCGGCCCGCACCTCGACCTCGGCCAGGTACTGGCGGCCTCGGTGGTCGGCGCCCTCGCCGGTGCCCAGGTCGGCTACGTGCTGGGCCACCGCGGCGGACGCGCCCTGCTCACGCGCTCCCGCAACAAACACCTGCACGAGGGCGCGGCGCGGGCCGAGGAGCTCCTCACCCGCTACGGCCACCGCAAGGCCGTCGTCCTCGCCCGTTTCATCCCCGTGGTGCGCACTGTCCTCAACCCGCTGGCCGGCGCGCTCGGCGTGGACGTCCGCACCTTCACCGTGTGGCAGGTCGTGGGCGGTCTGGTGTGGACGGTCGGTCTGGTCATGGCGGGCTACGCGCTGGGCTCCTCCGTCCCGAACGTCGACCGCTACCTGCTGCCGATCGTCGCGGTCGTGGTGGCGGTCTCGCTGCTGCCGCTGGTGCTGGAAGTGCTGCGCGCCCGCCGCCGGGGCAGGGCCCGGTGAGCGGGCCCACGGGTGGACCCGTGCGTGGGACCGTGCAGGGGCTCGCTTTCGACGGCCGCCCGGTCGACGGCGGCCTGTACCTGCGGATGGACCGCTGGGCCGAGCACCTCCCGGCGCCGCTCCAGCACCTCGTCGCCGCCTGGTCCACCGCCGGGCTGCTGCTGCTCGCCGCCCTGATGGTGCTCGGCTGGTGGCGCTCGCGCCGCGCCGACGGCGTCCTGATGGCCCGCGCGCTGGCCGTGCCCCTGGTGGTCACGCTCGCGTTCGCCGCGGACACCCTGCTCAAGTCGGTGCTGCGGGAACCCCGGCCCTGCCAGGTCCTCGACGCCGGCCGGACCCTGGAGACCTGCCCCGGCGCCGGCGACTGGTCGCTGCCCAGCAACCACACCGTGATCGTCTTCGCCGGCGCCGTCGCCCTGTGGCACGTCGACCGCCGCCTCGGCGCGCTCGGACTGCTCCTGGCGGTCGCGATGGGGGTGACCCGGGTGCTGGTCGGCGTCCACTACCCGCACGACGTGCTCCTCGGAGCCGCGGTGGGCGCGGCCGCGGGCCAGGTGCTCGGCCTGCTGTCCGGCCGGGCCGCGCCCCTGGTGGACCGGGCCCGCGCGGGCGGACTGCGGAGGTGGCTGACCGGATGACCGTCCGCTCCTCGACGGCGGTCGGCGCCGTCCTCGTCCTCGGTGTCGCGGCGCTCGCCACTGTCGCCGCCCTGGTCGGCGCCCACGGTTGGGCGCCGTTCGGGTTCGAGCGCGGCGCGCTCGACTGGGTGGTGGCCCACCGGCCGCACCCGGCCGAGCGCACTGCGGAGCTCCTCACCGATCTGGGCACCGGGGTCTTCTCGTACCTGTTCGCCCTCGCGGCCGGGGTCCTCGCCGCGCGGGCGACCCGCCCGCACCGGTCCCGGCCGGCCGCCGTCGCCGTGCTGCTCGCCCCGGTGGCGTGGCTGGCGGCGGGGCAGCTGCTGCGCCAGGGCCTGATGCACGGCTTCGGCCGGCCCCGCCCGCCGGCCGCCGACTGGGCCTTCACGGCGCACGACTTCGCCTTCCCCTCCGGGCACGCCTTCACCGCCGCCCTCTCCGCGGGCCTCCTCGCCCTCGCCGTCACCCTGGCCCGCCCGGGTGCGGCCCGCCCCGCCGCGACGGCCGCCGCCGTCTTCGCGCTGCTGATCGGCTGCACCCGGGTCTACCTCGGCGTGCACTGGCCCCTGGACGTCCTGGCGGGCTGGCTGCTGGCCGTCGCCTGGCTCGCCCTGGGCGTCGTCCTGCTGTTCCGGAAGCGGCTCGGCGCGCTCCGGGGTGATCGCGCTCCGGGGTGACTACTCCGGCGGCCGGGGCGCGCCCGGTTTCGACCCTGCTCGAAGGGCTTTGCCCGGACGGTACGGGCACGGCGAGACTCGTCGAGGCAACAAGCCACCTTGAGAAGTGACTTGAGGAGAGTGACCGTTATGAGGATCGCGCCTTCCCTCGTTCCCCGCGCCGGTGTCGCGCTGGGGGCCGTCCTGATGGCGGCCGGGCTGCTGGGCGGAACCGCCGCCCGGGCCGCCGACGGCGCCCCGGCTGCCGGCGCACCCGCCGCGGCGGCCCCGGCCGTCGCCGCCGCGCCCGCCTCGGACGCCGACCAGACCGTCATCCGGGCCACCGCCGGCCTGAGCCGGGGCCAGAGCTGGTCCTCGCCGGACGGCAGCACCGTGCTGTACCAGCAGTACGACGGCCACGTGGTCCTGTACAAGAACAACGTCCCGATCTGGACGGCCGTCGGCACCTACGGCCTCGGCTCGTACTTCTACGTCCAGGCCGACGGCAACCTGACCGCCTACGACGCCGCCTGGCGCCCCCTGTGGGAGAGCCGCACGGCCGGCCACCCGGGCGCCTACCTCACCGTCCAGAACGGCGGCAACCTGGCCGTCTACTACGGCGGCACGCCGATCTGGTGGTCCAACTACCGGCCCGGCGGCGGCCCCGGCCCGATCGACCCCGAGTGCACCCCCACCACCCACCAGCTCTGCCCGTAACGGATCCCCTGCCACCGGCGACCGCCGGGCCCGCTCCCACCGGACGCGGGCCCGGCGGTCGGCGTCTGCGCGCGTGACGCTGTCGGGCCGGACCGGACCGGACCCTGCACGAAAGGGCAGAGCCCCCGGCCCCGTCATATGGAAGCCGTAAGGAGCGGCCGCGCAGCGGATTTCCGGGCCTATCGTCCTTCTCGGTCGGGACGAAAAATGTCTCCGACGCGAGCAGAAAGACGATTCCGCCATGAAATCCCTGTCCCGCCTGAAACGCGCATTCGCCTGCGGGGTCACCGCCGTCGCCCTGGTCGGCGGCCTCACCGCGCAGTCCGCCCAGGCCGCGCCGTCGCCCGGTTTCCCGGTGGACAAGACCTGCGGGACCCCGGCCGTGCCGGGCGGCGGCAACTGCATGACCTCGCTGATCAGCTCCGGCTTCGACATGATCCGGGCCATGCGCGGCGCCGCCAACGCCAACAAGCTGGACAACGCGGAGTTCACGCAGAAAACCGCGACGCAACTGAGCCAGAAGTTTCCCGGGTTCAATGTCCTGGTGTTCAAGACCGTGGGCACCGACATGTACGACACCGAATGGTTCACGAACGAGCACAAGGCCGATATGAAGGGGGTGCTGATCGACACCACCTACAAGCTCAACCATTTCATGAACAAGGAGGAGCAGAAGGATCCCTCGGGTTACGACAAGTTCCGGATCTGGGTGTTCCAGGGCGATTCGACCTTCCGCAACCGGGGCGACGGCGGCTACATGAACTGGGCGTTCGTCGGCAACGACGGCGACAGCGTCAAGAAGGAGTCGTGGACCTGCCGGTCGGGCACCGCGCGGCCCTACAAGTGCGACGGCGACGTGCGCACCCTGCACTTCCCCGCCCGCTCCGGCTACGGCACCAGGACCGGCAGCCTGACCCCCGACGTCAGTGCCCCCGGCAACCACGCCTGCCTGGACGTCAGCGGCAACGGCAGTGCCAACGGAACCCCCGTGCAGATGTGGGAGTGCAACGGCGGCGACGCCCAGAAGTGGACCTACAACGGCTACAAGCTCCGGGCCGCCAACGGCAAGTGCCTCGACCTGGCGGACAACAGGGCCGCCAACGGGAACAAGCTGCAGGTCTGGGACTGTCTGGAGATCCCCGGCCAGCGCTGGAACATGTCGCCCAGCGGCGGTTTTCGGCACATGACGGACCCGGACGACCGGTCCAAGGACGTCTGCATCGACGACTTCAGCGGCCGCACCGCCAACGGCAGCTCCGTGGTGGCCTGGGCCTGCGGTTCCGACAGCAACCGCGACGCACCCAACCAGAACTGGGCCTGGGGCGGCACCCCACCGACCACCAACCCCACCAACCCCACCACGCCCGGTAACGGCGCCGACGTGACCCTGAAGCTCGACAACGGCCTGGGCGCCCTTCCCGTCAGCGGCTCCGCCGGTGCCGCCGTGGTCCCCGGGATCCGGGGCGGCAACGAGTCCAAGTGGAAGCTCACCCCGGTGGGCGGCGGCCGTTACCGGATCACCAGCTCCTACGGCCTCGACCTCACCGAGAGCGGCGGCTACCTGGCCGAGCTCCAGCCGTGGAGCAACTCCTCGAAGCAGAAGTGGGAGCTCTTCGGCGTCGGCAACGGCAGGTACCAGATCCGGATCTCCGACGACGACTGCCTCGCCCACGACTCCGACTTCAAACAGCTCGGCGTGTGGACGTGCAAGCGCGGCTGGCAGCAGGAGTGGGTGCTCGAATCGGCCTCCGGCGGCGTGATCACCCCGGGCGGCGGCGGGGGCACGCCGACCGACCCGAAGGACCCGAAGCCCCCGACGGGCGGCGGCGGCGCGAGCGTCCCGACCGAGCGGCCGCTGTTCCTGAAGCTCGACAACGGCCTGGGCGCCACGGCCCCCAACGAGACCGCGAGCTGGGGCGCGCCGGTCCTGGGCGGCCTCCTGGGCTACAAGGGGTCCACCTGGACGATCAAGCCGCTCGGCGGCGACCGCTACCGGATCGTCAACGACCTCGGCTACAACCTCACCGAGAACCCCGACACCTACGTGGCCGAGCAGCAGGCCTGGGGCGACACCTCCAACCAGAAGTGGAAGTTCGTCGGCGTCGGCAACGGCAAGTACCGGATCCAGATCTCGGACGACGACTGCCTCACCCACGACTCCGACCACAAGCAGCTCGGCGTGTGGACCTGCGAGGGCGGCTGGAAGCAGGAGTGGTCCCTCCAGCTCCACTGACGGCCGGCACCACGTGCGGGCGGTCACGGCCAGGTGCTTGGTCCCCGCCCGACGGCGGCGGATCATCCTCGGCATGGGGAAACTTCAGCTCACCCGGGCCCCGCACGCCTACGCCTGCATGCTCGTCCGCCGGCCCGCCGGTGAGGCGTTCCGGGCGTTCGCCGACCCGGCCGTCACGACCCGGTTCTGGTACAGCGGGAGCAGCGGGCCGATGGTGGCGGGCGCCGAGCTGCACTGGGAGTGGGAGACCTACGGGGCCTCGGCCGAGGTCAAGGTCCTGGAGGTGGAGGAAGGGCGACTGATCCGGTTCGAGTGGGGCAACTACGACCGGCCGACGACGGTCGAGCTGAGGTTCACCCCGCGCTCGGCGGAGGCCACCTTCGTCGAGGTCACCGAGACCGGTTTCCGGGGGGCGGGGGACGAGACCGTGCGCTGGGTGAACGACACCGTCGGCGGCTTCACCACCGCGCTGTGCGCGATGAAGGCCCTGCTGGAGCACGGCGTCGAGCTCAACGCCGTGCCCGACCACCACCCGGCGTGACCGCGTCCCCACGACCTCCCGGCCCGGCTTCCCGGCCCGATCGACCGGCGCGGGGG
>NZ_JAXCLC010000040.1:0-81673 GCF_034043715.1 Kitasatospora purpeofusca | reverse complement strand
CCCCGGGGGCCCCGTCGGCCACGCCGGGGGGGGGGGGGGGGGGGCGCCCCCCCCCCCCCCCCCCGATCGCTCCCCGTGCGCCTGCTGTGCGCCCGCGAGTCCGTGCAAGGCTACCCGGGCCCTTGTCACTTACCTTGCCGAACAGGCGAGTTGAGGAGCCAGCATGCCGCATGGACACGGCCCGCAGGACGACCACCCGTCCGGACACAGCGATCCCTCCCTGTACCGCACGCCCGCCGAGGCGATCGCCGCTCCGCCGGAGAAGCTCGCCTACGTCGCCGGGTTCGACCGGTCGGCGCAGCGGCCGGACGCGCTGATCACCGTCGACACCGACCCGGCGTCGCCGAGCTACGGGCGCGTGCTCAACTTCACCGACATGCCGGGCGTGGGCGACGAGCTGCACCACTTCGGCTGGAACGCCTGCTCCAGCGCCCTCGCGCACGCCTGCCACGACAGCCCGGAGCGGCGCTACCTGCTGCTGCCGGGGCTGCGGTCGTCCCGGCTGCACGTGCTGGACACCCGGCCGGACCCGGTCCGGCCGAGACTCGTGAAGACGGTGGCGGCGGAGGAACTGGCCGCGAGAGCCGGGTACTCGCGGCCCCACACCCTGCACTGCGGGCCGGAAGGCGTCTTCCTCTCCTGCCTCGGCGCGGCGGCGGGCGGCGACGGGCCCGGCGGGGTCGCCCTGCTCGACCACACCACCTTCGACGTGCTGCGCCCCTGGGAGACGGAGCGCGGCTCGCAGAACTTCTCCTACGACGTCTGGTGGCACCTGGGCAGCAATGTGGGCGTCACCAGCGAGTGGGGCACCCCGTGGATGGTCGAGGACGGTGTGGTGCCCGAGCTGCTGCTCGGCCGCAAGTACGGGCACGCGCTGCACTTCTGGGAGCTGGACACCGGGCGGCACCTGCAGCGGATCGACCTCGGCGACCAGTACCAGATGGTGCTGGAGCTGCGCCCCGCCCACGACCCGCAGGCCGAATGGGGCTTCGCCGGGGTGGTCACCAATGTGGAGGACCTCTCGGCCTCGGTCTGGCTCTGGTACCGGCAGGGCGAGGCGTTCACCGCGCGCAAGGTGATCGAGATACCCGCCGAACCGGCGAAGGCCGAGGACCTGCCGCCCGTGCTCCAGCCCTTCGGCGCCGTGCCGCCGCTGGTGACCGACATCAACCTGTCGGTGGACGACCGCTGGCTGTACGTCTCGGCCTGGGGCACCGGCGAGCTGCTCCAGTACGACGTGTCGGACCCGTTCCACCCGCTGCTCACGGCCTCGGTTCGGCTCGGCGGGGTGACGGCCAGGACCCCGCACCCGGCCGAGCCGGGCCGCCCGCTGAGCGGCGCGCCGCAGATGGTCGAGATCAGCCGGGACGGGCGGCGGGTCTACCTCACCAACTCGCTCTACGGCGCGTGGGACGACCAGTTCTACCCCGACGGCATCGAGCCGTGGATCGTCAAGCTGGACGCCGACCCGGAGACGGGCGGGATGGCCGTGGACCACCGTTTCTTCCCGCACGGCGCGGAGTTCCGGGGGCTGCGGGTGCACCAGACGCACCTGGCGGGCGGCGACGCCTCCTCGGACTCGTACTGCTACCGGTAGCGGTAGCAGTAGCCGGCGGTAGCGGTAACCGGGGCTACCGGCCCGTCGACGAAGCTCCGGAGCCGGAGCCGGAGCCGGAGCCGGATTCGGGCCGGGCCCCGGAGCCGGTCTCCTGCTCCGGGCGGCGCGCGGGCGCGGCGCTCCCGGACGACGGCCCGGTGGCGATCCAGCTCGCCAGCAGCCGCAGCGACTCGGCCGACGGCGAGGCCGGCTCGGCGTGGTACGCGACCAGCACCTGGTCCGGGTCACCGGCCGGGCGGAAGGTCTCGTAGCGCAGGGTCAGCCGGCCGACCACCGGATGGCACAGCTCCTTGACGCCGTGCCCCTTGTCCAGGACGTTGTGCGCCGCCCACAGCCGCCGGAAGTCCTCGCTCTTGACCGAGAGTTCGCCGATCAGCGAGGTCAGCCGGGGGTCGTCCGGGTCGCGGCCCGCGTCGAGCCGGAGCATCCCCACCAGGTCGACCGCCTTGCCCTCCCAGTCCAGGTAGAGGTCGCGGGTGCCCGGTTCGAGGAAGACGTGCCAGGCGAGGTTGCGCCGCTCCGGCGGCAGCGCGGCGACGTCGCCGATCACGGCGTTGCCGAGGCGGTTCCAGGCCAGCACGTCGAGCCGCCGCCCCAGGATGTAGGCCGGGACACCGTCCATCGCGTCCAGCAGCTGCGTCAGCTCGGGCCGGACCTGCTGCGCGCGCGCCGGGC
The DNA here is from genome assembly GCF_034043715.1 of Kitasatospora purpeofusca. Lineage (GTDB taxonomy): Bacteria > Actinomycetota > Actinomycetes > Streptomycetales > Streptomycetaceae > Kitasatospora > Kitasatospora purpeofusca_A. Next base: position 79,380 of record NZ_JAXCLC010000040.1, on the reverse strand, counting down.
GGCCCCGACCGGGGCGGCTGCGCACCGGCCGGGTGATCCGCAGCAGGTGCTCGCGCTCGGCCGGTTCGAGCCGCAGCGCGCGGGCGATCGCCTCCAGGACGGCCGTGGAGACGTTGTCGCCGTTCCCCTGCTCCAGCCGGACGTAGTAGGCCGTGCTCACCCCGGCGAGCTGGGCCAGCTCCTCGCGGCGCAGCCCCGGGACGCGGCGGCGGCCGCCGTAGTCGGGCAGGCCGACATCGGCCGGCCGCAGCCGGGCTCGCCGGGACCGCAGGAATTCGCTGAGCTCGGTGCGCTGGTCCATGCCAGCAGTATGGGCCCGCCCACCGCGGCGGGCGGGCGCCGTGGGTGATACCACCGGTGGTAGGACCGGTGGTCGTACGACAAGCACTGACCTGGCCCGGCCCGAACGGCGCGCCGAGTCTTGGGGCATGACGAACACGACGATCACCGCAGGCACCGCAGACACCGCAGACACCGCAGACACCGCCGACACCGGCAGCACCGCCGCGGCGGAGAGCCCCGACCGGCCCGGCCGGATCGCGGTCTACGCCGCCCCGGCCCCGAAGGCCCCGCTGGAGCGCACCACCGTGCCGCGCCGGGCGCTCGGCGCGCAGGACATCCTCATCGACGTCCGCTACGCCGGGATCTGCCACTCGGACATCCACCAGGTCGACGAGGACTGGGGGCCGGGCATCTTCCCGATGGTCCCGGGCCACGAGGTCGCCGGAGTGGTCGCAGCGGTCGGCTCCGCCGTCTCCCGCTGGTCGGTCGGCGACCGGGTCGGCGTCGGCTGCTTCGTCGACTCCTGCCGGGAGTGCGACAACTGCCGGGCCGGGCTGCAGCAGTACTGCACGGGCGGGGACGGCGTCGTCTTCACCTACAACGGCCGCGGCCGGGACGGCTCGCCGACCTACGGCGGGTACGCGAAGCAGCTGGTGGTGGACGAGAACTACGCCCTGCGCATCCCCGAAGCACTGCCGCTGGACGTGGCCGCGCCGCTCCTGTGCGCGGGCATCACGGTCTACTCGCCGCTCAGCCACTGGGGCGCCGGGCCGGGGCGGAAGGTCGCCGTGGTCGGGCTCGGCGGGCTCGGCCACCTGGGGGTGAGGCTCGCCCGGGCCAAGGGCGCGGAGGTCACCGTGCTCAGCCAGTCGCTGCGCAAGCGGGAGGACGGGCTCCGGCTCGGCGCCCACGACTACCGCGCCACCTCCGACCCGGCGACGTTCACCGAACTCGCCGGACGGTTCGACCTCATCCTCAACACCGTCTCGGCCGACCTGGACCTGAGCGCCTACCTCGGGCTGCTGCGCACCGACGGCACGCTGGTCCAGCTGGGCGCGCCGGCGAAGCCGGTCAGCCTGGGCGCGCACTCGCTGCTCCTGGGGCGGCGGTCGCTCTCGGGCTCGATGATCGGCAGTCTGGCGGAGACGCAGGAGATGCTGGACTTCTGCGCCGAGCACGGGATCGGCGCCGAGATCGAGCTGATCCCGGCCGAACGGATCAACGAGGCGTACCGGCGGGTCCTGGCGAGCGATGTGCACTACCGCTTCGTCATCGACACCGCGACGATCTGACGCCTGCCGACCGATCCACCGGCCGCGGAAGGAACGAGCGGCGCCCCGTCCCCGGCGCTCTCCCTTCGCCGGGGGCGGGGCGCCGGCCCTGTCGGCCGTGGCGGACGTCGGTCACCGGCCGCGACCGGCGCCCGCCACGGCCCCCTCAGACGCCGGCCGGGTCGGCGGCCTTGCGTCCGGTCCGGTCCCGGCGCAGCCACCGGCGGCGCGGGGGCTGGTCGGGCAGCCACCCGAAGGCGAGGCAGCTGCCGATCACGCCGAACAGCATCCCGAGCAGGAAGCCGCCGAGGTTGGAGGTGAGCCAACTGCCCAGCGAGGCCAGTACGGCGAGGATCGAGTAGAACAGCCGCTGGGCCGGGTTGAAGAGGATCAGCAGGCCGCAGAGCACCATCACCGCCGGGACGAGGTAGCCGGCCAGCCCCTGGATCCCGATGTGCAGGACGACGGGCAGCGGGGCGCGCACCGTGAAGAGGATCTCGGCGCCGCCGAACAGGACCAGCACGCCGCCCCAGAACGGCCGCCGGCCCCGCCAGCCGCGCCAGGATCGCCGGGCCCGGGCGACCGCACCCGCCCGGGCCTTCGGCCCTGCTTGTACCTCGGGCCCCGGCCGCGCCTCGGATCCCGCCGGTGCCTCCGGCTCGACCTGTGCCTCGACCTGTGCCTCCGGCTCGACCTGTGCCTCCGCCTCCGCCGGTGTCCCCGGCTCGGGTCCCGCCACCGTCAGCAGCCCTCGGAGCTGAAGCTCAGCCGGAGGTTGGGCAGCTTGAAGGCGCCCGCGGTGGTGGCGTAGTTGTGCTGCCGGAGGTTGCGGATCGTGACCGTGTCGGCCTGCTGGCCGAAGACCCCGGGCAGGCCCTGCACGCCGGCCTTGGTGTAGGTGCTGGCGTCGCCGCCGATCTCGATGTTCTTGAACTCCGCGTCGCCGGAGAGCAGGTCGGAGTCGGTGGTGAGGTCGGTGGCGGTGACGGGCGTCCCGGCGTCACCGGCCCTGATCAGCAGGTTGATACCGCCGAGTTCGACGCTCTGGCACAGCTTGGTGAGCGAGGCTTCCTTGATCGCCGAGACCGCGACCAGTACCTGGCCACCGGTGTCACCGGCGTTGGGACTGTCCTTGATCATGTGGTCCAGGCTGCCGAACTGCTCGAAGCCGACGCCGTCCAGGCGGTCGGCGGTGACGACGAACGGCATGCCGGAAATGTCGAACTGGGCGGCGAGCACGCCCTGCGCGGTCAGGGCCATCAGCACCGCGCCGGCGGCGACGGCGGGGACGGCCATCAGCGCGGTGCGCCTCAGCCGGACCCGGCCTCTGTCCTGGGCGGGTGACGCGGGGCCCGCGGTGTTCGCGGTCGGGTGGGCGGCGTCCTCGGACGTGGCCATGTGTGCTCCCTCGATTGGTGGGGACGGGCAGGCACTGGCACGTTGTCCTGGCGCGGACAGCGTTCTGCGGCACGGCAGCGGAGGACCACCCCTCGGCAGCGGGGCGGACCGGTCGGGCCGCAGTGGGTAACTGGGAAGCTACTGCCCGGTATTGACCGGGTCAATACGGGTGCACGAAGGATCACCGTCCGCTCCGGGGCCCCGGTCCGGCGCCGGCCCGGCCGAGGCCAGACGGCGTGCGGCCTCGGCCGGACCGAGGAAGGGGGCCAGGCAGAACAGGCTCAAGGCGGGCAGCAGGTCCGGGAGTTCGGCGGTGCGGTCGGTCTCGATGCAGCGCTGGAGGGTGGAGTAGACGCCACCGACCACCGCGTCGACCATCGCCTCCGCGCCGATGCCGTCCGGGAGTTCGGGCACCTCGGCGAAGAACGCCCGGAACCGGACGAGGAGTTGCTCCCGCTCGCGGCGCCCGGCCGGTCCGACCGCGTCCAGTTCGATGACCGCCATGGTCGCGAAGGCCGGCACACCGGCCAGCAGTCCGAGCATCGCCCGGAGCGCCTCGCGGATCCCGCCGCACCAGTCCGGTGAGGCGGCGAACGCCCGCGCCATCCGCCGGACCACCACCCCGGCGCCGTGCCGGTGGGCGGCGAGGAAGGCGTCCTCCTTGCCGGTGAACAGGTCGTAGAAGACCGGCCTGGTCACCCCGGCGGCGCGACAGATGTCGCTCACCGTGGCGCGCTGGTAGCCGTGTTGCGCCACCGTGTGGACCAGGCCGTCGAGCAGGCGCTCCCGCTGGGTCGCCGCGACCACGCCGGGCGGCAGCCGGCTCGGGCCGCGTTTGATCGAGCGGGCCGGGTCGCGGCCGGTGCGCGCACCGGGGATCAGGACCACGTCGGCATTCCCACGGAGATCCGGGTCCATCGCCATCTTTTGTCCCCAACTCGTGCGTACTGCCTTGACATTGGCGCGACATCAGGTTTACAACACTGGCGGGTTTCCAATCCGCGGCCGAGGCCGCCGGAAGCCCGCACGCGTTCCGACTGCTCAGTATGGCGAACGCATGCCCGGCGGTGGCAGCCGCCGACGTGCACCCTGCACCCCCGCACTTGCGTTGGACCGTTCCACCCCGCCGTACCCCGCCGTACTCAGCCGTACCCGGCCGGTTCCTTCCGGCCGGTCCAGGCCGCGTCGTACCCGCCGCACAACGTCGTGCCGCCGGTACCGCGCCGTACGGGCGGGCCCGTGGCGCCGGGCCCGCCGAGTCGCCGTTCGCGGCGCCCCACCCCGCACACCCTCCCCCGTCCCGGCCGGGCGCGGCCGACAACGCCGCGCGCACCCCCACACCGACCGACCGTACGGGCTCCCCCACCCGACTCGCCCGGAGAGGCACACCCTCATGCGTATCCGCCGTACCCTCGGAGCCACCGCCCTCGCCGCCGCCGCGGTGCTGGCCGCCGGCACCATGACCCCCGCCCAGGCCGCCGGCTCCGCCGTGCTCACCCACACCTCGGTGGGCGGGCCGAACATCGCCGTCGGCGACGTGCTCACCGCCGACCTGGCGTCCGGCAGCTTCGCCACCTTCTACTCCAGCGCCACCGGGACGAGCGGCATCAAGTGCGCCGCCTCCTCCTTCTCGGCGACCGTCACCAACAACCCGGCCGCGCCCGGGGTGGCCACCGAGCAGCTCAACGCCCAGACCTTCGGCTCCTGCACCGCCAACGTCATCGGCGTGACCGCCGTGCAGAGCATCACCGTCAACAACCTGCCCTACACCAACTCGGTCAGCGACGCCCCGGGCAACCCGGTCTCGCTCGACCCCACCGCCGCCGGACCGCTCCAGACCACGGTGGTGCTGAAGACCATCCTCGGCACCATCACCTGCGTCTACCGCGCCCCCGCCGGCATCAGCGGCACCACCAGCAACGTCGGCCAGACCATCGGCTTCAACGCCCAGGCCCTGCCCAAGGTCTCCGGCCCGAGCACCTGCTTCGCGACCGGGTACTTCAGCGCCACCTACGGGCCGGTGAAGGACAGCTCGGTGGCCGGCAGCCCGCACGTCTACATCAACTGACCCTCCCCCGGGGCCGGTACGGAACCGGGCGGGGTGCGGCCGCCGCCGCACCCCGCCCCACCGGCTCCCGTTCTCCTTCCTCCCGGATCCCCGGGTCCCCGAACTCCCGACCTCCCGACCTCCCGGACTCCCGGACTCCCGGACTCCCGGAGGCGGCGGCACCGAGCGCCGGGTGCCCGGCCCCGGGTGCCGCCGTGTCCGGGACAGCGAAGTGACCCACGGGTAGGGTGCTGGCGACAGACACCGGACCACGGGGATGCGGGGCAGGCATGGTCGGCGAGGGCACGCAGTTCTTCGAGTCGGTGGCCGACACGGCCGCACGGCTCGCCGAGGTCGGCTACCTGGCCTCCACGGAGGTCGCCACCACCGTCTTCCTCGCCGACCGGCTCGGCAAGCCGCTCCTGGTCGAAGGCCCGGCCGGCGTCGGCAAGACCGAACTCGCCAAGGCCGTCGCCGCACTCGGCCGGGCCCGGCTGGTCCGGCTCCAGTGCTACGAGGGCATCGACGAGTCCCGCGCCCTCTACGAGTGGAACCACGCCAAGCAGCTGCTGCGGATCACCGCCGGGCGGGACGAGGGCTGGGACGCGGCCCGCACCGACATCTTCGGCGAGGACTTCCTGCTCACCCGGCCGCTGCTCACCGCCATCCGGGGCGACGAACCGACCGTGCTGCTCATCGACGAGATGGACAAGGCCGACGTCGAGGTCGAGGCCCTGCTGCTCGAAGTGCTCAGCGACTACCAGGTCACCGTGCCCGAACTGGGCACCATCACGGCGACCCGCCGCCCCTTCGTCCTGCTCACCTCCAACGCCACCCGGGAACTCTCCGAGGCGCTGCGCCGCCGCTGCCTCTTCCTCCACCTCGACTACCCGGAGGCCGAACTCGAGCGCCGGATCGTCCGGCTGCGCGTCCCCGGGCTGGACGCGGCGCTGGCCGAGTCGCTGGTCCGGGTGGTCGGCGCGCTGCGGGCGCTGGAGCTGCGCAAGGCCCCCTCGGTCGCCGAGACGGTCGACTGGGCCCGAACCCTGCTCGCGCTCGGCGCCGACACCCTGGACGAGACGGTCGTCCGGGCCACCCTCGGGGTCGTCCTCAAGCACCAGGACGACGTGCTGAAGGCCGCGCAGAAGCTCACCCTCGCATGACCGTCCCGTCCCCGTCCGCTCCCGCCGGCCCGCTCGGCGGACCCCCCGCCCCCGCCGATCTCGCCACCCGGCTGACCGCCTTCGTGCGCGCGCTGCGCACCCACGGCCTGCGGATCGGGCCCGCCGAGACGGTCGACGCCGCGGCCGTCCTGACCGTCCTCGGCCTCGCCGAGCGCGAGCAGGTCCGGGCCGGACTCGCCGCCGCGCTGCTGCGCACCGACGGGCAACGGGGGGTCTTCGACGCCGCCTTCGACCTGTTCTTCCCGCTCGGCGTCGGCGATCCGGAGGCGGTGCGCCGGGCCTCGGCGCGGCAGGCTCCGGACCCGGCCCGCCCTGCCGACCCGGCCGATCCCGGCGCGCGCGGTCCCGCCGACCCTGCGGGCCCGGAGCAGGACCCGGCCGCGCTCCGCGAGGACCTCCGGGCGCGGCTCGTGGCGGCGCTCGCCGCCGACGACCCGGCCGCCCTGACCGGGCTCGCCGGCGAGGCGGTGGCGGCGTTCGGCCGGTACGGCGGCGCCGGCGCCGCCGGCCGGCCCGGCAACGACGGCTGGTCGGCCTACCAGACCCTCGGCCGGCTCGCGCCGGAGACCCTGCTGGCCCGGGTGCTGGCCGTCCTGCGCGCCGGGGCCGGTGCCGGTGCCGGGGGACTCGACGCCGCGCCCGACCTCGCCGAGCACGTCCTGCCCGACGAGATCCGCCGTCGCATCCAGGGCTTCCGCACCATGGTCGCCACCGAGGCCCGCCGACGGGCGGCCGAGCTGCGCGGCACCGAACGCCTCGCCGAGCGCGCCGTCGCACCGAGCCCCGACCGGATCGACTTCCTCACCGCCGGCCGCGACCAGCTCGCCGAACTCCGCCGCACCGTCCACCCGTTGGCCCGGAAGCTGGCCACCCGGCTGGCCGCGCGCCGGCGCCGGGCCGCCCGCGGGCGGATCGACCTGCGGCGCACCCTGCGCCGCTCGCTCTCCACCGGCGGCGTCCCGCTGCGCCCCGCCCACCGGCTGCGCCGCCCCGCCCGGCCCGAACTCGTCCTGCTCTGCGACGTGTCCGGCTCGGTGGCGGGCTTCTCCGACTTCACCCTGCTGCTGGTCCAGGCGATGCGCGACCAGTTCAGCAAGGTCCGGGTGTTCGCGTTCGTCAACCGCACCGCCGAGGTGACGGACCTGCTCACCCGCGGCGGCGGCGACCCGGCCACGCTGGCCCGGCGCATCCTCACCGAGGCCAAGGTGATGGGGCACCACGGCAACAGCGACTACGGCTCGGCCCTCGGCGAGTTCGCCGAACGCCACCTGGACGCCGTGGGCCCGCGGACCGCCGTGCTGATCCTCGGCGACGCCCGGAACAACTACCGGGACCCGCACCTGCCGGCCCTGCGGCTGATCGCGGCCCGCGCCCGCCAGGTCCACTGGCTCAACCCGGAACAGCCCGCCCTCTGGGGCACCGGCGACTCCGCCGCCCCCGCCTACGCCCAGGTGGTGCCGATGCACTGCTGCCGCAACGCCCGCCGGCTCGGCGAGTTCATCGCCCGTCTGCTGCCGGTCTGAGCCGTCGGAGCGGGAGGCCGCCCCGGGGATCGTCTACCCAACACTTGATCGGGGTGCGGTGGCTTCCCAGGCCGCCTGGATCATCCGGAAGACCTCGTCCACCGTGGCCTCGGGATCGTCCGCCCGGCAGGCCAGCGCGTAGGCGTCGATGGCGAACCGTGCGGTCGCGCGGCAGGCCGTCGTGCTCCGGGACAGGCGGGGGTCGGCGGCCAGCGCCGCTGCCAGCGCCTGCGCGTGGCGCAGGCCCATCGACTCCTCGTACTCCCGCAGGGCGGGTGATCCCTCGATCATGCGTCGGACGGGGGCGCTGTCCTGCGCCGTGCAGTGCCGCACCAGGGCCTGGACCTCGCGGTGCAGCGCCGGAACGGGCGGCTCGTCCGGAGCCCGGTCGGTCACCGCCCGGGTGAGGCGCTGCTCGAAGTCCTGGTCGCGCTCGAACACCAGGGCCTCCTTGGAGGCGAAGTGGGCGAAGACGGTGGTGACGGCCACGTCGGCCTCGGCCGCCACGTCACGGATGCCCACGGCGTCGTACCCGCGCTCCAGGAAGAGCCGCAGCGCGGTGGCCGCGATCCTCTGACGGGTCGCGGCCTTCTTGCGTTCGCGGCGTCCGGGCGGCTCGGTCATGCCCTGACACTACCAGGTACGAATCACTAGCCGTTGTGAAATCCTAACGGTTATGGCTATCGTCGGTCGCATGAGGAAAATCAGCTTCGCCGAGTTCGGCGGTCCCGAGGTCCTGCGACTGGTGGAGGCCGAGGAACCCCACGCGGGCCCCGGCCGGATACGCATCGCCGTACGGGCGGCGGGTGTCAACCCCGTCGACTGGAGGATCCGGGAGGGCCAGGTCCTGGGAGCCCACCCGGTCGAACTGCCCGCCGGGGTCGGACTGGACGCCGCCGGGGTGGTGGACGAGGTCGGTGCGGGCGTCGAAGGCGTCGGGATCGGAGACCGCGTGTTCGGCGAAGGCACCGACACGTACGCCGAATTCGCCGTGCTGTCGGCCTGGGCCCGGATGCCCGAGGGGCTGACCTTCGAGGAGGCGGCCGGCTACCCGTCGGTGATGGAGACCGCGCTGCGCGTCGTCCGCGAGGTCGGCGTGCGGCAGGGTCAGACGCTGCTGGTCAGCGGCGCGTCCGGCGGCGTCGGGTCGGCGGTGCTGCAGGTCGCCCGCGCGCGCGGCATCACGGTGATCGGCACGGCCGGGGCCGCGAACCAGGACTACCTGCGCGGCCTGGGCGCCCTGGCCACGACCTACGGCGAGGGCTGGGTCGAACGGGTGCGGCACCTGGGCCGGGTCGACGCGGCCCTCGACCTGGCCGGCTCGGGCGTGATCCGCGAACTCGTCGAGCTGACCGGCGACCCGCGCAAGGTCGTCTCCATCGCCGACCTCGGTGCGCCGCGGCTGGGCGTCCGGTTCTCCGGCGTGGCCGGGAGCGTGCCGGACGCGCTGGCCGAGGCCGTCGACCTGATCTCCCGGGGCGGGCTCCACATCCCGGTCGAGAAGTCGTACCCGCTCAGCGAGGCGGCGGCGGCCCACGCCGACAGCCGCGCCGGCCACACCCGGGGGCGCCGGGTCCTGGTCGTCCGAGAAAGTGTCAGGTAGTCGGTTGATCACCCGTTCTCGAGGTCGTCGGTGAGGCGGCGGACCGCTCCGGTCCCGACGGCGGGGCCGCGTGATACCCACATGGGCGGCAGTTGCTCGGCCACCGCCCCCTGGGCGTCCGTCGCCGACGAGTCGTAGAACGCTTGCACGCACGGGCACACCCGGCGGTGGTCCTCACGGCCGTCCCGACCGCGAGGACCACCGCCACCGCATCACCCCGCGCAGTTGATCAATTACCCGACACCTTCTCAGCCGTCCAGGTGCCCGAGGAAGTCGAGCAGGGCCGCGTTGACCTCCGCCGGGCTCTCCTGCTGGGTCCAGTGGCCGACGCCCGGAAGCGTGACGCGCCGGTACAGCTTCGGTGCCAGGCGCTCCAGCAGTCCGCGCATCGCCTCCTCGGGGATCAGGGCCATGACCATGTCCTGGTCCCCCGCCACATAGAGGGCCGGTACCTCCACCGGCCGCCCGGCCAGCCCGGCGAGCAGCTCGTTGTTCCGGTCGATGTTGCGGTACCAGTTGAGACCGCCGGTGAACGCCCGCTCGCCGTGCTCGGCGTAGTCGGCGACGAAGGCCTCGATGTCCGCCTCCGAGAGCCAGTCCGGCAGCTTCTCGGGCTCGGGGACGCTGCTCAGCAGGGTCTGCCCCTCGCGGATCACCCACGCCCGCGGTCCCCCGCCGTCCGGGCGCCCCCCGGCGCCGCTGGACAGCATCCGGCGGAACGTCGAGTGCAGGTCCCGGGCGAGCTCGGCGTCCGCGACACCGGGGCGCTGGAAGTAGATCTGGTAGAAGCCCTCGCCGAACCGCTCCCGGGCCTGGGCCAGCGGCGGCAGGCCGAGGGTGGGCAGCGGCGGCACGCTCAGCCCCGCCACACCGCGCACCAGGTCGGGGCGCAGCGCGGCCGTGCTCCAGGCGACCGGGGCACCCCAGTCATGGCCGACCAGGACGGCGCTCTCCTCGCCGAGGGCGCCGATCAGCGCGGAGACGTCGCCGACCAGGTGCAGCAGGGTGTACGCGTCGACCGACTCGGGCTGCTCGCTGCGGGCGTAGCCGCGCTGGTCGACGGCGACCACGCGGTAGCCGGCCTCGGCGAGCGGGGCGAACTGGTGCCGCCAGGAGTACCAGCTCTCCGGGAAGCCGTGCAGCAGCAGGACCAGTGGCCCCTCCCCCTGTTCGGCGACGTGCAGCCGGACTCCGTTCACCTCGATCCGACGGTGCGCGATATGTCCGTACGCCTGCTTGGTCATGCGGCCCTCCTCGTCGACGACGCGTCACCCCGCAGAACGGGCGGCGGCCGACCGTTCGTTCCCCGCCGCCGCCCGTCCGGTGCCGGTCCGGTACCGGTCCGTCGCCCGTCCGCCGCCCGTCCGCCGCCGGTCCCGTCGCCCCGCCGGAGTCAGTCCCCGCTGTCGCGCCGCGTCCGGCCCCCGCCCTCCCGCCGGTCGAGCAGCGCCGTCGCGGCGGCCAGCAGGGCGCCCACCGCGATCAGCACGAAGTAGCCGGCGGTCCGGTGGTCGGCGGGGACGAGGTAGCGCACGAAGCCGAAGACGTGCAGGCCCCACAGGTGGTCGACGAGGAGGCCGTTGATGCCGCCGACGATCAGGACGAAGCTCACGAATCCCAGCAGGTTCTTCATGATCCCGACGTTAGGCAGCCAGGTCGCCGGCGGGATCCGACTTTCGGCGCGACCGGGACCCACCAAAGTCGCGCATCCGCAGCAGCACGGGCACGGCGGCGAGCGCCGGGGCGGCGGCCAGGGCGAAGCAGAGCGGCAGCGGCAGATGTCCGACCAGCAGGCCCACGCCCGCGCCGCCGACGGCCGAACCGGCGTTGAAGGCGGTGTTCACCCAGGCGCCGGCCCTGGTCCTGGCCTCCGGGGCGACCGCCTCGTCCGCGACCAGGTAGGAGGTGGTCAGGGCGGGCGAGACGAAGAAGCCGGCGACCCCGGCGGCCACGCCGAGCAGGACCGGGCCGGGTGCGAGCCCGGCGGCGGCCAGGGACAGGCCCAGGCCGGCGGTGAACAGCGGCAGCCGGACGGCGTTCGGCACCGGCCGGTCCAGTGCGCCCAGCCCGAGACCGCCGGCCGCGCTCCCGGCGGACAGCGCGGCCAGGATCCAGCCGACCGCCTCCGGCCGCCCGCGGTCCTCGGCGAAGGCGAGCACCATGAGGTCCAGCGCGCCCAGCGCCAGCCCGGTCACGCCGGAGGCGAGCACCGCGGCGCGCAGCGCCCGGCCGCCGCCGAGCGGTGTCCGGCGACGGCGGCGGCGCCGACGGTCCGCGACCGGCGCTGCCGCATCGTCGGGGCCGTCCACTGCACCCGGTGCGTCCACTTCGCCCGGAGCGCCCGGTCCGTCCGCCGCCACCGGCGAGGCGACCAGCAGCAGGGCCCCGGCGATCAGCAGCCCCGCGCCCACGGCCACCGCACCACCGGGGCCGACCAGCGGAAGCAGCAGACCGACCAGCAGCGGTCCGGTGACGAATAGCAGTTCCTCCGCGACGCCGTCCAGGCTGAACGCGCGGCGCAGCAGCACCGGGTCGGGAAGGAGCCGCCGCCAGAACGTCCGCATCACCGGACCCAGCGGCGGTGTGCAGGCGCCCGCCGCGACGACGAGCGCGCCGACCGCCGCCGGAGCGGCGCCCGGCCGGGCCGTGGCCGCGACCACGGCGAGCAGCAGGGCGCCGTACAGCACGGCCATCGGCGGCAGCACCCGCCGGGGACCGTGGCGGTCGACCAGCCCGGCCCGGACCGGCGAGAGGAGGACACTGGCGAGCGCGAACAGGGCCATCGCCGCGCCGGCCGCGGAGTAGGAGCCGGTGGCCTCGCGGACGGTGAGCAGCAGGGCGAGCGGGACCACCCCGTAGGAGAGGCGGCCGAGCAGCGCGGCGGCGAAGGTGCGGCCGGCGTGCGGGGCGCCGAGCACGGCGCGGTAGCCGGGGCGTGCGGACGGGCCGCGCGGAGGCGCGGAGACGGTGGAGGGCACGGTGAACGTCCTCAAGGAAGTCCGGTCCGCGGGCCGGGGAGGTCACGGCGGGCGGCACCGGAGGTGCGTACGGGGACACCGGAGGGCCGCGCGGTTCCCGATCGGTCGGGGCGCGGTCGCGTCGGGCCTGCTACGCACGGAGGAAGGACATGGGCCGTACCGTAGCAGGCCGCCGTGCGGTGCGGGAGGGCCCGGACGGAGCAGCGGGCAGGGCGGGGCGGCGGCCGTCCGGGTAAGTTCGCGGTGTGCAGCAGAGGTCACTCCACGTCAGCAGGCGCGCCCGGGCCGGGCGGCCGGCGGCGGCCGGTGCCGTCGCCGTCCTGGTCCTCGCGGCCGGCGTGCCCGCCGCCTCGGCCGCCTCCCCGGCCCCTTCCCCGGCCGCCTCCTCGGCCCGCTCCGCGGCCCCCTCCCCCGCGCTGTCCCCCGCCCCGTCCTCCGCGCCCGCGGCGGCCGGCACGGCAGCGGGCACGGCGGGTACCGCGCAGGACGCCGCCGCCGTGGTCGGCGGCGAGCGGCTGGGCCGGCCCGCCGTCCAGGTAGCGCCCCGGACCGGGGCGCCCGAGCTTCCGGCCACCCTGACCGGGCGGTCCTGGCTGATCGCCGACGCCGCGACCGGCGAGGTGCTCGCCGCGCGCAACGCCCACCTCCCGCTGCCGCCCGCCAGCACCCTCAAGATGCTGTTCGCCGACACCGTGCTGCCGAAGTTCGACCGCGCCCTGGAGCACCGGGTCACTCCCGCCGAACTCGCCGCGCTGGGCGCGGGCAGCAGCCTGGTCGGGATCAAGGAGAACCTGCCGTACCGGGTCGAGGACCTCTGGCGCGGCGTCTTCCTCGCCTCCGGCAACGACGCCGTGCACGTGCTGTCCCACATGAACGGCGGCCTGGCCAACACCGTCACCCAGATGCAGGAGCGGGCGACCGCCCTCCAGGCGCGCGACACCCGGGTGGTCTCCCCGGAGGGCTACGACCAGGACGGCCAGGTCTCCTCGGCGTACGACCTCACGCTGTTCGCCCGCGCCGGGCTGCGCAACCCCGACTTCCGCGGCTACTGCGCGACCCGCACCGCCCGCTTCCCCGGCGCCCTGGACAAGGCGACGGGGCAGCGGTCCGCGTTCGACATCGCCAACACGGACCGGCTGCTGGGCAAGTACCCGGGCCTGATCGGGGTGAAGAACGGCTACACCACCAACGCGGGCGCCACCTTCACCGGCGCGGCCGAACGCGACGGCCGGACCCTGCTGGTGACGGTGATGCACCCGGAGCAGCAGTCCAAGGTCTACGACGAGGCGGCCGCGCTGCTGGACTGGGGCTTCGCGGCGGCCGGCAAGGTCGAACCGGTCGGACGGCTCGTCGAGGAGGAGGCCGCGCCCGGAGCGTCCGCCGCCCCGGCCGCCGAGGCGCCGGCCTCCGGCATCCTGCCGCACGCGATCCAGCAGGCCGACCACACCCTCGGCCCGGCCGGCTGGACGGCCCTCGCGTTCGGCGCCGCACTGGCCCTCTGGGCCGCCGCCGGCCGACTGCGCACCCGGCGGCGTCCACACAGCGCGGCAGCCGCGCTCCCCGTACTCCCCGTACTGCCCGGCGGCGTCCCGGTCCCCCCGCGACCGGACTACGCCCCGCACGTCGCGTACTCCGTACCGTCCCGGCCGGCGTCCGGTCCCGCCCCACGCGGGGCCACCGCCGCCGGCGGCGCCACAGCGGTGGGCGGCGGCACCCGCCGACGCCTCACCCGCCGCGCCCGCTCCCTGGCCCGCGCCACCGGCGCCCGGGTCACCGCGACCACCATCCCGCGCCGGGGCCGCCGCCCCTGAAACGTGAACAACAACCGGTCAGATGGCCACAAGGCTGTCCGGCAGGTGGCCGGCCGCCCAGACCCGCAGGAAGTCCACGAGATCTGCCCATGCCCCGGTCAGCAGCATGATGCCGACGAGCACAAGCATTCCTCCGCCGAATCGCATGACCCCTCGATGACGGCGCTTGACCCAGCCGAGGGTCCCCATCGCCCGCCGGAAGACCAGGGACGAAACGAGGAACGGGATCCCGAGACCCGCACAGTAGAAGAAACCCAGCAGGGCCCCTCGAATCGGATCGCTCTCACTGAGGGCGAGCGTCTGGACGGCGGACGCGGTCGGTCCGATGCACGGCGTCCACCCCACACCGAAGACGATCCCCAGGACCGGCGCCCCCGCCAGGCCGACCGCCGGCCGGTAGCGACTCCGGAACTCCCGCTGCGAGAGCCCGGAGAACAGGCCGGAGAAAAAGACTCCCATCAGGATCGTCATCACTCCGGAGAATATCTGGACGGTACGCTGGTTCTCCGCCAGGGTATTGCCGAAATATCCGAACAACGCACCTGCCGAAACGAATACGACGGTGAATCCGAGGATGAACAGAAGCGTCCCCAGGACCACCTGCCCACGCTTCCTCCCCTCGGCGTCCGCGAGGTCGGACGCCGAGAATCCGGTGACATAGGAAAGATATCCCGGCACCAGCGGGAGAATGCACGGCGAGAGGAACGAGAGCAGCCCCGCCAGCAGTGCGACCGGAATCGCCAGGACGAGGGCGCCTGTGAATACGGTCTGAGATCCGTCAACGGCCATTGACACCGGTTCCATCTGCGCAGTGACACCTTTCCGGACGAACCCGACCAGATCTGAGCGTCCGTCAGTGACGAACATGCCGTGGCCAGCCTCGCAGAGGCTCCTCCGGCGAGCAGCACCGGCCGGAGCGGCCCGGAGTCGGCGCTGCTCCTGGGGGTGCACGTGTCGGGCGGGCCCTAGAATGCCCCGCATGAGCGCCACTCCCCACCCCGACCCGCACCGGCAGGAACGGCTCGAACGCCTCGTCAGCCTCTCCTCCGGCAGCTACCTGCTGGTCACCACCTTCAAGAAGGACGGCACCGCCGTGCCGACGCCGGTGTGGGTGGTGCGCGACGGGGAGGCGCTCGGCGTCTGGACCGTCACCGACTCGTGGAAGGTCAAGCGGATCCGCAACCGCCCCGACGTCCTGGTCGGCCCCTGCGACGTCCGGGGCAATCCGACCGGCGAGTCCGTCCCGGCCACGGCCGAGATCCTCGGCCCCGAGCGCACCGCCGCCTACCGGACGCTGCTGCGGCAGAAGTACGGGCTGGTCGGCGTCGTCACGGTGCTCGGCAGCCGGCTGCGGCGCGGAGAGCGCGGCACGATCGGCATCCGGCTGACGCTCACCGATAGCTGACGCCCTCACCGACGGCTGACGCCCGACGCCCTTCCTGCCTCACGTCCCCCACGACACGTCCGGGCCCTCACCCGGTTCATGCCAGGCAAAACGTTCTTCCGTTGGACGCCTGGCCGTTCGCCTCGGCGCGCGGTACGGCATGGGTGGCGCTGCTAGAACACACAGCGCCCGCCCATCCACTGCTGCACGCCCGTCAGGAGGACGCCCATGCGGCGAACCGATCGAGTCCGGCTCCGCGCGCTGGCGGTGGCATCGGCCGCCACCGTCGTCGGAGCGCTCGTCGCGCTGCCCGCCGGCACCGCGCAGGCCGTGTCCCCGGACCTCGTCATAAGCCAGGTGTACGGCGGTGGCGGCAACTCCGGCGCGCCGTACACCAATGACTTCGTCGAGCTGTACAACCGGGGCACCACTCCGGTCAGCGTGACCGGCTGGACCGTCCAGTACGCCTCGGCGGCCGGGTCCTCCTGGTCGAGGACCACCCTGTCGGGCACCGTCGCCCCCGGCAGGTACTTCCTGGTGCAGGAGGCCGCCGGGGCCGGTTCCGGCGCCGCCCTGCCGACGCCGGACGCGACGGGCACGATCGCGATGGGCGCCAACGCCGGGAAGGTCGCGCTGGTCACCAACTCCACCGCGCTGACCTGCGCCACCGGTTGCGCCGGCCAGCCCGGGGTCAAGGACTTCGTCGGCTACGGCACGACCGCCTCCTCCGCCGAGGGCTCGCCCACCGGGAACCTCGCCAACACCACCGCGGCGGTCCGGGCCGGCGGCGGCGCCACCGACACCGACGACAACGCGGCCGACTTCGCCGCCACCGCCCCCACCCCGCGCAACTCCGCCTCGGGCGGCGGCGGAACGGGCGGCACCCGGATCCACGACCTCCAGGGCGCCGCCCGGACCTCCCCGCTGGCCGGCCGGCCGGTCACCGGCGTCCCCGGGATCGTCACCGCGGCCGGCCCGAGCGGCTACTGGCTCCAGGACCCGCAGCCCGACACCGACCCGGCGACCAGCGAGGCGGTCTACGTCTACACGGCGAGCGCCCCCGGCGTGGCCGTCGGCGACTCCGTCCAGGTCGGCGGCACCGTCAGCGAGTACCGCCCCGGCGGCACCGGCGGCGCCACCAACCTCACCGTCACCGAACTCACCGCGCCCACCACCACCGTGCTCGCCCACAACGCGGCACTGCCCGCCGCCACCCTGGTCGGCGCCGGCGGCCGGGTCCCGCCCGCCGCCGTGATCTCCAGTGTCACCACGGGCGATGCCGAGACCGCCGGCGGCTTCCAACCGGCCACCGACGGACTGGACTTCTGGGAGTCGCTGGAGGGCATGCGGGTCCAGCTGAACAACGCCGCCGTGGTCGGGCCGAGCACGTCCTTCGGCGAGATCCCGGTCGTCCCGCAGGGCTCCGCCACCAGGAGCGCCCGCGGCGGCATCCTGCTGCAGGCCGCGGACGGCAACCCCGAGCGGGTCCTGCTGGACGACGTGCTCGCGCCGACCCCGGCCGCCAACGTCGGCGACACCCTCTCCGGCGCCACCGTCGGCGTGCTGGACTACTCCTTCGGCAACTTCAAGCTGCTCGTCACCGCCACCCCGGCCGTCCTCCCCGGCGGCCTCGCCCCGGAGACCACCGCCGCACCGGCCGCCGGCGAGCTGTCCACGGCGACCTTCAACGTCGAGAACCTCGCGCCCGGCGACCCGCAGAGCAAGTTCGACGGCCTCGCCGCCGCCGTCGTCACCAACCTGCGCTCGCCCGACCTGGTCGCCCTGGAGGAGATCCAGGACAACTCCGGCGCCACCGACAACGGCGTGGTCGCCGCCGACCAGACCCTGGCCAGGCTCACCGCCGCGATCACCTCGGCCGGCGGCCCGGCCTACTCCTACCGCCAGCTCGACCCGGTCAACGACCAGGACGGCGGCCAGCCGGGCGGCAACATCCGCCAGGTGTTCCTCTACCGCACCGACCGGGGCCTGAGCTTCACCGACCGCCCGGGCGCCGGCTCCACCACCGCCGACTCCGTGGTCAACAACGGCGGCGTCCCCGCCCTCGCCTACTCCCCCGGCCGGATAGACCCGACCAACACGGCCTTCAACGCCAGCCGCAAGCCGCTCGCGGGCGAGTTCCGCTGGAACGGCCGCCCGGTGTTCGTGATCGCCAACCACTTCAACTCCAAGGGCGGCGACCAGCCCCTCTTCGGCCGCTACCAGCCCCCGGCCCGCCCCTCCGAGACCCAGCGCCACGAGCAGGCCACGGTGGTCAAGTCATTCACCGACCAGATCCTCGCCGTCGACCCGAACGCCGCGGTGATCGTCCTCGGCGACCTCAACGACTTCGAGTTCTCCCAGACCGCCGACCTCCTCACCGCCGGCGGCTCCCTGGTCGACCTGCCCCGCACCCTCCCCCTCACCGAGCGGTACACCTACGTCTACGAGGGCAACTCCCAGGTCCTCGACCACATCCTGATCTCCCCCGCCCTCGCGGCCCGCTCGTACAGCTACGACATCGTCCACCTCAACAGCGAGTTCGCCACCCAGCTGAGCGACCACGACCCGCAGGTCGTCCGGATCCCGCTGCCGTAGCGCGGCCTGCGGCGGTGCGCCCTCCGAACGTCGGGAGGCCGCACCGCCGTCGCTACGCGCCGCGGTCGTTCCGCCCTGTCGGCGCGGGCCGGCAGGGCACCGGCGGTACCGGGGCTGCGGACGACGACCCCGTGGCTGACACACCAGGCGTCGCACAGGGAACCGACCAGAGACGGGCAGTACGGTCGGACCCAGCCGTTGCCAACCAGCGCCCGTCGGAGCTGAAGACCACATCACGGACCGGGCCTTCGTAACCCGTCAGCGTCGCGAACGTCCTCCCACCAGCAACGTCCCACAGAAGCGTGGCCGCCTCGGTGCTCGCCGTGGCGAGCACCCGGCCGTCCGGGGTGAATGCCAGATCGGTGATGTCACCGCCACGAACACTCAACGTGACCGGCGTGAGCTGGCCCAGAGCAACATCCATGAAGCGCACCTTGTTGCCGGCGGTGACCGCCAGGGTCCGTCCGTCCGGGCTGAAGGCCACCGCGTACCGGCCGGAGTAGCCGTCGCTCTCCAGCGCGAGACCGGAAACAGGCGTGCCGGTCGTGAGGTTCCAGAGCCGAAGCCCCCGATCACCACCCGAGCCTCCGGCAATGGCCAGCAGTGTTCCGTCGGGGCTGAAGGCCACCGCAGAGGCAGTCACGCCACGGCCGACCGTGAAGGTCTGCTTCCCCGTCGCGACCTCCCAGCCTCGCACCCGGTCCCCGGATCCCGCTGTGGCCAGGCTCCGACCGTCCGGGCTGAAGACCATCAGGGACACCGACTCCAGAATGTTCCCCACGGTGATCTGGGCGACGGTGGTACCGGTCGCGACCTCGGTCAACCGGATCTTGTTCATCGTACTGGTGGCAAGGGTCCGTCCGTCGGAGCTGAGCACCGCGCGACCACCACCGCCCGGTGCCGCATCGGGCAACAGCATGGTCGCCCTTCGCGTGGCAGTGTCCCAACTTCGCGTGATTCCGCTGTCCCCGGTCACCACCAGTGCGGCGCCATCCGCCGAGAAAGCCACCGCTCGCGCCGACTCGAGGTCGTTCAGCACGGCCATCGCCTCGATCGGGCCGACCGCCGATGAGCCGCCGCCCTGCAACTGGGAGACGATCACCCCCAGAACGAACAGGAAGGCGACAATTCCGAAGCCCGCGCCGCCATTTCCCCCGCCCGAGGGCTTCGACTCCCGCTCGATGTGGTCGTCGTCCTCCTCCCCGCCGACATCGGCGGCGGGGCGCTGTCCCGAAGCGGACCGCGGCCGCGGGATCCCGGTTCCCGGTTCCCGGCCCGAGGCCCCACCGAACGGCTCCCGTTGACCGGACTCCCCGGGCGACACATGGACGTGGGTCTCGGTGAAGTTCACATGGTCGCCGGTGATGAAGATGCCGTTCTGGTCGCGACCGGCAGAGACCGACCGCTCGATGTCGACCCTGACGGAGTCGGCGTCCGCCGAAGGCCGCTTCGTGGGCCGCAGGGGTCTCGGTCGCTTACCGTCCGATCCAGGCGGACGCGTCACGCGCCACCACCGTTTCCGGAGCTCTCCGAACCGCCGGGAGGAGACTCGAACGTGTCACCAGTACGGAAGACGCCTGAGATGTCACGACCGGCGGAGATCGACCGGGACTCGTCGACGGTGAAGGAGCCCGGCACCACGGGCTTCGGTCGCTCGTTCCGATCGCGCCGCCCCTGGTGGATCGGCTGGCCCGGCGCGACGACGTACCGGTCACCGGTGTCCACGTCGGCGGTGAGGTTTCGACCCGCGTTCACCGACCGATCACGCGTGACGACCACGGTCGGCGAAGTGCCCGGCGCACCCACGGGCGGCGGCTCGGTCGAGCGCCGCAACGCCTGGACCGACACTCCCAGTGCTGCGATCCCGGCCAGAGCTCCAATGACGGAGGCCACTCGATCCGCCGTGTCCAGGTCTACCGCCACCGCGACGACCACGAGAGCAGCCGCCGCCAGTGATCCGACGACCGCCCCAACCCATGCCACTACCCTGCCGAGAGCTGTCACCCGGACATCATCGCTCGACATCGCTCGATTTCAAATCTGATCTACAGCCTTACTGACAACCGCATATGACTGGTGCTCCTACCGGCGAACGGTCACTCTGTCGCACGGTCCACGGCCGCCTCGGCGGCCCCGGGCGCTGGGCCGGCGCTGGGCCGGGCGGGGGATGTGATCCGGGTCATTCGGGGTGGGCGGGAACCCGGCGGGGTGGGGGCACGACTGGTGGGGCGTGAGTGGGATGTCGCCGGGTGCCCGGCCGTTGAGTGTGCTCGCGGGGTTCGCCCTGCTGCTGGTAGTGGTGTTCGTCGTGGCGTTCGCGGTGGGGCGCGGCGCGGGGCCGGTGACGCCCGGGCTGACGCCCGGTGGCGGAGGCGGCGGGAAACCCGCGATGGGTCACGACATGGGGGCGGCCCGGTGAGGGCGGCCGCGGAGTCCGACGCGCCGGTGTCCACCGACCTGGCGGTCGGCGGGATGACCTGCGCGGCCTGTGTGAGCCGGGTGGAGAAGCGGCTGGCCCGGATCGAGGGCGTGAGCGCCGGGGTGAACCTCGCCACCGGGCGGGCCCGGGTGCTGCACCCGGCCGGGGTGGGCCTGGAGGAGCTGGTCGCGGCGGTCGAACGGGCCGGCTACACCGCCGAGTTGGCGCCGGTGGGCGTGCCGCCCGGCGGCCCGGCGGCGGAGGAGGCCGGGGAGCGGTGGCGGCTGCTGGTGACGGCGCTGCTGGCGGTGCCCGTGCTGGTGCTGTCGATGGTGCCGTCCGCGCAGTTCCCGGGCTGGCAGTGGGCCTGCTTCGGGCTGGCGCTGCCGGTGGTGAGCTGGGGCTCGGCCGGCTTCCACCGCCGGGCCCTGCGGGGCCTTCGGCACGCGGCGGCGACCATGGACACCCTGGTGAGCCTCGGTGTGGTCGCCTCCTTCGCCTGGTCCGCGTACGCGCTGCTGTTCGGCGGGGCCGGCGAGATCGGCATGCGGATGCCGTTCTCGCTGACCGCGGACGGCGGCGGCACCGCGCACGTCTATCTGGAGGCGGCCGTCGGCGTGCCGCTGTTCGTGCTGGCCGGGCGCCTGCTGGAGGGCAGGGTGCGGCGGCGCAGCGGTTCCGCGCTGCGGGCACTGGCCGAGCTGGGCGCCAAGCAGGTGTGCGTGCGCGATCCGCGGACCGGCGAGGAACGGCTGCTGCCGATCGAACAGCTGCTGCCGGGGCAGGAGTTCGTGGTCCGTCCGGGTGAGCGGGTGGCCACCGACGGCCTGGTGGTGGAGGGCGGCTCGGCGCTCGACCTGAGCCTGCTGACCGGCGAGTCGGTGCCGGTGGAGGTCGGGCCGGGCGACCGGGTGGCGGGCGCCACGGTGAACGTCGGCGGGGCGCTGGTGGTGCGGGCGACGGCGGTCGGCGCGGACACCCAGCTCGCCCGGATCACCGCGCTGGTGGCGGACGCCCAGGCCGGCAAGGCGCGGGCGCAGCGGCTGGCGGACACCGTCGCCGGGGTGTTCGTGCCCTGTGTGCTGACGGTGGCGGTGTGCGTGCTCGGCTTCTGGCTGGGCGCGGGCGCCGACCCGCAGGCGGCGGTGACGGCGGCGGTCGCCGTGCTGGTGGTGGCCTGCCCGTGCGCGCTGGGCCTGGCCACGCCGACCGCCCTGCTGGCGGCGACCGGGCGGGGCGCCGAGCTGGGCGTCCTGGTCCGCGGCCCGGAGGTGCTGGAGAGCCTGCGCCGGGTCGACACCGTGGTGCTGGACAAGACCGGCACCCTGACCACCGGTCGGATGGAGCTCGCGGCGGTGGCCGTGGCCGCCGGCGCGGGCGTGGGGGTGGACGAGGAGCGGGTGCTGCGGCTCGCGGGAGCCGTCGAGCACCGTTCGGAGCACCCTGTCGGGCGGGCCGTCGTGGGGGCGGCCCGAGCCCGGTGCGGCTCCGACCCCCTTCCGGTGGTGGCCGG
Source organism: Kitasatospora purpeofusca (assembly GCF_034043715.1). Classification (GTDB taxonomy): domain Bacteria; phylum Actinomycetota; class Actinomycetes; order Streptomycetales; family Streptomycetaceae; genus Kitasatospora; species Kitasatospora purpeofusca_A. The sequence continues at coordinate 57,372 of NZ_JAXCLC010000040.1, read as the reverse complement.
GTTCGCGGCCACCACCGGGGTCGGGGTGTCCGGCGAGGTGGAGGGGATCCTGGTGCGGGTGGTCCGCCCGGACGAGGCCGCGGGGCCGCTGCCCGCCGAGCTGACGGCGGCGCTCGCGGACGCCTCGGCGGCGGGCCGCACGCCGGTGGTGGTGGAACTGGACGGCCTTCCGGTGGCGGTGCTGGCGGTCGGCGACACCCTGCGCTCTGGCAGTTGGCGTGCCCTGCACCGGCTGCGCGGCATGGGCCTGGAGCCGGTGCTGCTGACCGGTGACGGCCCGGGGGCGGCGCGCGCGGTCGCGGAGGAGCTGGGCATCGAGCGGGTGCACTCCTCGGCCTCCCCGGAGCGCAAGGCGGAGGTGGTGGCAGAGCTGAGGGCCGCCGGCCGGACCGTGGCGGTGGTCGGCGACGGGGTCAACGACGCGGTGGCGCTGGCCTCGGCGGACCTGGGGGTGGCGCTCGCCTCGGGCAGTGACGCGGCGATCGGCGCGGCCGGACTGACCCTGGTGCGCGGGGACATCGAGGCGGTGGTGGATGCCGTGCGGCTGGCCCGGCGCACCCTGGCGACGATCCGGTCCAATCTGGTGTGGGCGTTCGGCTACAACGTGGTGCTGATTCCGCTGGCGGCGGTGGGGCTGCTGAACCCGATGCTGGCGGCGGTGGCGATGTCGCTGAGTTCGCTGCTGGTGGTGGGCAACAGCCTGCGGCTGCGGACCTGGCGCCCGGGGCGGGGCGGCGCGGACGAACGCGGGGGCGGTCGGGTCCCGCGGCCGGCGGCCCGGGCGCGGCGCTCGGCGGGTGCGGCGTGGTGAGCGGACGGTCCGCGGCCGGGGGCCGGACAGGCGGGAACCGGACGGTCGGGAGCCGGACAGGCGGGGGCCGGACGGTCGGGAGCCGGACGGTCGAGCGGCTGAAAGTGGCCGGACCGCCGATCGGGGCCGCCGTGGTGGCGTTGGCGCTGCTGTCCGGCTGGACGGCGGTCGGCGGTGCGGGCACCGCGCGCCCGGTCGAGGCCGGGCCGGGCTGGCTGCTCCTGCCCTCGGTGGGCGGGGTCCCGTCCACCGCGGCCTTCTTCACCGTCCGCAACCCGGGCGATGTTCCGGACGAACTCACCGGCGCCAGCTGGGAGTTCGGCGGCAAGGTGACCCTGAAACGGCACCTGCACCAGGGCGCGGCGGGTAGCTGGGCGCCGGTCACGGCCCTGGAGGTCCCCGAGCGGGGCGAGCTGGCCATGTCCCCGGAGGATGCCGATCTGATGATCATAAATCCGCCCGCGCTCAAGGTCGGCCAGTGGGTGGAGTTCACCCTGACCTTCCGCAACAGCCCCGACCTGCGGGTCAAGGCGGAGGTCCGCCCACCCGGCGGCCGCCGCAGCTGAACTCCGAGGAGGCCCGGCCCCCCGTCCGGCCTCCTCGGACCCCCCGGGTGGGCCGCTCGCGTCGAGGGTCGGCGGCCCACCCGGCGGGGGACGCCGGGCCCGGCCGACGGATAGTCGGTCGGGCCCGGTAGTTTGTGGACCGCCCTTCCGGGGGCCGCCGGGAATTCGGATGCCCTGACCAGGGAGTCCGTGCTTTCCTGTGTCACCGCGTCAAGCCGTCGCACCGTCGTGCTGTCGCGTCGTCGCGTCGTCGCGTCGTCGTACTGTCGCGCCGTCGCGCGGTCACGCGGTCACGCCGTCGCACCGTTCGCTGAGCGTGGTGGCGGTCGTAGGACCGGCAGCCCTGCCCCGCACCGAGGAGTCCTCCCATCAGTACCGTGATACGCCGGACCGCCCGCACCGCCCTGGCCACCGCCGCCTGCGGCGCCGTCCTCGCCGGCGGCCTCGCCGCGTGCGGGACCGTCCAGCAGCTCAACGCGGCCGACAAGGTGTCGAAGGCCTTCGAGACCTTCGGCAGCGGCAAGTCCTTCAGCGCCAAGCTGTCGGTCGACGCCACCCCCACGCAGATCGAGGCGTTCGGCGCGGCCACCGGCGAGGAGATCGACAAGGCCGGCGCAGCCGCGCTGGCCGGCGTGGGCCTGTCCGTCGCCTTCAGCGCGGACAAGCCGCTCAAGGACATCCGGCCGACCAAGGGCGCCGGTTCCGGCAACGGCGCCGCACCGGCCGCCGGCCCGTCGGTCTCGGCCTCCTACACGCTCACCGGCAAGGGCGGCGCACCGCTGCTGGAGCTCCGCCAGGTCGGCGGCAAGGCCTACGCGCGGGGCGACCTCACCGGCCTCGCTCAGCTCGTCGGTGAGGACGCCGCCGAGGTCGAGGGGCTGGCCGAGGGCCTGCCCGGCGCGCTGGGGAACGCGCTCAAGGGCCAGTGGGTCAGCTTCGACGCGAAGGCCCTCGAAGGCACGGGCACCACCGGCGCGACGGGCGGGGCCGCGACCCCCGCACCGACCCTGGACCCGAAGGCCGCGGAGAGCCTGAACGCCTCGCTGAAAGGCATCCTCACCCGCGACCTGTCCTTCGAGGACAAGGGCAAGCAGGACGGCAAGGACCGGATCACCGTCACCGCCCCGGCCCGCAAGCTGACGGACGACCTGCTGAAAGCCGTCGAACCGCTCGCCAAGGACATCCCGAACCTCGGCAAGCTGCCCAGGTCAGCCCCGTCCAACGTGCCGGACCGCCCGCTGGCGCTGGACGTCTACCTCGACGGCGGCGCGCTGTCCGCCGTGACCTTCGACCTGGCCCAGCTGGCGGAGAAGGCCGGGCCCGGCACACCGCTGCCGCTCCGGATCGCGTTCGGCCACGACACCCCGGCCGTCCAGGCGCCCGCCGGCGCCACCGAACTGGCCACCGATGACATCATGGGCCTCTTCGGCGAACTCGCCGCCGGCGGCACGGGCGGACCGGGCGGCACGGGCGGACCGGCCGCACCGCTCACCGACGCCCAGGTCAAGGAGCTGACCCGGGACGGCGCCATGAACGAGGAGCAGGTGCGGCTGTACAACTCCATGGGCCTGGACTACCAGGACATCAAGGAACTCGCCGACCTGAAATCCTGACCGTCCGGCTGCCCCAGCACGCCCCGGCCCGGCCCCGGCACACCCCGGTCCCGTCCGGCTACGCCGGTGGCGGCCCGGGGCGTGCCGACAGGTCCAGTACGTCCTCGACCGGTCGGCGCGGGGTGTCCGCACCGGCCGGACCGTAGCCCATCCGCAGCACCAGTTGGACGTGGCGGGGCCCGTCGGCCGGGTCGCGCAGGCGCCAGCGCAGGTCGGGCAACTCCACCGGCTGGTGCCACATCGTCAGCCGCAGTCCGTGCACGGTGGCCAGCAGCCAGACGCGCTCCAGCGCCTGCCCCGCCCGCAGCCAGTCCGCAGGGCCGTCCCCCGGGGTGCTCAGCGTGCAGAGCCGGGGCAGCGCCTCGAACCGTTCGGACGGTCGGGCCGGCCCCTCGTGGTGCGGCGGCCGGCCCTCGTACTCGCGCATCGGCAGCCGGGCGTCGTGGTCCTGTGGGCCGAGGGCCCCGTACGGCAGGCCGTCGACGGCGGCGGGTGCGGCCTTGTCGTTCCCGGCATCCCCGGTGACCCCGGTGACCCCGGCGGTCCCGGTGACCCCGGCGGTCCCGGCGTCCGGCCGGAGCCAGGCGCGGGTCTCGGCCTGCCATGCGGGGTCGTGGGCGATCCGGTCCTCGGCCTCCGTGGTGACCGCCTGCACCCGCCGCACCCCCGCCTCCCCCAGGACGACGAGCGCCGCACCCTCCTCCCCCGCGGCGGCGACCAACTCGGTGACGACCGCCTCCGGAACGTCCTGATCGGTGAACGGCCGCCGGCTGGAGTGGCGCTCGGCGATCGCGGGGTAGAGATCCCTGCCGAACGGCCCGACATAGCCGCCACCGCCGCCACCGTCGACACCGCCCACCTCGGCGGGCCCGGCGGGCCCGGACAGCTCCAGGACGGCGAGCAGCCGCGGGTCCGCCGGACCGGGCAGCAGCCGGACGACGGCCGCACGACCGAGCCGAGCGGCCGCGACCCGCAGATTGAACAGCGCCGCGCCCGCCGCGATGTGCAGGGCGGCGCCACTGGCATCGGCGAGCGGGACGGCCCGGCCCTGGTCGGCGTACACCTCGACGCCCTGGCCGTTCGGGGCCGGCCGGAAGCGCCACGGCTGGCTGTTGTGCAGCGACGGCGCCGCGCCACCGGCTGCGGCGAGCATCCGCAGGTCGGCCGGAGTGAGAGCTGGCTGGGTCATGGTGATCGTCTCCTGGCCTCGAAACCCCCGGGGTCCCGGCCGCACCGGCCGCACTCCCCGGTACCCCTGAGCGTGCCCCGCGCCCGCCCCGGCCGGAAGGGTCCAACGGCCCGCTTCCCCGGCCCGGGGCCCCCGGACTGTCGGCGGCAGGCGCTACCTCCGTCCCCGCCCCCGGCCTTCGAGCCGTCCTCGCTCCCGGCGAAATCGTCGAAGTGGAGGCCCGATACGGCGGCGAGCTCCGCCACCGGGACCGCGCGCGCAACCCGCCCTTCGAACCGGCCGTCGACGCGGGGGAACCGGCACGGTTTCGGGACGTGGTACCTCGAGTGGCTCGAGCGACGCGAGCGCGCGGCCCGATGACCGAAGGCGGCCGTACCGGGGCCCGTATCGAGGCCAGGGAGGTCAGGGGTGGGGGACGACGGTGATCGGGGGGCGGGCGTGGTGGAGGACGGCGTGGGCGACGCGGCCGAGGCGGGGAGCGAGGTCATGGGGGCGGCGTCGGCGGCCGACCACCAGCAGTGCGGCGTCGGCGGTGTCCTCGACGAGGGTGCGGGCCGCTCCCAGGCGGGCCTGTTCGACGACCTCGGTGTGCGGGTGCCGGGCGCGGTGGCCGGCCAGGGCGGCGGCCAAAGCCTTCTCCTCGGCCGCCTGGAGCTGGGCCGTCTCGACAGCGGACGGCAGGAAACCGACCACGGCGAAGGCCGGCGGGAGGTTCCAGCCGTGGACGGCGCGGAGCCGGGCGCCGCGCAGCTCGGCCTCGCGGAAGGCGAAGTCGAGCACCGTGTCGCTCGGCGCGCCCGCGTCGACGCCGACCACCACCTCGGGCACGGCCCCGGCGGCGCTCTCCCCGGCACTGTTCCCGGCGCTCTTTCGGGCGCTCTCCGTGCCGGTCTCCGGCCCCGGCTGCCGGACCACCACGACCGGGACGGCCGCGCGGCCGGCGACCGCCATGCTCACCGAGCCGACCAGCAACCCCTTGAACCCGCCCAGTCCGCGCGAGCCGAGAACGAGCAGACCGGCGCCCTCGGTAGCCTCGGTGGCCTCGGCGGTCTCGGCGGTCTCGGTGGCCGCGACCAGGCCGTCCACGGCGGCGTCGAGCACCACATCGGTCCGCACGGTGAGGCCCGGGTGCCGTGCGCCGACCTCCTCCGCCACGGCGGCCAGCATCCGCTGGGCGGCCACCGGCAGATCCTCCGGATCGGCGAACGAGGCGCGCCCGTCGGTCAGCCACGGCCAGGCGTGCAGCAACCGCAGCGGGGCTCCCCTCCGCAGCGCCTCCCCGGCCGCCCAGTGAGCGGCGACGGTGCTCTCGGGCGAGCCGTCGACTCCGGCCAGGACTGCGGGCGTCATGAGTGTTCCTTCCGCTGCGGGTCCGCGGTGCGGGGCGCACCGTCGGGTGGCACTTCCGGGTGGCGCTTCCGGGTGCCGGGTGCCTGTCGACCGCGCGCCCTCGATCTGCGCTGACGCGCCGTCGGCACCCTCCCCACCCTGGTCTGCGGGCCCGATCACCGGCCAGGGGCCACAAGGCCCTGCCCGCCGGGTCTTAGGGCCTGGATCATCGCCGGGGGCGCGGGGGCGGTTGCCGACCGGCGCGCGGACTGCCTCGGGCGGATCCGGACCAGCAGTACGACCGCACGAGCCAGCAGCACGAGCACACGAGGAGGACGCCGCTGGGCGGCGCGGAGGAGACGCTGACGGGCACCGGCGGAGGTCGGCACGGACGGGCGGACGGCAGCCGCGCGGCCACGCGTCCGGCGGCACGGTGACGCTCACGGTGACGGACGACGGCGTGGACGTCCCGGCCGCCGGACGCCGCAGCGGGCTCCCCAACCTCGCCGAACGCGCCGAACGCGCGGGCGGCACCTTCGACCTCCGGCCCGCCGAGGGCGGCGGCACCCGCCTGGTGTGGGAGGCCCCGCTGGGGAGCTGAGCCCTCACCGAGCGCGGCGGGGCACCGGGGCGGCACCGGGCGCGGCACCGGGTACGACGCCGGGCGCGGCCTCAGGTGCGGACGGGCTTGGCGAAGATCTTGACCGTGCCGACGGCGGCGGCCGTGGTCACGGACACGTGGTCCGTGCCGGGGCCGCCGGCGGTGACGGTGATGCACATCGGGCCGCCGAGGAGGGTGTAGCCCTCGATCCTGGTGATCGTGTAGCCGGGATAGCTCGCCTCGGTCCTGTTCCCGGCGACGACGCGCACCTGCATCAGCATGTCGCCCGGTTGCCGGGTGCCGACCTCGTTGCAGGCGGCCAACCGGGCCGCGGGCGCGGAGGCGGCGCCGGGGACCGCCGCCGAGGCCGCCGGGGCCAGGGCCAGGACGGAGAGGGCGGCCGAGACCGCGAGGCAGGCACTTCGTGTACGCATGGCTGTCATGCGGCGATCGTCCACCGGGACCCGTCCCCGCGCGAGCGGACCGGGAGGCCGACTGCTCCGAACGCTGGACACGCCCCCGGCCGGGCCCTCAGACCGTGTCGGGGGCCAGGCGACGGCCGACCACCAGTTCGGGGGCGATGCGGATCTCCGCGCGGGCGCCGGGCGCCGGAGACGGGCGGCGGACCTCCGCCCGGCCGAGGAGGGTGACGCACCAGCCGGTGCCGTCGGCGCCGTCCACCTCGTCCGCCTCGAAGGCGATCACGGCGCCGTCGACGGCGCGGGCCAGTTCGGAGCCTGGCGCCGTGGAGAGCAGCACGCCGCCGAGCGGGTCCAGCCGGAACCGGACCGGGAGAACGGCCGGCAGGGCGCCGACCGTGTAGACCACTCGGCCCACTCCGGCACGGCGTAGCAGTTCCAGCGAGCGGGCCGCGTCGAGGCGGGACTCCGGCGCGGCATCCCCCGGCCGCCGCGCGCCGGGCGGCTCGAGGTGCACGGGCGAAGCTTCACGATCGGCGTTCATGCGAGCGATCGTCACCCGTCGAGCCGCGCGGGGCGAGGGCCGATGGTCCCGCCGGGAGTCCCGCGCTCGGCCCGATCGACCCCCGCCCGTCCGGCCCCGGGGCGAGCACCGGACGGCCGGCCTCGGGGCGGCCCTGGGCAGCGGTCGGCCTCGCGAGTGCGTCCTACTCCGCCGGGCGGAGCGCGCCGAGCAGCCGCTCGACGGCGCCGAAGGCGACCGCGCCGTCCAGGGGGTTGGTGTACACACGGGACCAGGTGATCAGGCCGCCCCGGACGCGGGCGAACATCACCGAGTCGAGGGTGTAGCGCTTCCCCGTGGCCAGCACCTCGCCGTGCAACCGGTACTCGGCGACGGCGAGTTCGGGATCGGTCGTGCCGTACACCGCTATGTGGTCGACCGCGTCGAAGCGCTGTATCGCGGCCCCCCGCTGGAGGTGGGCCAGGAAGGCCGCCCGGCCCGGCTGCTGCTGCGGCACCCCGGGCGTCAGGTAGGGCAGTTCGAAGGCGGCGTCGGTGGTGACCAGGTCGACCACCGCCAGGTCGGGCCCCTTGCCCATCAACTGGACGAACTGGTGCAGGACTTCGCTCGGCGAGGCGGTGGCGGTCATCGGACGTTCCTCTCGACAGGACCGGGGGCGCTCCCCGGTGGGCTGATTGGTATCCGGGCCCGGAGTTCCTCGGCAAGGCTACGGCGGTGGATCGGTGATGGTACGTCAGGGTCGGTACCGGCCGGCGCCGCCGGGGCCGAGGGGCGGGAAGGCGGCGGAACCGGTGCCCGGGCGCGGTGCGAGCGGGCCGCCCCGCCGCGCCGCCCCGCGTACCGCGCCGAACACGCGCCCCACGCACCCCCGGCGCACCATCGTCACCCGGGGCGTGCCATCATCGGGCCATGTCGGCACCTGACGACCAGTCCGCGTACTGGAATTCCACCGGGACCACCAAGATCTTCGGGCATCCGCTCAACCCCGCCTGGGCCGCCCGGACCGACCCGGGGGCCGCCCTGCTCGACTACGGCTGCGGCTACGGCCGGCTCGCGGGCGACCTGCTCGGCCTGGGCTTCCGTGACATCGAGGGCGTGGACGTCGCCCCCGAGCTGATCGCCCGGGCCCTCGCCGAACAGCCCGCCGCCCGCTTCACCGTGCTGGCCGACCCGCCCCGGCTCGACCGGCCGGACGGCAGCTACGACGCGGCGTTCCTGTTCGCCGTGCTCACCTGCGTGCCCGACGACGAAGCCCAGCGTGCCCTGGTCGCCGAGCTGCACCGGGTCCTGCGCCCGGGCGGGCTGCTGCACATCAGCGACTACGTCCTCCAGCCGGACGAGCGGAACCAGGAGCGCTACCGGCGGTTCGAGGCGCGCTTCGGCCGGTTCGGCGTGTTCGAGACCGGTGACGGGGCGGTCTGCCGCCACCACACCCGGGACTGGCTGGACGGGCTGTTCGCCGGGTTCGACCAGGTGGACGCGCGGGAACTCCCGGTGCACACCATGAACGGCCGCCCCGCCACGGCCACCCAACTGCTCCTTGCCCGCCGCTGACGGCCGCCCGGGCCCCGGTCGGGTCCCGGTCCGGGCCTGCGCCGGACCGGGCCCGGCCACCGGGAACGCCCCCCTCCATCGGCGGGGGTCCGGCGGATCGTGCGGGCCGAGCGGCACAAAGATGGGGGCACGTCCCCCATGCCCCGGCAACCGCCCCAACGACAGGATCAGCAACGAGGGCAGCGCCTTCGACGGCAGCGCGGCTCTCTCCCGGCATCGGAGGTGCGGTGGTGGCTGAGGTGAACGCCGTGCGCAAAACGCGCCCCGACGGGGGCGCCGGACCGGTTCAGGGCCCGGTCGCACCGGCAATTCCCTCGGCCATACCGTTCCCGCACACTCCGATGCCCGGCGACTTCCCCGCACCACCCGCCGCACCCGCACGACCCGCTCCACCCGCCGCACCCGCTCCACCCGCCGCACCCGCCCCGACAGCGGAAGCGGCGGGGACGACGGAGACGGCGGCGCCCGACCCGGACCCGCTCCACCCCTCCCCGACTTCCCGTTCCCACCACGCTCGTCTCCGGTCCCCCCGTGCCGGCGGCCCGTCGTGGTGGGAGCGGGGACTGACCCCTGGCCGGCCCGCGCCGGCCACCCGCCCGGACTGGGCCGCGTTCACCGAGGCCGCGGTGGCCGCCGCGCCCGTCCGCCCGGTCGTGCCGCGCGCCGCCTACCCGGGCCTGAGCGGCTTCGCGCTCGTCCTCCAGCCCTTCGCCGACCGTGCGCAGGTCCGGCTGCTGACCGCGCTCGGCCCCGCCGCGCGGGCGGCCGACCAGCTGGGCCGGATCGACCTGCCCGCGCTGCGCGCCGAGTTCACGGCGCGGCTCACCGAACGGCTGGCCCGGATCGCCGCCCGCACCCTGGTCCTGGAACTCGACACGGCCCGGGCGGCCGGGCGGCTGGCCGGCGGCACCCCGCAGGAGCGCTTCCGGTCCTTCCTCGCGCTCACCGCCCGCCGCGAGGGCCTGGCCGCGCTGCTGCGCGACTACCCCGTCCTGGCCCGGCTGCTCGCCCGCGCCTGCCTGGACGCCGCCGACGCCCACGCCGAACTCCTGGACCGCTTCGCCGTCGACCGGGCGCCGCTGGTCGCCGGGCTGCTGCGGGGCCGCGACCCGGGCACGCTGCTGGCCGTCACCGCCGACGCCGGCGACCGCCACCGGCGCGGCCGGGCCGTCGCCGTGCTGCACTTCGCCAACGGCACCGCCGTCGTCCACCGCCCCCGGCCGCCCGCCGCGCACCGGCACTTCAACGCCCTGCTCGGCTGGTACGGCGCCCAGCCCGGCGTGCCCCGGCTGCACGCGCTCGGCCTGCTCGACCGGGGCACCCACGGCTGGACCGAGTACGCCGAGGCCCGGCCCTGCCTGACCCGCTACGACGTCGAGCGGTTCTACCGGCGGCAGGGCGCGCTGCTCGCGCTGCTGCACGTCCTGGACGGCACCGACACCCACTTCGAGAACCTGATCGCCTGTGGGGACCATCCGGTCCTGGTGGACGTCGAGACGCTGTTCCATCCGCCGGCGGGCGAGCCCCGCCCCGCCCCCGACACCCGCCCCGCCTCCGATACCGGCACGGCCCTCGATACCGGCACGGCCCTCGGTACCGACGCCCCCGACGAGGACCCGGCGGCCCGCGCGCTCGCCGAGTCCGTCCACCGCGTCGGCCTGCTGCCGCAGCTGCTGATCGGCGACGACGGCGCCGCGGACGTCTCCGGCATCGGCGGCGGCGGCACCGGACGGCGGCTCTCCCCGGTCGACGGCGTGGACTGGGCCGGCGCCGGCACCGACGAGATGCGGCTGGTGCGCCGCCCGCGCCCGTTCGGCGCCGCGCACAACCGGCCGACGCTCGGCGGCGCGCAGGTCGAGCCCGCCGAGCACACCGAGGCCCTGGTGGCCGGCTTCCGCGCCGGGTACGCGGCGCTCGCCGCCGGCCGCGACGACCTCACCGGCCCGCGCGGGCTGCTGCGCTCCTTCGCGGACGCCGAGGTCAGGGTGGTCCCCCGGGCGACCCGGGTCTACGCCCGGCTGCTGGACGAGTCCACCCACCCCGACGTGCTGCGCGAGGCGGGCGCCCGGCAGGCCGTGCTCGAGCTGCTGCGCACCGACGCGGTCGACGACCCCGGCCGTCCCGGGCTGGCGGAGCACGAGATCGCCGACCTGTGGACGGGCGACGTGCCGCTCTTCACCACCCGGCCCGGCAGCCGCGACCTGTGGACCTCCGGCGGCCGACGGCTGCCCGGGGAACTGGCCGAACCGGGGCTGGCCCGGGTCGAGGCCAAGCTCGCCGCGCTCGGCGCGGTCGACCGCAAGGACCAGGAGTGGATCGTGCGCGCCGCCATGGCCGGCGCCGCCGACACCCCCGCGCACCGGCCCGGGCGCCCGGTGCCGGAAAACGTCTGGGCCACCGCGCCCGAGCCCGAACGGCTGCTGGCCGCCGCCCGGGGGCTCGGTGACCAGCTCGTCGCCGCCGCCTACCAGGGCCGGTCCCGCACCAACTGGCTCGGGCTCGAACTGCTCGCCGACCGCCACTGGCGGGTCCGGCCGCTCGGCGCGGACCTCGCCGGCGGGTACACCGGCACCGCGCTGTTCCTCGCCCAGCTCGCCGCGCTCACCGGCACCGACCGCTACGCCGAGGCCGCCCGCCGGGCCCTCGCGCCCGTCCCCGCCCTGCTCGACGCCCTCGGCGCCCACCCCGGCCACCCGGCCGCCGTCGGCTCCGGCGCCTTCGCCGGCCTCGGCGGCATCACCTACGCGCTCGCCGAACTCGCCCGGCTCCTGGACGATCCGCCGATCGCCGCGTGGGCCGGGACCGCGGTGGCGCTCACGGCCGCCGCGGCCGAGGGCGAGGCCGACCCGGGCGTGCACAGCGGCACCGCGGGCGGGCTCGCGGCCCTGCTCGCCGTCCACGCCGGGGCCGTCCAGTCCGGAGCCGTCCACGCCGGAGCCGGCCACCGGGCCGACCTACCCACTGGAGCCGCCACCCGCGCCGACGTCCGGACCGCCGCTGAAATCAGGGCCGCCGCCGAGGCACCGGCCGCCACCGACGCGCAGGCCGCCGCGGCCCGCTGCGCCGAGCGGCTCACCGCCCACCCCCTCCCCGCCACGGCCGGCTTCGCCCACGGTTCGGCCGGCGTCGGCTGGGCACTGCTGCGCTACGCCGAGGCCACCGGCGAGCCCCCCGAGGGCCCGCACCACCGGGCCGGTCTGGCCGCCCTGCGCGCGGCCACCGCCGTCCGGTCCCGGGAGGGCTCCTGGTGCCGGGGCCGTCCCGGGATCGCGCTCGCCGTCCTCGACAGTCCGCTCGCGCTCGCCGACCGGGAACTCGCCGCCTGGGCCCAGCGGGCCGCCCGGAACACCGCCCGTGCCACCGCGCTCGGCGACCACAGCCTGTGCCACGGCGAGCTGGGGGTGCTGGAGCTGCTCGGCCGGCACGGGCCCGCCGCCGGCCGCACCCCGTGGGTCCGGCGGGCCGGCGCCCTGCTGGCCGCCGTCGACCAGGACGGCGCGCGGTCCGGCACGCCCGACCACGTCCCGCACCCCGGACTGCTCACCGGTCTGGCCGGGATCGGCCACGGACTGCTCCGCCTCGGCTTCCCCGAGCAGGTGCCGTCGGCCCTGCTGCTCCGCCCCGGCGCCCCGGCCACGACCCACCCCGCCCCGGCGGCGAACGGCCCCGCCCCGGCGGCCCACCGGACGGCGCGGCCCTTCGACACCGCCCTCCCCGACCCCCCGGCCGCCCAGGCCACCGCCGCTTCCCTCCGCGTCGTCGGCGGGCCGCCCAGCCCGGTCGCGCTCCGCTGACCGCCCCGGCGGGCCGCCCGGGCCCCCGGCCACCCCGACCGAACCGGCGCCGCCCGCACGACGTCCTCCTTCCCGAACCATCCATCACCACCACGAACGGAGCACCGAATCATGCACAACCACGACGAGCGGCTCACCCTGCCGCAACCCGCCGTCCGCCCCGGCGAGACGGCCGACCACCCGGCCGGCGAGATCCGCCTGCGCGCGGGCGGCGGCCTGGGCCTGCGTTCCCACCTGCTCGCCGGTACGGGTGGGGCCATCCCCCCGATCGTCGAGTTCCCGACCATGACCACCCCCTTCTGATGACCCACCGGCCCTTCTGACCCGCTACCACCCTTCGGGAACAGCCCGACCCTGTGCACCACCCCGGCCAGGACCGGCCGGACCGTCCGCCGCCGAGGACCGGGCAGCCCCTCGGCGGCGGACCCCGCCCCGCCCCGCCCCCGCGAGCGCACCCCGACCCGTCGACCGGCGAGGGCCCGGCACTCCGATTGTGGTCGTACCGCAACCACCCGGTGCTGACACGGTGTCTGCTTCGTGACCGATCCACCGCACTTCATAACAGAATCCCCGTCAAGTAGCCTGCGCCCATGGTGCGCACCACGTCGTCGATCACCGTCGGCCGCGCCGCGGAGCTCGCGATGCTCGGCGGCGCGCTGGCCGCTGCCCGGCAACGGGCCGGCGGGGCGGTCTTCCTGCTCGGCGAGGCCGGCATCGGCAAGTCCCGGCTGGCCGGGGAATGCGCCTACCACGCGTACGGGCTGGGCCTGCCGGTACTGCGCGGGCGCGGCAGTTCGACCGGCACGGTGACGCCCTTCCGCCCGTTGATCGAGGCACTGTCCTCCCGGTTCCGGGCCGCCGGTCCCCCGACCGACCCCGAACTCGCCCCCTACCGCCCCGCGCTCGCCCGGCTCGTCCCCGAGTGGCGGGACGCCGCGCCGGCGGCCGGCGCGGGCGCCTACCCGGAGACGGTCGTCGAACTGGCCGAGGCGCTGCTCCGGCTGCTCGCGGTACTCGGCCGCGACCAGGGCTGCGTCCTGCTGCTGGAGGACCTCCACGACACCGACGCCGAGACCGTCGCCGTCCTGGAGTACCTGGTCGACAACCTCGCGGGCCTCCCGGTCCTGCTGCTCGCGACCCTGCGGGCCGAACCGGGCCCGGCCCTGGAGCTGGTACGGGCCGCCGAGCGCCGCCGCGCCGCGACCGTCGCCGAACTCCCGCCGCTGCCGCCCGCCGAGGTGGCCGCGCTGGCCGCCGCCATCCTGGAGGACGGGACCGGCGGACTCCCGGCGTCCCTGGTGGAGCACCTCGTCGAACGCGGCGACGGCTGCCCGTACCTCGTCGAGGAACTCCTCGCCGACCTGCTGGACCGGGGCGCGCTGCGGCGCACCGAGGACGGCCGCTGGCTGCTGGCCGACGGCTCCCGGCCCGGCGTGCCGAGCACCATCGTCCGCAGCTGGGGCCACCGGATCGACCAACTCGACCCCCAGGTGCGGGAGCTGCTGCTGACGGCGGCCACCCTGGGCAGCCGGTTCTCGGTGACCACCGTCCAGCTGATCACCGGCTACGACGACCGGACCCTCTTCAGCCACCTCCGCTCGGCCTCCGAGGCCAATGTGATCGTGCCGGACGGTTCCGCGCCCGACCGCTACGCCTTCCGGCACGCGCTGACCGCCGACGCCCTGACGGCCGCCCTCGCCCCCGCCGAACGGGCCGCGCTGGCCCGCCGGGCGGCCCGCGCCATCGTCCGCGCCGATCCCGGACTCGCCGACGAGCGACGCCAGTTGGTCGCCTCCCTGCTCCTGGTGAGCGGCGACAGGGCGGGTGCGGCCGTGCACTTCGCGGAGGCCGGCCGACGGGTGCTGGAGGCCGGGGCGGCCGGCTCCGCCGTGGTCCTGCTGGAACGCGCGCACGAACTCGCCGCGGACGCCGAACGGGCCTGCGTCACCGAGCGGCTGCTCCCGGCGCTGGCCGAGTCCGGGCAGCTGGACCGGGCGTTCGAGCTGGTCCGCACCCTGCCGCCGGTCCCGCAGTCCGCGACCGCCGCGACCGGCCCCGGTGAAGGGCGGGGGCCGCTCCCCAGCCCGGCCGTGGAACGCCGGGTCGAGCTGCACACCCGGCTCGCCTGGGCGGCCGTGATGGCCGAACGCGGCCCGGACGCGGTGGCCCAGGTGGCCGCCGCGCGGGCGCTCACCGCGGGCCGGCCGCGCCCCGAGCAGGATGCCGCGCTGGCGGTGGTCGAGGGCCACCTCGCCCTGCTGCCGGACCACGCCCCGCAGCACACCCCGGACCAGGCCGACGGCGGGGGCGACAGCGGCGACAGCCAGGAGGCCACCGCGCCCGCCGGACCCGCCGGACCCGCCGCACCGACCGCGGCCCGCCTCGCGGAGGCCGAACGACGCGCCCGCCGCGCCGCCGAAGTGGCCGAGCACGCCGGCCTCCCGGTGGTCGCCTGCCAGGCCTGGCAACTGCTCGCCCTGCTCGCCCGCGAACAGGGCTTCGACGCCGCCGACGCCTGCCTGGAACGCATGCTGGCCGTCGCCGAGGCCAACGCCCTGCCCGTCTGGCGGGTCGAGGCGATGCTCCGGCTCGGCGCCAACGCCTTCATGCGCACCGGCGACGGCACCCGACTGGAACGCGCCCGGGAGGCCGCCGCCGGGCTCGGCGCGATCGTCCTCACCCAGACCCTCGACGGACTGCTCGCGATGAACGCCGTGATGCGCGGCGAGTGGCACACCGCCCGCACCATCGTCGACCGCTGCCTCGACGCCACCGCCCGGCTGCGCAACCTCGCCGCCCACCGCTACCTGCTGCTCTCCTCGGCCACCCTCGCCGCGCACCTCGGCCGCACCCGGGAGATGGAGCGCGAACTCGCCCGGTTCCGGCAGGCCGGCGGCGAGGAGTCCTTCCTGACGCCGCTGCGCTACGGGCTGTGCCGGGCGGTCGGCGCCCTGCTGGCCGAGGACCGCCCCGGCGCCCGCGCCGAACTCGCCGCCGGGCTGGCCTGGGAGGAGGCACACCCCAGCGTGTTCTACCTGGCGGGCCGACACGGCCTGCACCCGCTGCTGGAGGTGGTCGAGGGCCGCTGGGACCGCTCCGCGCTCGACCGGGCCGCCGCCGTGCCCGCCGCCGAACTGGCCTGGAACCGCCAGTTCCTGCGGTTCGCGGACGCGGTGCTGCTGGGCCGCGAGGGCCGCCCCGCCGAGGCCGCCCGCGCGGTCGCCGAGGCCGGCCCGGGCGCCGCGTCCTTCCCGCTCGCCCACCACCTCGCGCTGCGGCTCGCCGCCGAGGCCGCGCTCGCCGACGGCTGGGGCGACCCGGTGGCCTGGCTGCGCACCGCCGAGGAGTACTTCCACCAGTTGGAGGTCCAGCCGGTCGCCGCCGCCTGCCGGACCCTGCTGCGCCGGGCCGGCGCCAGCGTCGCCCAGCACCGCGGCGGTCGCGACGCCGTCCCGGCCGGACTGCGGACCTGCGGGGTGACGGTCCGCGAGTACGAGGTGCTCGTCCTGCTCGCCGACCGCCCGGGCAACCAGGAGCTGGCCCGCAAGCTCTCCATCTCACCGCGCACGGTGGAGAAGCACCTGGCCAGCCTCCTCGCCAAGACGGGTCACCCGGACCGCGCCGCCCTCTGCGCCCTCGCCACCGACCTCCCCACCGGCTCCTGACCGGCTCTCCTGACCGGCTCCTGACCGGCTCCCGACCGGCCGGGGTCCCGTCCCCTAGGCGGTGAGCCGGGCGATCGCGCCGAGCTCCAGGGCGACGTGCACGGTGCCGTCCGGGGTGACGGCGATGCCGTGCGGTTCGGAGGCCACGCCCGCGCCGTCCGGCCCGGAGTCGCCGTCCAGCTCGTACCCGGTGTAGGCGCCGTCGGGCGTGAGGGAGCCGATCCGGCCGGCGGCCCACTCGGTGAACCAGAGCCGGCCGTCCGGGCCCGCGGTGACGGCGTGCGGGCGGGCCTCGCGGTCCGGCAGCGGGAACTCCGTCACCTCGCCGTCCACGGTGATCCGGCCCACCTGGCCGGCGCCGATCTCGACGAACCAGAGCGCGCCGTCGGGGCCCGCCGTGATGCCGACCGGGGCGGCGCCCTCGGTCGGCAGCGGGTACCGGGCGGTCTCGCCGTCCACCGTGATCCGGCCGATCGCGTTGCCCTGGTTGAGGGTGAACCAGAGCGCGCCGTCCGACCCGGCGGCGATCATCGAGGGGAAGCCGCCGGCGACCGGCAGCGGGTACTCGGTGACCTCGCCGTCCACCGTGATCCGCCCGATCCGGTCGGCGTTCATCTCGGTGAACCACAGCGCGCCGTCCGGTCCGACCGCCAGGCCGTACGGCCCGCAGTCCGCGGTGGGCAGCGCGAAGGACACCGCCTCGCCGTCGACCGTGATCCGGCCGATCCGGTGGTCCCGCATCCGGGTGAACCAGAGGGCGCCGTCCGGCCCCGCCGCGATCACCGCGGGGCCGCAGTCCGGCGAGTCGAGCGGGTGGCGGGTCACCGTCCCGTCCGCCGCCAGCCGCCCGATCTCCCCGGCGTGCACCAGGGTGAACCACACCCCGCCGTCGGCCCCGACCGCCACCCCGTACGGCCCGGCCGCGCCGTCCGCCACCACGACCCGTTCGATCGTCATCGGTCGCCCCACCCCGCTCTCTTGACACTTCGACAACAAAACCGTGCCCGAAGCACTCTCCCCCACCCGCCCCGGCGGGGGCAAACCACCGCTCGCCGCCGATTGTCAGTGGGGTGGCCTACCGTCCTCGGCATGGGCATCTATCTGGTGAGTGTCGAGGCCGACGACTGGCTCGACGAGGAAGTCCTCGGGCCGGTCGCCCAGGAGCTCGACGCGGTCCTGACCGGGCGGGGACTGCCGCCGTTCGTCTGCCCGCCGACGACGGAGTTCCGGGCCGGTTCCGGGCGGCACTTCGAGGCGAAGCTGAACCGGCCGATCAGCGGGTTCGAGGCGTTCTGCCGCGAGCTGGGCGACGGCACGGTGGAAGCCCTGCTCGGCTGGGACGTGCTGCTCCCGGTGGAGCTGGAGGCGCCGGTGCTGCTGCCGGTGGCGTGCTCCTACAACGACATGACGGCGGTCGGCGACGCGCCCCGGGCGCTCGCCGCCGCCCGGGGGCTGGCCGAACTGCTCGCGCTGCCGCCCGGGATACCCGAGCACTGCGACAACCTGGAACTCAACTGCTGGTTCGAGGACCACGCCGCCGCCGCTGCCGCCGCCTCCCCGGGGCGCTGGACGGAGGACCTGGACATCGCCTTCCACGCCGCGCTGTTCCTGCGCGCCGCCGAGTACACGCTGCGGCGTGGCCGCCCGCTGTCCTACTCCTGACGCCCCCCGGCGACCGGACCGGCCGTCGGGCCTGCGGTCGGACCTGCCGCGACGACCCCGCCGTCCCGCTCGCCGCGGCGGCCCCGCCCGGGACCGCCGCGCAGCACGGAGACGACGCCGAGCCCGGCGGCGCAGACCGGCACGGCCAGCAGGGCGCCGATGATGCCGGCGATCCCCGCGCCCGCCACCACGGCGACCATGATGGTGCCCGGGTGGAGTTCCACCGTGCGGCTCTGGATCAGCGGCTGGAGGACGTTGCCCTCGACGGCCTGGACGGCGACGACGATGCCGAGCGCCCACAGGGCCGTGCCGAGGCCGCCGTCGGCGAGGGCGACCAGGACGGCGACCGCGCCGGAGAGGAAGGCCCCGACGAACGGGATGTAGGCGCCCATGAAGACCAGCGCACCGAGCCCGGGCGCGCCGGGGACCCCGAGGACGAGCAGGCCGACGGTGATGAAGAGGGCGTCGATCAGGGCGATCAGGGTGGTGCCGCGCATGAAGCCGGCCATCGCGTCGAAGGCCCGCTCGGCGCACAGGACGACGGTCTCCGCGCTGCCGGCGGGCAGGTACGCGCGGACGACCTCGCCGGTGCGGTGGCCGTCGCGGAGGAAGAAGAAGACCAGGGCGAGGGCCAGCACGCCGCCGGTGGCGATCTGGGTGGCCAGGCCGAGACCGGAGAGCACGCCGTCGGTGACGGTCGAGACGAGCGAGTTGGTCTCGCCCTGGGCGTTGGCCAGTGCGTGCCGGATCTTCTCGCCGACGGGTCCGAGCCAGTCGGCGATCCGGTCGCCCGCCTCCGGGAGCGCGTGGGCGATCTGCGGGGCGCTGTGCACCAGCGAGTTGACGAGCAGGGCGATCACCCCGCCGACGGCGGCGACCAGCACGGCGCAGGTCAGCCCGGCGGCGACCGAGCGGCTGAACCCGCGCCGGACCATCCACGGCATCACCGGGTAGAGCAGCGAGGTGCCGAGCAGCGCCAGGATGACCGGCACGGTCGCGGACCGCAGTTCGACGAGGGCGAAGACGGCCAGCGAGGCGACGGTGATGAGCAGCACGACCGCCGCGGACCAGGCGGCGGCCGCCCGGAGCGGGGGCGGCAGCATGAGGTAGGGGCGGCGGTGGTCGACCGGCCTCGGCTCGGGTGGGTTCTCCCCCGGCATCCGTTCCTCCCGTCGTCCGCCTTCCGCCCGGTCGGGCGATCGGCCCAGGCGTGCACCCATCCCAACAGATGATCAGATCGGACGCGCGTTGTGCGACCGCCGCCGGGGGCTGGACCGATTGAAGCCAGCCCACCGGTGCGGGCACAGCGCACTCGCCGTCGGACCACCCCAATGAGTCACCCCACCACGAACGGCCGTCCGGGTACCGGACACCAGCGCTATCCGGTGCTGCCCGGCGTTTCCCGGTGCTTCCCGGTGCTGCCCGGCGCTGCCCGGCGCTGCCCGGCGCCATCCGGTGCGCCCGGCGCTACCCGGCGGCCTCGAAGCGGACCTCGCCGTCGCCGCCCGCGAAGGCGAGCACCCGTTCGGCCTCGGCCACGGCGGCCCGCCGGTCGGACGGGTCCAGCGGCGGGCCGAACGGGCGGACCGTCAGCGACCGGGCGCCGGAGCGCTCCTCGACCAGCCGCCAGCTGCCGGCGACCAGGCCGTCCAGCAGCAGGGTGCCGAGCACCAGGCCGTTCTGGGTCATCACCCGGGGCCGGTACTCCTCGGGCAGCACCCGGGTGCGGTCGGCGTGCGACAGCAGCAGGTTGTCGAACGGGGCGAGCAGCCGGACCGGGGCCGGGGTGTCCGGATCGGGCCGGGGCGCCTCGGGCAGGTCGTGGAGCAGCCGGCCGTGTTCGTCGCGGAAGGTGACCAGGCGGGGGGCGAGCCGCTTGAGGACCGGGGCGAGCCCGCTGAGGCCGCACCACTTCTGCAGGTCGGCGGCGGTGGCCGGGCCGAAGGCCGCGAGGTAGCGCAGGGCGAGGTCGTCGAGCGAGGGCCCGGGGTCGAGCGGCCGGCCCAGCCAGGCTTCGGCGGTGGTGTGGGCGGCGGGTCCGCTCCGGCCCCAGAGACCGCGCGGCGGGACCTGCACCAGCGGGAGCAGGGCCCGTACGGCCTGGGCGAGCGCGGCCGGGTCGCGGTCGGGGCGGGTGGCGGCGAGTTCGGTGCCGAGCAGTTGGAAGGTGCGCGGCTGCTCCTCGACCAGGGCGCGGGCCTCGGCGGCGAGCGCGTCGAGGTCGAGGCCGACCAGCCACTTGCCGAAGGTGGTGCGCAGGGCCTTGTCGAGCACCGGTTGGAGCAGCGGACGCAGGGTCAGGCAGTCCTCGGCGGTGACCAGGTGGATGGTGCCGCGCTGGAGGGCGATCCTCACGGCCCGGCGGCTCTCGATCAGCTCGGTGAGCGCCCCGGGGGCGAAGCCGTCGAGGCGGGAGAGCAGGCCGAGGTAGGGCGGCTGCGGGACGGCCTGGGCCTGGAGGCCGCCGAGGTGTCCGATCATGGCGGCCGGGGTGGCGGTGGTCCGCTCCAGCAGGTGCTGCCGGGCCAGCAGGGCCCGTCCGAGCGCCCGCCGCCCCAGCACTCCGCCTTCGGCCGCCGCACCGCCGGCTTGCTCCCGCGCGCTCACCGGCGGCCGTCCAGGACGGCGCGCAGCAGGGTGATCCGGTTGCTGGTGATCGAGTCGACGCCGGCCGCGCCCAGCTTGCGCATGGTGCGGCGCAGGTCGGCGGTCCAGGTGGAGACCTCCAGTCCGGCCCGGTGCGCGGCGGCGGTGAACTCGGGGGTGGCGAGGCCGAACGGCGGGTTGATGTAGCGCGGGCGCAGATCGTCGAGCAGGGCGCGGGCGGGCAGCCGGGGCTGCTTCCAGGTGACGGCGATCTCGGCCTCGGGGGCGAGTGCCCGGACGGCCAGCATGGCGGTGGCCGAGCCGCAGAAGCCCACCCGCCGCTCGGCGCCGAGGCCGACGACGACCTCCCAGGTGGCGGCGACCGGGCCGGTGTCGTCGAGGTCGATGAGCAGCCGGCCGCCGGGGGTGGCCGCGGCGGTCTTGAGCGCCTCGGCGAGGGTGGGGACGCGGTACCGGCCGCCGCCGATCCCGTCGAGCTGCTCGGCGGTGAGCCGGGCGAGCGGGCGCGGGTCGTCCCAGAGCCGTTCGAGGGTTTCGTCGTGCAGCAGGACCGGGACCCGGTCGCGGGTCAGCTGGACGTCCACCTCGACGGCGTCGGCGCCGGCGGCGAACGCAGACTCGATGGAGGGGAGGGTGTTCTCGCGGTGGCGGTAGGGGTCGCCGCGGTGGGCGACGGCGAGCACGGGGCGGCGGGCGGCGGAAGCGGTCATCGGTCCGTTCATCGTTCGGCTCGTCGGTGGGCGGGGCGGTGAGCTCGTCGGTGGGCCATCGGCGGGCGGGGCGGCTGCGGACGTCCGGTCAGCGGGTTCTCCTGGCGAGCCAGGGCGTCAGGTTGAGCGCGGTGACGGACTCGCGGTAGCTCTGCTCGCCCGGCACGGTGACGATCATGGTGCAGGAGGGCGGGAAGACGCGCTGCTCGAGGTGGACCAGGCCGGTCCAGAGGGAGTTCAGGAAGGCCGGGACACTGTCGCGGGGGACGTCGAACGGCACGTGCTCCACGGTGACCAGGGCCTCGTCGTGGACGAAGAGCCGGACGGTGACCTCGGGCGGACCGGTGATCTCGACCAGCGCCTCGTGCGGTATCGCGGCGAGTTCGTCCGTGCCCGCGCCCGCGCCGTCGGCGCCGACCAGCCCGGCGAAGGTCCGGTCCCGGCCGATGTCGTGGCTGGTGCTCACCACGCGGCCGTGCCGGGCGGCCGTCGTCTCGATCGCGAGGACGGCACTCTGGGTGGACGGCAGCGGGGGGTGGGGCATCGGGCGGGGTCCTCTCGTCGGCGAGCGCGGCCTCGGGCACTGCCCCGGGCGGTCGGGCTCGGTGGCTCGGGGCTCAGTGGCTCGGGCCGGTCGCTCGGGCTCGATCGCTCGGGGCTCAGTCGATCATCGTCGCTCGATCATCACATTGGTCGATTTGATGACAGCCGTCGCGGGTGCACCGGGCACCAACTCCAGTTCCTCCGCCGACTCCCGGCTGATCAGCGACACCACCCGGAACGGCCCGGCCTGGATCTCCACCTGGGCGGCGACGTCCCCGAGCACCACCGCGGTGACGATGCCGGGGAAGCGGTTGCGGGCCGAGGAGGGCCGGCCCTCGGCCGCGGCGGTCTCCGGGCGGGCCAGCTCACGCGCGAACGCGGCCAGTCGGGCGCCCGCGATGATCCGGTGGCCGTGCTCGTCGCGCTCGGCGACGACCCGGCCGGCGTCCACCCAGCGGCGCATGGTGTCGGCGCTCACGCCGAGCAGCGCGGCGGCCTCGCCGATCCGGTACGGGTTGGCCGGTGCCCCTGGTTGGCCCATGCTTGCGACTCCTGACGGTGGTTCGGACGGTCCGGCGGGCGCGCGGCCCGACAAGCGCACTGCCCGACGGGCGGACCGCTGATCGGGCCGACCGCCGGTCGGACGGCCCCGGCCCGCCGCCCATCCTGCCGCACCGGGCGCCCACCCCGTGAAGCCCGGCCCCTCCTCGACGGCAGCCCCTCCGGGCCCCGCCCCCGAGCCACTTTGCAAAGTCCGGTCGACCTCACGCAGAAGCACTTTGCAAAGCCTGTCGGCCCCGCGCGGAAACACTTTGCAAAGTCTCGTCATCCCTGCCCCAAGGCACTTTGCAAAGTTTCATCAGCCCAGCTCAGCGGCACTTTGTGGCGCCCCGGTGGCCCGGCGGCCCCGGAAGCACTTTGCAAAGTTTCGTCAACGCGGCCCCGCCCGGACCCCCCTACAGCTCACCGAACAAGTCACGCCGGACGGCGTCACCGGCGGTGAGGACCGCGCCGCCGAGGACCGCGCCGCCGCCCGCCTCGCCCGCCCGGACCTCGGTGCGCACCGGCGAGAGCCCGGCCAGCCGCCGTTCCACCCGGGAGGCGAGTTCGGTGCCGCCGGCCCGGCCGACCTCGCCGCCGAGGACGACGCAGCCGGGGTCGAGGACGACGCAGATCGCCGAGGCGCCGAGCGCGATCCGCTCGGCCAGCTCATCCAGGAAGGGCCCGCCGGGTCCTCCGTCGCCGAGCGCGTCAAGCGCGTCCAGGGCGGCGCGGACGGCGGCCTCGGCGGCGGCCGCGTCGTCGGCGGGGTCCGCGGGCAGGCCGTGGGCGCGGGCCAGCGCACAGACGGCCGCGCTGCCGGCCAGGCCGTGGAAACCGCCCTCGCAACCGGTGGCGGTGGGCAGCGCCGTGGTGCCGGGGACGGGCAGGAAGCAGATCTCGCCGGCGCCGCCGCCCACCCCCCGCCGCAGCTTGCCGTCCAGGACGACGGCGGCGCCGACGCTGTGGCCGAGCCAGACGAGGACGAAGTCGTCCCGGCCCCGGGCGGCGCCGGTCCGGTACTCGGCCCGCCCGGCGAGGTTGACCTCGTTCTCCAGGATCACCTCGGTGCCGGGCAGCTCGCGCAGGGCGGCGAGGAGGTCGGCGTGCCAGGCGGGCAGGTCGCCGGTGGACTTGAGTCGGCCGGTGGCGGGGTCGACGAGGCCGGGGGCGCCGACGGCGACGGTGTGCAGGTGCGGGACCTCGGCCCGGCGGGCGGTGTCGAGCAGGGTGCGGACGATCCGGTCGGCGGCGGCGCGGTGGGCGGCGGCGTCGGCGCCGGGGTCCTCGACCACGAGCTCGGCGGCGGCGAGGGTCCGCCCGGCCAGGTCGGCGACGACCAGGGAGACCCCGCCGGAGCGGACGTCGAAGGCGGCGAGGTGGGCGCGGGAGGCGACCAGCGCGTAGAGGCGGGCGTTGGGGCCGCGTCGCTGTTCGCCGCGTTCGCCGACGACGGCGACCAGGCCGCTGCGGCCGAGCCGGTCGAGCAGGTCGGCGACGGTGGGGCGGGAGAGCCCGGTGAGGTCGCGCAGCTCGGTCGCCGTGAGTGGTCCTTGGTCGAGCAGCAGATTGAGCGCCAGACGGTCGTTGATCGCCCGGGCGGTGCTCGGCGTGGCCGTGCGCGCGGTGGTCATGGCCGGACATCTTTCCAGAGTCTTTCTATCAGGGTCCCTTCCTGATAATTTATCGAACCGTCGGCCGGTACGCCTTCCGGACCAGCGACCGGCCCGGCACAACCGCCGCGGACACGGCGCCCCGCTGACAAGGGCCGCCTTCGGCAGGACCATCGAGACATCACCCACGGGGCACCGCCGCGCGGCACGCGGTGGGGAGGGAAGAGCCGGATGACCACCAGCACGACCACAGGAGCACCACCCCCGGGCCCGCCGGGCACCGCCCACCGGGCCCGGATCGCCGTCGCCCTCGTCTTCGCCGTGCACGGCGCCGTCGGCGGCACCTTCGTCAGCCGGATCCCCTGGATCCAGCAGCAGCTCGACCTCTCCGCAGGCCAGCTCGGACTGGCCCTGGTGATGCCGGCGATCGGCTCGTCCCTCGCGATGCCGCTGGCCGGTCGGTTCGTGCACCGCTGGGGCGGGCGGGCCGCGGTGCGCGTCCTGCTCTCGCTCTGCTGTCTGAGCGTCGCCCTGCCCGTGCTCGCACCTTCGCTGCCGGTGCTCTGCCTGGCCCTGCTGGCGTACGGGGCGACGGCGGGCATGTCCGACGTGGCGATGAACGCCCAGGGCGTGGAGATCGAGCAGCGGCTCGGCCGCTCGATCATGTCCGGTCTGCACGGGATGTGGAGCGCGGGCGGGCTGGTGGCCGCCGGCGTCGGCATCCTCGCGGCCCACCAGTCCTTCGACCCGCGGCTGCAGCTCGCCGTGGCGGCCGTCCTGCTGCTGGCCCTCGCCCAGCCCGTCTGCGCCGCCCTGCCCGATCCGCGGGCACCCGAGCAGGCCGAGGAGCCGCCCCGGTTCGCGCTGCCGCCGCGCAGTTCGCTGGTGATCGGGCTGGTCGGCTTCTGCGCGGTGTTCGCGGAGGGCGCGTCGATGGACTGGAGCGGCGTCTACCTGCGCGACGTCACCGGCGCCTCGCCCACCGTGGCGGGCGCGGCGTACACGGCGTTCGCGCTCACCATGACGGCCGGCCGGCTGGCCGGGGACGCGGTGATCCACCGCCTGGGCGCCGTGCGGGCGGCCCGGCTCAGCGGCGCCGTCGCCACGGCCGGCGGGCTGCTGGTGGTGGTGGCGGACCGGCCCGCGCTCGCGATCCCCGGCTTCGCGCTGATCGGGATCGGCGTCGCGGCGGTCGTCCCGCTGGCCTTCGCGGCGGCGGGCCGGATCGGCGACAACCCCAGCCAGTCCATCGCCGGGGTCGCCACCGTCACCTACACCTCGGGCCTGGTCGCACCCGCGATCGTCGGCGGCCTGGCCCAGGCGTCCTCGCTCACCGTGTCCTTCGGGGTGGTCACCGCGCTCACCTTCGCCCTGCTGCTCAGCGCTGGCGCGCTGCGCCGGGCGGAGGGCGGGACCCCCGGCGGCACCGTCCTGGTGGACGCCTCACCGAGCAGCACCGCGCCGGGCGGCCCGGGCACGCGGGAACCAGTCGTGGGCGAACCGGCCGCGCGGGAGCCGGTGACCCGGGGCTCCGGGCCGAACTCCCCCGCGGGCTGACCCCGGCACCACCCGGGCGGGAATCCCGGCACCACCCGCACCCTGGCCGGGCGCGCACACCGCGTGCCCGGCCTCCGCGCGCCCGAGGCCGGATCGGCCGACGGGCTCCTAACCTTTCGTCATATCGCGTAGCGCCTCATATCGCGTTCGACCTCTTCGGGCCGCCGGCCGTCGACCACCTCGGCACCGCGTCCTCGAAGCCACCCACCGAGGGGAACCCCCATGACCCGCCCTCGCTCCGCCGCCGCGCTCGCCGCCGGCGCCCTCACCCTCTCCCTCGCCGCCACCCTGGCGGCACCGGCCACCGCCACGGCCACCTCCACCTCCCGGACCGCCGGCCCCACCGACAACACCGACTCCCCCCGTCCGAGCGGCTCCGCCACCACCACCGCCACCACCGCCGCCGTCGCCGCGACCGCTCCGACGACGGTCATCACCGCCAACCCCTCCGACACCCAGAAGTGCCTGGACGTCACCGGGCAGAGCACCGCCTCCGGCACCCTCGTCGAGCAGTGGACCTGCAACGGCGGCACCAACCAGCAGTGGTACTGGACCGAGGCCGGTGAACTGGTCAGCGTGGCCAGCGGCAAGTGCCTGGACATCCCCCGGTTCAGTACCGACGGGGGCGTGCAGGCCATCATCTGGCCCTGCAACGGCGGGACCAACCAGAAGTGGACCCAGACCCTCGTCCACCACGCCGGCGTCTACAACCTGACCAACGTCAACAGCGGTCTCAACCTGGACGTCCAGGGCGCCTCCCCCGCGGACGGCACCCCGGTGATCCAGTGGCCGCAGACCTACGGGCTCAACCAGTGGTGGTTCTACGGCTCCGTGCCCACCGCCCGGGGCTGAGCCCTGCCGGTAGCCCCGCTGGTAGCCCTGCCGGCAGCCCGGCCGCCCGGGACCACCCGCGTCCCGGGCGGGCGGGCGCCCCCGTTACGCTCGAACGGTGCCCGCACCCGTGACCTCCCCGCCGCCGCCCGGCCCCGCACCGGCGGACGGATCCGCACCGGTCGAAGGATCCTCACCGGTCGAAGGACCCGCCGTGGCCGACGGACCCGCCCCGGAGCACGGACCGGCTCCTCTCGACAGCGCGGCACCGGCCGACGGGCCGCCCCGCTCGCCCTGGCCCCGCTTCGCCCTGCTGGTGGCGATCCTCGGCGCGGCGGCCGGCTCACTGCTGCTGTGGAGCCCCACCGCCCTGCTCGACGGCGGACTCTCCCACGGGATGCCCTGGTACTGGCGCGGACCCCTGTTCGCCGCGGTGTACGCGGTGGGCACGGTGGCGTTCTTCCCCCGGCCCGCCCTGAACGCCGCCGCCGGGCTGCTGCTCGGACTGCAGGAGGGCCTGCTGCTCGCCGTCCTGGGCACCACCCTCGGCGCTGCCGCCGCCTTCGGGCTCGCCCGCTGCCTGGGACAGGACGCGCTGCGCCGCCTGCTGCGCGGGCGCGTGCTGGTGGCGCTGGACCGGCGCTTCACCGACCAGGGCTTCCGCAGCGTCCTGCTGCTCCGGCTGTTCCCCGGCCTGCCGTTCCAGGCGGCCAACTACGGCGCCGCCGTCTCCGGGGTCCGGTTCGGCTCCTTCATCGGGGCGACCGCGCTCGGGGTGATCCCGGTCACCGCGGTCTACGTCTCGGCGGCGGCCACCGCGCGCGAGCCCGGGTCGACCGGTTTCCTGCTCTCCGTCGGGGCCCTCGGAGTGCTCGGACTGGCGACCCTGGTCCAGGTCGGACGGGCCACTGCCCGGCGGCGGCGCACGGTCGCTGACTGAGCGCCGGGCGTCCGATCCAACACGCGGGCGCGCGGGGCATCGGATCCGCTCGGCCGACCGGGGTTGTTGTCGGTCCCGTGTGAAATCGTTCCCTCGTTGTTGACAGAAGGTCAATTGCGCGGTGACCGCGACCGATATGGTCTACGCGCGCAACCGTACGCCGTTCTCCCGCGTCGCAACTGGTGCCCGGGTCCGCCCGGGGCCCCGGCGCGGCGCGACTCGTACGGACCGCGCGAGCGGGCACGACACCGGTGATCAGTGCGATACTCGGACAGTTCCGACGAGTGGATGACGTGTCAAAAGGACACGCGCACCGGGGGACCTGTACGGAACAGAGGCAGGGAGGCGCGGCATGGGAGCACTTCGCGACGAGCACCACAACGGGTGGCTGATGCCCTCCGGGCACTACCCGGCCGCGGTGTACGACGACGAGTGGGTCGAGCAGGAGACGGTGTCGTCCTCCCCCGCCCCGACGAAGATCGTCTCCCTGCGGCCGACCGGGTTCGAGGCGGCCCGCACGGTCGGCGAGCACATCCGGGCGAGCATCCCGGTCGTCATGGACCTCACCGAGATGGACGAGGCGGAGGCCAAGCGCATGGTCGACTTCGCCTCCGGTCTGATCTTCGGCACCCGTGGCGGCATCGAGCGGATCGCCCGGCGGGTCTTCCTGCTCACCCCGGCGGACGTCGAGGTGATGGTCATCGACCGCCCGCTCGACGAGACCGGCTTCTACAACCAGAGCTGACCGGCGGCCGCGCGGACCGCGGCGCCCCCGACCGGGGACGGCACTCGCCGTCCCCGGTTTTTTGCTGCCCGCTGTCCGTCTCCACCACCCGAGGGATCGGACAGCGGTGGCTCGGATGAACCACTGAGAATAAATCTGAGACATCCATGTCTCATACGGAGTACACTCGTCCCATGGCCACCGATCGTGACTCCGTTCTCGAAGCTGCCGTCGGCGTGCTCTCCCGCCGCCCGACCGCCCATCTCGACGAGATCGCCCGCGCCGCGGGCATCAGCCGCGCCACCCTGCACCGGCTCTTCCCGGGCCGGGACGCGCTGATCCGCGAGGTCGGCCTGCTGGGGCTCCAGCGCTTCGGCGCGGCACTCGACCATGCCGCCGTCGAGGAGGGCGACCCGCACGCCGCGCTGCGCCGCCTGGTCGACGCGCTGGTCCCGGACGCCGCGCTCTGCGCCTTCCTGACCGGTGAGAGCACCCTCTACGACAACGACGAGATCAACGATCTCTGGGAGTCGCAGATCGCCCGGATGCACGCGCTCTTCCTGCGCGGGCAGCAGCAGGGCGTGTTCCGCGTCGAGCTCTCCGCCGCCTGGCTCAGCGAAGCCTTCTTCGACCTGGTGGCCGGGATCGGCTGGGCGATCCAGGACGGCCGGCTGGCCCCGCGCGACGCCGCCTTCTCGCTCGCCGAGCTCTTCCTCGGCGGCGCGCTGCGCGCCCCGCGGCCGCTCTGATCCCGCGCTCCACCCTCGCCCCACCCCCTGACGTTCGCCCTCACCTGCCGCATACCGGACCGGAAACCGGACACCGATACCCATGAGCAGCACCGTCCACCTCCAGCCCCGCCAGCGCTGGACCGGCCTCGCCGTCCTCGTCCTGGCCGTCACCCTGGTCGCCGTCGACGCGACCGTCCTCTCCCTGGCCATCCCCTCGATCAGCGAGACCCTGCGCCCCAGCGGCACCCAGCTGCTGTGGATCGGCGACGCCTACTCCTTCGTGCTCGCCGGACTGCTGGTCTCGATGGGCTCGCTCAGCGACCGGATCGGCCGCAAGCGCCTGCTGCTGATCGGCTCCACCGCGTTCGGCGCCGCCTCGCTGCTCGCCGCGTACGCGCCCAGCGCCGGTTGGCTGATCCTGGCCCGCGCGCTGCTCGGCGTGGCCGGGGCGACGATCATGCCGTCCACCCTGTCGCTGATCCGCACCCTCTTCCCGGACGACCGCGAGCGGGCCACCGCGATCGGCATCTGGGGTGCCGCCGCGACCGCCGGCGCCGCGCTCGGCCCGGTGGTCGGCGGGGTGCTGCTGGAGCACTTCTGGTGGGGTTCGGTCTTCCTGCTGAACATCCCGGTGCTGGTGCTGCTGCTCGTGTTCGGCGCCTGGCTGCTGCCCGAGTCCAAGGACCCGAACCCCGGCCGCTGGGACGTGCTGAGCGTGCTGCTCTCGCTCGCCGGTGTGATCGGCGTGGTCTACGCGGTCAAGGAAGCGGCCGCGCACGGCGTCCTGCGCTGGGACGTGCCGGTCACCGCCGTGCTGGGCGCGGTGGCGCTGACCGTGTTCGTCCGGCGCCAGCTGCGGCTGGACACCCCGCTGCTGGATGTCCGGCTGTTCCGGGACCGCCGGTTCACGGCCGCCGTGCTGGCCTCGCTGATCGCGCTGATCGGGCTCTCCGGCGTGGTCTTCGTGACCTCCCAGTACCTCCAGCTGGTGCGCGGCTACCCGCCGCTCAAGGCCGGTCTGGCCGAGCTGCCCGCCTTCGCGGGCGCGGTGGTCGGCGGTCTGCTCACCGCCCGGCTGGTGCGCCGTACCGGCGCCCGGACGGCGCTGACCGCCGGTCTGCTGATCATGGGCATCGGCATCGGGATGCTCGGCTGGATCCAGCAGGACTCCACCTATCTGCTGCTGGCCGCCGCGTTCCTGCTGGTCGGCACCGCCGAGGGCGTGGTCTACACGCTCGGCGCCGACCTGGTGCTGAGCGCCGCGCCCGCGGACCGGTCCGGCGCCGCGTCGGCGGTCTCCGAGACCGCCTACGAGCTGGGCACCGCGCTGGGCATCGCCCTGGTCGGCTCGGTGGTCGGCGCCCTGTACACGGGCCGGCTGACCGTCCCCGCGGGGGCGGACCCGGCGGTGGCCACGCAGGCCGGTGAGTCGCTGGGCGGCGCGGTGGAGGCGGCCCACGGGCTGCCGGACACCCTGGCCGGACCGCTGCTGGAGAGCGCCAGGACGTCCTTCGTCCACGGCGTCAACGTGGCCGGGATGCTGGCGGGCGCGCTGCTGCTGGGTGCGGCGGTGCTGGCCTGGCGACTGCTGCGGGGGCTGGACGACCGGCCCGCCGCGAGCGGTCCGGAGCAGTCGCCCGCGGCGCCGGAGCCGGCCCGGGCCCCGGCGCACTGACGACGGACGAACGATGGACGGCGCGGGCCCCCCGGTACCCCCGGCGGCGGCCCGCGCCGTCGTCCGTTCCCCGGCTCAGGCCGCGCCGAAGGGGAGTTCCAGTTCGGCCCAGACCACCTTGCCGTCCCCGGTCAGCCGGCTGCCCCAGCGCTGGGCGAGTTCGCTGACCAGGAACATCCCGCGACCGCCCTCGTCCTGTTCGGCGAAGGGGCGCAGCTGGGGCGTCTGGCCGCCCGTGTCGGCGACCTCGACGGTGAGCACCCGGTCGCGGAAGAGCCGCAGCCGGCGCGGGGCGTCGGAGTGCAGCAGGGCGTTCGTGACCAGTTCGCTGACCAGTAGTTCGGCGTAGTCTGCGAGTGCGGACAGGCCCCAGTCGGCGAGTGTGGCGCGGGTGAAGCGGCGGGCCGTGCCGGGCAGGCGGCCGCCGCCGGTGAGCGGGAGGGTGGCGATCCGGTCGGCGGGCAGCGGCAGCACCCGGGCCATGATCATGGCGATGTCGTCGTCGCTGCCGCCGCTGACCAGCGCGGCGAGCACGGCGTCGCAGTTCTCCTCCAGGGTCCGGCCGGGGCCGGACAGGGTGCGGGCGAGCAGGTCGATGCCCTCGTCGAGGTCCTGGCCGCGCCGTTCGACCAGGCCGTCGGTGTAGAGGGCGACCATGCCGCCTTCGGGGAGGACGAACCGGACCGACTCGAAGGCCACTCCGCCGACGCCGAGCGGTACGCCGGGCGGTGTCTCGATCCGGCGGGGGGTGCCGTCCGGGTCGACCCAGACCGGGGGCAGGTGGCCGGCGGAGGCGATCTGGAGGGTGCGCTCCAGTGGGTCGTAGACGGCGCAGACGCAGGTGGCGAACTGGCCTTCGCCGATGCCGGAGGCGGTCTCGTCCAGGCGGGTGAGTACCTGCTCGGGCGGCATGTCGAGGGTGGCGAGGGTGCGGGCGACGGTGCGCAGCTGTCCCATGGTGGCGGCGGCTCTGATGCCGTGTCCCATGACGTCGCCGACGACCAGGGCGACCCGGCCGCAGGAGAGCGGGACGACGTCGAACCAGTCGCCGCCGACTTCGCTGGTGACGCTGGACGGCAGGTAGCGGTAGGCGATCTCGAGGCCGAGGGTGCGGTGGATCTCCTGTGGCAGCAGGCTGCGCTGGAGGGTGAGCGCGGTTTCCCGTTCGCGCCGGTAGAGCCGGGCGTTGTCGATGGCGAGGGCGGTGCGGGCGACGAGTTCCTCGGCGAGCGCGACGTCGGAGGCGGTGAACGGTTCCGGGTTGCGCATCCGGATGAACTCGGCGCCGCCGAGGACCATGCCCCGGGCGGTGACCGGGAGCATCAGATAGGAGTGGATGCCGGCCGCGAGTCCGGGGGCGACCCGGTCGGGGCTGGCGACCAGGCTGCGCAGTGCTTCCTCGTCGACGTGGGAGCGCAGTAGTGGGCGGCCGCTGCGCAGGCACTGGGTGTAGCTGCGTTCGGGGGCGTACTCGGAGACTTCGCCGACGGTGTCGACGGCGTGCACGAGCCCGGTTTCGTAGGATTCGCCGACGGCGACGGCGCGTAGTTGGACGCCGCGGTCCTCGGGGATGGGTGTGGGTTCGGAGCCGCGGAGCACGGTTTCGAGCAGGTCGACGGTGGCGAAGTCGGCGAATCTGGGGACGACGGCCTCGATCAGTTCCTCGGCGGTGCGCTGGAGGTCGAGGGTGGTGCCGATGCGGGCGGTGGCTTCGGCGATGGTGGCGAGGCGTTCCTGGGCGCGGGAGGCGCGGGCCTCGGCCTGGAAGCGTTCGGTGACGTCGATGATGGAGGAGCAGACGCCGAAGACGCGGCCGGTGGAGTCCTCCAGTCGGAAGTAGGAGGCGGACCAGGCGCGGTCGCGGCGCGGGTCGCCGGGGACGCGGCCGTGCGAGCGGGCGTCGACCACGGGCCGGCCGGTGGCGAGCACCTGCTTCATGGTGTGTTCTATTTCGGCGCTGTTGATGCCGGGCAGGACGCTGCTGATCCGGCGGCCGAGGTGGGCGGCGACGGGTACGCCGTTCATCCGGGCCAGGGATTCGTTGAGCCGTACGTAGCGGAGTTCGGTGTCGTAGACGGCCATGCCGATCGGGGACTGGCCGAAGATGCCGTCGAGTACGGCGAGGTCGGCCTCGATGCGGTGCAGGGCGGCGGTGTCGGAGGCGGTGGCGAGCAGTAGCAGGGTGCCGCCGGGGCCGGCGATCGGGTAGGTGCGGAACTCCAGCTCGACGGTGCGGCCGTCGCGGTGGCGGACCGGGAAGACGCCGGTCCAGCCCTTGCCGCTCATGATCCGGGCGAAGAGTTCGAGGACCTCGGGGCGGTCGCGGTCGTCGGTGAGCAGTTGGGCGGCGTGGCTGCCGACGGCCTCCTCGGCGGTCCAGCCGAGCAGTGCTTCGGCGTCCTCACTCCAGTGCAGGATCAGTCCGTCGTCCTGGAGCAGGGCGGTGGCGAGGGGGACGAGGCGGTGGCCGTCCAGGCGTGTGGGGGCGGCGCCCGTTCGGGGGCCGGTGGCGTCGGTCGCGTCGGTCGCGTCCCACTCGTCTCTCCGCATGATCAGGCAGCACCCCGGTTCGGCTCGTGCCCGGCCGGGCGGGCCTCGTGGTCCGTGCGGCCGGGGTTCTTCTCCAGACTGCACGGACATCGACCGCCCGGCGACCCCTTGGTGAGGGTTACCGGTCGGGCAGGTGTACGGGCGTCATGGGCCTACCGGGCGCAGCGTACTCTCCAGAAGGCTCGCCCACTGCCGGATCACTCCGGATCGTCGGAGGCTGTCGTCGGTGAGCAGATCGGCGAGGCCGAGTCCGCGGGCGAGGTCGAGGGTGGCCTGCACGGTTTCGCGTACGCCGGGTCGGCTTTCGTCGGCGCCGAGGAACTCGACGGCGGCGCGGTGGGCCTCGCGTCCGACGTGTTCTTCCAGTCGGATGATCCGTTCACGCAGCGGTTCGTCGGTGGCGGCGGCGACCCACAGCTGGAGTGCGGCCCGGAAGAGGGGGCCGGTGCAGAGGCGGACGATCATGCCGACGACGGCTTCGGTGCGGGCCGGGCCGGCGGGGGGCAGTGTGTCCGCGTGGGCGCGGACGGCGGCGAGGCGTTCGGCGGTGACGTGTTCGACGGCTGCGGTGAAGAGGTCCTCGCGGGTCGGGAAGTGGTGCTGGGCGGCGCCGCGGGAGACGCCGGCCCGTTCGGCGACGACGGCGACCGTGGAGCCGTGCCAGCCGAGTTCGGCGAGGCAGTCGACGGCCGCCGCCAGCAGCCGGGCCCGGGTGGCGCGGCTGCGGTCCTGCTGGGGGGTGCGGGCGGCGGCGGGGTGGGTGGTCATCTGCGGCGGCGGTTCCTGTCCGGGCGGGGGCGGGCGGCTGGTCGATCCTCGCAGACGGCGGGCACGGGGCGGGTGGCACGGGAAGGGCGGGAGCGGGGGCGGGTGGTGGGGGCGGTGCGGGTGGCACGGGAAGGGGCGGGGGCGGTGCGGCCGGGTGGGTGGGGGTGGTGGCCGGGCCGGTGCGCGGGGGGATCAGCCGGTGGCGGCCGCCTCGCGCTCGCGCAGTTCCCGGCGGAGGATCTTGCCCGCCGCCGACTTCGGGACGGCGTCCAGGAACTCCACCGCCCGGACCTTCTTGTACGGCGCGACCTGGCCCGCCACGAAGGCCGCGACCTCCTGCTCGGTGAGGGCGCTGCCGGGGGCCCGGACCACGAAGGCCTTGGGGCACTCGGTGCCCTCGGCGTCGCGTACCCCGATCACCGCCGCGTCGGCGATCTGCGGGTGGCTCAGCAGCAGCGCCTCGAGTTCGGCGGGCGCGACCTGGTACCCCTTGTACTTGATCAGCTCCTTGACCCGGTCGACGATGTGCAGGTAGCCGCGGTCGTCGACGAAGCCGATGTCGCCGGTGTGCAGCCAGCCGTCGGCGTCGACGGTCGCGGCGGTGTCGGACGGCCGGCCGAAGTAGCCCTTCATCACCTGTGGGCCACGGATCAGCAGTTCGCCGCGCTGCCCGGTCCCGAGGTCGGCGCCGGCGCCGTCCAGCGCGGTGACCCGCAGCTCGGTGGAGGGCAGCATCCGGCCGACCGAGCCCGGCGCGGGGTCCGGGTCCGCCGGGGACATCACGTGGCTGACCGGGGACAGCTCGGTCATGCCGTAGCCCTGGAGGATCCGGGGCAGGCCGAGGCGGCGGGCGCAGGCCTCGGCGAGTTCGCCGTCGAGCGGGGCGGCGGCGCACAGCAGGTACTCGACCGAGGACAGGTCGAACCCGTCGACCAGCGGGTGCTTGGCGAGGGCCAGCACGATCGGCGGGGCCGCGAGCACGGACTGCACGCGCTGGTCCTGGATGGTGCGGCAGAACTGCTCCAGGTCGAAGCGGGGCAGTACGACGACGGTGGCGCCGCAGCGCAGCGGCTGGTTGAGCAGCGCGGCCAGCCCGTAGATGTGGAAGAACGGGAGTACCGCGAGTACCCGCTCGCCCACCTCGGGGCGGAAGACGGCGTCGGTCTGGGCGAGGTTGGTGGCGATGGACCGGTGGGTCAGCATGACGCCCTTGGGCAGGCCGGTGGTGCCGCTGGAGTACGGCAGCACGGCGATGTCCCGGCCCGGGTCGAGGTCGATCGTGGGCGCGGGCCCGGTGGCGGCGAGCAGGTCGGCGAGCGAGAGGTGGCCCTCCGCGCCGTCCAG
The DNA here is from genome assembly GCF_034043715.1 of Kitasatospora purpeofusca. Taxonomy (GTDB): domain Bacteria; phylum Actinomycetota; class Actinomycetes; order Streptomycetales; family Streptomycetaceae; genus Kitasatospora; species Kitasatospora purpeofusca_A. Next base: position 22,513 of record NZ_JAXCLC010000040.1, on the reverse strand, counting down.
GACGACGATCCCGGCGAGTTCCCGGCCCTCGGCGGCGAGCTTCTCGGCGGCGGCGCGGGCGGTGGGCAGGAAGGGCGACACGGTCAGCAGCCAGCGCGCGCCGCTGTCGGCGAGCTGGCCGGCGAGTTCGCCGGGGGTGGTGAGGGAGGAGACGGGGGTGACGGTCGCGCCGGCCCGGGTGGCGCCGAAGAAGGCCATCGGGTAGCGGATGCTGTTGGGGCTGAACAGGGCCACCACGTCGCCCTGGCGGACGCCCGCTTCGGCGAGGCCGGCCGCGACCCGGCCGACGGCGTGGACGAGTTGCGCGTAACTGACCGTCTCGCCGGTGATCCCGTCGATGAGGGCGGGCCGGTCGCCGTGGCGCTCGGCGTCACCGAGAACGGCGTCGTGCAGGGCGAGGTCGACGATGCCGACGTCCGGGAACTCGCTGTGGAACACCAAGGCGTGCCTCCTGTGCGGTAGTTGGCGCGGGGCGGGGCGGCCGGCGGGAGGTCCTTTGCGACCGGCCGTACGGCGCGCGGACAGGAGCATACGGACAGTGGGCGGTCGGTGCGCCCCTGTGACGGACGTTTGGCGGAGCGCGCGGGGCGCAGGGGTGGCGCGGTATGGCGAAACGCGAGGTGGGGGCGGGGCGGCGGTGCGCCGGGGTGGTGGGGCGGGCGGGATCCGCTCAGATGCCAGAACGATGATGCGACGATCTGTTCGAGGACGAATCGGACGGAGGGGCGCGCGGGGCGCAGGGAGGAACCGGGCGGAGGGGCGCGCGGGACGTAGGGCGGAGGGCGCGGGCCCGGGGATCCGGGCGGGCGGCGCCCGAGGGGGACGGCCGCCGCCCGGCCCGGTCCGGCTCAGTACGACTTGGGCAGGCCGAGGGTGTGCTGTGCCACGTAGTTGAGCACCATCTCGCGGCTGACCGGGGCGACCCGGCCCACCCGGGTGGCGGCGAGCAGCGCGCCCAGCCCGTACTCCTGGGTGAGGCCGTTGCCGCCGAGCGTCTGCACCGCCTGGTCGACGGTCCGGGCGGCCGCCTCCCCGGCGGCGTACTTGGCCATGTTGGCGGCCTCGCCGGCGGCGGCGTCCTCGCCCTCGTCGTAGAGCAGCGCGGCCTTCTGGGTCATCAGCCGGGCGAGTTCGATCTCCACCGCGCACTGCGCCAGCGGGTGCGCGAGCCCCTGGTGGGCGCCGATCGGGGTGGACCAGACGACCCGGGTGCGCGCGTACTCGACGGCCTTGCCGAGCGCCTGCCGGGCCAGCCCGAGGGAGAAGGCCGCCGTCATGATCCGTTCGGGGTTGAGGCCGGCGAACAGTTGCAGCAGCCCGGCGTTCTCGTCGCCGACCAGCGCCTCGGCGGGCAGCCGCACGTCGTCCAGGAAGACCTGGAACTGCCGTTCGGGAGAGACCAGTTCCATCGGGATCGGCCGGTACTCGAAGCCGGGCGTGTCGCGCGGGACGACGAACAGGGCGGGCTTCAGCTTTCCGGTGCGGGCGTCCTCGGTGCGGGCGACGAACAGCACCGCGTCGCAGTGGTCGATGCCCGAGACGAACACCTTGCGGCCGGTCAGCAGCCAGTCCTCGCCGTCGCGGCGGGCCACGGTGGAGATCCGGTGGGAATTGGACCCGGCGTCCGGCTCGGTGATGCCGAAGGCCATCCGGCGGCTGCCGTCGGCCAGACCGGGCAGCCAGTGCCGCTTCTGCTCCTCGGTGCCGTAACGGGCGATCACGGTGCCGCAGATCGCCGGGGAGACGATCAGCAGGAGCAGCGGGCAGCCCGCGGTGCCGAGCTCCTCCAGGACGATCGCGAGGTCCGTGATCCCGCCGCCGCCCCCGCCGTACTCCGCGGGGAGGTTGACGCCGAGGTAGCCGGCCTTGCCGGCCTCGGCCCAGAGTTCGTCGGCGGGCCGGCCGGCGCGGGCCTTGGCGAGGTAGTAGGCGGAGCCGTAGCGGCCGCCGAGGTCGGCGACGGCGCGGCGCAGGGCGACGCGCTCCGGGGTCTCGATCAGCTGGCTGCCGGGGGCGGTGGTGCGCGGTGCGGACATGGCTGGTCCTTCCGGGCGGTTCTTCGGCGGGGGTTGCGGGGCGGGAATTGCGGGGCGGGGAGTGCCGGGTGGGCCACTGCGGCGGGCGGTGAGGTGGGCGGTGCGGTGGGCGGTGCGGTGGGCGGCGCGGTGGGAGGAGGCGCGGTCAGGGCGCGGGGTGCACGACGGCGAGCAGGGTGCCGAGTTCGACCTGCTGCCCGGGGGCGGCCCGGAGTTCGGCGAGAACGCCGTCGGCCGGGGCGGTGACCTTGTGCTCCATCTTCATCGCCTCCAGCCAGAGCAGCGGCTGTCCGGCGGTGACGGTGTCGCCGACCTCGGCCCCGGTGCGCACGACGGTGCCCGGCATCGGGGCCAGCAGGGCGCCGGGGTCGGTCTGCCCGACGGAGTCGGGGAAGCGCGGGAGCGCCGTGAGCACGGTGCAGCCGAACGGCGTGTCGACGTAGACCCGGTCGCCGTGGCGGGCGACCTCGTAGGCGCGCCGGACCTCGCCCTCGCTCAGCACGACCCGCTCGGCGGAAGCCTCGACCAGCGCCACCCCGGGGTACTCGTCGGCCCGCAGCCCGTCCCGGGTGAGCCGGTAGCGGACCACCGCCTCCGCGCCGTCCTCGGTGCGGTAGCGCCTGGCCTGCGGCTGGGACGGCAGGTTGCGCCAGCCCGACGGCAGTGCGCCGGTCCGCGCGGTGGACCGGGCGGCCGCCTCGGCGAGGGCGGCGGCCAGCGCCGCGCGGCCGGTGCCCTTGCTGTCCGGCGCGAGGAGCCCGGCCGCGTGCTCGGCCAGGAAGCCGGTGTGCACCCGCCCGGCGAGGAAGGCCGGGTGGCGCAGCGCCCGGACCAGCAACTCCCGGTTGGTGGCCGGTCCGTGGACCTTCGCGCGGGACAGTGCGTCCGCCAGTCGCCGGGCGGCGGCCGTGCGGGTCGGCGCCCAGGCGATCACCTTGGCGAGCATCGCGTCGTAGTGCGGGGTGATCTCGCCGCCGGGCGCGACTCCGGAGTCCAGCCGCAGGCCGGTTCCGGCGGTCCCGCCGGTCTCGCCAGTCGAGGTGAACTCGTGGTATCGGGTGGCGAGTTCGAGCCGGTGGAGGGTCCCGGTGGCGGGCTGCCAGTCCTTGGCCGGGTCCTCCGCGTACAGCCGGGCCTCGACGGCGTGCCCGGTGGTCGGCGGTGCGTCCGGACCGGGGAGCTTCTCCCCCTCCGCCACGGCGAGTTGGAGCGCGACCAGGTCCAGTCCGGTGACGGCCTCGGTGACCGGGTGCTCGACCTGGAGCCGGGTGTTCATCTCCAGGAACCAGAACCGGCCGTCCTCGGCGAGCAGGAACTCGGCGGTACCGGCGCCGGTGTAGCCGATCGCCCGGGCCGCGCTCACCGCCGCGGCGTGCAGTGCCGAGCGGACGTCGTCCGGGACGCCGGGGGCCGGCGCCTCCTCGATCACCTTCTGGTGGCGCCGCTGCAGTGAGCAGTCGCGGTCGCCGACCGCCCAGACCGTGCCGTGCGCGTCCGCCAGCAACTGGACCTCGACATGCCGGCCGGTGGGCAGGTAGCGCTCGCAGAACACCTCGTCCGAGCCGAAGGCCTTGGCGGCCTCCGCCCGGGCGGCGCCGAGTGCGGCCGGCAGGTCGGCGAGGTCCCGTACGATCCGCATGCCGCGCCCGCCCCCGCCGGCGGCCGCCTTGACCAGCAGCGGCAGGTCGGCCTCGGTCGGGGCGCCGAGCGCGTCCAGCACGGGCACGCCGGCCTCGGCCATCAGGCGCTTGGCGGCGGTCTTGGAACCCATCGCGGCGATGGCGGCCGGCGGCGGCCCGACCCAGCACAGGCCGGCGTCCAGTACGGCCTGCGCGAACCCGGGGCTCTCGGAGAGGAATCCGTACCCGGGGTGGACGGCGTCGGCGCCGGCCTCCAGCGCGGCGCGGACGATCAGGTCGATCCGCAGGTAGGTGTCGGCGGGCGCGGCGCCGGGCAGCCGGACGGCGGTGTCGGCCTCCCGGACGTGCGGGGCGTCCGCGTCCGGGTCGGAGTACACGGCGGTGGTGGCGATGCCGAGTTCGCGGCAGGTGCGGAAGATCCGGCGGGCGATCTCGCCCCGGTTGGCGACCAGCAGGTTGGTGATCGACGGGCTGGTGATGGGCGGATCGGTGATGGACGGATCGGTGATCGGCGGATCGGTGATCGGTGGGCTGTCGGTGGTGCGCGGGTCGTCGGTGGTGCGCGGGTCGTCGGTGGTCATCGCGGGAAGCTCCCTCACATCCGGAAGACGCCGTAGCCGGGTGCGCCCTCGACCGGCGCGTTGTGGATCGCCGAGAGGCAGAGCCCGAGCACGGTGCGGGTGTCGCGCGGGTCGATCACCCCGTCGTCGTAGAGTCGGCCGGACAGGAACACCGGCAGCGACTCGGCCTCGATCTGCTGCTCCACCATGGCCCGGATCGCGGCGTCCGCGTCCTCGTCGTACGGCTGCCCCTTCGCCGCGGCCGACTGCCGGGCGACGATCGACAGCACCCCGGCCAGTTGCTGCGGTCCCATCACCGCCGATTTGGCACTCGGCCAGGCGAACAGGAACCTCGGTTCGTAGGCCCGCCCGCACATGCCGTAGTGCCCCGCCCCGTACGAGGCGCCCATCAGCACGGACAGGTGCGGCACCCGCGAGTTGGCGACGGCGTTGATCATCATCGCGCCGTGCTTGATGATGCCGCCCTGCTCGTAGTCCTTGCCGACCATGTAGCCGGTGGTGTTGTGCAGGAACAGCAGCGGGACCGCCCGCTGGTTCGCCAACTGGATGAACTGGGCGGCCTTCTGCGACTCCTGGCTGAACAGCACGCCCTGCGCGTTGGCCAGGACGCCGACCGGGTAGCCGTGCAGGCGGGCCCAGCCGGTGGCGAGGCTGCCGCCGTAGCGCGGTTTGAACTCGTCGAAGTCCGAGCCGTCGACGATCCGGGCGATCACCTCGCGCGGGTCGAAGGGGACCTTGAGGTCGCCGGGGACGATGCCGAGCAACTCCTCCTCGGCGTACTTCGGCGGCTCGGCGAACCGGTCCGGATCGGGGCCCGGTTTGAGGTGGTTGAGCCGGGCGACGATCCGGCGGGCCAGGCGCAGCGCGTCCGGCTCGTCCAGCGCGAAGTGGTCGGCCAGGCCGGAGACCCGGGCGTGCATCTCGGCGCCGCCGAGCGATTCGTCGTCGGACTCCTCGCCGGTGGCCATCTTCACCAGCGGCGGTCCGCCGAGGAAGACCTTGGCCCGTTCCTTGACCATCACGGTGTGGTCGGACATGCCGGGCACATAGGCGCCGCCGGCCGTGGAGTTGCCGAAGACGACGGCGACGGTGGGGATTCCGGCGGCGGAGAGCCGGGTGAGGTCGCGGAACAGCGCGCCGCCGGGGATGAAGATCTCCTTCTGGCTGGGCAGGTCGGCGCCGCCGGACTCGACCAGGTTCACCAGCGGGAGCCGGTTGGTGAGGGCGATCTCGTTGGCCCGCAGCGCCTTGCGCAGCGTCCACGGGTTGGAGGCGCCGCCGCGCACGGTCGGGTCGTTGGCGGTGATCACGCACTCGACGCCTTCCACCACCCCGATGCCGGTGACCAGCGCGGCGCCGACGGGGTGGTCGCTGCCCCAGGCGGCGAGCGGGGAGAGTTCCAGGAACGGCGAGTCCTCGTCGATCAGCAGCTCGATCCGCTCGCGGGCGAGCAGCTTGCCGCGCTTGCGGTGGCGTTCGACGTACTTGGGGCCGCCGCCGGCCAGCGCCTTGGCGTGCTCGCCGTCCAGCTCGGCGAGTTTGGCGAGCATCGCCTCCCGGAACGCGGTGTACTCGGCGCCGCCCGGGTCGAGGCGGGTGGGCAGGACGGTCACAGCAGTGCCTCCGGGATGTCGAGTCGGCGCGAGCGCAGCCACTCCCCCAGTGCCTTCGCCTGCGGGTCGAAGCGGTGCTGGGCGGCGACGCCCTCGCCGAGCAGGCCGGTGATGGTGAAGTTGAGCGCGCGGAGGTTCGGCAGGAGGTGCCGGGTGATCGGCAACTCCGCTGTCTCCGGGAGGAGTTCGCGGAGACGTTCGGTGGTGAGGGTGCGGGAGAGCCAGTGCCAGCCGGGTTCGTCCCTGGCCCAGACGCCGAGGTTGGCGTCGCCGCCCTTGTCGCCGCTGCGGGCACCGGCCACCAGGCCGAGCGGGGCGCGGCGGGTGGGGCCGGGGTCCGCAGCGCCGGCCTCCGCCTCTTGCCTTTCCGGCTCCTCCCCTTCCGGCCTCTCCTCCCGTTCCGGCCTCTCCTCCTCCGGCCTCTCCTCCTCCGGCCTCTCCTCCTCCGGCCTCTCCTCCTCCGGCTCCGCCAGGGTGGTGGCGGTGACCGGTGCGGGCGGGACGGTCACCCGGCGCCCGTCCGGCAGTACGGCGGTGTGCTCGACCTGCCCCGCCGCGAGGTACGCGGCCTCGAACACCCCGTACGGCGCGCCCGGCCCCGGCGGGGCGGTGAGGTGGAAGCCCGGACAGCCGGCCAGGCCCATCTCGACGGCCACCCGCCCGAGTTCACGCCCCACCCGGGCCGGGTCGCCGTCCTTGGCGGTGAGTCGCAACAGCGCGGAGGCGGCCTCCTCGGTGGCGGCGTCGGGGTGGTCGGTGCGGGCCAGTGTCCAGCGCAGTTCGGCCGGCCGCCGGTCCGGCGCCAACCCCTCCTCGAACTGCCGCCGTACCAGGGCGGCCTTGGCCTCGATGTCGAGTCCGGTGAGGACGAACACCACCTCGTTGCGGTGGCCGCCGAGCCGGTTGAGCCCGGCCTTGAGGGTGGCCGGTGGCGCCTCGCCGCGCACGCCGTCGATCCGCACCCGGTCCGGCCCGTCCCCGGTCAGCCGGACGGTGTCGAGACGGGCGGTGACGTCCGGACCGAGGTAGCGCGGACCGCCGGTCTCGTACAGGAGTTGGGCGGTCACCGTGCCGACGGTGACCGCGCCGCCGGTCCCCGGGTGCTTGGTGATGACGCTCGACCCGTCCGCGTGGATCTCGGCGAGCGGGAAGCCGGGCCGGGTCACGTCGTGCTCCCGGAAGAACGCGTAGTTGCCGCCGGTGGCCTGCGCGCCGCACTCCAGCACGTGTCCCGCCACCACGGCACCCGCGAGCGCGTCCAAGTCCCCGGCGGTCCAGCCGAAGTGGGCGGCGGCCGGACCGACCACCAGCGCCGCGTCGGTGACCCGACCGGTCACCACCACATCCGCGCCGTGCCGCAGGCACTCCGCGATACCGAACGCCCCCAGATAGGCGTTGGCCGCCAGCAGCCCTTGAGGAAGGCCGAGTTCTTTGCCGCGCGGCAGCAGGTCGTCACCCTCGACATGGCTGACGGCCGGGTCCAGCCCCTGGCTTTTCGCCAACTCCCGTACCGCGTCGGCCAGTCGGGCGGGGTTCAGCCCGCCCGCGTTGACGACGATCCGCACCCCGCGTTCCAGTGCCAGGCCGAGGCACTCCTCCAGCTGCCGCAGAAAGGTCTTCGCGTAGCCGAGCGAGGGGTCCTTCAACCGGTCCCGCGCCAGGATCAGCATCGTCAACTCGGCCAGATAGTCCCCGGTGAGCACATCCAGCGGCCCACCGGTGAGCATCTCCCGCATCGCCGAGAACCGGTCCCCGTAGAACCCCGAAGCATTCCCGACCCGCAACACCGCCCGGTCGCCCACCCCGGCTTCCGACCCTACTCGCACGCCTACCCCCAGAGGTGGCCCAACGATCGCCGTCGGTGAGCACACTGGCACCCTCCGGAAGATAAAGCAATCACGCCTGCTTGTTTTTCTCGCGGTCGACGGCCGCCGAGCCGCGAGCGGTGCGACCGGGACCCGGCCGGGCGTACGGGAACTACCGGAGACGGGTCGCGGTCCGGACCAGGTCCGCGACGGCCCTGGACCGGCTGTGCGGCGGCCAGGCGATCACGGTGGTGACCTTCGGCGCGTCCAGCACGGGCACGGCGGCGAGGTCGTCGGGGAGTTGGGCCCGGCACGACTCCGGCGAGACCGCGCAAGCGCGGCCGAGCGCGACGAGTTGCAGCAGTTGCGCGTGGTCGCGGACCTGTGGGCCGGGACCGGGCGGATAGGTGCCGTCGGGGCAGGGCCAGCGCGGCAGGGGCAGACCGGGCAGATCGGTGATGTCGGCCAGGTGCACATGGTCCCGGCCGGTGAGCGGATGCCCGGCCGGCAGGACCGCGACCTGGCCCTCCGTGCCGAGTTCTTCGGTGTGGAACCCGGCCGTCGAGTCGAACGGCCGGTGCAGCAGCGCCACATCGGCCCGGCCCTCGCGCAGAGTCCGCTCCTGCTCGGCCGGGCCGCACAGGAGGACGTCGACGGCCACGGCGCCGGGTTCGGCGGCGTACGCGTCCAGCAGTTCCGCCAGCAGTTCGCGGGACGCGCTGGCCTTCGTGACCAGGACCAGCCCGGGACGACCGGTCGAGGCAAGGGCGGCGCGGCGGGTCCGGCGCTCGGCCGCTTCGACCGCGTCGAGGGCCGACCGGCCCTCGGCCAGCAGCACCGAACCGGCCTCGGTCAACGTGACGGTGCGGCTGGTCCGGTCCAGCAGCGCCGCGCCGAGCCGGCGTTCGAGCTGCTGGATCGCCCTGGACAGCGGCGGCTGTGCGATCCCGAGCCGCTGCGCGGCCCGCCCGAAGTGCAACTCCTCGGCGACGGTGACGAAGTAGCGCAGTTCCCTGGTCTCCATCCGGCCACGGTACCCCGGATCAATACCTGGTAGGTATCGTTGCCCACCCAATCGGTCTTGGACCTCCGCCGGGGCCCGAGAGCAGCATGGTCCTCATGAGCGAACGAACGATTGCGCTGGTCACCGGCGCGAACAAGGGAATCGGCTACCAGATCGCCGCAGGTCTGGGCGCCCTCGGCTGGAGCGTCGGCGTCGGCGCCCGCGACGACGAGCGTCGCCGGGCCGCGGTGGAGAAGCTGCGCGCGGCCGGCGTCGACGCGTTCGGCGTACCGCTGGACGTGACCGACGACGCGAGCGCGACAGCCGCCGCACGGCTGATCGAGGAACAGGCCGGGCGCCTCGACGTACTCGTCAACAACGCGGCCATCACCGGCGGCATGCCCCAGGAGCCCACCCGCGTCGACCCCGCCACCATCCGCACGGTCGTGGAGACCAACGTCATCGGCGTCGTCCGCGTCACCAACGCGATGATGCCGCTGCTGCGCCGCTCCGCCTCACCGCGGATCGTGAACATGTCCAGCAGTGTCGGCTCCCTCACCCTGCAGTCGGGGCCCGCCGGTGAGCTGACCACGGGTCCGGTGTCCGCGGCGTACTCGCCGTCGAAGGCGTTCCTGAATGCCGTCACCCTCCAGTACGCCCGGGAGCTGAGCGGCACCGACATCCTGATCAACGCCGGCTGCCCCGGCTACGTCGCGACCGACCTCAACGGCTTCCGCGGTGTGCGCACCCCCGAACAGGGCGCGGCGATCGCCGTCCGGCTCGCGACCCTGCCCGACGACGGCCCGACCGGGCGGTTCTTCGACGACGCCGGCGTCGTTCCCTGGTGATGTGGGGGGCCGCCGTCCCTTCCGGTGTGCCGTAGCATCCGCGGCGTGGCGAAGACATTGCGGATCGCGGTCGCGCAGAGCACGGTGCCGGAGGACCCCACGGACCGGGGCGCGCTGCGGGCGGCCGGGCAGGGGATCCGGGCCCTGATGGTCGAGGCCGCCGGGGCGGGTGCACGGCTGGCGCAGTTCCCGGAGGGCGCGGTCACCTACCCGAGCAAGCACGTGATGGCGACCGGTCCGGCCGGCGAGCGGGCGCCGGCCGACTGGAGCCGTGCGGCGTGGGACGTCCTGCGCGAGGAGGCGGAGTCGATCGCCGCGCTGGCGGGGAAGCTCGGCCTGTGGACGGTGTTCGGATCGATCCACCCGCTCACGCCGCCGAACCGGCCGCACAACAGCCTCTACATCGTCTCCGACGCCGGCCGGCCGGTGGCACGGTACGACAAGCGGTACCTGTCGCACACCGAGGTCTCCTACCTCTACTCCCCGGGACAGCAGCCGCTCGTCGTCGAGGTGGACGGCGTCCGGTTCGGCTTCGCGCTGTGCATCGAGGCCAACTTCCCGGAGGTGTTCGCCGAGTACGAGCGGCTGGACGTCGACTGCGTCCTGCTGTCCGTGATGGTCGACGACGCGTCCCGGGCCCGCGTCGCCCAGGCATACGGCATCCTCCACAACTACTGGCTCGGCTACTCGGTCCCGGCGCAGTTCAGTGCCACCGTGCCTTCCGGGATCGTGGCACCCGGCGGACGATGGCTGGCACGCTGCCCCGCGGACGGGCGCCCCGCCCTGGCGATCGCGGACATCGACCTCGACCCGCAGGACGAGGACATCGGCATGGCCGTCCGCTACGCCCGTCCATGGCGCCGCTCGGCCCGAGCCGGGCTCTACGACGAACGACTCCCGGTCGGTGACGCCCGCAGCGACACCCGCACGGCGTTCTGAGACCGGCCGGCCACCGGCCCCGCCGGGGCTCACGGAACGGCGCGCCGCCGCCGTCGCCGCCGGGACTCACGGAACGGCGCGCCGAGTCGGAGTCGTCCGCAGGACGCGACCCGGGGCACCGTCCGGCGGGGCGTTACCGGGCCAGGCGCGCCACGGCCAGGGAGAGCGCGCGGTCGAGCGCGTCCTCGGCGGCGCAGGGGACGTCGGGGCGGACGCCGGCGCCCTCCCAGTTGGTGCCCGAGACCGGGTTGACCGCGCGGGCGATGGGCACGCTGAGCTCCAGGTGCGGGTGCACCGTCCAGCCGTCGCGCGGGTGGGCGCCGCCGCGGGTGGTCTCGCCGACGACCTCGGCGCGTCCGAGCTGCTGCAGGTCGTAGGCGAGTTCCTCGCCCGCGGAGAAGGTGTTTCCGCTCGTCAGGACGTAGAGCGGCTTGTCGGCGCCGAAGCGGGCGCCCGGCACGAACGGGGGCGTCCAGGACTGTTCGGCGACCTCCCCCTGCCGCGACAGCATGGTGTTGAGGTGGGTGCGGCCGTCGAGCAGGTAGCCGCAGACGAACGCCACCGTGTCCGGGTCGCCGCCGAGGTTGCGGCGCAGGTCCAGGACGAGCGCCTCGGCCGGCGCCACCAGCGAGAGCGCCGCGGCCAGCGGCCCCGCGGCCCAGTCCAGCGGGAACATGTGGGACGCGATCTCCAGCACCGCGACACCGCCGTCGAGGAGTTCCACGCGCGGAACACCGCCCAGGGTGGCGTCGAACTTCCTCCGCATCGCGGCGAGCACCGCCGCGCCCTGCTCCGGCGGCACCGGCACGGTGTGGTGCTTGAGGGCCAGGTGCAGGTCGCCGTTGACGGACCGCAGGTCGGCGGTGACCGCGTCGGCCAACTCCTCGGCGGATCCGGCCCGGTAGGAGTCCTCGGCGCTCCGGCGGCGCAGCAGGTCCGCCAGTTCCCTGGCGACGTCGGGGAAGACGTACTTCTCGCGGACCAGGTCGGCGACCGACTCGACGACGGCGACGGTGTCCAACGCGGGTGACGATGTGGTGGAGGTCATGACAGGGAGTAGACCAGCGGCTTGCCAAAGCGTCAAACATACTTAACGCTTGATCCGGTGAGCCATCAATCGGACCAGAGCGTCCAGCAGATCAGCACGCCCCAGCAGCACAGCGCGATCGCCCACCCCACGCGCCAGCGCCTGATGTTCGCGCTGAGCGGGCGGCCGTCGACGATCAGCCGGCTGGCCGCGCAGCTGGGTGTGAACAAGGGCAGCGTCTCCCATCACCTCAGGGTGCTGTCCGAGGCGGGGCTGATCCAGGAGGCGGGAACGCGACAGGTGCGCGGCGGCACCGAGAAGTACTACCGGCGGACCGCCGAGCGGCTCGTCGTCGCCCGACCTCAGGCGGAGGGGACGGCCGCGCTGTTCGGCGCCGTCGCCCAGGAGTTGGAGCGCTCCCCCGTCGGCCATCTGCTGACCCTGCGGCACATCCGGCTCAGCCCGGCCAAGGCGGCCCGGCTCGCCAAGGCGCTGGCCGAGCTGGTCGACGAGGCGGAGGAGGAACCGGAGGGTGAGCCGCGGCACGGCATCCTGGTGACGCTGTACCAGCAGGCGGAGGCGTAGCGGCGGGCCGAGGCCGGTCGGGTTCCACCTGCCGGAGACGCTCCAGGTGCCGGCGGTGGCAGTGGCAGTGAAGGTGTTCCGGGCGGCGCCGTCGACCTCGAGCGCGTCGAGGAGGTAGGCGGAGATCGCGTCGGCGACGAGGGTGGCGCAGGAAGCCGACGGCTCGCGCCCGGGCCCGGAGGCACGGGTGCCGCCGGCGGAGCGCCGACCAGGGAGAATGGGGCGGCGAGCGAGCCGGTCGCGACGACGAAGACGAAGACGAAGGAGAAGACCGCATGGCAGCAGTCGGGGTGCACCATCCCAAGGAGGACGCGGAATTCGACTTCGTGCTCGCGAACGTCGACGGTCCGGTGCTCGCGTACTTCTGGGGTGTGTGGGCCGCCGCCTGCAAGGACCTGGAACCGGTGGTCAAGGACGTGGCCCGCGAGTACGCGGGCCGCGTCGCCGTCGTCCGCACCGACATCGTGCGCTGCCCGGCGGCCACCGCACGGTACGAGGTGCTGGGCGCGCCGACCTTCGTGCTCGTCCTGGACGGCGAAGCGGTGGCCACCACGACGGAGGCGACCGACGGGGCGGGCGTCCGGGCCTTCCTGGACGCCCATCTCCGGCCCGTCGGGGACAACTGACGGGCCCGAACCCGGACGGAGTCCGGAACACCGGGTGAGGACAGTCCGGGACTTGGCACCCCGGACGGAGGGACCGGCCCCGGCAGCTTCGCACTCTAGGATCGGGTGCATGATCGTATGGCTCAACGGCACCCACGGTGCGGGCAAGACGACGACGGCCGCGCTGGTGCAGCCGCTGATTCCGGATTCGCGGGTGTTCGACGCCGAGAAGGTCGGCGAGACACTCATGGACATCACGCCGGGGCTGCCCGACACGGACAACTTCCAGCACTGGCCGCCGTGGCGGCCGCTCGTGGTGGAGACCGCCCGGCGGGTGCTCGACTACACCGGGGGCACCCTGGTGATGCCGATGACCGTCCTGGTCGAGCGGTACTGGCGCGAGATCGGGGCGGGCCTGGCCCACCACGGCATTCCCGTGCGGCACTTCGTCCTCCACGCCGACCAGGACACCCTGCGCGGGCGGATCGAGGGGGACACCGTACTCGGCGGCCCCTCGCCGTTCCGCCTCAGGTATCTGGAGCCCTACGCCGAGGCGGCCCGCACCTGGCTGCACGCGGAGGCCGAGGTCGTCGACACCACGCACCTCACGCCCGCCCAGGCCGCCCGGCGGATCGCGGAGTCCGTCAGGAGCTGAGCCGGGCGGAGGAGTCGGCGGAGTCCTCGGCGGGGCCCCCGGCGGAAGCGGCGGGTGCCGGGGGTGCCGGGCGGGTGCGCTCGGCCCAGCCGGCCAGGGGCGTGCCGGCGACGCCGAGGGCGGCGAAGAAGAGGCCGAGGAGCAGCCAGCCCGTGTGGCCGAGGCCGAGGACGGCGCCGGTCAGGACCACCGGGGCGAGAGCCTGGCCCGCGTTGAAGCCGATGCCGAGGAGGCCCTGGTACTGGCCCTGGGCGTGGTCGGGCGCGAGGCCGAAGCCGAGGGCGTAGCCGGCCGAGGACTCCCACACCTCGCCGATGCTGTGGAGGGTCACCGCGAGGACGGCCGCCACCGGCGCCGCCCAGGCGGGGACGTCGGCCGTCAGGGCCATCAGCGGGCAGCTGAGGAGGAACATGAGCCCGGCGAGGCGGAAGGCGCGACCGCCCTGGCGGGGCGTCTCCACCTTGGAGCCGAGCCTGCTCTGGAGCAGCACGCAGACGCCGCTGTTGACCGCGTAGACCGCCGCCACGGTCCAGCGGGGTGCGTCGGTGTGGGCGCTGAGCCAGATCGGCAGGAGCAGCGAGACGGTCTGGTACTGCAGGCCCATGGCGCTGTAGAGGGCGACGAAGGAGACGTACGGCCGGTCGGCGAGGACCGACCACCGGCGGTGCTGCTCGGGCCGGGGCAGCGGCGGGTAGGCGGGGACGCCCAGCAGCACGACCAGTGCGGCGCCGGCGAAGCTGGCGGCGTTGGCGAGGATCAGCGCGGTGTAGGCGGCGCGGGTGTCGATCTGGAGGGCGACGGCCGCGCCCAGGGTGCCCGTGACCACACCGAGGTTGACGAAGGTCCGGAGCCTGGCCCGGAACGCGGCGGGCCGCTCACCGCTGACCCTGGCGATGAGCGCGCCGCCCGCGGCGCCGCCCGCCGTGGCGGCCAGCCGGTCCACCGTGGCGAGCAGGACGAACACGAGCCAGCTGTCGATGAGGACGAACGCGGCCATGCTGACGGCCTGGACGGTGAAGGAGATCAGCCAGATCAGGCGCGGCCCGTACCGGTCGGCCAGGTTGCCGGCCGGTATGCCGGCCGCCAGGCCGCAGAGGCCGGCGATCGTCAGGCCCGCCCCGACCTGGGTGGCGGGCAGGTGTGCCACGAGCGTGAAGTAGAGGACGGACGCGGCATTGAAGAGGCCGTTGCCGACCCGGTTGACGAAACTGGCGGCGATCAGGGCCCGCTGCGGACCGGCCTCCGACTCCACCGACATCCGCCCGCCCGCCCCCCGCTTGGTCATGATCATGCCGATGAGGCTAGCAGGGGGCCTCGCGGCTCCTTCGGGCGCACCGGCCGTTCGCACACCGGCATGGACCACGGACCGTGCGGACCGTGCGGACCGTGCGGACCGGTCAGGGCGTCAGACCGGGACGAGGGCGTCCCACTGGGCGCGGGTCGGGCCGTCGTGCGTCGGCTCGAAGTCCGGGCGGGCGGCCAGCCAGGCGGTGACGCTGCGGTCGACCTCGTCGGTCGCGTACGCCTCGCCGGGCGTCCGCAGCAGGTGCCGCACCTGGGCGCGGGCCCGCATGACGACGGGATCGTCCAAGGCGCAGGCGGCGAGGGCGGCGGCCCGTCGGTCCGCGGACTCCGCACTCTCGGCGAGGCGCTGTGCGCCGACCCGGTCGGCGGCCACCTGGGCGTCGAACCAGGGCCGCAGGGCCCGCACCGTCCAGTCGTGGTAGCCGCCCGGGTCCGCCGACGTCTCGTCCACGTGGCCGGCGAGGTACTGGGCGGCGCGCAGGCCGAGGGCCGCGCCGTGGCCGAGCGTCGGGTTGGTGTGGACGAGGCTGTCCCCGGCGTTGACCAGTCCGGTGACGACGGGGCCCTCGTCGTCGACGAGGGAGGTCCAGCGGTTGTCCAGGCCGGCCATCGCCAGGACGTCCGACAGCGGTTCGGCGGCCAGGTCGAGCCAGGCCGCGGTGGCGGGGAAGCTGCGGGCGACGGCCTCGAACACGGCGGGGTCGGTGAGCGCGCCCCGGGTCGGGTCGGCGGTGGAGACCACCACGTTCACCGCGAAGGTGTCGTTGTCGGAGGGGAAGACCCCGGCGAGCGCGAACGGCGTCGACGAGCCGTTCCGCAGCCGGCCCGGGTCGCGGGGGCCGTCCTCCCGTACGCGGTACCAGCGGCACAGGTAGGCGATCCCGGCGCGGTGGCTCTCGACCACGGGCGGGCGGCAGCCTGCCGCGACGAGCAGTCCGGGGACCGGGGAGCGGCGGCCGGCCGCGTCGACGACCAGGTCCGCCGGGTGGGTCCCGGCGCCGACCGCGACGCCGGTGACCCGGGCGGGGCGGCCCTCCGCGAAGGTGAGGCCGTCGACCCGGCGTCCGCGCCGCACCTCGACGGTCGGCTCGCGCCGCACGGCCGCGGCCAGGGCGGCCTCCAGCACGATCCGGCGGGTGCGGAGGGTCACCAGTTCCTCGTCGCCGGCCCGGTGCGGCGGATGCTCGTCGAACCAGTCGAACTCGTGGTACTCCCGGGCGCCGCGCGCCAGCAGGTCCGCGTAGACGTCCGGCGCCTCGGCGTGCAGCACCGTGCGCACCGGTGCGAGCAGGGAGTGGGGCTGGACGGCCTGCGGGACGCGGGGACGGTCCCAGTGGAAGAAGTCCCGGTGCAGGTCCTCCCCGGCTTCCCGCGCGTCCTGCTCGAACACTGTGACGGCGTGTCCCCGCCGTCCCAGCATGAGCGCGACCCCCAGGCCGCCGATACCTCCGCCGATCACCGCAACCCGCGCCACTGGCTCCCCTTCGCGTCGTGTTGCGGGTGGAGCCTACCGCTCGATGATCTTGGAGCGACGGCCGGGGGTGGGGCGATGCGTGACGCGTGGGGCGCGGTGGGGGCAGGATGAGGCGCATGTGCGGTCGATTCGTCTCCACCACCACCCCGCCCGATCTGGCGGAACTGCTGCGCGCCTCGCTGTGGCCGGCGGCGGAGGCGCTCGCGCCGTCGTGGAACGTCGCGCCGACCGACGAGGTGGCGAGCGTGCTGGAACGGGTCGACCGGGAGACCGGGGAGATCACGCGCCAGGTGCGGTCGCTGCGCTGGGGACTGGTGCCGTCCTGGTCGAAGGACCCGGGCTCCGGCGCACGGATGATCAACGCGCGGGTGGAGACGGCCGCCGAGAAGCCGGCGTTCCGCAAGGCGTTCAAGGAGCGGCGCTGCGTGGTCCCCGCCGACGGGTACTTCGAGTGGCGTCCGGTGCCGGCGGCGGACGGACGCAAGGGGTACAAGCAGCCCTACTACCTCCACCGGCCGGACGGCGGCCTGCTGTTGATGGCCGGGCTGTACGAGTTCTGGCGCGACCGCACGGCACCCGAGGACGCGGACGCGTGGCTGGTGACCTGCACCGTGCTGACCACCGAGGCGACCGACGCGGCCGGCCGGATCCACGACCGGATGCCGGTCACCCTCACCACCGACGCCCTGGACGCCTGGCTCGACCCGAGCGTCACCGACCCCGCCGAGGTCCGCGGCCTGCTGCACGCACCGGCGGGCGACCTGCTGGTGCGGCCGGTGGCGACCGCGGTGAACAGCGTCCGCAACGACGGACCGCAGCTGCTGGACGCAGTGCCGGACCCGCTACCGGACGCCACGGGCGGCCACTACGCCTGAGCGGCGGGGCTACCGGGGCCTCGGGGCTGCTGACGGCGGGACCTCCGGCGGCTCGGGGCTTCTAACAGCGATTCGCGTTGTTCTTAGAATGGCCGGATGGAGGACATCGACGCGATCGCGGTGCTGCAGGACCCAGTGCGGCGCCGACTGTACGAGTACGTGGTGGCGCAGGGCCGCGAGGTCGGGCGCAACGAGGCCGCCGAGGCCGCGGGGGTGGCCCGCACGCTCGCCGCGCACCACCTCGACAAGCTCACCGAGGCCGGGCTGCTGGAGAGCGGCAGCCGCCGGCTGACCGGCCGCTCGGGACCGGGGGCGGGCCGCCCCGCCAAGGTGTACACCCGGGCGCGTACCGAGTACGCGGTGTCGCTGCCCGCCCGTGACTACCGCACCGCCGCCGAGCTGCTCGCCGGAGCGGCCGAGGCGGCCGGGCTGGACCTCGCGCTCCGCGAGGCCGCGCGCCGCCGGGGGGAGGCGATGCGCGGAGCGGGTGCGCCCTGCGGCGACCTCGACCGGGCGATGGAGCTGCTGGCCGCGCGCGGCTACGAGCCCTATCCGGTGCGGGGCGAGGGAGCCGGCGACGATGACCGTGACGGTGACGGTGACGGTGACGATGGCAACGGGGTGGCGGCGGTCCGGATGCGCAACTGCCCGTTCCACGCCGTCGCGGAGCAGTTCCCGCCGCTGGTCTGCGGCATGAACCTGGCGTTGCTGGAGGGCCTGTTGGGGGCGGACGGTCCGCTCCGGGCGCGGATGGACGCCCGGCCGGGCGAGTGCTGCGTGGTGGTCGAAGCTTCTAAAAACAATGACGATTGACATAGAAACTCGGGCCGTGCTGGGATGAGGCATGACCTCGTCCCGGCCTGCCCCGCGCGATCGATCCGCTCAGCCCGCTCGATCCACTCAGCCCGCTCAGCTCGCCCAACTCAACGTCGCCACGCTGCTCCATCCGATCGACGACCCGCGGATCGCGCCGTTCGTCGAGCTGCTCGATCCGGTCAACGCCGCCGCTGACGGAACGCCCGGCTTCGTCTGGCGGCTGGTCGAGGACGGCGCCGACGACGCCACCGGCCTGCGCCCGGCGGGCGCGGACGTCGTCGTCAACCTGTCGGTGTGGGAGAGCCAGGAAGCGCTGTGGGAATTCGCCTACCGCAGCGGGCACTTGGAGGCGATGCGGCGTCGGCGGGAGTGGTTCGCACGGCACGTCGAGGCGCACCTGGTGCTCTGGTGGGTGCCCGCCGGGCACCGGCCGAGCGTCGCCGAGGCGTTGGAGCGGCTGGCGCACCTGCGGGCGCACGGGCCCTCGCCGCGAGCGTTCACCTTCGCCTCCGCGCACAGCGCCGAGGAGGCCCGGTCGGTGACGGGGTAAAGGAGGAGGTGGGGTAGCGGACCGGGTGAGGTCCGGTCAGGCCAGCGGCAGTGCCATCTCCAGTTCGCGGGCGGCCGGGTCCAGCGGGTAGGGCTTGGTGCCGCCGGTGAACTCGAAGCCCCGGCGCCGGTAGAAGGCGGCGGCCCGGGCGTTGTCCTCGTGCACGGTGAGCAGCAGGCGCCGCGCGCCCGTCTCCCGGGCCCAGGCGATGATCGCGTCCAGCATGGTGTCCGTCACCCCGCGCTCGCGGCCCCGGTGCTCCGGGTGGACCCAGACGCCGACCAGCAGCGCCGTCCCGGGCTCGGGCGTGAAGCCGATCATCGTCCCGACCCACTCCCCCGCCCCGGCGCCGTCGTCGTGCACGGCCGCCAGACCGACGCTGCCGGGCTCGTTGACCCGGCGGATCCGGGAGTGCCACTCCTCGTCGCCGTGTGCCAACGCCGTCCCGTAGGTCTCCAGGAACGCCATCGGGGTGTCCAGCAGCTGCGCGAGGCGCACCTCCCGCATCCGCTCCCAGTCCGTGTCCGTCCGGCCGATCCGTTCGATCCGGTAGGTCATGACGGCCCTCCCCGCGCTGGTCCCCGCTTCGGCTCATTCGGCACACTCGACACAGGAGCATAGGCACCCGCCCGGGGCCGGCCGCCGCCGGGGGTATCGCCGCAGGCCAGGGGCCGATCAGGGGCGGCGGGACCGATAAAGTGCGGTGGGGATGGACCCTGCCGACCTGCCGATGGAGACCCGCCATGCCGACCGCCCACGCCGCCACCGGAGTGTCCGAAGCGTCCGGACCGTCGATCGCGCGGTTCGGGTTGGGCACCGCGGCCGTCGGACGGCCCGGGTACATCACGCTCGGCCGCGACCTCGACCTCCCGGCCGAGCGCACCGTGGACGCCCTGCGCGCGCGGACCCACGCCCTGCTCGACGCCGCTTTCGCCGCCGGCGTGCGCTACTTCGACACCGCCCGTTCCTACGGCCGCGCGGAGGAGTTCCTCGGCGCCTGGCTCGCCACCCGGCCGCAGGCCGCGGCCGAGGTGACGGTCGGCAGCAAGTGGGGATACACGTACACCGCCGACTGGCGGGCCTCCGGCGTGCCGGTGCACGAGGTCAAGGAGCACTCGACGGCCGTCTTCGACCGTCAGGTGCGGGAGAGCCTCGCGCTGCTGGGACGCCGTCCGGACGTCTACCTGGTGCACTCGGTCACGCCGGACAGCCCCGCGCTCACCGACCCCGCGCTGCACGCCCGGCTGGCCGCGCTGGCCGCCGAGGGCGTGCGGGTGGGCCTGTCCACCAGCGGCCCGGAGCAGGCGGCGGCGGTCCGGGCGGCGCTGGCGGTGACGGTGGACGGCCGGCCGCTGTTCGGCGCCGTGCAGTCGACCTGGAACCTGCTGGAGCCCTCGGCCGGACCGGCGCTGGCCGAGGCGCACGCGGCGGGCCTGCTCGTCGTGGTCAAGGAGGGCATGGCCAACGGCCGGCTCGCCGACCGCCACGCCACCGGCCCGGACACCGCCGCCCTGCGCGAGCTCGCCGCCCGGACCGGCGCCTCCTGCGACGCCCTCGCGCTGGCGGCCGTCGCCGCGCGGCCCTGGGCGGACGTGGTGCTGTCCGGCGCGGCCACGACCGGCCAGCTCGCCTCGAACCTGGGCGCCGCCGGGCTCGCCCTGGACCCGGCCGCGTCGGCCGGACTCGCGCCGCTCGCCGAACCGGCCGAGCGGTACTGGCGCACGCGCTCGGCGCTGCCCTGGGCCTGACGGGCCGGGGCGGGCGGACCCGAAGGCGCAGGCCGGGCGGCGGCGCCGTCAGCGCGCGGCGCGGCGGACCGTCAGCATGTCCTGGGTGTGGCCGATGGCGTAGCCGCCGTCCGGCCGGGCGAAGTGGCGCTCGACGTAGGCGGTCAGTTCGTCCCGGTCCGGCAGCCGGTCCAGGGCGGCCAGGTCGGCCACGTTCACCATGAACTCGGCGACGTCCACCGCCTCCGCCAGCCGGTCCGTCCGGTAGCGCAGGTCGAGGGTCTCCAGGGCCACCGCGTACTCCGGCCCCTGTTCCGCCAACTGCTCGGCCAGCGGCCGCAGGTCGTGGCGCACGCCGGTGAAGTGCGCGGCCATCCGCATGCAGGGGCTCTCCGGGTTCTGCAGCACGACCAGCAGCGTCCCGCCGGGCGCCGCCCAGTCCAGGACCCGGCCGACGGTGCGCAGCCAGTCCTCCGACGGCACGTAGTAGAGCACGTGGGAGAGGTGGACGAGGTCCGCCGGCCCGGGCGGTTCGGCCGTGTCGATCGGGTCCGGCAGGACGAGGGCGTCCGGGCAGACGGCGCGGAGCCGCTCGCGCATCGCCGCGCTGGGCTCGATCGCCACCGTGCGCTCGAAGTACTGCGCGAGGTGGGCGGTGGTCCGGCCCTCGCCGGCGCCGACGTCCAGCAGCACCCGGCGCCGGTCCAGGCCGGTGGCGACCTCCGTCAGCCGGGCGTGGGTGAGGGGCTTCTCGTCCGTTCCGGCGAGGAACAGTTCGAACGCCCGGCGGTAGGCCGCGCCCGAGGGGTCCAGGACGCGCACCGGGCCGGTGGCCGCCTCGGGCGCCGCTCCTGTCCCGGTGCCCCTGCCCGCTCCCGCACTCGTGCCCGTTCCCGTGCTGGTCCCCGTTCCCGTGCTGGTCCCCATCGTGCGGTCTCCTCGTCGACGCGGCGTGTCCGGCCGGGCCAGTGCACCGCAGCGCACCGCACCGGCCGCGCAGGCACGTTCCTGCCCGCGTGTCGTGGAGCGCGCGCCCTTCGCGAGGTCCGGGGCGCCCCGACCTGCGCCGACGCCACCGTTCGCCGACCCCGGCTGGACCGCCGCCGTCCGATCACCGTGCATGTCGCGGCCACGTCCGCGATCGCCGCGCCCGGCACGCTCGGGGCAACCGGCGGGGCGCACCCCGCACCCGCCCGGCCCCTCCCGCACCACCCCGCCGGAAGGAAGACCACCGCCCGTGTCCCGTACCGCCCGCCCGCGCCACTACCTGATGTGCCGTCCGACGCACTTCACGGTCGACTACTCGATCAACCCGTGGATGGAGCCGGCGAAGCCGACCGACGCCGACCGCGCCGTCGCCCAGTGGGAGCAGCTGTACGCGCTGTTCCAGCAGCTCGGCCACACCGTCGAGTTGATCGAGCCGCTCCCCGGCCTGCCCGACATGGTGTTCGCGGCCAACGGCGCGACCGTGGTCGACGGCACCGCCCTGGTCGCCCGGTTCCGGCACGAGGAGCGCGCGGAGGAGGCCCCGGCGTACCTGGAGTGGTTCCGCTCGCGCGGCTACCGGGCGGTGCACCGGGCCGAGTTCACCAACGAGGGCGAGGGCGACTACCTGCTGGCCGGCGACCGCGTCCTGGCCGGCACCGGCTTCCGCACCGACCGCCGGGCGCACGCCGAGACGGAGCGCGTCCTCGGCCGCCCCGTGGTCACCCTGGAGCTGGTCGACCCGCGCTACTACCACCTGGACACCGCGCTGGCGGTGCTCGACCACGACGAGATCATGTACTACCCGGCCGCCTTCTCGCCCGAGAGCCGCCGCACCCTGGCCGGGCTGTACCCGGGCGCGGTGCTCGCCACCGACGAGGACGCCGCCGTCTTCGGCCTCAACGCCGTCTCGGACGGCCGCCGGGTGGTGCTGCCGGAGGCGGCGGCCGGGCTGGCGGCGCGGCTGCGCGCGCGGGGCTTCGAGCCGATCGGGGTCGACGTCACGGAGCTGCTCAAGGCGGGCGGCAGTGTGAAGTGCTGCACGCTGGAGCTGCGCGGCGCCCCGGCCTGACCGGGCCCCGGCCCGAGCGGCGGGCGCGAGCGGCCGACGGCGTGCCCGAGCGGCCGGGGGCGGGCGCGAGCGGCCGGCGGAAAACCGGATGCGGCCCCCGCACCCCCCGGTGTTACTGTCGCTCCGGCCGGCCGCGGGACTCCGGTGCGACTTCCGGAATGTGCCTCTAACGCAATGATTCGCAGCTCGTACCCCCATTCCCCGGCCGGCCTTCCCTCCCCGACAACCGGGAGTGGCAGGGCGGTGAGGCCCTGCGGCGGCCTGCCCGCCACCGAGGGCGTGCCGCTGTTCCGTCCGGGCCGTGACGTGCGTGCGCCCGGGTGGTGGGGGCGGCGGGGGGGGGCGGGCCGGCCCCCCCCGCGGGGCCCCCGGC
>NZ_JAXCLC010000004.1:0-201435 GCF_034043715.1 Kitasatospora purpeofusca | reverse complement strand
GCGGTGACCCCGGGGCACCGTCCGGCACCGCACGGCCGAACGGCGCGGCCCGTGGACCCTCCGGTCCCCGGGCCGCGCCGTCGTGTCACCGCTGTCACGGCTGCCGGCCCTGTCAGGGCTGTGACCGCTGTCGCCGCTGTCGCCACGGCGGGCCGCTGATCAGCCCTGGGCCGGGTCCGGCTCCAGGCCGGCCCGCAGCAGGCCGTAGGTGTAGGCGTCCTCCAGCCCCAGCCAGGAGGCGGCCACCACGTTGTCGGCCACCCCGACCGTGGACCAGGTGGCGGTGCCGTCGGTGGTCTCGATGAGCACCCGGGTCTTGGAGCCGGTGCCGTGCTGGCCCTCCAGGATGCGGACCTTGTAGTCCACCAGCTCCAGCTTGGCCAGCTGCGGGTAGATCCGCTCCAGCGCGGTGCGCAGCGCCTTGTCCAGCGCGTCGACCGGGCCGTTGCCCTCGCCGGTGGCGAGCATCCGCTCGCCCTTGGCCCACAGCTTGACCGTCGCCTCGTTGCCCGCGCTGCCGCCCGGGCCCTGCTCGCTGATGGTGCGCCAGGACTCCAGGGTGAAGTAGCGCTCGCGGCGGCCGCGCACCTCGTCGCGGAGCAGCAGCTCGAAGGAGGCGTCGGCGGACTCGTAGGTGTAGCCGAGGTTCTCCTGCTCCTTGACCCTGGCCACCACCCGGCCGGCCAGGTCCCGGTCGCTGGAGAGGTCGTAGCCGAGCTCCTTGCCCTTGAGCTCCACGGAGGCGCGGCCGGCCATGTCGGAGACCAGCATCCGCATGGTGTTGCCGACCGTCTCCGGGTCGATGTGCTGGTAGAGGTCCGGGTCGACCTTGATCGCCGAGGCGTGCAGTCCGGCCTTGTGGGCGAAGGCCGAGAAGCCGACGTAGGGCTGGTGGGTGGAGGGGGCGAGGTTGACCAGCTCGGCGATCGCGTGCGAGATCCGGGTCATCTCGGCGAGGCTGCCGGGCGGCAGCACCCGGCGGTCGCACTTGAGTTCCAGCGCACCGACCACCGGGAAGAGGTTGGCGTTGCCGACCCGCTCGCCGTAGCCGTTGGCGGTGCACTGGACGTGGGTGGCGCCGGCCTCGACCGCGGCCAGGGTGTTGGCGACGGCGCAGCCGGTGTCGTCCTGGGCGTGGATGCCGAGCCGGGCGCCGGTCGCGGCGAGGACGTCGGCGACGGTGTCCCGCACGCCGGAGGGCAGCATCCCGCCGTTGGTGTCGCAGAGCACCACCACCTCGGCGCCGGCCTGGTGGGCGGTGCGGACCACGGCCAGCGCGTAGTCCCGGTTCGCCCGGTAGCCGTCGAAGAAGTGCTCGCAGTCGATGAAGACCCGGCGGCCCTGCGCCCGCAGGTGGGCGACGCTGTCCCGGACCATCTCCAGGTTCTCGTCCAGGGTGGTGCGTAGCGCCAGTTCGACGTGCCGGTCGTGGGCCTTGGCGACCAGGGTGATCACCGGTGCGCCGGAGTTGACCAGTGCGGCGAGCTGCGGGTCGTCCGCGGCGCTGCCGCCGGCCCGCCGGGTGGCACCGAAGGCGACCAGCCGGGCGTGCCGGAGGTCCAGCTCCTCGGCGGCGCGGGCGAAGAACTCGGTGTCCCGGGGGTTGGCGCCGGGCCAGCCGCCCTCGATGAAGCCGACGCCGAACTCGTCCAGGTGCCGGGCGATGGCCAGCTTGTCGGCCACCGTGAGGTTGATGCCCTCGCGCTGGGCGCCGTCGCGCAGGGTGGTGTCGAAGACGTGGAACGCGTCGTCGGGGAGGTTGCTCGCCTGGGTCATGACCCTGGGTCTCCGTTTCCGGGAGGTCGGGTTACTGCTCTGCCGGTTCTGGTTCCGGCTCCACTGTCCAGCATCCCGCGCGCGCCCGGTGTCCCTCGGCCCCTTGTGGGGGCTCCGGCCGGTCCGGGGAAACAAAAAGACCCCTCGCGGGTGCGAGAGGTCTGCGCGCGGGTCTGGACGCTGGTGGTCGCTCCGCATCGGTGGTGCGGGAGCGGTCACTGCGGACCGGCGCGCCTGCTGCTAATAATCAGCGAAAGCGAGGACACGTCGGCAGTCTGGCACATCGTCCGCACTGCGGCCCGCCCGTCTCGGCATCCGGAACGAGCGACCGGGCGCGGGCACGCGGGGCAGGCACGCGGGGCGGGCACGTGGGGCGGGCCGCGGCGGGCGGGCCGGGGCGGAGCCGCCGGGCGGGCTCCACGAGCGGCCCGCCCGGCAGGGCCGGATCAGGCGATCCGGTGCAGCCAGCCGTGGGTGTCGGGGGCCTGGCCGCCCTGGATCGCGAGCAGGGCGCGGCGCAGCTCCATGGTGATCGGGCCGGGCTCGCCGGCGCCGACGGTCCAGTCGCCGCCGCGGGACTTCACCGAGCCGACCGGGGTGATCACTGCGGCGGTGCCGCAGGCGAAGACCTCGGTCAGGGTGCCGTCGGCGTTGCCCTGCTTCCACTCCTCGGTGGAGATCCTGCGCTCCTCGACCGCGTAGCCGAGGTCGGTGGCGAGCTGCAGCAGCGAGTCGCGGGTGATCCCGGGCAGCAGGGCGCCGGACAGCTCGGGGGTGACGATCCGGGCGTCCTTGCCCTCGCCGAGGACGAAGTACAGGTTCATGCCGCCCATCTCCTCGATCCACCGGTGCTCGGCGGCGTCGAGCCAGACGACCTGGTCGCAGCCCTTCGCGGCGGCCTCGGCCTGGGCGACCAGCGAGGCGGCGTAGTTGCCGGCGCACTTGGCGGCACCGGTGCCGCCCGGGGCGGCGCGGACGTAGTCCTCGGAGAGCCAGACCGAGACCGGCTTGACGCCGCCCGGGAAGTAGGCGCCGGCCGGGGAGGCGATGATCATGAAGAGGTAGGAGTTGGCGGGCCGGACACCCAGGCCGACCTCGGTGGCGAACATGAACGGCCGCAGGTAGAGGCTCTGCTCGGGCTCGCTCGGGACCCAGGCCCGCTCCTGCTGGATCAGCAGCTCGACGGCCTCGACGAAGGTCTCGACCGGCAGCTCCGGCATCGCCAGCCGGCGGGCCGAGGCCCGGAAGCGCTCCGCGTTGGCCTCCGGGCGGAAGGTCGCGATCGAGCCGTCGGTCTGGCGGTAGGCCTTGAGTCCCTCGAAGATCGCCTGGCCGTAGTGGAGGGTCATGTTGGCCGGATCCATCTCGATCGGCGCGTAGGGCGCCAGCTGGGCGTCGTGCCAGCCGACGCCCTCGGTCCAGCGGATGGTGACCATGTGGTCGGTGAACACGCGCCCGAAGCCCGGGTTGGCCAGCCGGGCCTCGCGCTCCGCCTGGGGCAGCGGGTGCGCGGAGGGCTTGAGGTCGAACGTGATGGGCGCCTGGGTGGGCGTGCTCATGGCTGTGTGTCCTTCACCGTGGGGTTGGTCAGGGCCGCCTCCGCCGGTGCTCGTCCCGGACTCACACTTCCGGTACGGACGCACGACGGCACGGCCCACTGTCGATACTCGCATCCAGAGGGCCGTGCCGAACAGTCGCGGACTCCTTGGAGAACCGCAAGCTGTCGTTATGGGGTCCGGCCCACTGGGCCGGAACACCGTTTGTCGGGTCCCGGCCTCCTAGGCGGATACTCGGGCGGCGAGCGCGTCGCCGACCTGGGCAGTGGTACGGGGGCCGGTCCGCCCGGTGAGGTCCGCGGCGACCGCGGTCTCGATCCGGGCGGCCTCGGCGGCGTACCCGAGGTGGTCGAGGAGCATGGCGACCGACAGCACGGTGGCGGTCGGGTCGGCCTTGCCCTGGCCGGCGATGTCCGGCGCCGAGCCGTGCACGGGCTCGAACATCGACGGGAAGGCACCGCTCGGGTTGATGTTGCCGCTGGCGGCCAGGCCGATCCCGCCGGTGACGGCGGCGGCCAGGTCGGTCAGGATGTCGCCGAACAGGTTGTCGGTCACGATGACGTCGAACCGCTCGGGCTGGGTGACGAAGAAGATGGTCGCCGCGTCGACGTGCAGGTAGTCGGTGGTGACCTCGGGGAACTCGACGCCGACCTGCTCGAAGATCCGGGTCCACAGGTGGCCGGCGTGCACCAGCACGTTGTTCTTGTGCACCAGGGTCAGCTTCTTGCGCGGACGCGCCTGCGCCCGGCGGTAGGCGTCGCGCACCACGCGCTCGATGCCGAAGGCGGTGTTGAGGCTGACCTCGGTGGCCACCTCCTGCTCGGTACCGGTGCGCAGGGAGCCGCCGTTGCCGACGTACGGGCCCTCGGTGCCCTCGCGGACGACCACGAAGTCGATCTCCGGCTCGCCGGCCAGCGGGGACTTCACGCCCGGGAAGAGCCGGCCCGGCCGGAGGTTGATGTGGTGGTCGAAGGCGAACCGCAGTTTCAGCAGCAGCCCCCGCTCCAGCACTCCGGACGGCACGCTCGGGTCGCCGATGGCGCCGAGCAGGATCGCGTCGTGGGACTTGAGCTCCGCCAGGACGCTGTCCGGGAGGGTCTCACCGGTGCGGTGGTAACGCCGGGCGCCGAGGTCGAACTCGGTGCTCTCCAGCTTCACATCGGCGGGGAGCACCGCCTCCAGCACCTTGAGGCCCTCGGCCACCACTTCCTGGCCGATACCGTCACCGGGGACGACTGCGAGACGAATCGTGCGAGACATGCTGGGAGGCTACTCCGGCATCCCAGAGCCTGACATCCGTCGTCCACCATCCGGACAGCGGGCCCGATCGGAGCCGATCAGGTGAGATCGACCTCGACCGGGAAGGGCCGGTCCAGCTTCAGCTGCTTGTGGTGGATCCCGGTCAACCCGTAGAGCCGGGTGGCCGGGTCGATCTCGTAGGTGTGGACGATCGCCTGCCCGTACTCGTCCTTCTCCACCCGCCAGAAGTGCGCGATACCGGCAGCCGCGTACTTTCGCGGTTTGACCTCGCGGTCGCGGTCCCGGGACTCCTCGGACACGATTTCGACAGCGAGCAGGACGTCCTGCGCGTCGCAGTAGGTGCCGTCGGGCCCCGTGTCCGCCTGCTCGTTCACGACGGTGAGGTCCGGCTCTGGGCGATTGCGTGCGTCGAGCCGGATCGTCATCTCCCGCCACGCCTGCCAGCCGTCCGGGACTGCCGACTCCAAGGCCCGCTCCAGCCTACGGAGCATGCGCATGTGGAACAGGGTCTGCGGGCTCACGAAGATCAGGCTCCCGTCGAGCAGTTCGGTGTGCGGCGGGAGATCCGGCAGTCGGTCGAGGTCCTCGGCCGTGTACCCCTCGGCCGGGGGAATGATCCAATCGGGGTACGGCGCGACGCTCATGGTTCCTCCCATACGGGCATCCTCGTGGCCATTCTCAGGCTACTCGGACCAGTCTCCCGGCACTTCACCCGTTCGAGGGGGCGCCCGACTCCGGTCGCGCGCCCCCTCGGTGTGGCTTACGGGAGGGTCAGGATCTGGCTGCGGCGGCCGTCCGGGTTGAGGTGGTGGAGGAGGAGGACGCGGGAGTGGTCGCCGTCGGTGCGGCGGATGTCGAGGAGGGTCGCGGGGTGGACGGGGGCGGCCAGGGCGGTGGGGCCGCCGGGGCCGGTGCGGACGTCGACGGCGGGGTGCAGGACGTCGACGGCGAGGGTGGGGCGGGCGCCGCTCAGACCGATCGCGGAGAAGGCGTCGGCCGGGTCCCGCCCGGAGCCGGCCAGGCCGGTCCACACCGCGTAGTGGACGGTGCTCCGCCCGGCCCGGACGCCCGGGAGGGCGGACAGCCGGACCGGCAGGACCACCGTGTCGGAGTCCAGCAGGGCGGTGTCGGTGTCGCCCCAGCGGGCGTTCAGCGGCTGGACGTCGAGTTCGGCGCCGGTGCGGGCGTCCAGGGTCCTCGCCACCAGGACGTCGCTGCCGCGCATCCGGTCGGCCTTGACCACCACGTCGGTGGCGCCGTCCCCGTCGGTGTCCAGCACGGCCCGGACGCCGAACAGCCCGACCGGGGTGGCGGCCGGGGCCCACACCTGGGCGCCGAGGTAGAGCCGGCCCTCGGTGAGCGGGTCCCCGGCGACGGTGGGCGCGTCGGTGGCGGCGCCGACGGCCCGCAGGTTGGCGGCGCGGTCGCCGGGGCGCTCGACGCAGAGGTCCCGCAGGTGCTCGGCCTCCTCGGTACTGCCCTCCGGGACGAAGCCCGCGCCGGGCCCGACGGCCGCTCCGCTGTTCGGCGGGCAGTCCGCCCAGCGGGCGCCCTCCCCGCCCAGCGCGAAGGCGCTGACCAGGCCGGGCGCGCCACCGGGCGCGTCGGTGCCGGTGAGCGCGACCACGGCCCCGGAGCGGGGGGTGCGGACCGGGGCGGTGGCGGCCAGGTCGGTGGCCGGACGCGGGGCCGCGAACAGCGGGACCCGCAGGCCGGGGACGGCCGGGTCGTCCGGGGTCAGCAGCAGCCGGCCGGAGAGCTCGCCCCGGTAGCTGCGGGGCCGGCCGCCCTGGACGGTGGCGATGGTCGGGTCCGGGGCGCGGCCGAGCGCGCCGGGCACGCTCAGGGTGACCCGGACCCGCGCGGTACCGCCGGGCGGCACCTCGATCCGGTCGGGCGCGAGTTCGAACCGGGCGCCGGGCAGCTCGGTGGCGGCCGCGTAGCCGGTCCGGTAGGCGACCGGGGCGGCGGACAGGTTGCGGACCTCGACCTCGCGCACCGGGGCCGACGGCCCGGTGACGGCGAGCGGGCCGAAGGAGACGCCGACCGCGCCCTCCACCGCGCCCTCCCCCGCCGCGTAGGCGACGGCCGGGGTTCGGACGGCCCGGTCGACGGCGGCCCGGCCGGCGCCGGTGCGCTCGGGCCCGTAGACCGGGCCGGTGCCGCCGTCGCCGAGCCAGGTGTCCCCGGCGGTGTTCATCAGCGCGGCCTTGACCTGCTCGACGGTCAGGTCGGGGCGGGCCGCGCGGACCAGGGCGGCCAGACCGGCGGCGTGCGGGGTGGCCATCGAGGTGCCGTCCTCGCGCTGGCCGCCGGTGCCGCTGCCGACCCGGGCCGACCAGATGGTCTCGCCGGGGGCGGCGAGGTCCGGCTTGACCACCCCGGGCACGCCGATGCCGCGCGAGGTGAAGTCGGTGAGGGTGTCGAGCCGCTGCGGCTGGTCCTGGGCGACGACACCGTGCAGCGGGTTGCCGGGCGCGGCGAGGCGGACCCGGACCGGGCCGGCGGCGGTGCCCGCGCGGAGCCGTTCGCCGTCGGCGCGGGCGAGCAGGGCGAGCGGGACCCGGTCGTTGCCGGCGATCTCGGCGAGGTGGTCGTCGTCGGCCGTGAGCACGGCGCCGAGCGCGCCGGCCTCGGCGACGTGGTCGGCGCGCGGGCCTGAGCCGCAGGCGCGCTCGGACTCCCGGGTGCTCCAGGCGAGCACGGCGATCCGCCCGGCGATCCGCTGCCGGTCGGCCTCGGAGAAGGCCGCGCAGCCGTCCCGCTGGTCGGCGGGCAGGGCCAGCTCCCCGGCCACGTCGGCGGTGGACCAGTCCTGGTAGCGGGCGCTCCAGTGGGCCGGCATGATCCCGGCGAGCGGCTGCGGGTCGAGCACGGTGAGGCCGTCGGCGTCGCTGTGCGGGTCGACCGAGGCGGCGACGGCGAGCGCCCTGGCGGCGGTGCCGGGGCTGCCGCCGATGGCGTACACGTCGCCCTCGTTGCCCGCGGCGGCGACCACCACGGTGCCGAGCGCGGCGAGCCGGTCGACGGCGAGGGCGTCGGCGTCGTCGGTGGCGCCGAAGCGGCTGCCGAGCGAGAGGTTGAGGACGTCGAGCCGGTCGCTCGGGTCGCCGTCGCCGTCCGGGTCGGCGGCCAGGTCGAGGGCCTCGCCGAGCTGGTCGGTGGAACCGTCGCAGCCGAACACCCGGATCGCGTACAGCTGGGCGCCGGGCGCGGCGCCGGGGCCGACCCGGAAGCCGGCCGGGTCGAGCCCGGGCCGGTAGGGGCCGCGGTAGGGCTGTCCGTCGGTGGTGACGCCGAAGCCGGCGGCGGTGCCGGCCACATGGGTGCCGTGGCCGTTGCGGACGCAGTCGATCGGGTTCTCGTCCGGGTGCGGCTCGGGCTGGTAGCGCGGGGAGGACGGGTCGGGCTGGTAGTCGTCGCCGACCAGGTCGCGGCCGCCGGTCACCTTGGCGCTCGGGAAGAGGCCGGCCGGCGCGGGCTTCGCCCCGTCGACCGAACGGAACGCCTCCTCGGTGCCGGGGCCGCCGAAGTCGGCGTGGGTGTAGTCGATGCCGCTGTCCGCGATACCGATCCGCACGCCCCGGCCGGTGTCGCCGCCGTCCGGGCCGCCGTCGGAGGAGCCGCCCGTCCAGACCTCGGGCGCGCCGGTGACGGGCACCGAGTGGGCGTTGTCCCGCTGCTTGCGGACGATCGGGTGCACGGCCGCGACCCCGGGCAGGGTGCGCAGCGCGGGCAGCCGGTCGGCGGGGGCGTTGACGGCGAGTCCGGTGATCAGGGTGCGGGTGCGGTAGAGCTCCCGGGCGGCGGGGACGGCGTCGTGGACGGCGTCGGCCAGGCGGTCCAGCGCCGTGGAGGCACGGGTCCGCTGGGCGGCGCCGGCCCGGGCGGCCGCGCCCCGGACGGCCTCCGGGGAGCGCCGGTCGCGCCGGGCCTCGTCGCCGGCCCGGCGCCAGGCCGGGGCGACGGGTTCGGTGGCGAGTTCCAGCAGGACGGCGACGGGTCCGGCGGCGGAGCGGCCCGGCGGGGCCGCCGGGGCCGGCGGCGGACCGCCGGTGGCCGGGGCGGCCCCGGTGAGCAGGGCCGGGCCGGCGAGCAGGGTGAGCGTCAGGCCGAGCCGGGAAAGCGGTCGGCGGACGACGGGATGGCGCATGGTCCTCTCCCCCGGCCGGGGGAACTGATCCGCACCGGTGCCGCTGACGCCCGCCCGCGCGGCCGTCGATCACCCTTCCGGGGGCCCCAAATTAGGAATATCGCGCCGGTCGGGGCGAGCAACTTCCACCGAACGGCGGCAACTTGCACTCCTGTGGGTGACCTGCCGTCAGCCCGTCCGGCCCATTCGGACGATGAACGCCGAACGGGCCGGGAGCGGTCGGAAGCGACGGCCCGCCGGAGCGCGGCCGGTCAGGCGTGGCGCGCCAGAGTGTGGCCGGTCAGGTGCGGCCCGCCGGAGCGCGCCCGGTCAGGCGTGGCCGGTCACGCCGCCGTTGTCGCGGCGGTCCAGCGCCCGCTGGAGCGCCGCGGCGGCGAAGGTGTTCCGCTCGACGGCCCGGCGGCGGCGGGGGACGCGGGTCTGCGGGGCGGCGGGGGCGGAAGCGGCGTGGCGGTCGGCAGTCGGGGGCATACCGGGGCTCCTTGGTTCGATACGCGCCGTGGGAACGGACGCGGCGGGGTGGGGAGGAGGGGGGTACACCGGGCAGGGGTCTCCCGCCCATGGGTGCGGACGCGCGCACGGGCCGGACGCCCTGGCTACAGGGGCGGCACACCGTGCGGCTGACTCCACGGTACGACCCGGACCCGGCGGTGTCTGCACGGATACTTGGATTTCCTACTATCTGAGACGGCCTTCGCCCGGAGGAACGCACCAGGGCCCGGACCGCCGTGCGAACGGCGGTCCGGGCCCTGGTGAGGGGTGGTGCGGGGGTCAGGCGCCGAGGTCGACCGAGCGGGCGAAGCGGGCGCCGATCTCGGCCGCGATCGCCGACAGCACCTCCTGCGGGATCTCGCTGTCCACGGTGAGGGAGGCGAGCGCGCCGCTGCCGTCGCGGGCGACCTGCATGCCGGCGATGTTGATACCGGCGTCGCCGAGGTGGCGGCCGAGGATGCCGACCACACCGGGCCGGTCCTCGTACTTGAAGAAGGCCATGTGGTCGGTGAGCGCCACGTCCACGTCGAAGGCGTCCACGCCGACGATCTTCTGGACCTGCTTGGGCCCGGCCAGCGTGCCGGAGATGGCGATCTCCTCGCCGTCCGCGAGGGTGCCGCGCACGGTGATCACGTTGCGGTGCTCGGGGCTCTCGCTGGAGGTGGTCAGCCGCACCTCGACACCGCGCTCCTGGGCGAACAGCGGGGCGTTGACGTAGGACACCGTCTCCGCCACGACGTCCTCGAACACGCCCTTGAGGGCCGACAGTTCGAGCACCTTGACGTCGTGCTGGGTGATCTCGCCGCGCACCTCGACGTCGAGCCGGACGGCGACCTCGCCGGCCAGCGCGGTGAAGATCCGGCCGAGCTTCTCGGCCAGCGGCAAGCCCGGCCGGACGTCCTCGGCGATCACGCCGCCCTGGACGTTGACCGCGTCCGGCACCAGCTCGCCGGCCAGCGCCAGGCGGACCGACCTGGCGACCGCGATGCCGGCCTTCTCCTGGGCCTCGTCGGTGGAGGCGCCCAGGTGCGGGGTGGCCACCACGTTGTCGAGGGCGAACAGCGGCGAGTCGGTGCACGGCTCCTTGGCGTACACGTCCAGGCCGGCGCCGGCCACCCGGCCGTCGCGCAGGGCGCTGAGCAGCGCCGCCTCGTCGACGATGCCGCCGCGGGCGGCGTTGACGATCCGGACGCTCGGCTTGACCTTGTGCAGCGCCTCGTCGCCGATCAGGCCGATGGTCTCCGGGGTCTTCGGGAGGTGGACGGTGATGAAGTCCGAGACCTCCAGCAGTTCCTCCAGCGAGACCAGCTTGACGCCCATCTGCGCGGCGCGGGCGGCCTGGATGTAGGGGTCGTACGCGACGATCTTCATGCCGAACGCGGACATCCGCTGGGCGACCAGCACGCCGATCCGGCCGAGGCCGA
The DNA here is from genome assembly GCF_034043715.1 of Kitasatospora purpeofusca. Lineage (GTDB taxonomy): Bacteria > Actinomycetota > Actinomycetes > Streptomycetales > Streptomycetaceae > Kitasatospora > Kitasatospora purpeofusca_A. Next base: position 190,774 of record NZ_JAXCLC010000004.1, on the reverse strand, counting down.
CGACGCCGAGGACCTTCTCGCTGAGCTCGACGCCGGTGTACTTGTTGCGCTTCCACTCGCCGCCCTTGAGCGCGGCGTTGGCCGGCGCGATGTTGCGGGCGACGGAGATCAGCAGGCCGCAGGCGAGTTCGGCGGCGGTGACGATGTTGGAGGTCGGCGCGTTGACGACCATGACGCCGGCCTTGGTGGCGGCGGAGACGTCCACGTTGTCGAGGCCGACGCCGGCGCGGGCGACCACCTTGAGCTTGCGGGCCGCAGCCAGCGCCTCGGCGTCCACCTTGGTGGCGGAGCGGACCAGGATGGCGTCCACGTCCGCGATGGCGGTCAGCAGTTCGGTGCGGTCCGCACCGTTGCAGTGCCGGATCTCGAAGTCCGGACCGAGGGCGTCGACGGTGGCGGGCGACAGCTCTTCGGCAATCAGTACTACGCCAGATTTCACAGTTGTAGCAGCGCTCACGACAGTGTGTCCTTAACTGTCCGGTTCTCCCCGGATCCGGGCACGAGGGTGGCCTTGCCGGGCGGGGGGAAGGTGGCATGCCGCGTAGCTAGACGCACGACGCTGTGGGCCTGACGCGCACTCGGAAGTGTATCGACGGGCTGGGTGGCGGGCTGCTCCCGTCCGGCAAAATCACCCGGACGGGAGCCGCCTTGTTGTACAAGGGGGATACGGGCCCGCGAGGGCTCCCCCGAGGGCTTACGCCTCTTCCTTGACCCAGCTCATGAGCTTGCGCAGCTTCTTGCCGGTGCTCTCCAGCAGGTGGTCCTCGTCGGCCTTCTTGTACTCGTTGTACTTGGGCAGACCGGCCTTGTACTCGGCGATCCAGGTGTTGGCGAAGGTGCCGTCCTGGATCTCGGTGAGGACCTTCTTCATCTCGGCCTTGGTGTCGGCGGTGATGATCCGCGGGCCGGTGACATAGTCGCCCCACTCGGCGGTCTCGGAGACGGACCAGCGCATCTTCTCCAGGCCGCCCTCGTACATCAGGTCGACGATGAGCTTCAGCTCGTGCAGGCACTCGAAGTAGGCGATCTCCGGCTGGTAGCCGGCCTCGACCAGGGTCTCGAAACCGGCCTTCACCAGGGCGGCGGTGCCACCGCAGAGGACGGCCTGCTCACCGAACAGGTCGGTCTCGGTCTCCTCGGTGAAGGTGGTCTTGATGACGCCGGCCTTGGTGGCGCCCAGGCCCTTGGCGTAGGACAGCGCCAGGTCGAAGGCCCTGCCGCTGGCGTCCTGCTCGACGGCGACGATCGCGGGGACGCCGCGGCCCTCCTCGTACTGGCGGCGGACCAGGTGGCCCGGGCCCTTCGGGGCGACCATGCAGACGTCGACGTCGGCCGGGGGCTTGATGAAGCCGAAGCGGATGTTCAGGCCGTGGCCGAAGAACAGGGCGTCGCCGGCCTTCAGGTGCGGGGCGATGTCCGCCTCGTAGACGTCCGCCTGGATCGGGTCCGGGACCAGGATCATGATGACGTCGGCCTCGGCCGCGGCCTCGGCGGGGGTGACCACGCGCAGGCCGGCCTCCTCGGCCTTGGCCCGGGACTTGGACTCCGGCTTCAGGCCGACCCGGACGTCCGCGCCCGAGTCGCGCAGGGACAGCGCGTGGGCGTGGCCCTGGCTGCCGTAGCCGATGACCGCGACCTTGCGGCCCTGGATGATGGACAGGTCGGCGTCGTCTTCGTAGAACAGCTCGGCCACGGGGGCACATCTCCTTGCGAGTGGTTTGCCGGATCTGCGGTGGTTCCTACCGTATGCGGACCCGGCGTCGGGGTGGGGCGGTGCTTCAGGGTTTGAGACGGCGGCGCGTCCCGGAGGGGCCGGGGCCCGTCTCAGGCGCTGCGGTCGAGGGCGCGCAGCGAGCGGTCCGTGATCGAACGGGCGCCGCGTCCGATGGCGACCAGGCCGGACTGGACCAACTCCTTGATGCCGTAGGGCTCCAGCATCCGGAGCATGGCCTCCAGCTTGTCCGAGCTGCCGGTGGCCTCGATGGTCACCGCGTCCGGGGACACGTCGACCGTCTTGGCGCGGAACAGCTGGACGATCTCGACGATCTGCGACCGGGTGTCGTTGTCGGCCCGGACCTTCACCAGGACCAGTTCCCGCTGGATCGCAGCGGACTGGTCGAGTTCGACGATCTTTATCACGTTGACGAGCTTGTTGAGCTGCTTGGTGACCTGCTCCAACGGGAGGTCCTCGACGTTGACCACGATGGTCATCCGGGAGATGTCCGGGTGCTCGGTCGGGCCGACGGCGAGGGAGTCGATGTTGAAGCCCCGACGGGAGAACAGCGCGGCGATCCGGGCGAGCACGCCGGGCTTGTTCTCGACCAGGACGGAGAGGGTGTGCTTGGACATGGGTCGTGGGTTCCCTTGGTCGTTCCGGAGGGGGCTCAGTCGAGGTCGTCGCCGAAGTCGGGACGGACGCCGCGGGCGAACTGGATCTCGTCGTTGCTGGTGCCGGCCGCGACCATCGGCCAGACCATGGCGTCCTGGTGGACGATGAAGTCGATGACCACCGGGCGGTCGTCGATCTCCATCGCCTGCTTGATCACCGCGTCGAGGTCCTCGGGGCGCTCGCAGCGCAGGCCGACGCAGCCCATCGCCTCGGCGAGCAGGACGAAGTCGGGGATCCGGGTGCCCTGGGCCGGCGGCTCGATGCCGTCGTGGCCGGGGCCGGCGTGCAGCACGGTGTTGGAGTAGCGCTGGTTGTAGAACAGCGTCTGCCACTGCCGGACCATGCCCAGCGAGCCGTTGTTGATGACCGCGACCTTGATCGGGATGTTGTTCAGGGCGCAGGTGGCCAGCTCCTGGTTGGTCATCTGGAAGCAGCCGTCGCCGTCGATCGCCCAGACCGCCAGCTCCGGGCGGCCGGCCTTGGCGCCCATCGCGGCCGGCACCGCGTAGCCCATGGTCCCGGCACCGCCGGAGTTGAGCCAGGTGCCCGGCTTCTCGAACCGGATGAACTGTGAGCTCCACATCTGGTGCTGGCCGACGCCCGCCGCGTAGACGGCGTCCGGGCCGACCAGCCGGCCGATCCGCTCGATCACCTGCTGCGGGGACAACCGGCCGTCGGGCGCGGGCTCGTAGCCGACCGGGTAGGTGGTCTTCCACTCGTCGAGCCGCTCCCACCAGTCGCCGTAGTCGCCCTTGTGGCCGGCGTCGAACTCGGCCTGGACGGCGACGATCAGGTCGGCCAGCACCTCGCGGGCGTCACCGACGATCGGCACGTCCGCCGGGCGGTTCTTGCCGATCTCGGCCGGGTCGATGTCCGCGTGGACGACCTTGGCGTACGGCGCGAAGCTGTCCAGCTTGCCGGTGACCCGGTCGTCGAAGCGGGCGCCGAGGGTGAAGAGCAGGTCGGCCTTCTGGAGCGCGGTGACGGCCGGGACGGAGCCGTGCATGCCGGGCATGCCCAGGTGCTGCGGGTGGCTGTCGGGGAACGCGCCGAGCGCCATCAGGGTGGTGACCACCGGGGCGCCGGTCAGCTCGGCCAGGATGCGCAGCTCGGCCGTGGCACCGGCCTTGACGACGCCGCCGCCGACGTACAGGACCGGGCGCTTGGCGGTGACCAGCATCTTGGCCGCTTCGCGGATCTGCTTGGCGTGCGGCTTGGTCACCGGGCGGTAGCCGGGCAGCGAGGTCTCGACCGGCCAGCGGAAGGTGGTGGTGGCCTGGAGGGCGTCCTTGGCGATGTCGACCAGGACCGGGCCGGGGCGGCCGGTGGCGGCGATGTGGAACGCCTCGGCGATCACCCGGGGGATCTCGGCCGGGTCGGTGACCAGGTAGTTGTGCTTGGTGATCGGCATGGTGATGCCGCAGATGTCCGCCTCCTGGAAGGCGTCCGTACCGATCGCCTTGGAGGCGACCTGGCCGGTGATGGCGACGATCGGCACCGAGTCCATGTACGCGTCGGCGATCGGGGTGACCAGGTTGGTGGCACCCGGGCCGGAGGTCGCCATACAGACGCCGACCCGGCCGGTGGCCTGCGCGTAGCCGGTGGCGGCGTGGCCGGCGCCCTGCTCGTGACGGACCAGGATGTGGCGCACCTTGGTGGAGTCCATCAGCGGGTCGTACGCGGGAAGGATGGCCCCGCCCGGGATGCCGAAGACGGTGTCCGCACCGACGGCCTCCAGCGAGCGGATGAGCGACTGGGCGCCGGTCATGGTCTCGACGACGTGCTGAGGAGCGGGAGCGTGGGCGGCCGGGGTGTCCCCGCGGCGGGGGGATGCGGCGTGCTCGGTCATCTGCCTGTCTCTTCTCGGTTCTGGCCGACCCGGTGGTTTGCGGGCCCCGGGGGTCGAGGGTGGGGTCCCGCTTGCGGGCCGATCGCCGGCTCTGCCCCAATCGTCCCTTTCGCGGGGCCTCGGGGCCAGGGGTCTTGCGGTGGTGGAACAGCGTCGGTGCAACAAAAAACCCCTCGTGCCCAAGGGCATGCGAGGGGTGGCGCGTCGGTCTGTCACGAACGGGTCGGAGCCCGCTCAGCCGACGCGCCCGCCAAGTACGAGAATTCGGGTGCGCATGGCAACGACCTTCCTCCCGTCAAGGGTCGGCTGTCAAGCAGGTGGGACGGCCGTCTCGCCATGCGGACTGCCGGCCGGACCCGCCACGGCCGGGTGTTCGGGCAGGTCGGAGCCGTTGTGGTGGGGTACGGCACGCCCTGCGGCGGCCTCGCCGCGGCCACTCGTCCGGGTGTCCGCGGCCAGGAAGGCGCGACGCGTGGGCAGCGGGCCGAGCGGCCTCGGCACCGGGTACGCGCGGCGGGCGAGTTCGCGCCGGAGCCTGGTCTCGTCCAGCGGCGCGGAGAACGCCGAGCCCTGGACCTGGCGGCAGCCCAGCTCCTGCAGCACGGCCACCTGGCGCGGCAGGTCGACGCCCTCGGCGGCGGTGACCAGCCCGAGGTCCCGGCCGAGCCGCAGGGCGTGCCCGGCGAGGGTGCGGGCGAGCGCGGACTCGCCCAGGTCCTGGACCAGCGAGCGGTCCAGCTTGAGGCCGTCGAAGGGGAGCCGGACCAGCGTCCCGAGCGAGCCCCGGCCGGCCCCGAAGCCGGCCAGCGCGGTGCCGACGCCGAGCCGGCGCAGCGCGTCGAGCCGGCGGCCGAGCTCGTCCGCCAGGTCGTCCGGGCCCGTCCGGGCCACCTCGACGATCAGCTGGCCGCCGGGCAGTCCGCTGTCCCGCAGGGCCGCGACCACCGCCTCGTACAGGCCGGGCGCGCACAGCCGCTCGGCCGACAGCCGGACCGACACCGGGACCGGCGGCGGCACGGCGCGGCCCCGGACGGGCAGGCCCCGGCGCAGCGCCGCGGCGGTCACCGCCTCGCGGACCAGCCAGCGGGAGAACCGCGCGGCGGCGTCGCCCGGCTCGGTGGAGCGCAGGAACTCGGCGGGGGTGAGCAGCAGGCCCTGTGCGGAGCGCCAGCGGGCCTGGGCCTCGACGGCGGTGACCGCGCCGGTGACGAGGTCCACCACGGGCTGGTGGAGCAGGGTGAAGCCGCCCTCGCGGACGGCCGCGCGGAGCCGTTCGTCCAGCTCGGTGCGGCGCTCCAGGTCGGCGCGCATGGCCGGGGTGTAGAGCATCACCCGGCCCTTGCCCTCGGACTTGGCGCGGTACATCGCGAGGTCGGCGTTGCGCATCAGCTCGTCGGCGGCGGCGCGCGGGTCGGCGGCCGGGCCGCGTTCGGGGGTGCCGAAGGCGATCCCGATGCTGGCGGCGACGCTGAGTTCGCTGCCGCCGATCCAGTAGGGCTCGGAGAGCGCGGCGCGCAGCCGTTCGGCGAGCTCCTGGACCTGGAGCCGGCCGAGCGGGCCGCAGACCAGGGCGGCGAACTCGTCGCCGCCGAAGCGGGCGACGGTGTCCCCGCAGCGGACGGCGCCCTGGAGCCGGCGGGCGGCCTGGACCAGCAGCTCGTCGCCGACCTGGTGGCCGGCGGTGTCGTTGACCGCCTTGAAGCCGTCCAGGTCGAGGAAGAGCACGGCGACCCCGGAACCCGCCTCGTCCTGCGGGCCGCGGGCGGCCAGGGCGGCGCGCAGCCGCTGGGTGAACAGCGCCCGGTTGGGCAGGTCGGTGAGCGGGTCGTGGAACGCGTTGTGCTGCAACTGGGCCTGCAGCATGACCCGTTCGGTGACGTCGCGGCTGTTCAGGATCAGGCCGTCGCGGTACCGGTCGACGGTCGACTCGACGTGCAGCCACTCGCCGCCGCCGGAGCCGATCCGGCACTCCACCCGGGCCGCGGGCAGCGGCTCGGCGCCCGGGTCGCGGTGGGCGGCGAGCCGGCCCCGGGCCAGGAAGCGGCGGACCTCCAGCAGCACCCGGTCGATGTCCTCCGGGTGGATGAGGTCGAGCAGGTTGCCGCCGACGAGTTCCTCCGGGTCGCGCCCGTAGACGCCGAGCGCGGCCGGGGAGACGTAGGAGAGCACGCCGTTGGCGCCGGCGATCATGATGACGTCGCTGGAGCCCTGCACCAGGGAGCGGAAGTGCGCCTCCTTGTGGGCGAGTTCCTGGGCCAGCGAGAGGTTGTCGAGCAGCATGATGCCCTGGCGCAGGATCAGCGCCAGGCCGACGGTGCAGGCCGCCGAGGCCACCACCCGGTCCAGCGAGTGCCCGCCGAGGGCGTTGTAGAGGATCCCGGCGGTGCAGACGGCGGCGGCGGCGTAGGGGGTGAGCGCGCTGAAGGTGGTGGCGACCCGGCGGCGGGGCAGCCCGCCGAGCGCCGGGTGCTCGCGCAGCGGTCGGCGCCAGCGCGGGGACCACGGGGCCCAGGCGAGCAGCAGGCTGCCGGCGAACCAGCCGGCGTCGAGCAGTTCGCCGGAGTGGTAGTTGTTGTGCAGCTCGGGCGAGGTGAACAGGGCGTCGCAGAGCACCGTGACGGCGAGGCCGACCATGGCGGTGTGGACGGCGGCGCGGTTGCCGTCCCGGCCGCCGAAGCGCAGGCCGACGACCAGCGAGACGAGCAGGATGTCCAGCACCGGGTAGGCCAGGTTGAGGGCCAGCCGCAGCGGGGAGCCGTTCTCGCCGGCGGCGGTGCGGCCGAGGGCGAGGCTCCAGCTGAGGGTGAACAGCGAGCCGGCCACCAGCCAGCCGTCCAGCAGCAGGCAGAGCCAGCCGGCGGCGGTGCGCGGGCGCTGGGCCAGGACCAGGACGCCGGTGATGGCCAGCGGGGCGAACAGCAGGAAGGCGTACTCGGCCAGCGAGTTGGGCGGCAGCTTGGTCCGCTCGACCAGCTCGTACCAGCCCCAGGTGCCGTTGCCGAAGGCGACCATGAGCGAGGAGAGGCCGAACAGCAGCCAGGCCGGGCGGGCGTGGCCGCCGACCGTACAGCCGTAGGCGAGACAGGAGAGCGCGGCGGCGAGGGCCGCCGCCGCGAGGCCGAAGTCGCCCATGAAGACGGCGAGCTGGCGCGAGCCCCAGCCGAGCGCGGCGCCGAGGGCGTAGGCGAGGCAGAGCACACCGAGGGCGGCGCCCGGCAGCTTGCGGCTGCGCAGCGCCCGGCGCAGCGGCCCCGGCCCCGGTCCCGCCCCGCCGCCGTCCCGGCGGTACGGGGGCGGGCCGTCCGCGCGGGCGCCGCGCGGGGGCGGGCCCGGCCACGGCGGACCGTCCGCGGGCAGGACGGCGTCCGGCGCCTGGGGCCGTCCGGCTCCGGGCAGCACCGCGTCGGTGGAGCTCACTCGGCCTCTCCCCCTCCGGCCCGGGGCCTCGCGCCCCGGTCACGGACCACCGGCCGCGCGCCCGGTGGCCGTGCGCGGTGCCCTGGCGCCCCGGCAGGGCGTCGACCCAGGGGGCGGGGGGCCTGCCGGCCGTCCCGCCACACCGATGTTCCCGTTCGGGACCCTACACCACTTCGGTCACTCAATGACACGCACACTCAACTTAGAGTAATGGCCCTGAGGTGGGGAATTGCGCCCGATTCCGCCGAATCGGTCCGGTTGACAGGGGCGCGCACAAGGGGGCTCACGCAGCGCGCACAGGAGCACACGGCGGCGCCCGCCCGGCACCGGCCACCACGGCGCCGACGGCGGCACGCCGGGCGGGGCAGCGGACGGGCGCACCGGGCGGGCGCGGCGGACGGGCCGTCAGCGGGCGGCCGGGGCCAGGTCCTCGGGGAACAGCCGCAGCCGGTGCGCCAGCGCGGCCGCCTCGCCCCGGCCGGCCACCGCGAGCTTGCCGAGGATGTTGGAGACGTGCACGCTCGCGGTCTTCGGCGAGATGTACAGCTCCTCGGCGATCTGCCGGTTGGTGCACCCCCGGGCGAGCAATCGGAGCACGTCCCGCTCACGGGGGGTGAGGCCGAGGGATTCAGCGGCCGGCAGTGCCGGAGCGGGCGCCGGGCGGTCCGCGACGAGCGCCAGGCCGGCCCGCGCGGCCAGGGCGTCGATCCCGGCCCGCAGTCCGGCGTCGGACCGGGCGGACGCCAGTTCCCGCGCCTCGCGGAGGAGTTCGACGCCGGCTTCGCGGCGTCCGGCCAGCACCTCGGCCTCGCCGGCCCGCAGCAGCGCGACCGCCAGCGGGTGGGGCAGTCCGGTCGGGCGCAGCGCGGCGACCGCGGTGGCCCACTGCTCGGGGGTGTCCGCGCCCTGGGCGCGGGCCAGTTCGGCCTCCAGCAGCCGGGCCCAGCCGTGGTGCAGCGGCACGGTCGGGGTCAGTCCGGCCGCCGTCGCGGCGATCCTGGCCAGCACCGCGGCCCGGCCCGGGTCGGCCTCCGGCAGGCCCCGGCTGTCCGCCTCGGCGGCGGCGCCGTCCACCAGCAGCGGGTAGAGGTCGGCGAGGTAGCCGCACCGGAGGTCCTCGTCCAGGGCGGCGACCAGCTCGGCGCGGGCGTCCAGCGGGCGGCCCGCCCCGGTGGCGATCCGCAGCGCCAGCCGTGCGATCGGGACGGAGTGCTGGAGCTGGCCGATCCGGTTGGCCGCCCTGGCCTGGGCCAGCATGGCGGCGGCACCGGGCAGGTCGCCGCGGAGCAGGGCGAGTTCGCCGCGCATCCGGTCCAGGAACTCGGCGTGGGTGCCGGTCACACCGAGCAGGTGGCATTCGGCGAGCACCTGCTCGGCCTCGTCGATCCGCCCGAGGTCCATCAGCGCCTCGGCGAGGTTCCCGGTCAGGATGGTGCCGATGTTGCGCTGGAGGCCGTTGCCCCGGGCCGATTCCAGCCCCTCCCGGGCGAGCGCCGCCGCCTCCTCGGCCCGGCCGAGCCCGCGCTGCATCGAGGACAGGTTGTTGATGCCGCGCAGCAGGATGTCGGGGGCGCCGATCCGCCGGGTGGCCTCCACCGCCGCGGTGAGCTGGGCGACCGCGGCCTCCGGGTCGGAGTCGAGGTCGTTGCGCAGTCCGCCGAGCGTCATCAGGGCGTGCTGCTCGATGGCGTCCGCGCCCACCTCGCGGGCGATCCGGGCCGCCCGCTCGGCGAGTTCGACCAGCTCGGCGCGGGGGTTGGAGAGCATCCCGCTACCAGCGCCGAGGGCGAACACCTCGGCCTGCACGGCGGACGGCGGCAGGTGCTCGACCAGCCGGTGCGCGTACGCGATCTCCTCCTCGTCGCCGGAGCGGCGGAGGTGGCCGAGCATCCGGGCCCGGTTGATCCGGAACCAGGCGGCGCGGGCCGGGTGCTCGGTCTCGTCGACCAGCTTGAGCGCCCGCCGGGCCAGGCTCAGCCCGCGCTCGCGGTCGCCGCTGCGGCGGGCCGCGACCACCGCCTCGGCCAGGACGTCGATCAGGCAGAGCCGGTGGCAGTGCTCGTCGTGCCGGTCCGCGTCGCAGGAGCAGGGCGGGTAGGTCTCGGCCCAGTCGTGCGGGCGCAGGGTGCCCGACAGGACCTCCTCCGGGACCTGGTCCCAGAGCTCGAGGGCCCGTTCCAGCATCCGCAGCTGCTCGGCGAAGGCGTTGCGCCGGCGGGCGGCCCTGGCGGCCTCCAGGGCGGTCGGCAGGGCCCGGGCCGGGTCGTGGGCGTGGTACCAGTAGTTGGCCAGCCGGGCGGGCCGGACGTCGGAGCCGACCAGGTGCGGATCGGCCTCCAGCGCGGCGGCGAAGCGCCGGTTGATCCGGTGCCGCTCGCCCGGCAGCAGGTCGTCCGAGACCGCCTCCCGGACCAGCGCGTGCCGGAACCGGTAGCCGTCGCCGTCGGTGTCCGGGCGCAGGATGTTGGCGCCGACCGCGACCCGGAGCGAGGCGATCAGCTCCTCCTCGTCGTCCAGGACGGCGGCGAGCAGGGCGTGCTCGACGTAGGAGCCGCCCTCGGCGGCGATCCGCAGCACCCGCTGGGTCTGCTCGTCCAGCGCCTCGACCCGGACCAGCAGCATGTCCCGGAGCGAGTCGGTGAGCCCGGCCGAGCAGCCCTCGCTGTAGGCGGTGGCGAGTTCCTCGACGAAGAAGGGGTTGCCCTCGGAGCGGCGGTGGATCCGGTCGACCAGCTCCCGGTCCGGGGTGGCGGTGCCGAGGATGCCGGCCAGCTGCGCGGCCACCTCGCCGGGCCCGAACCGCTCCAGCTCGGCCCGCTGCACGGTGCGCAGCCGCTCCAGCTCGGCCAGGAACGGCCGCAGCGGGTGGCGGCGGTGCAGGTCGTCGCTGCGGTAGGTGGCAACCAGCAGCACCCGGGCCCGGTGCAGGGTGCGGACCAGGTAGGCCAGCAGCTCCCGGGTGGAGCGGTCGGACCAGTGGAGGTCCTCGACGGCGAGTACGAGGGTACGGTCCGTGCCGAGTCGTTCGAACAGCCTCGCGGTGTGCTCGAACAGCCGGGCTCGTCCGTACTCGTCGTTGGGTTCGCCGTCGGCCTCGCCGAAGTCCGGCATCAGCCGGGCGAGGTGCCCCTCCATCCCGGCCGCGGCCGCCTCCAGCTCGGCGCCCAGGCCCCGGTGCAGCCGGCGCAGCGCGGTGGCCAGCGGCGCGTAGGGCAGGCCCTCGGCGCCGATCTCCAGACAGCCGCCGACGGTGGTGACCACGCCGTCGAGGCAGGCCTGACGGAGGAACTCCTCCAGCAGCCGGGTCTTGCCGACGCCGGCCTCGCCGCCGATCAGCACGGTCTGCGGCTGGCCGTCCCCGGCCCTGCGCATGGCGTCCAGCAGGACGGTGAGTTCCGGATCGCGGCCGACGAAGACGGGACTCACCGATATCTGCTGCATGGAGGCGAGCATGCCATAGAGGTCGGGTGCGGTCCGAGGGGTTATCCCGTCCCCTGGACGCCCGGAAGGGGAGGCGCACCCCCGTGTCGCCTCCCCTTCCGGTCCCTGCCCGGCACCTTGGTGCCGGTTCGTCAGCATTCGCGCGGGCGGACGGTCCGCCGCTGGAGGCGGAAGCCCACGTTCGGGCGCCAGCCGGTGCGCTTGGCACCCTTCGCCTCGCGGACCAGGCGCTCGTGCTCGGCCTGGGCCCGGAGCTCCAGGCCCTGCTGCTTGATGAGCTCGTACTCGATCACGGTGTTTCCCCTCGTGGGTTTCGGTGTCTCTCTCGTTCTGAGGTAAAGATTCCTCTCCCAGGGGGGTCGGCCGCATCGGCAGCCTGCCGGATGTTCCGGGCCCCGACCGCCTTAGGCCCGGGGCCCCGGGCACGGCAAAGGCCCGGTCCTACCCCTTATGAAGGGTAAGACCGGGCCTTAGTCGTCTAAGTCGCCCTTAGAACGCCTTAGACGCCTTGGAAACTCAGGCAGAAACGCCCAGCTTCTCAAGGATCAGATCCTTGACCCGGGCCGCGTCGGCCTGACCGCGGGTGGTCTTCATGACCGCGCCGACCAGCGCGCCGACCGCGGCGACCTTGCCGTCGCGGATCTTGGCGGCGATCGCCTCGTTCTCGGCGATGGCCTGGTCCACGGCGGCACCGAGCGCGGAGTCGTCCGAGACCACGGCCAGGCCGCGCTGCTCGACGACCGCGTCCGGCTCGCCCTCGCCGGCCAGCACGGCCTCGATGACCTGGCGGGCCAGCTTGTCGTTCAGCTTGCCCTCGGCGACCAGCGCGGCGACCCGGGCGACCTGCGCCGGGGTGATCGGCTGCTCGGCCAGCTCGGTGCCGGTCTCGTTGGCCCGGCGGGCCAGCTCGCCCATCCACCACTTGCGGGCCTGGTCGGCCGGGGCGCCGGCGGCGATGGTCTGCTGGATCGGCTCGACGGCGCCGGCGTTCAGCACCGACTGCATGTCCTTGTCCGTCAGGCCCCACTCGGCCTGCAGCCGGGCCCGGCGCACCCGGGGCAGCTCGGGCAGCCCGGCGCGCAGCTCCTCCACCCAGGCACGGGCCGGCGCGATCGGCACCAGGTCCGGCTCCGGGAAGTACCGGTAGTCCTCGGCGTTGTCCTTGATCCGGCCGGCGGTGGTGCTGCCGTCCTCCTCGTGGAAGTGCCGGGTCTCCTGGACGATCGTGCCGCCGTCGGTGAGCACGGTGGCGTGCCGCTGGACCTCGAAGCGGGCGGCCCGCTCCACGCTGCGCAGCGAGTTGACGTTCTTGGTCTCCGAGCGGGTGCCGAACTTCTCGGTGCCGTGCGGGCGCAGCGACAGGTTGACGTCGCAGCGCATCTGGCCCTTGTCCATCCGGGCCTCGGAGACGCCCAGCGAGCGGATGACCTCGCGCAGCTCGGCGACGTACGCCTTGGCGACCTCGGGGGCGCGCTCGCCGGCCCCCTCGATCGGCTTGGTGACGATCTCGATCAGCGGGATGCCGGCCCGGTTGTAGTCCAGCAGCGAGTGGGTCGCTCCGTGGATCCGGCCGGTCGCGCCGCCGACATGGCTGGACTTGCCGGTGTCCTCCTCCATGTGGGCGCGCTCGATCTCCACCCGGAAGGTCGAGCCGTCCTCCAGCTGCACGTCGAGGTAGCCGTTGAAGGCGATCGGCTCGTCGTACTGCGAGGTCTGGAAGTTCTTCGGCATGTCCGGGTAGAAGTAGTTCTTCCGCGCGAACCGGCACCACTCGGCGATCTCGCAGTTCAGCGCCAGGCCGATCTTGACGGCCGACTCCACGCCGATCGCGTTGACGACCGGCAGCGAGCCGGGCAGGCCCAGGCAGGTCGGGCAGACCTGGCTGTTCGGCTCGGCGCCGAGCTCGGTCGAGCAACCGCAGAACATCTTGGTCTTGGTGCCCAGCTCGACGTGGACCTCCAGGCCCATCACCGGGTCGAACGACGCGAGCGCGTCCTCGTAGGAGACCAGGTTCTTGACGCTCACAGCGTCCCCTTCACTAAAAGTCTTCGGTGGTGCGGGCCCGGCCTGCACCTCGGGTGCAGGCCGGGGCCTCACGGGCTGGGTCAGCCCAGCAGGACGTCGTCGTCGCCGAGTCGGCGCAGCTCACGGACCAGCAGGGCGGTGCCGGTGACCAGGGCGGCGGCGCCGACCAGGGCGTTGACCAGCTTGAGCGTGTCGCTCTCGCCGCGGGCCTTGCGCACGTCCTTGACGATGGAGACCGCGCCGAAGGCGCTGGTGCCGATGGACAGCCAGAGCCCGGGCTTGGAGTGCTTCCACCCCTTCAGCGATGCCGATTGGGCCTTGGCGTTCTCGATCTTGCTCACAGTGCCGGTGCCTCCTCCAGCAGGGTGTGCCCCCACTTGTCGTTGAGTGCGGCCTCGACGGCGCCGCCCACGCGGTACAGGCGGTCGTCCGCCATCGCGGGTGCGATGATCTGCAGGCCGACCGGGAGATTGTCCTCCGGGGCCAGCCCGACCGGCAGCGACATGGCCGCGTTGCCCGCAAGGTTGGACGGAATCGTGCACAGGTCGGCCAGATACATCGCCATCGGGTCGTCGGCGCGCTCTCCGATCGGGAAGGCGGTGGTCGGCGTGGTCGGCGAGACCAGCACGTCCACGCCCGCGAAGGCGGCGTCGAAGTCGCGGGAGATCAGCGTCCGCACCTTCTGGGCCGAGCCGTAGTAGGCGTCGTAGTAGCCCGAGGAGAGCGCGTAGGTGCCCAGGATGATGCGGCGCTTCACCTCGGGGCCGAAGCCGGCCTCACGGGTCAGCGCGGTGACCTCCTCGGCCGAGCGGGAGCCGTCGTCGCCGACCCGCAGGCCGTAGCGCATCGCGTCGAAGCGGGCCAGGTTGGACGAGGCCTCGCTCGGGGCGATCAGGTAGTACGCCGGCAGCGCCAGGGTGAAGGACGGGCAGGAGACCTCGACGACCTCGGCGCCCAGCTCGCGCAGCAGCTCCACCGACTCGTCGAAGCGCTGCATCACGCCGGCCTGGTAGCCCTCGCCGGAGAACTCCTTCACCACGCCGATCCGCATGCCGCGCACGTCGCGCAGCTTCGCGGCCTCGACCACGGCCGGGACCGGGGCGTCGATCGAGGTGGAGTCCAGCGGGTCGTGGCCGGCGATCGCCTCGTGCAGCAGCGCCGCGTCCAGCACGGTGCGGGCGCACGGGCCGCCCTGGTCCAGGCTGCTGGAGAAGGCCACCAGGCCGTAGCGCGACACCGAACCGTAGGTCGGCTTCACGCCGACGGTGCCGGTGACGGCGCCGGGCTGGCGGATCGAGCCGCCGGTGTCGGTGCCGATCGCCAGCGGCGCCTCGAAGGCGGCCAGCGCGGCGGCCGAACCGCCGCCGGAGCCGCCGGGGATCCGGGAGAGGTCCCACGGGTTGCCGGTCGGGCCGTAGGCGGAGTTCTCGGTGGAGGAGCCCATCGCGAACTCGTCCATGTTGGTCTTGCCGAGGATCACCACGCCGGCGTCCTTGAGACGCGTGGTCAGGGTGGCGTCGTACGGCGGGATCCAGCCTTCGAGGATCCTGGAGCCGCAGGTGGTCGGCACGCCCTTGGTGGTGAAGACGTCCTTCAGCGCCAGCGGGACGCCGGCCAGCGGGCCCAGCTCCTCGCCCTTGGCGCGCTTCTCGTCGACGGCCCGGGCGGCGCTCAGCGCGCCCTCGGTGTCGACGTGCAGGAAGGCGTTGACCTTCTTGTCGACGGCCCCGATGCGGTCCAGGTGCGCCTGGGCCACCTCGACGGCGGACACCTCGCCCTTGGCGACGGCGGCGGCGGTCTCGGCCGCGGTGTAACGGATGAGCTCGGTCATCGGTCAGTCCTCCCCGAGGATCTGGGGCACACGGAAACGCTGCTCCTCGGCGGCCGGGGCCCCGGCCAGCGCCTGGTCCGGGGTGAGCGACGGCCGGACCTCGTCCGCGCGCATGACGTTGGTCAGCGGCAGCGGGTGGGAGGTGGGCGGGACGTCCTGTCCGGCGACCTCGGAAACGCGGGCGACCGCGCCGATGATCACGTCCAGCTGCTCGGCGAAGTGGTCCAACTCTTCGGCCTGCAACTCAAGACGCGACAGCCGAGCGAGGTGGGCGACCTCCTCGCGCGTGATGCCAGGCATGCAGCGATCCTCAGGGTGAGTTCTGGTGAGGCCCGGATCCGCCTTCCGGCGGCGCCGGGCCCGGGCCGGGAGCCGCCTGTCCGGCGCTCCCGTCCTCGTGGTCTGTGGTCCCCATCCTAGGGGGCACGGGGCGGTCACCGGCCGACGACCGGCGGTGGGACCCGGCCGCCCTCGCGGCGCGGCACCCTCACTGCGGGCGGGTCGGCGCCCAACTCTGCTGCTTGGGCGCCTGGATCTCCAGCTTCGCCGCCTGCGCCGCCTGGATCACCGGCGGCAGCACCGGCTGGATCGCGGGCGGCAGCCGGTCGGCGGCGGAGCCGAGCCGCTCCACCGGCGGGGCGCCGGTGCGGTGCACCCGCAGCCAGGCGGTGGCCTGCTCGGCCGGCAGCGCGGCCGACACCAGCCAGCCCTGCACCGCGTCCACGCCCATGCGGTTCAGCCGCTCCCAGGTCTCGTCGTCCTCGACGCCCTCGGCGACCACGGTCAGGCCGAGCGAGTGGGCCAGCTCGACCGAGCAGCGGACCACCGCCGCGTCGTGGTCGTCGGTGGCCATCCGGGAGACGAAGGAGCGGTCGATCTTCAGCTCGCCGACCGGCAGGCTGCGCAGCCGCACCAGCGAGGAGTGGCCGGTCCCGAAGTCGTCCAGGGACATCCCGACCCCGTAGCCGCGCAGCTCCGCCAGGGTGTCGGCGGCCCGGCGGGAGTCGTCCAGCAGCAGCCGCTCGGTGATCTCCAGCTGGAGCGCGTGGGCCGGCACCTGGTGGCGGACGAGGTGGCCGGCGACCCGCTGGGCGAAGCCGGGGTTGAGCACGTCGCGCGGCGAGACGTTCACCGCGACCTGCACCTGGAGGCCCTGCTCGCGCCACTGGGCGAGCTGGCCGACGGCGGCCTCCAGCACGTAGTCGGTCAGCCGGGGCATCAGCCCGCTGGACTCGGCGAGGCCCACGAACTCGTCCGGGGAGACCCGGCCCTGGCCCGGGCGCTCCCAGCGCAGCAGCGCCTCCAGGCCGACCACCCGGCCGTCGAAGGCCACCTTGGGCTGGTAGTGCAGCTGGACCTCGCCGGTCTCCAGGGCCCGCCGCAGGTCGCCCAGCAGGCCGATCCGGTACGGGGTGTCGGCGTCCTGGGCCTCGTCGTACTGCTCGACCGAGGTGCGGCCGCGCTGCGCGTGCCCCATCGCCACGTCGGCGCGGCGCAGCAGCGACTCGGCGTCCTGGGCGTGCTGGGGGAAGACACAGACGCCCGCGCTGGCCTCCAGCACCAGCAGCAGTCCGTCCAGGCGGATCGGGGCGGCCAGTTCGGCGATCAGCGCCTTGGCCACCTTCTCCAGCGAGTCCGGGCAGCCGATGCCGGGCAGCAGGACGGCGAACTCGTCGCCGCCCATCCGGGCGACCATCGGGCGGCCGCGGTAGTGCCGGGGAAGTCCGGCGAAGACGTCGTCGATGGACTCGCGGGTGGCGCTGCCGGCGGCCCCGCCGGAGCGCAGTGCCCGGTGCAGCCGGCGGGCGATGTGGACGAGCAGTCGGTCGCCGGCGGTATGGCCGAGGGTGTCGTTGAGCGACCGGAAGCGGTCGAGGTCGAGCAGGATCAGACCGACGCTGTAGCCCTCGGTGTGCTCGGCGATCGACTCCTGGGCGGCGAGGAGTAACGCCTGGCGGTTGGGCAGATCGGTCAGCGGGTCGGTGAGCTGGTCGCGCGCCCGGTCGCGGGCGATCCGCCAGGCCGCGACCAGGACGGCCAGCGGCACCGCGAACAGTGGCAGCAGCTCCGGCTCGTAGCGGTAGACCAGCACGGCCAGCGGGATGAGCGGCGCGGCGCCGGCCAGCAGCACGCCGAGCAGCAGGACCGCTCCCGCCACCCCCTGCGGCGGGCGTGTGGGCGCACCGCCGGTCGTACGATCCATAAGCCCAGTCCTCCGTCGGGCCCGCCCCGTCAGGCCGCCTAGCGGTGAGGCACCGTACCGGTGCCGGCAGCCTGCCAGGCATGGAGCGGCCCCGCGGAGTCCGGCTCGGCCGGTACCCCCACCCCTGCTGACACTCTGTTGCGCTCCAGGGTATGCGCGGCTTCACCCGACGGGCAGACTTTCGGACAACCGGACATACGCCACGGCACTCGGTGCCGCACAGTGTCACGATGCCCGCTCTCACTGTGCGGCACCCGATGACGTTGCATCAGGACGATAACAAGCCGGATTCGGGGCTTCCGCGCGCGGGGTCAGCCCTCGGTGGCCTCCTCGGCGAGCTCATCGACGGGCTCCCCGGCGCCGTCCCCGGCGGTCCCGGCGGTGGCCGGTGCCCCCACCTCGGGATCCTTCGCCGCGGCGTCGTCGGCGGCGGTCCCGGCGGCGTCGTCGGTGGCGTCGTCGGTGGTGTCGTCGGCAGCGGTCCCGGCGGTGTCCTTGGCGGCGGCCTTCTTCCGGGCCGGCGCCTTCTTCGCCGGCTCCTCCGGCGGCTCCGGCGGCAGCCCCAGGTGGACCCGGGCGGCGGCCGAGCCCTGCTCCAGCAGGATCGCGAAGCCCGCGTCGTCGAGGACCGGAAGCCCCAACTGAACAGCCTTGTCGTACTTGGACCCCGGATTGTCACCCGCGACCACGAAGTGGGTCTTCTTCGACACCGAACCGGTCACCTTCGCACCCCGCGAGGTCAGCGCCTCCTTGGCGCCGTCCCGGGTGTGCCCGGCCAGCGTGCCGGTGACGACGACGGTCAGCCCCTCCAGGGGGCGCTCGCCCTCCTCCTCGGCGGCCTCCTCGGTGAAGCGGACCCCGGCGGCGCGCCACTTCTCGACGATCTCCCGGTGCCAGTCCACCTGGTACCACTCGACGATCGAGCGCGCGGTGCCCGCGCCCACCCCCTCGGTGGCGGCCAGCCGCTCCTCGCTCGCCGCGAAGATCGCGTCCAGGTCGCGGAACTCCCGCGCCAGGTCCTGGGCGGCGACCGGGCCGACGTGCCGGATCGAGAGGCCGTTGAGGAAGCGCCAGAGCGGGCGGTCCTTGGCCTTCTCGATGTTCTCCAGCATCAGCCCGGTGTTCTTCTTCGGCGCACCGGCGGTGGTGGCGAAGAAGAACACCTCCTTCTCCTCACCGGTCTCGTCGTCCAGCTTCGGCATACCGGTCTTCTGGTCGCGCACCAGCACCTTGATCGGCAGCAGCTGCTCCACCGTCAGGCCGAAGATGTCGCCCTCGTTCCCCACCGGCGCCTCGGCCGGCTCCAGGGGCTGGGTCAGCGCGGTGGCGGCGACATAACCGAGGCCCTCGATGTCCAGCGCCGAGCGCCCGCCGAGGAAGGCGATCCGCTCCCGGATCTGGGCCGGGCAGTACTGGGCGTTGGGGCAGCGCAGATCGATGTCCCCCTCCGCCATCGGCCGCAGCCCGGTGCCGCACTCGGGACAGTGCGAGGGCATCACGAACGCCTGCTCGCTGCCGTCCCGCAGGTCGTACACCGGGCCGAGGATCTCCGGGATCACGTCACCGGCCTTGCGCAGCACCACGGTGTCGCCGAGCAGGACGTCCTTGGCCTTGACCACGTCCTGGTTGTGCAGGGTCGCGTACTGCACCATCGAACCGGCCACCTTCACCGGTTCGGCCAGCACCGCGTACGGGGTGGCCCGGCCGGTGCGGCCGATCCCGACCTTGATAGCGGCGAGCTTCCCGGTGACCTCCTCCGGCGGGTACTTCCAGGCGATCGCCCAGCGCGGGGACTTCGAGGTGGAGCCGAGCCGGCCCTGGAGGGCGATCTCGTCCACCTTGACGACCACGCCGTCGATCTCGTGCTCGACCGAGTGCCGCTGCTCGCCGAAGTGCGCGATGAACTCCCGCACCTCCGCCAGCGTGCCGACCACCCGGTTGTGCCGCGCGGTGGGCAGGCCCCACCCGCGCAGCAGGTCGTAGGCGTGCGACTGCTTGTCGATGTCGAAGCCGACCCGGGCGCCGATCCCGTGCACCACCATGTGCAGCGGGCGGGAGGCGGTGATCAGCGGGTCCTTCTGGCGCAGCGAACCGGCCGCGGCGTTCCTCGGGTTCATGAACAGCCGGATCATCGCCCGGGGCCGCTTGCCCTCCTTGGCACGCTCCTCGTTCTCCAGCCGGCGGCGCTCGTTCTCCTCCGCGAAGGAGGCGTTGAGCGCCTCGAAGGCCTCGGTCGGGAAGTAGACCTCGCCGCGGATCTCGACCAGCTCGGGCACGTCGTCGCCGGCGAGCCGGTGCGGGATCTCCTTGATGGTGCGGACGTTGGCGGTGATGTCCTCGCCGACCCGGCCGTCGCCCCGGGTCGCCGCCTGCGTCAACTGGCCGTTCTCGTAGGTGAGGTTGACGGCCAGGCCGTCCACCTTGAGCTCGCACAGGTAGTGGTACTCGATCCCGGCCAGCTCGCCGGCGACCCGCTCGGCCCAGGCGGCGAGCTCCTCGTCGTCCATCGCGTTGTCCAGGCTGAGCAGCCGCTCCCGGTGCTCGACCGGGGCGAACAGCAGGGTCGGCGCACCGCCGACCCGCTGCGAGGGCGACTCCGGGGTGACCAGGGCGGGGTGCTCCGCCTCCAGCCCCTCCAGCTCGCGCATCAGCGCGTCGAACTCGGCGTCGCTGACGACCGGCGCGTCCTGCTCGTAGTACCGGGCCCGGTGGTCCGTGATCTCGGCGGCCAGCTCGGCGTGCCGCTTGCGCACCTCCGCCGGAACGTCCTCCCAGCCCTCGACAGCCACCACCGCAAGCCCTCCGTCAATCTCTCATTCCGGGTTGTCCACCAGGCTCCGGGCCGCGCTCACACTGAGTGACAGCGCCCGGCGCGCGTGGTCCGGGGAGGCCCCGGCCAGCCCGCAGGTCGGCGTCACCAGTACACGGCGGCCCAGCAGCTCCGGGGAGAACCCGAGCCTGCGCCACAACGCCCTGACACCCTGGACACTACCGGCCGGGTCCGACAGTGCCGTTGATTGAGCGAGCGCCCGCTCGGTGGAGGGGACGACGCCCGCGAGGATCATCGTGCCGGCGTCGACCGCCTCGCCGAGCTCCTCGTCCTCACGCTCGGTCAGCAGCGAGAAGTCCAGCGAGACGCCCGCGGCGCCGGCCCGGCGCAGCAGCGGCAGCGGCACCCCGGGCGCGCAGCAGTGCACCACCACGGGTACGTCCAGGGCGCCGATCACGTTCCGCAGCGCCTCCTCGGCGCGCTGCCGGTCGACGGCGCGCAGCCGCTGGAAACCGCTCGCCGTCCGCACCTCGGCGGCCAGCACGGCGGGCAGCGAGGGCTCGTCGAGCTGGAGCACCAGCTCCGCCCCGGGCACCCGGCGGCGGACCTCGGCGAGGTGGCGGCGCAGGCCCTCGGTGAGCGAACCGGCGATGTCCCGGCAGGCGCCGGGGTCGGCCAGCGCCTTCTCGCCGTACTTGAGCTCGATCGCGGCGGCCAGCGTCCACGGGCCGACCGCCTGCACCTTGAGCGCGCCGGTGTACCCCTGGGTGAACTCCTCCATCGCGTCGAGGTCCTCGCCCAGCCAGGAGTGGGCCCGCCGGGTGTCCCGGCCCGGACGGTCGGCGAACCGCCAACCGCTCGGCTCGGTCTGCGCGAACAGCTCGACCAGGAGGCCGGCGGACCGGCCGATCATGTCGGCGCCCGGCCCACGGGCGGGGAGTTCGGGGAGGAACGGCAGGTGCTCCAGCGCGCCGGTGGAGGTCCTGGCGGCCTCCCGGGCGTCGGTGCCGGGCAGCGATCCGACGCCGGTGGCGGCGCCGATCAGTTCGGGGAAGGGAAGTCCGTTGCTCACGCCGGAAGCCTATGGGTTCGGGAACGCCGACGGCCCCGGCACCGGGCGCGGGGCTCGGTGCCGGGGCCGTGGGTGCGGACCGGGTGGCGGTCAGTAGCTCTCGCTGCCGCCGTCGTCGACCACGAGGTGCACCGGCGCACCGCTGGCGTTGTGGAGCACGACCGTCCTGTTGGCCGGATCGACCGGGACCACGGCCTGGTTGGCGACGGTCTGGCCAGCCTCGAAGTTGAGCGTGGAGGTGTCCGGGACCGGGCCGACGCCGGAGTACGCCGTGAGGTGGCCCGCGGCTCCCGGCTCGGTCACGGTGACGTTCAGGGTCGCCGAGGCCGGGTAGCTCCCCGCGCCCGCGAAGACGGTCAGGGAGCCCCAGGCCGGGACGGTGCCCGCCGGGCGGTAGTAGGGGCGCCCCCAGCTCAGGCGGGTGTCCATGATCCGGGTCGGCCCGCCCGGGTAGAACGCGATCCGGCCCTCGGCGCTGTGGTAGCCCACCAGGTCCGCGATCAGGTTCACCGTCCCGCCGGAGCGGTTGTGGAAGGACACCTTGCCGTCCTTCACCGGCACCGTCACCAGGTTGGCCACGGTCCGGCCGGCCGTCCAGTTGAGGTTCGAGGTGTCCGGCGCCGCGCCACCGTGCGGGTACACCGTCAGATGGCCGTCGTCGCCCGGGTCGGTCACGGTGACGTTGACCGTCACCGCCGTGACGCCGGTCGACGGCACCCCGGCGGTGCCGGCCAGCGGCAGTTCCAGCGTCCCGTTCGGCGCGACCGGCTGGGCCGACGGCACCCCGATCGGCGCCCGGGTGTCCAGCACCCGGGTCGGGCCCTGCGGGTGGAAGAGGTCGCCCTTCGGGCTGTAGTAGCCCGCCAGGTCGGCGATCAGGTGCACGGTGCCGCCGGAGTGGTTGTAGAACGACACCTTGCCGTCCTTCACCGGCACCGTCACCTGGTTCGGGACCGTCCGGCCCGCGACCCAG
This sequence comes from Kitasatospora purpeofusca, assembly GCF_034043715.1. Taxonomy (GTDB): domain Bacteria; phylum Actinomycetota; class Actinomycetes; order Streptomycetales; family Streptomycetaceae; genus Kitasatospora; species Kitasatospora purpeofusca_A. Next base: position 168,804 of record NZ_JAXCLC010000004.1, on the reverse strand, counting down.
TTGAGGGTGGAGGTGCCCGGCCGGTCCTGGCCGTGCGGGTACACCGTGAGGTCGCCGTCCTGCGTCGGCTCGGTGGCCGTCACGGTCATCGTCACCGCGGTGACACCGGTCGCCGGGACCCCGGCCACTCCCGTGACCGCCAGGTCGAGCGTCCCCCCGGCCGGCACCGCCCGCGCGGACGGGACGCCGATCGGCGCCCGGGTGTCCAGCAGCCGCACCGGGCCCGCGGGCGTGTACGCGCTGCCCACGCCGAGGAACTCCTGTGCGCCCCGGTCCCGGGTGCCCTGGCCGGTACCGGTGTTGGGCAGCGTCGGGTCGTCCACCGGGGCCTTGCCCTGGCGGTCGGTGGCGAGCATGCCGGGGGCGTTCTCGTCGGCCGAGTCGATCAGGTGGTTGAGCGGCCGGTCCGGCCCCCGCCAGAAGGTCGTCGGCGACACGAAGTCGTGCGCGCCCTGACCGCTGGCCGCCGTGAACGACGGCTGGTCGGCGTACTCGGTACCGGCCCACTTGTACGGTGTGCCGCCGCTGCGCGAGTCGACGACGTTGTAGTCCGCCCTCGTCCCGGCGACGGCGCTCGCGGCGACCGTGATGCCGGTCGCCGGATAGCTCCAGGTGTCGCACGGCGAATCGGTGTCGCGCCCCGCGTTGACCGCGTTGTTCTCGACCGTGGCCCCGACCGAGGCACCGGTCAGCACGATGCCCGGGGAGCAGGACCCGAGGGTGCTGTTGGCGACCACCACGGTGTTCGGGGCACTGTCGACCAGGACGGCCGGGTGGTCCTCGCCGGTGCTGGAGATGATGGAGTTCGTGCTGACGACGGTCCCGGTCGCACCGCCGTCCACCGTGACGGCGGCCCCCTGCGCGCCCCAGAGAGTGGCCCGGGCGTAACCGACCCGCTGGGAGCCGCCGGTGACCCGCACGCCGGTGCCGCCGCTGCCGCTGACCCCGGTGAACGAGACGTCCCGCGCCCCGTCGGCCAGCACCACCGGCCGGCCGGCGGCCGCCAGGACCTCCAGGTACTCGAACACGACGTGGCGGGCGCCCCGGACGGTGAGGCCGCCCCCGGGGCGGGCGGAGGAGCCGATCACGGCGCTGCCGCCGTAGCCCGGTTCGTACGGCGACGGACCGCGGAAGGTGATCGGCGCCCCGGCCGTGCCGGAGCGGGTGACCGTCAGGTCGGTCTCCTCGTACTCGCCCCTGGCGATCTCGACCGACTGCCCCGGCCCGGCCACCGCCGCCGCGGCGGCCACGTGGCAGTACGGGACGCTCCGGGTGCCGGGGCCGGCGTCGGCGCAGCCGGCCGTGGTGTTGTCGACGTAGAGCGTGGTGACGGCGGCCTGCGCGCCGCCCGCGCCGACGGCCGGCAGGCCGACCGTCCCGAGCAGTGTCGCGCCGACGGCCAGCGCGGTGCGGATTCGGGTGCCGATTCGGGTGCGGACGCTGGTTCGGACGCTGGTTCGGATGCTGTGCATGGAACTCCCCTTGACGGACCCGTGGCCCGACGCCGTGGCCCGATGCCGTGGCCCGATGCCGTGTCCCGTCCGCCGGCCCCGGTCGGCCCCGGAGGACGCACGGATGATGCCACGGGTGGCCACCCCCGAACCGCGGAGGCGCGCACTCCACCCGCGCGCCCCACCACGACGGCCCCGCCACCGAGCGCGAGTGCTCGGTGGCGGGGCCGTGGGGTGCGACGAGGTGGGACCGGTCAGTAGCGCTCGACGCCGTAGCGGTCGACCACGAGGTGCAGCGGCGCGCCACTGGCGTTGTAGAAGGTGACCTGGTCGCTGCCCTTCTTCATCGGCACCACAACCTGGTTGGCGACGGTGTCGCCAGGCGCGAAGTTGAGGACGGACGTGTCGTTCGGGGGGCTGCCCGCCGAGAAAGCCTTGAGATGCCCTTCGGCACCCGGCTCGGTCACGGTGACGTTCAGGGTCATCACGGCCGGGTTGCTGCCCCAGGCCACGTAGACGGTCACGGAACCCCAGGCCGGAACGACACCCGCCGTGCGGTACTGCGGGCGGGCCCAGCTGGACCGGGTGTCCATGACCCGCGCCGGCCCGGCGGTGTAGAAGGCGGCCGTGCCGCCGGCGGCGTACTGGCCGACCAGGTCGGCGACCAGGTGCACGGTGCCGCCGGAGTGGTTGTAGAAGGACACCTTGCCGTCCTTCACCGGCACCGTCACCAGGCCGGCCACGGTCCGGCCGGCCGTCCAGTTCAGGTTCGAGGTGTCCGGCGCCGCGCCACCGTGCGGGTACACCGTCAGGTGCCCCTCCTGCTCCGGCTCGGTGACCGTCACGTTCATCGTCACGGCCGTGGCCCCGGCCGCGTCCGCGACCGGCAGCTCCAGCGTGCCGAAGGCGGGGACGGCCTGGGCCGACGGCACCCCGATCGGCTCCCGGGTGTCCAGCACCCGGACCGGGTCCTGCGGCTGGAAGAGGTCGCCCTTGGTGCTGTAGTAGCCGGCCAGGTCGGCGATCACGTGCACGGTGCCGCCGGAGTGGTTGTAGAACGACACCTTGCCGTCCTTCACCGGCACCGTCACCTGGTTCGGGACCGTCCGGCCCGCCGTCCAGTTGAGGGTGGAGGTGGTCTCCCGCTCGCCGACGAGCGAGGAGGGGCTCGACCAGACGTAGCCGAACGGGCGCACCGCGAGGTCGCCGTCCTGCGTCGGCTCGGTCGCGGTGACGGTCATCGTCACGGCCGTCACACCGTCGGCCGGCACCCCGGCCACGCCCGTGACCGGCAGGTCGACCGTCTCCCCCGGCGCCACGGCCCGTGCCGACGGGACCCCGATCGCCTCCCGGGTGTCCAGCAGCCGCACCGGGCCCACCGGCGTGTACGCGCTGCCGCCGGTACGGTCCTCGTACGCGCCCCGGTCGCGGGTTCCGCTCCCGGTACCGGTGTTGGGCACCGTCGGGTCGTCCTGCGCCGTGTTCCCCTTGAGGTCGACGGTCAGCATGCCGGGCGCGTTCTCGTCGGCCGAGTCGAACTGGTGCTTGGACGCGTCGGGCCGGTTCCGCGCGTCCTGGTACGTGGGTTCGACGAAGTCGTGGGCGCCCTGACCGCTGGCCGCCGTGAAGGCCGCCCGGTCCGTGTACCCGGTGTCGGCCCAGTCGTAGGCGGGCGACCCGCTGCGCGAGTCGACCACGTTGTAGTCGAGCTTGAGACCGGCCGTGGCGCTCCGGTCGACGGTGATGCCGACGGCCGGGGTGCTCGCGTCGCACCGCTCGCCGCGCTCGTTCACGGTGTTGATGACGTTGTTCTCGACCGTGGTTCCGGCGGAGGCACCGGTCAGGACGAGGCCCTTCGAGCAGTCCCCGAGGGTGTTGCTCACCACGACGGTGCCCGGGGCGTTGTCGACCCGGACCGAACTGGACCTGTTCGTGCTCAGCACGGTCCCGGTCGATCCGCCGTCCACCAGGACGTCTGCGACACCGCTGCGGACGGCACTGACCCGCTCGGAGCCGTTGGTGATCCGCAGCGCCGGGCCGCCGGCCAGGCCGACCTCCGAGAAGGACACGTCGCGCGAGCCGTCGACGAGGACGGCCGGGGCCTGCGGTCCGGTCAGAACCTTCAGCAGCTCGAAGCGGACGTGCTCGGCCCCCTTGACGGTGACCCCCCCGCCGGGCTTGTCGGAGGTGCCGAGGTAGGCCCAGCCCGAGTTGTACGGCGCGGGCTGTCCGGCTGTCGGGCCGCGGAAGATGACGGGCGCCTCGGCCGTACCCGAGTGGTCGACGGTCACGGGCTCGAGGTAGGTGCCGTCGGCGATCTGGACCGTCTGGCCGGGCAGGACCGCGGCGGCCGCGGCGGCCACGGTGCAGAACGGCCGGGCCTGGGTGCCCGTCCCGCCGTCGGAGCAGGCGGCCTTCGCCGAGTTGTTGACATAGAGAGTGGTGGCGGCCGCCTGCGCGCCGCTCGTCGTGACGGCCGGCAGGCCGACCGTTCCGAGCAGTGTCGCGCCGACCGCGAGTACTGTGCGAACTCTGGACATGGAACCCCCCTGACAGGCCACCGGCCTGACAACGTGTCAATCCTCTGTGCCGGGAAGGGCCGAGGACGAACGGACGAAACCGAGGACGACCTTCGCCCCTTCGCGGTTCCGCCCGCCGAACACCCGGGGCGCCGGACCTGCCGGCGCCCCGTTCGTGGACCTCCTACCGCCCCGGGCGGACGGTGATGTCGGTGATCTCGGCGTCCCGGGAGGCGTCCAGCGCCGCCAGGATCGCCTTCGCCACCGACTCCGGCTCGATCCACTGGCCGGCGTCGTACGCCCGGCCCTCCTGCTGGTGCACCTTGACCTGCATCGCGGTGGCGGTGCGGCCCGGGTACACCGAGGTGACCCGCACGCCGTTGCCGTGCTCCTCCAGCCGCAGCGAGTCGGCGAGCGCCCGCAGCCCGTGCTTGCTCGCCGCGTACGCGGACCAGTCGGCGCTCGCCCGCAGACCGGCGCCGGAGTTGACGAACACCACGTGGCCCTTGACCAGCCGCACCGAGGGCAGCAGCAGCCGGGTCAGCTCGGCCGGCCCGACCAGGTTGACATTCAGGGTCTCCTGCCAGGCCTTGACCGGCAGTTCGCCGACCGGGGCCAGCTCGACCACGCCCGCCACGTGCAGCAGCGAGTCCAGCTCGACCGGCGGCGCCTGGTGCCCGAGGGCCCAGGAGAGCTTCGCCGGGTCGGCGAGGTCGCCGACCAGGGTCCGCGCGCCGGGGAAGCGTTCGCGCAGCTCGGCGGCGCGGCGGGCGTCGCGGGCCAGCAGCCAGAGGTCGTCCCCGCGCTCGGCGAGACGGGCGGCGAGAACGGCGCCGATGCCGGAGCCGGCGCCAGTGATCAGATGAGAGGCCATGACCGTGATCCTCTCAGCCCTTGAGCTGCTCGAAGACCTGGGCCGGGGCGTCGGCGAAGGTGATCAGCTCGCCCAGCGGGCGGGGCAGGAAGCCCTCGGCGTCCATCCGCTCCAGCTGGGTGCGCAGCCCGGCGTAGAAGCCCTCGGTGTCCAGCACCACCACCGGCTTGTCGTGCAGCGCGTGCTTCTTCAGCTCCAGCACCTCGGTCACCTCGTCCAGCGTGCCCAGCCCGCCGACCAGGACGACCACCGCGTCCGCGCGCATCAGCAGCTGCGCCTTGCGCTCGGCTAGGTCGGCGGTGGTGACCAGCTCGTCGGCCCCGTCGTACGCCTTGTGCCTCAGGAACTCGACGGAGACCCCGACCAGCCGACCCCCGGCAGCCTTCACCCCGTCGGCGAGCAGCCCCATCAGCCCGGCGTTCGACCCGCCCCACACCAGCGTGTGCCCGCCCTCCCCGAGCAGCCGGGCGAACTCGGCGGCGGGGGCGGAGTAGCGGTCGTCGAGCGAGTACGCGGAGCAGAAGACGCAGATATTCATAGTGCCTCCCGGTCTATCACGCCCCCGCACCCCCGCTCACCAGGTTTGTTCGCCGCCCCGGTGCTGGTACGGGACGAGCACCGCCAGGCTCGGCGTGATCGCCGGCACCCGGCCGTCCCCACGGCCGTCCTCACGGACGACCGCCCCGGCGACGGACACCGAGTGGAGCGGCCTCGACCGGCGATTCCCGGTGCGGTCACTCATGCGCAGGCGCATCCGACCCCCGGCCCACCTGGGCATGTCGGTCCGAGAGGACGCCCAGGACGGCGACCAGACCTGTGGCAAGACGGTCCGCGGGGGCGGGCTCCTCGGGGGCCCGCCCCGGCCGGTGGGTCGCCAGGCGGGCGGCGAGCCAGCCCGGGGAGGCCCAGCCGGCCTCGATGGCCATGGTGGTGACCCGGCGCAGCAGGTCGTCGCCCGGAACGGCGCGGGCGGACTCCTGGAGGTCGGGCGGCAGGTGCTCGGTCATCCGCTCCCAGCCCGTGGGGTCGGGCGGTGCGGGCTGCTCGCTCGCGCGCGGAGTGGTACCTGTCACCACAACAGCAACCATCTTCTCTCCCTGGTAAGGGACTTCCTGGTTGAATCCGCACGTGCGGAGCTTCGAGCCTTCACGTGCGGACCTGCCCGAATCCGCACGTGCGGACTTCTTCTCGCCGCAGCGCGGTTGCGGCGGCACCGCACGTGCGGACTTCACCGACTCCGCATGTGCGGGCTTGTCGACGGCGCAGCGGAGTTGCTCCTGCTTGACGCGCCGGGCGTCGGCCCGCAGGACGGCGAGGGCGGCGTCCCAGTCGGGGACGCCGCCCAGGGGCATGGTGACGGCGTAGCCGCGCACCCGGACGCCGGAGGGGCCGTGGACCAGGGCCATGACTCCGGCGGCCTGGGCGGCGCGGTAGAAGCCGGGGACGGAGTCCTTGGAGACCCGGCAGGCGCGGGAGAACCAGAGGTTGGACGGCGGGCGGTGGAGGTTGGTGCCGTCCGCGTCGGCCTTCTGTGCGGCGTGCATGAGGAAGAGGACGAAGGACGAGCCGAGGGACTTCCAGGGCCCGCCTGTCGGGACGCTCTGCATCCACTGCCCAATCCGGACCCGGAACTCGTTCGCGGGCGGGGTACCGGTGGGACGGGTGAGGGCGAGGGCTTCGGTCGTGACGACGTGCACGTTCAGCCTTTCGTGGCCGATATGCGAGCCGGAAGACACCACGGCTGGCATACTGGCCGGTGTGGAATGCGCGTGCGCCGGAACCGCCAAGTTGTAGGCGTACGCGGGAATGGCCACCGCCCGATTGGGCGGTGGCCATTGCAGTTTACGCCAGAAGAGCAGCGAATTTGACGGGCAGTCACAGATCCGCTGCACCGAGTGCTCGCGCATGCGAGCCGCTCGCTACGCAAGGTTGGCCTGCCGCCACGACCTCCACGATCAGATGATCGACCACCTCGCCGCTTGCCATGCAGCGCCCGACCAGCACACCGCCCTGGGATCTGCCGGACGACCTGTTCGGTGACCACCGGGGGCAGAACAACAGCACGGTCCGGCGCACTGCATCTGCGCCGGACCGTGGCTGTGTCGGGGATGGTCAGATGAGATCGAGGTCGAATTCGCCGGCCGCGGCGGCAGCGATGAACGCGGCATGGGCCTCAGCACTGAGGATCAGTGCTGGGCCTTCCGGATCCTTCGAGTCGCGCACATACCGAAGATCGTCGGCAAAGGCGATCTCGACGCAGTCGCCGTTTCCGCCACTGCGACTGGACTTCTTCCACTCGGCCGTCACGGCAGTGGAGTTGGGGACGAAGGTCACTTCAACCTGTCTTTCTGTGCGGTGACGAAGTCGATCGACTGGTCGAGTGACCAGGCCTCGGCGACGATGCCGCGGAACGCTCGATCGAAGACCGTGACCCGTTCGGCGTCTTCGACCCATTCGCTGGTCAGCAGCCCCTCGAGCAGCACAACATCAAGGTCGCTGTCAGGGAAGCCGAGAATGGCAAAGGGGCCGTTCATGCCCTGGTGGACGCCAGTCTCCGAGGGCATCACCTGGATGGTGATGTTGGGGAGTGCTGCGAGCTCAAGCAGCTTTTCCAGTTGCTCGCGCATGGTTTGAGCGCCCCCGACGAGGCTGCGAATCGCTGCCTCGTGGATGACCGCCTGCATCTCCAGCGGCTTGGGCTGAGTGAGGATGGCCTGACGTTCCCTCCGGACTCGGACGCGTGCTTCCAAGTCCTCCGGGGTCGCGCCGATGGCCAGACGGGCGTGGACGGCGCGAGCATAGCCCGCCGTCTGAAACAGGCCCGGAATGAGCTGAACCTGGTAGGTCCGAAACGTCGTGGCAGCCTCTTCCAGGCTGATCTGGTCGGACAGCCACGGCGCCAGCGCCTCGCCGTAGTTGAGCCACCAACCGCGCTTGTTGCCATCACGCGCAACCCTGACCAACGACTCGCGTAGCTGGTCATCACACTCGTACATGCGAGCGAGCGTGTCGACGTCGGCCGGCTTGGCTGCCGACTTGGCCAGCTCTATCCGCGACAGCTTCGCCGAGGTGATGCCAGTGCGCTGCTCGACCTCCTCCAGCTTCAGGCCGCGCTGCTCGCGGATTGCACGTAGCTGGCTGCCGAGTTGGCGTCGGCGAACCGTGGCTGCCGTCATGGATACCCCCATCTCTCCCAATCGGACACTCGAGTGGCCAGTGTGCCCCCTTGGCCGAGCCCACCGCCAGCCGCCCCATGCCTGTGCGCGCGTGACTCGCATCTAGAAATGAGAATTCGCAAACTTCCTCTAGTGACTTGCACTGACATGGGGTCAGCCGCCATCCTGGATGTCACGGATCGCAACTCTCCGCCTCCGGTGAGTGATCGTTCCCGTGGCGCTTGAACATGCCTGGAACCAACGGCGGGCACGCCGTCTCGCCGTGCAGCGCGGCCGGCTGGCCGCTTCCCCGGAAACACACCTGATGCCACCCCTGCTGGCCCGGAGGAACCGTCATGCTCATGATCACGTTTTCACTGCCGGCCGAGACGCGCAGTGCAGGCCAGGCCCGACGGAAGGTCGCTGCCGAACTGGCGGCGAGCGGCGTGCACCTTGGCCAGGACGAGGAGGACGACATCAAGGTCGTGGTCTCCGAGCTGCTCGGGAACGCGGTGCAGCACGGCTGCGGCGGCGACCGCCCTGACATCCAGCTGCCGGTCGAACTGCTACTCACGGACGACGTGTTGCGAATGTCGGTGACCGATCCCACCGCCGTCCTCCCGCTGGCGCGTACCGCCGGCAACGAAGACGAGTGCGGCCGTGGCCTCCAGCTCGTTGCCGCGCTGACCACTGCCCATGGCGCCGAGCAGCTGGACACGGGCAAGCGGGTCTGGGCGGAGATGAAGCTGACCAACACCCCCGTCCGGCCCCGGCCGGACGCTGCCACGGCGGTCGGCGAGGCTCCAAGACCCCTGGTGGCCCGCTTCTCTGCTCCAGCGGGCCACCAGGCATCCGGACACTGCGCACCCGCCTTCTCACCTTCAACGACATACGCCGATGACCACCCCCCTTCCTCGCCGGCGCCGACCAGCGAGAAGAGAACGAGGACAGAGATGCGACGCATCGCCACGTACGGCAGGCCGGGCGCGGGCAAGAGCACCCTGACCGGCATGCTCCAGGAGCAGCTGACCAGCCGCGGCCTGACCGTCGTCAGGATCCGACTCGCCGAACCCCTCTACGCCCTGCAAGGCACGATCTACCACACCGCCGGCCGCAAGCTCACGGGCGCGGAGCAGCAGGACGGCCAGCTCCTCAACGCGCTCGGCGCCCACCTGCGCCGCATCAACCCCACCGCCCTCACCGACGCCTTCGCCAACAAGGTGAACGCCGCGGTGAAGCAGGAGCCGGATGCGGTGGTCCTGTGTGACGACGCCCGTGCCGCCGACATCGACGCGCTCCACGACCTCGGCTTCTCGTTCGTGCAGGTCTGGGCGCCCGACGATCTGCGCGCGCATCGGAAGGCCCGCCGGGGCGACCTCACCCCGGGAGACGAGAACCACCCTACGGAGGCGGCGATCACGATCACGCCGCAGTACCGGGTGGAGAACACCGGCTCGCTGGAGATGCTGCGCGTGCGGGCCGCAGAACTGGCGGCGGAGGTGACCCGATGACCATCCTCACCGGGCCGGAGATCGTGCGCAGGGTGAGGGAGGGCTTGATCACCATCGAGCCGTTCAACCCTGGTCACGTCAACCCCAACTCCTACAACTACCTGCTCGGCCCCACCCTTTGCGTTCACCGCACCCACGCCATCGATGCCCACACCGACCACCCGCTGGACGAGGTCACGATCCCGGATGGCGGCATCGTCCTCGAACCCGGCCGCGTCTACCTCGGCACCACGGTGGAGACGGTGGGGAGCGGGAACGTCGTCCCCCACCTCATCGGCCGATCCAGCATGGGACGCCTCGGCGTCTTCGTGGAGTTCAGCGCGGAGATGGGCAACCTCGGCGCCGTCCACCGCTGGACGCTGGAGATCGAGGCCGTGCAGCGCACCCGTGTGTACGCCGGGGACCGGGTGGGCCAGATCTTCTTCTGCGAGGCGCAGGGCGAGGTGCGCGAGTACGACGGCCACTTCGGCCGTATCAACGACGCTACCGCCCCCCTGCCCGAACTCCTCGCCGCCTCCCGCTGAACGGAGAGAGACCGCCATGCCCATCCTCACCGGACCGGAGATCGTACGCGAGCGCGACCTCGGACGCCTGCGCATCGACCCGTTCAACCCGGCGCAGGTCAACCCGAACTCCTACAACCTCACCCTCGGTCCCACCCTCGCCTTCTACACCTCGCCCGTCCTGGACACCCGCGCGGCGAACGCCTACGAGCAGGTGGAGATCCCGCCGAACGGGATCGTCCTCCAGCCTGACCGCATCTACCTCGGCGCATCGGTGGAGGTGGTGGGCAGCGACTTCCACGTGCCCATGATGGGCTCCCGTTCCGGCTCGGCCCGCCTCGGCGCGTACTCCCACGTCACCGCCGGCCTGATCGACCAGGGCTCCCTCGGCCAGCTCACCCACCAGCTCCGCGTGGTCCAGCCGCTGCGGGTGTACGCCGGGGACTCCCTCGCGCAGGTGATGTTCTTCTCCACCGTAGGCCAGGCGCAGCTGTACGACGGGAAGTACCAGGGCAGCCGCGGGCCGATGCCCTCCCAGATCCACTGCGACTTCCCGGGAGCGGGGGCCGCGGCATGAGGGAGCCGTACATGCTGAACCCTGCGGCCGGCTGCCCGGACCCGCAGGCCGCGCACCTGGTCGCCGCCGCCTACGACACGATCCGAGGTCGGTACGCCGAGGGCTGGCACCAGATCGGGGCGGCGATCATCGCCGCCGACGGGAAGGTGTTCGTCGGCATCCACCTGGAGGCGATGGTCGGCCGGTACAGCGTGTGCGCCGAGGCGGCCGCGCTCGCCGCCGCCCGCCTCCACTCCGACCAGCAGCTCCTGGCCGTCGCCGCCGTCCGGTACCCCAAGCCGTCGGAGACGGCCGCGAGCGCGCGCATCGTCTCCCCTTGCGGCGGCTGCCGGGAACTCCTGCTGGACCACGCGCCCACCATGCAGGTGGTCATCCCCCAGGGCTCACAGGGCGTCTTCGCCCCGCTCCAGAACATGCTGCCGGTGAAGTACGTGGGCACAAAATGGGCCCAACTCCCCACCACCACACCGTAAATGATCAAGCTGTGATCGTTGGTAGCGTCGGCCGATCCGCCGCGCCGCCAGGGCGCGGCCACTTCCTGACGAGAGAGGGTCCCATGGCCCCCCGGACGATCCGCCGAGCCGTCATCCCCGCCGCCGGCCTCGGCTCCCGCCTCCTCCCGCTGACAAAGGCCACACCGAAGGAGATGCTGCCCGTCGGCGACCGGCCGGTGATCGAGCACACCGTCCGCGAGCTGATCTCCTCCGGCATCACCGACATCACCATCGTCGTCTCCGGCGACAAGTCGCTGATCCAGGAACACTTCCGCCCCAACCCCGCTCTCGTCACCCAGCTGCGCGCCGACGGCAAGCAGGCGTACGCGGACGCGGTGGAGGAGGTCGGGGAGCTGTCCCGCCAGGGCCACATCACCTACCTCTACCAGCACGGCCCGTACGGCAACGGCACCCCCGTGCTGAACGCGGCCCGCAACTTCGGCGAGGAGGCGTGCCTGGTCCTGTGGCCCGACGACGTCTTCGTGGCCGACGTCCCCCGCGCGCAGCAGCTGATCCGGGCGTACGAGGCGACGAACAGCCCGGTCCTCGCCCTCATGCCGATGGACCCCGCACACTCCCAGCGCTACGGCGTCCCGATCGTCAAGGAGGACCTGGGCGACGGCTCCCTGCGCATCACCGGCCTGGTGGAGAAGCCGAAGCCCGAGGATGCCCCCTCGCACTTCGCCGCCATCGGCGGCTACGTCATCACCCCCGGCATCGTGGACGAGATCCGCGAGCAGGTCCGCCGCTGGGACGAGAACCCGGACGGCGAGGTCTACCTGACCGACGCCATCAACGCCTACGCCGCTACCCGCGCCGTGTACGGGCAGGTCATCGCCGGCACCTGGTACGACACCGGAAACCCCGGCGCCTACCTGCGCGCCCAGTTCGCCGCCGCCCTCGCGCACCCGGAGTACGGGCCCGACCTGCGCCGGCTCGCCGCCGAACTCGCACCCACCACCGGTACTGAGTAGGCCCGCAGGCCGGCAGCCGGGCCGCCCCCTTGCGGCGGCCCGGCCCGGCCCGGCCTGGAAATGAGGACCCGTTGAGCACGACCAGCCCCGTCGAGGCACGCCCGCACTACCTGGTGCCGGCTCTGGCCGCCACGATCCGCGCCAACCGCGACCCCGGCGACCGGATGTGGTCAGGGAAGGCGGCCGGAGGGCTGACCCTGATCGTCCCGGCTCAGGAAGGGAAGTCCTCCGCGTGCTGAACGCCGACACCACCGCGCCGAACGTCGACACCGCCGTCATCTTCTACCCGCGCGGCGGGAGCGCGCAGGTGGTGCGCTACCTCAACCGCGAGTTGGACCGGCGCGGCTCCCAGACCCTCGTCCACGCGGGATCCCTCGGTCACCCCGGCGACCCCGGCCACGCCCCCACCTTCTACCACGGCCTCCGCCTCCACTCCTACGACTACAACGAGGCGTACGCGAAGTTCATGGCGGGGAAGGACTCGCAGGCCGGCCCGCGGCCCTTCCACCCGTCGTACGAGGACCGCTCGATGCCCGGCCGCAGATGCCCCGACCCGATGTTCTCCGCCACCGCACCCCCCGCTGCCGCCCGCCTCGCCAACGCCTGGACCGACCACCTGCGGGGCCGCTCCACCAGCCCCGACGTCCTCCACCTCCACCACCTTTCCCACCTGCAGACCGCCGCCCGCCGCGCCTACCCCCACACGCCGCGCGTCACCACCCTGCACGGTACGGAGATGAAGCAGCTCCAGGGGATCCGGGAGCGCCTGGCCCTCGCCGAGCACCTGCAGACCACCGTCGACGCCCTCGCCGTCACCCTCGACCCCGAGAACCCCGACCGGCCCGCCACCCTCCACCGGCTCACCCACGAACACCAGCTCGACGGCGACCAGCAGCAGCTGCTCGCCGGCACCGACTGGGGGAAGTGGCAGTGGTCGCGGTACTGGGACCGGGCCGTCGCCACGGCCGTCCGTCACGCCGGACGCATCATCTGCGTGTCCGAACACGACCGCGACCTCGCCCGCGAGCTCTTCCCCCACCTCGCACACACCGACGTCCCCGTCATCACCAACGGCGTCGACACCACCCGCTTCCGCCCGGCCGAGCTGAGCGACGAGCAGCGCCTGGCCTTCCTCCATCGATGGCTCGTCAACGACCCGCGCGGCTGGGCTGAGGGCCAGAAAGCGGGGAGCATCCGGTACGAGGCCGGCGACCTGGAGCGCCTGCGCGACCCCCGCACCGGCCACCTTCGCCCCCTCCTCCTCTGGGTCGGCCGCTTCCTCGACTTCAAGCGCGTGCCCGTCCTCCTCCGCGCCTTCGCGCAGTTGAGCAAGGAACTGCAGACGCCACCGGCACTCCTGATGTGGGGCGGCTACCCGGGGGAGTGCGAGGGGGAGCACCCGCAGGAGATCGCCCGGCGGCTCGGTATCGAGCAGGACGTGTACTTCGTCGGCTGGCGCGGCCACGACGAACTCCCCGCCGGCCTCACCACCGCCGACCTCATGGTCGCCCCGGCCGTGCGGGAGCCGTTCGGGATGGTCTACATCGAGGCGATGGCGGCCGGGTGCCCGCCGATCGCCACTGCCACCGGCGGCCCGGCCCTCACCATCACCCCCGACGGCCCCGACGCCAACGGCTGGCTCGTCCGCCCCGACGACACCGACGACCTGGCAGCCGCGATCAAGCAAGCCCTCGTCGACCCGTCGGAGCGAACGCGCCGGGCGGCGACCGGCGCCGCGCACGCGGCCCGCACCTACGGCTGGTCCTACGTCGCGGACCGGTACATCACGGAGTACGAGACAGCGATCGCGAACGGAGACGGGCGATGAAGAAGCCGACGGCAGTCCTGTTCGACCTCCACGGCCTCTTCCAGCACTTCACCAACGACGGCGCGGCGCGCGGCGAGGCCGCCGCCGGGCTCCCGCCCGGCACCATCCCCACCTACGCCTACCACCACCCCGACTACGAGGCGGCAAAGGTCGGGTTGATCACTGACGAGGAGTGGGCGCGCGGCGTCGAGCGTCGCCTCGTCACCGACTTCGGCCCTGCGGCCGCTGCCGCTGTCCCCCCGTGGCGCGCCGACCGGGGCTACGCAAACCCGCTCATGATCAACCTCCTCGGCCAGGTGATGGAGGTGGTGGAGGCCGGCATCCTGTCGAACTTCACCGACGCCATGCACACCGACCTTGCCCGACACGGCATCGTCCCCCACCACGCCTACTGCTCCGCCGACCTCGGCATCACCAAGCCGTCGCCGTTCGTGTTCCGGGAAGCGGCGGACCGGATGGGCATCCCGCCGCAGGACATCCTCTACTTCGACGACGAGATCACATTCGTCGCCGGAGCCCGCATCGCCGGTCTGAGCGCCGAGCTGTTCACCACCCCACAGGCGTGCGCACGGCGGCTTCGCACCCTCGGCATCCCCGTGCACCTTGAAGCCAAGGGCTGAGCGACGCCGGCCCCGCTCTCTCGGTCATGTGTTGTGGCTGCTTGTCCGACCGAACACACTCGCTGACCTCCCGCCCGTGCCGCCGAGCCGGCGGCACGGGCGGGACACCGAGAGGGCGGGGCGCTCACCTCGGACCAGCGGCTCTCCTTCGAGGCGGTCCCGCGTGAGCTGTTCCTCCCGGACCACCACGTACCGGTGGTGGGCCGGCCAGGGCCGCCCTGGGTACGAGCGGTTCGGCCTGCCCGTCACCCCGGACGGGTCGTGCCTCTGGCTGGACTCTCCGAACCACCCCGTTCCCGCAGCCCTGAACGGCCCGGGAACCGGACCGGGCGCGGACCGCCCGGCGCTCTGTGACCCGTGCCACATGCGGTTCCTGTCAGCAATCGGGGCCCTGTCCCGCTCAACTCACCGAGAGCCAAGCGAACCGACAGGAGCACCAGCATGAAGCACCGCATCGTCGTTCTCGGCGCCGGCTATGCCGGGGCCTACGTGGCCGGGAACCTGGCCCGTCGGCTGTCCCCGACGGACACCGAGATCACCGTGGTCAACGCTGAGCCGGACTTCGTCGAGCGGCTGCGGCTGCACCAGCTCGCGGCCGGCCAGGAGATCGAGACCCAGAGGCTCGCCGACATCTTCGCGGGCACGGGGATACGGCTGCGCCTGGCCCGTGTCACCGCCGTCGACCCCGAGCGCCAGGTCGTCGCCGTGACGGACGCCGACGGCAGCGCCGAGCTCGGCTACGACACACTGCTCTACGCGCTCGGCAGCCACGGCGACGACCACGGCGTCCCCGGCGTGGCCGAGCACGCCTTCGACGTCGCCGCCCGGCCCTCGGCGCTGCGCCTGCGCGATCGCCTGGACGGCCTGCGGGAAGGCGGGAGTGTGGTGGTCGTCGGCGACGGGCTGACCGGCATCGAGACGGCCACCGAGATCGCCGAATCCCGGCCCGGCCTCTCGGTGGCGCTGGTCGCCCGCGGCGAGCTGGGCGCCCGGCTCTCCGCCGGAGCCCGCAGTCACCTGCGCCAGGCCTGCGACCGCCTCGGCATCACCGTCCTGGAACACACGGTCGTCGAAATCGTCGAAGCGACAAGGGTGTTGTGCGCCGACGGCACCGCGCTGGCATCCGACGCGACCGTGTGGACGGCCGGGTTCGCGGTCCACCCCATCGCCGCCGCCGCCGGACTGGAGGTCACCGAGAACGGTCGGATCGTCGTCGATCGCACCATGCGGTCACTCTCGCACCCGAACGTCTACGCCGCCGGCGACAGCGTCCACGCCGTCGGCGACAACGGCCGGCCGCTGCCGATGTCCTGCGCTTCGGCCGGCTACACCGGCATGCAGGCCATGAAGGCCATCGTGGGACGCCTGACCGGCAGCAAGGTCGCGAGCGTCAAGCTGGACTACCCGGGCAACCACATCAGCCTCGGGCGGCAGGACGGGATCCTGCAGCTGGTCGACCACGAAGCGCGGGCGAAGCCGAAGTACATGGGCGGCCGGAAGGCGGCGCGGATCAAGGCGGGCATCCTCAGGATGTCGCTGTGGACCAACTCGCACCCGACCTTCTGCCTGCCCACGCGCAGGCGCCGCCTGACCGCCGCGCCGAACACGTCCGCCCGGAAGGCGGCCGCGTAGCCCCCAGCCCTTGATCCACTTCTGAGGCAGGACCTAGGTTGGTCCACGTGGACAGCAGCGCGTTCGATCGCTTCGACACCAGTCGGTTCGAGGCCAGCCGGAACCGGCTGGCCTCGCTGGCGTACCGAATGCTGGGCTCAGCCGCCGACGCCGAAGACGCCGTGCAGGATGCGTTCCTGCACTGGCAGGCCGCCGACCGACAGCTGATCAAGGTGCCGGAAGCATGGCTGACCAAGGTCACCACCAACCTGTGCCTCGACCGGCTCCGCTCGGCGCAGGCCCGTCGCGAACGCACCGTCGGCGCCTGGCTGCCCGAGCCGCTCCTCGACGGCGACCCGATGCTCGGCCCGGCCGACACCTTCGAGCAGCGCGAATCGGTCTCGCTGGCCGTGCTGACGCTCATGGAGCGCCTGTCACCCCTCGAACGGGCCGTCTACCTCCTGCGCGAAGCGTTCTCCTACGGCCACGCCGAGATCGCCGAGATCCTCGACCTCACCGAGTCCGCGAGCCAGCAGCACCTCCACCGGGCCCGGCAGCACATCAGCGCCGCACGCCGCCGCCGCGGCGACGTCGACCCGGCATCAGCCCGCAGCATCGTCGAGGAATTCCTCGCTGCCGCCACCTCGGGCCGCACCGAAAAACTGGTGGCGCTGCTCACCGACGACGCGATCGCGATCTCCGACTCCAACGCCGCCGGCCTGGCCAGGACGCTGCTGCGGTACGACACTCCGGAGCGCATCGCCGCCGTCGCACGGGCCGGCCTCAAGCCCACCTCCGCGAAGCGGCGACTCGCCGGCAGCGCGCTCGCACTCCACTACGCACTCGTCAACGGCGCGCCCGCCATTCTCTTCGTGCTCGGCGAACAGGTCGTCGGCACCATGACGTTCGACGTCGTCGACGGCAAGATCGCAACCGTGCGCGGGATCGCCGCCCCCACCCGCCTCACCCGCCTCACCGAGTCCTGGCGGCAGCACGAACCGGAGACGCCGCTCGTCACCCAGTGGTGACCCGACACCGACCGCTGCGGCGGGCGGTGTTCGAGCAGCATGCGATCGTTCGAGGCCGGACGTCGAACGCCAAGATCAGTGCTTGTACGGGACGAGCACCGCCAGGTCCAGCGTGAAGCCGAACGGCTCCGGAATGCCGATCCCGTCGCCGAACTTCCGGTCCGTGCGGGTGTGGTAGCGGTCGTGGTCGGGCTCGGAGAACAGCGTCACCGTCCGCTCGCGCGGGTCCACGATGAGGTAGAGCGGGATGCGCATCACGGCGTAGTCGTGCAGCTTGTCCATCCAGTCGTTGCCCGGATTGGAGGGCGACACGATCTCCACCGCGATCAGCGCCTCGGCGGCGGGGGCCCGGTTGCCCGACTCGGAGAGGACCTCCACCGGCAGGTAGGTGAGGTCCGGCTCGCGCCCCTTGGAGACGTCCGGGCTGACGATCCTGGTGTCTTCGGCGGGAAGGTACCCCTCAGGAGCGTGCCGCTCGAACTGCCCGCGCAGCAACTCGACGTCGAGCCGGTGGATGTCCGGCGGCGACGCCTGCATGACCAGCACGTCCCCGGACCACTCGATCCGGACACCCTCCGGGGCGATCCGCTCCAACTCCTCGACGAAGTCGCGGTGCCGTTCGTAGAAGCTCACGCCACGCCCTCCAGGCGACTCGCGACCGTCAGCCGAGCAACTGCCGCCCGTCATGGGACCGCGTGGCCGGTGCGGCACTGTCCCGGAGTGCGTCCAGCACACGCACCGCGTACACCTCGGCCATGTAGTCGGACACCTCGGCCGGTGTGAGCCAGGCGACAGCGGTCGACTCCTCCGAGAGCCGCTCGCTCCCGCTCTCCGGTCGGCAGCGGAACACCAGGGCGACGATTCCGCGGCTCACGTTCTTGTAGACACCGGTCAGCCGCTCCACGCCGACCTTGATCCCGGTCTCCTCGAACACCTCGCGCCGCACGCCGTCCTCAACGGCCTCCGTCACCTCCAGCACTCCGCCCGGCGGCTCCCAGGTCCCGTTGTCGGCCCGCCTGATCGCCAGCACCCGGCCGTCCTCCCGCACCACCACCCCGGCGACGGACACCGAGTGGAGCGGCGTTGACCGGGAGTGCCCGGCGCTGTTACTCATGTGCAGGAGAATAGGAGCCTTGAAGGACTATGGCGAATGGTGACGTGGCCTCGTCGGCCACAGCAAAGTACTTGCAGATCGCGGCCGATCTCGCCGCACGGATCGCATCGGGCAGCCTCGCCCCCGGCGCGACCGTGCCCAGCGAAGCCGAGCTCATGCAACGGTACGGAGTAGCGTCCGGCACGGTGCGCAAAGCCATCGCGGAACTCAGAACGGCTCAGCTCATCGAGACGCACCACGGCCGTGGCTCTTTCGTCCGTTCCCGCCCACCGGTTCAGCGCAAGTCCGCGGACCGCTTCCGCCGCGCCCACCGCAAGGCCGGCAAGGCCGCTTACCTCGCCGAGGCGGAGACGGCCGGCGGCGCGCCGTCCGTGACCGTGCTGTTCGTGGGACCCACACCTGCTCCACCGGACATCGCCGAGCGCCTGGGCGTTCCGGCCGACACCCAGGTACTGGCCCGCAAGCGCCGGTATTTCCGGGACGGCGTACCGACGGAGGAGGCCGTCTCCTACCTGCCGTGGGACGTGGCCAAGGACATCCCGGAGGTCTTCGCCGAGAATCCGGGCGGAGGAGGCATCTACGCCCGCCTCGAGGAACACGGATACTCCCTGGTCGAGTTCGCCGAGTCCGTCCGGGCCCGACTCGCGACCAAGCCCGAGACCAAGTCCCTCGCACTGAGCCCCGGCGCACCGGTGATCCACCTCGTCCGCGATGCCATCGCCAAGGGCGGCCGGGTGGTCGAGGTGTGCGACACCGTCATGGCCGCCGACCAGTTCGTCCTCGACTACCGCTTCCCCGCCAAGGACTGAGGAGCAATCAACTCTGTCAACCTGTCGCGGAATTCTCCCGCGACAGGTTGACTCATGTATAGGAGTCAGGCACTCTTCTGCCATGCACTCATGTACATGAGTGCATGGCAGAAGCTCATCTAGAGGAGATGCGGCCCTGCAAGGGCCCACACCTTGGAGTTCCCATGCAGCACGTCCTGTTGGAGACTCAGGCGTCCTCCGACGCCCTCCCGACCTCGCTCCCCGCACCGGCCGAAGTGCTGTTGCCCTATCTCCCGGAAGCGGCCGGTCAGGCCCGCCGCTTCCTCCGAACGACGCTCACGGGGTGGGGGTTGGACGGGTTGGTCGACACGGCCGTACTGGTCGGCAGCGAGTTGGTCACCAATGCCGCGAAGACCGGGTGCCAGCAGCGGATGACAGTCACCGTCCGGCACATCTCACGGACAGCCGTGCGAATCACGGTGCGCGACGGCTCCTGTGTTCTGCCGGTCCTCATCCGCGCTTCCCCCGATGAGGAGTGTCACCGGGGCCTGGCCCTGGTGGACCGCCTGACCGGCGGCCGGTGGGGCGCGACCGTCGAACCGGCCGGGAAGGTCGTTCACGCCGACCTGGCGATCACCCGGTGAGGCCGCCGGACGACGGGCCCGAGTCCGGTGACGCGTCCCCCGGCGCCGATCCCGTCCGGGTCTGGGCCGCGTACGGGGTGTCGGTGGCGGCCGCTCTCCATGTCCTCACTGCGGCCCTGGTGCTGATCGACCACTTCCGCTGAACGCCGCCCGCGCCGCCGGGTCGGCGGCGCGGGCGGTCACGGCCGAGCCCGTCCTCAGACGTTGACGGCCGGGCGTTCCGTGGTGGCGATGGTGGCGGAGCCGACGACGCGGGTGCCGTCGTACAGCACCACGGCCTGGCCGGGGGCGATGCCGCGGGCCGGGGTGTCGAGGTCGACGCGCAGTTCGCCGTCGGTGACCGAGGCGGTGACCGGGACCTCCTCGCCGTGGGCGCGGAGCTGGGCGGTGTAGCGGCCGTCGACCAGCGGCTCGGCGCCGCACCAGCGGGGGCGGATCGCGGTGAGGCCGGTGACGTCCAGGCCCTCGGCCGGGCCGACGGTGACGGTGTTGTTCACCGGCGAGATGTCCAGCACGTAGCGCGGCTTGCCGTCGGCGGCCGGGCGGCCGATCCGCAGGCCCTTGCGCTGGCCGATGGTGAAGCCGTAGGCGCCGTCGTGCTCGCCGAGCTTGGTGCCGTCGACGTCCAGGATGTCGCCGGTGGCGGTGCCGAGGTGGCGGGCCAGGAAGCCCTGGGTGTCGCCGTCGGCGATGAAGCAGATGTCGTGCGAGTCGGGCTTCTTGGCGACGGCCAGGCCGCGCCGCTCGGCCTCCTCGCGGATGACGTCCTTGGTGGTGTCGCCGAGCGGGAAGAGCGAGTGGGCGAGCTGGTCGGCGTCGAGCACGCCGAGCACGTAGGACTGGTCCTTGGCCGCGTCGACGGCCCGGTGCAGTTCGCGGGAGCCGTCCGGCAGGTCGACGATCCGCGCGTAGTGGCCGGTGCAGACGGCGTCGAAGCCGAGGGCGACCGCCTTGTCCAGCAGCGCCGCGAACTTGATCTTCTCGTTGCAGCGCAGGCACGGGTTGGGGGTGCGCCCGGCCGCGTACTCGGCCACGAAGTCGTCGATGACGTCCTCGCGGAAGCGCTCGGCGAGGTCCCAGACGTAGAAGGGGATGCCGATCACGTCGGCGGCCCGGCGGGCGTCCCGGGAGTCCTCGAGGGTGCAGCAGCCGCGCGCGCCGGTGCGGAAGGACTGCGGGTTGCTGGAGAGGGCCAGGTGCACACCGGTCACCTCATGGCCTGCTTCGACCGCGCGGGCCGCGGCGACGGCGGAGTCCACCCCGCCGGACATCGCCGCGAGCACACGCAGGCGGCCGGTGGTGGACGGAGCGGTCGGGGCACCCGGGAAGTCAGTCATGATGACAACAAGCGTACGTGGTGCCGCCCGGCATTCCACCGGGGTTCCGGCTCGGTGCCGGACGGCCTGCCCGCCCGGTGCCGGGCGGCCTGCCGGCTCAGCGCCGGACGGCCGCGAGACCGGCGTTGCGGGCACGCTGGACAGCCGGGGCGATGGCCTCCGCGAGGGCGGTGACATCGTCGCGGGTGGAGGTGTGGCCGAGCGAGAAGCGCAGCGAGGCCCGGGCGAGCAGCGGGTCGACGCCCATCGCCAGCAGCACATGGCTGGGCTGCGGGACGCCCGCCGAGCAGGCCGAGCCGGTGGAGCATTCGATGCCCCGGGCGTCGAGCAGCATCAGCAGCGCGTCGCCCTCGCAGCCGGGGAAGGAGAAGTGCGCGTTGGCGGGCAGCCGCCCCTCCCCCGCCGGGTCGCCGTTGAGCACCGCGTCCGGGACGGCGGCGAGCACCGTGGCCACCAGTTCGTCCCGCAGCGCGCCGAGGGCGAGGGCGTGCTCCTCGCGGCGTTCGACGGCGATGGCCGCGGCGGCCGCGAACCCGGCGGCGGCGGGCGCGTCCAGGGTGCCGGAGCGGACGTCGCGCTCCTGGCCGCCGCCGTGCAGCAGCGGGACGGGCGTCGCGCCGCGCGACAGCAGCAGCGCGCCGATGCCGAACGGGCCGCCGATCTTGTGGCCGGTGACGGTGAGCGCGGTGAGCCCGGAGCCGGCGAAGGAGACCGGCACCTGGCCGAGCGCCTGGACCGCGTCGGCGTGCATCGGGATGCCGTACTCCGCTGCGACGGCGGCGAGTTCGGCGACCGGCTGGACGGTGCCGACCTCGTTGTTGGCCCACATGACGGTGACCAGCGCGACCGAGCCGGGGTCGCGTTCGATGGCCTCCCGGAGCGCCGCCGGGTGCACCCGGCCGAGCGCGTCCACCGGCAGGTAGTCGACGGTGGCGCCCTCGTGCTCGGCGAGCCAGTGCACGGCGTCCAGCACCGCGTGGTGCTCGACCGGGCTGCACAGCACCCGGGTGCGGGCCGGGTCGGCGCCGCGGCGGGCCCAGTACAGGCCCTTGACCGCCAGGTTGTCGGACTCGGTGCCGCCGCCGGTGAGGACGATCTCGCTGGGCCGGGCGCCGAGCGAATCGGCGAGCGACTCGCGGGACTCCTCGACCACCCGGCGGGCCCGGCGGCCGGCCGCGTGCAGGGAGGAGGCGTTGCCGACGACCCCCAGGTGCGCCGTCATCGCGGCGATCGCCTCGGGCAGCATCGGCGTGGTCGCCGCATGGTCCAGGTATGGCATAACCATGCGATTGTAGTGGCCCTCCGGCCCGCGCCGGACCGGCGTCCCCGGTGCGGCCGGGCGCACCGCACCGATCCGGCCATCGGACGGCGGTCACCGGGGCGCTGCCCCTCGGGGCAGCCCAGGTACGGGAGACGGCCCCCGAACGGTTAGCCTGACGGCCACCACCACGCGGCCCGACGGCCATCGTCACGCGGCCCCACGGCCACCACCACACGGCCCGGCCGGACCCAGAAACGGCGGGGCCAGCAACGCCGGACCGGGAACGCCGGGACCAGCAAGGCCGGGGCCGGGAACGCCGGAACCAGGAACGGGGGAGCCCGATGTCGCAGTCGGTCGATCGGGCGCTGACCCTGCTCGGCTCCCTCGGCGACGGACCGGTGACCCTGGAGCAGGCCGCCGGCTCGATCGGGGTGCACAAGTCCACCGCCCTGCGGCTGCTGCGCACCCTGGAGGAGCACGGCTTCGTGCACCGGCTGTCCGACCGCCGCTACCGGGTCGGCGGCCGGGTGCTGTCGCTGGCCCAGCGCGCGCTCCAGGAGATCGACGTCCGGCAGGTCGCCGCCCCGTACCTGGCCGCGCTGAACGAACGCTGCGGCTGCACCGTGCAACTGGCCGTGCTGCAGGACGACGAGGTGCTGTACCTGGACGAGCTGGCCGGCCGCTGGAGCACCGATCCGGGGCGGCCGACCCGGATCGGGCGGCGTGCGTCGGCCACCGGGACGGCGATCGGCCGGGTACTGCTGGCCGGTACGGCAGCGACCGGGACGGCAACGACCGGCATAGCAACGACCCGCACGGCACCGACCGGCACGGCACCGACCCGCACGGCCACCGACACCCTGGCCGCCGATCTGGCGGCGGTGCGCCGGCGGGGCTGGGCGGCGGAGTCGGCCGAGCCCCCGGAGGCGGTCTCCTGCGTCGCGGCGCCGGTGGCGGGCAGCGACGGGCGGGCGGTCGCGGCCTGCGCCATCTCGGCGCCGGCCGACCGGATGCCGCCGGCCGAGCTGCTGCGGCTGGTGCCGGAGCTGCTCTGCACCGCGGAGGCGGTCTCGCTGGCGTACGGCGGCTCGCCTACTCCTCGCTGGTGCGAGAACCGTTGCGGTGCCAGGCCCGCGGCGCGCGCCAGCCGTACTTGAGGGCGAGCATCCGCAGGATGAACGCGGTCAGCGCGGCAGCGGTGCCGGTGGCGGCGGTGAGGCTGTCGAGGGCGATCAGCAGGGCGACCAGGGCGGCACCGACGAGGGCCGGCACGGCGTAGATCTCGCGGTCCCAGCGCAGCAGCGAGGGGAGTTCGCCGGCCAGGACGTCACGCATCACCCCGCCGCCGGCGGCGGTCACCATGCCGAGGGCGACCGAGGAGACCGCGCCGAGCCCGTAGTCGTGCGCCTTGGCGGTGCCGGTGACGCAGAACAGGCCGAGGCCGAGCGCGTCGAGGGTCTGCACGGCGCGGTTGATCCGCTCGACCTCGGGGTGCAGGAAGAAGACCACCAGGCCGGCGAGCAGCGGGGTGACGAAGTAGCCGAGGTTGCTGAACGCGGCGACCGGGGTGGCGCCGATGACGAGGTCGCGCATCACGCCGCCGCCGAGCGCGGTGACCTCGGCGAGGACGCAGATGCCGAAGATGTCCATGTTCTTGCGGACCGCGAGCAGCCCTCCGGAGAGGGCGAAGACGAAGATGCCGACGAGGTCCAGCGACTGCTGCACGTCGGAGGGGAAGATCTGCGAGGTCACCGCACCAGTGTGACCCGGCCGGCCCTCCCCTCCGACCGCGCGGTCAGGCGGAGGCCCGTGCCCCGTCGCCGGTGACGGCGTTCTCCGGGAAGTGGCAGGCCACCTGGTGGCCGGCCGTCGCCGCGACGAGCGGCGGCTCCTGGCTCGCGCAGATGTCCTGGGCCTTCCAGCAGCGGGTGCGGAAGCGGCAGCCGCTGGGCGGGTTGATCGGCGAGGGCACGTCGCCCTTGAGCAGGATCCGCTCCCGCCCGCCGCTCTGGCGCCGCCGCGGGTCGGGCACCGGGACGGCCGACATCAGCGCGGTGGTGTACGGGTGCATCGGGCTGCGGTAGAGCGAGTCCCGGTCCGCGATCTCGACGATCTTGCCGAGGTACATCACGGCGACCCGGTCGGAGACGTGCCGGACCACCGAGAGGTCGTGCGCGATGATCAGGTAGGTCAGGCCGAGCTCCCGCTGGAGGTCGTCGAGCAGGTTGACCACCTGGGCCTGGATGGAGACGTCCAGGGCGGAGACCGGCTCGTCCGCGACGATCATCCGGGGGCGCAGGGCGAGCGCCCGGGCGATGCCGATGCGCTGGCGCTGGCCGCCGGAGAACTCGTGCGGGTAGCGGTTGTAGTGCTCGGGGCTGAGCCCGCACAGCTCCAGCAGCTCCTGGACGGCCTTCTTGGTCCCGCCCTCCGGCGCGGCCTTCTGCAGCCGGAACGGCGCGCCGACGATGGTGCCGACGGTGTGCCGCGGGTTCAGCGAGGAGTACGGGTCCTGGAAGATCATCTGGATGTCGCGGCGCAGCGGCCGCATCGCCCCGACGCTCAGGTGGGTGATGTCGGTGCCCTCGAACTCGATCTTCCCCGCGGTCGGCTCGTCGAGCCGGGTGACCAGCCGGCCCATCGTCGACTTGCCGCAGCCGGACTCGCCGACGACGCCCAGGGTCTCGCCGGCGTTGACCGTGAAGTCGATGCCGTCGACCGCCCGGACGGCGCCGGTCTGGCGCCGCATCAGGCCGCTGTGGATGGGGAAGTGCCGGGTCAGACCGGTCACCCGGAGCAGCGGCTGCCGATCCGGGGCGGGCGCCGGCGCGGGGATGGCCGCCGTCTGAGTGTCCGTCATCGGTTCTCTCCAGAAAGGTGGTACGAGTCCGGGCTCACAGCCGGGGCGCGATCTCTTCGGTGAAGATGCGGTGCCGCTCGGAGAGCGCGAGGTGGCACGCGGCGTGGTGGCCGGGCGCGACCTCGGTGAGCCCCGGGGTCTCCTCGGCGGAGCGCCCGCCGGTCAGCGCCGCGTAGGGGCAGCGCGGGTGGAAGGCGCAGCCGGACGGCACGTTGATCAGGCTGGGCGGGGTGCCCTTGACCGGGACGAGCCGCTCCTGGAGCTCCCGGTCGAGGCGCGGCATCGAGCCCAGCAGGCCCCAGGTGTAGGGGTGTTCCGGCGAGTCGAAGAGGCTCTCGGCCGGTCCGCGCTCGACGCACTTGCCGCCGTACATGACGAGGATGTCGTCGGCGAGCTCGGCGACCACCCCGAGGTCGTGGGTGATGATGATGACGGCCGAGCCGAACTCCTGCTGGAGGTCCCGGATGAGGTCCAGGATCTGCGCCTGCACCGTGACGTCCAGGGCGGTGGTGGGCTCGTCGGCGATCAGCAGCGAGGGGTCGTTGACCAGGGCCATGGCGATCATGGCGCGCTGGCGCATGCCGCCGGAGAACTGGTGCGGGTAGTCGTCGACCCGGCGGTCGGGCTGCGGGATGCCGACCCGGTCGAGCATCTCGACGGCGCGGGCGCGGGCCTGCTTCTTGCTCGCCTGCGGGTGGTGCACCCGGTAGGCCTCGACGATCTGCTGCCCCACCGTGTAGTAGGGGTGCATCGCGGTCAGCGGGTCCTGGAAGATCATCGCCATCTGCCGGCCGCGCAGTTCCCTGACCCGGTCCGGGCCGGCCGCGACGAGGTCCTCGCCGTCGAGCCGGATCTCGCCGGTGATCCGGGCCCGCTTGGAGCGGTGCAGGCCCATGATGCCGAGCGAGGTGACGGACTTGCCGGAGCCGGATTCGCCGACGATGCCCAGGGTGCGGCCCTTGGCCAGGTCGAAGCTGACCCCGTCGACGGAGCGGACCAGGCCGTCGTCGGTGTCGAAGTGGATCCGCAGGTCCCGGACGGAGAGGTACGGGTCCCCTCCGACCGGGGCGGCCGCGCGGGCCGGGGTCTTCTGGAGCTCGGTCACGACAGCCTCACTCGGGGATCGACAGCGGCGTACAGGAGGTCAACCACGAGGTTGCAGAGGACGATGAAGAAGGCGGCGAGCAGCGTGGTGCCGAGGATCTTCGGCAGGTCGTTGTCGGAGATCGCCTGGACGGCGAACTGGCCGACGCCCTGGAGCGAGAAGACCTGCTCGGTGATCAGCGCACCGCCGAGCAGCAGACCGAGGTCCATGCCGAAGATGGTGACGATCGGGGTGAGCGCGGCGCGGAGTCCGTGCCGGGTGACGACCTTGCGCTCGGCCAGGCCCTTGGCCCGGGCGGTGCGGATGTAGTCCTCGCTCATCGTCTCCAGCATTCCGGCGCGGGTGAGCCGGGCGTAGAGCGCGGAGTAGAGGAAGGCCAGCGAGATCCAGGGCAGGATCAGGTTGCGGGCCCACATCAGCGGGTCGTCGGTGAAGTCGACGTACCGCAGGTTGTCCAGGATCGGCCATTCGTAGCTGAACACCGTGAGCAGCAGCGCGCCGGTGAAGAAGACCGGCAGCGAGACGCCGGCGAGCGCGATGCCCATCGAGATCCGGTCGAAGATCGAGCGCGGCTTGAGGGCGGAGACGACGCCGGTGGCGACGCCGGAGACCAGCCAGAGCGTGGCCGCGCCGATGGCGAGCGACAGCGTGACCGGGATCCGCTTGGAGAGTTCGGGCCAGACCTCGAGGTGGTTCTTGAAGGAGTAGCCGAAGCAGGGCACGTGGCAGGTGGCCGGTTCCGGGCCGAACTTGTATTCGGCGCCGCTGACCAGCCCCTTGAGGAAGTTCCAGTACTGGGTGTACAGCGGCTGGTCGAGGCCGAGGTTCTTCTTGACCGCCGCGATCGCGTCGGGAGAGGGGTTCTTCCCGATGTACTGGGTGGCCAGCTGGTCGACCGTCTCGCCGGCGAGGCGCGGGAGCAGGAAGAAGATCGCGAAGGTGACCGCGCTAACGACCAGCAGCAGCACCGCCGCGGCGAGGATCCTGCGGATGATGTAGGCAAACACAGTTGGTCGGCTCCGGCCGCCCGCCGCCGTCCGGGGTCCTCCGGACGGCGGCGGGCGGACCGCTGCCTTCACCTGCCTTCAGGGATGCGGAGCCAGGCTCTTACTTGGTGGTGCCGATGTTCAGGTAGTCGTACTCACCCGAGAAGGCCGGCGTGGACGCGAGGTTGGTGGCGTTGTCCGGGCGGTACAGGAAGACCTTGAAGTCGGTCAGCGGGACGTAGACCGCCTGCTCCATGACCTTCTTGTCGATGTCGGCGTAGATCTTCTCGCGGGCCGCCCGGTCCGGGTTGGTGGCGGCGTCGTCGAGCAGCTTGTTGACCGCGGGGTCGTTCAGCGAGGCCAGGTTGCTGTTGCCGGAGGCCTTGATCGCGCGGCCGTCGACGATCTGCTGCAGGAAGCCGTAGCCGGTCGGCCAGTCGGCGCCCCACTGCATCATCATCAGACCGATGTTGTGCTCCTTGGCGAACTTCGGAGCGCCGGCGCTGTCGGCCAGGTACTTGCCCTGCGGGAACTGCTGGATCTCGGCGTTGATGCCGACCTTCTTCAGCGCGGCCTGGATCGAGGTGGCGGCGGCGACCTCGGTGGCGCGCTCGGTGCGGGCGGAGAGCACGGTGGTGATGCCGTCCTTGCCGCAGGCCTTCAGAGCGGTCTTGGCCTTGGCCTCGTCACCCTTGTTGTCCTTGGTCTCCCAGACGTTGAAGTCCTGGTGGCCCGGGATGTCGGGCGGGAGCACGGTGTTGGCGACCTGGCCGCGGACGGGGCCGCCGAGCGCGGTCTGCACCGAGACCTTGTCGACCGCGTACTGGACGGCCTTGCGGCACTCGATGTTGTCGAACGGCGCGACATCGGTGTTGATGGCCAGGTAGACCAGACGGCCGCCGTAGGCGTTGTCGGTGCTGGCCTTCAGCTTCGGGTTCTGCAGGATCTGCGCCTGGGTCTGCGGGTCGACACCGCCACCCACCAGGTCGACCTGGGCGTTGCCGGCCAGCAGGTCCTTGTCGATGGTGGCCTGGTCGATGTTCATCCGGAGCACGATCTTGTCCGGCAGCTGCTTGCGGATCGGGTCGGTGCTCGGGTCCCAGTTGGTGTTCGGGACCAGGACGGCCTGCTTGCCGTCCTCGTAGGACTCGAACTTGAAGGAGCCGGAGGAGACGATCTTCTTGACGTACTCGGCGCCGGTGTCCTTGGCCTGCGGGACCGGGACCGTCTGCGGGGCGCTGACCAGGTAGTCGAAGTCGGCGAAGGCGTGCGTCAGGTGGAAGACGATGGTGGTGTCGTCCGGGGTCTCGATCGACTTGAGGTCGCCGGTCTTGTCCTTGTACGGACCCTCGTACGGCGTGGGGTTGTCGACCAGCAGCTCCTTGAAGTACGTCGGGCCGTTGGAGTTCACGTCCGGCGCGAAGTTGGAGCGCTCGACGGCGTACTTGACGTCCTTCGAGGTGATCGGGGTGCCGTCGTCGTACTTCAGGCCCTTGCGCAGCTTGTACGTCCAGCTCAGGCCGTCCGCGCTGACCTGGCCGAGCGACTCGGCGAGGTCCGGGACGAGCTTGTTGCCCGCCTCGCCGGCGCCCGGCTGGAAGGTGGTGAGCGGACGGCCGTACAGGCGCGAGAAGTTGTAGATGTACGCGTAGTACGTGTTGCCCGGGTCGAGCGAGTCGGGGGTGCCCTTCATCTCGAAGGTCACCGTCCCGCCCTTCTTGTCCGAGGCGTTGACGATGCCCTTGGTGGCCGCGTTGGCACCGGAGCCGCCGGCGGCCTCGGTGGCGGAGCCGGAGGCGGTGGACTTGGCGTCGGCGCTCTTCGTGCTGGACGAGCAGCCGGTGACGACCAGGACCGCGGCTGCGGCCGTGGCGGTCAGTGCGACGGTACGGGACCTACGCATGGGTGAGATCAACCCCTTGAGGAAGTGTTGGCCGAACGAGGGATCCTGACGCGACGTCAGTTGCTCTTGGGATCGAGGGCGTCACGCAGCCCGTCGCCGAGCAGGTTGAAGGCGAGAACGGTGACGAAGATCGCCAGACCGGGGACCACCATGTACTGGGGGTCCACCTGGTAGTACCGGATCGCGTCCTGGAGCATGCCGCCCCAGGAGGCCTGCGGGGGCTGGATGCCCACGCCGAGGAAGCTCAGCCCGGCCTCGAAGAGGATGTTGGTCGGGATCAGCAGGGTCGAGTAGACCAGGATCGGACCGACCAGGTTGGGCAGCAGCTCCTTGAACAGGATGAACGGCCCGCGGGCGCCCAGGCTCCGGGCCGCGTAGACGAACTCCCGCTCACGCAGCGAGAGGGTCTGACCGCGCACGATCCGGCCCATGTAGGGCCAGTTGAAGAAGCCGATCACGAAGATCAGCACCATGATGTGCAGCGGGAGACCGTGCAGGCCGAACGCGCCGCCCTGCAGCGAGGTCGAGATCGCGATCGCGAAGAGCAGCAGCGGGAAGGCGAGGAAGACGTCCATCACCCGGCTGATCAGGGTGTCCACCCAGCCGCCGTAGTAGCCGGCCATGATGCCGAGCACGGTGCCGATGGTGTTGGACAGCACGGTCGCGCCGAAGGCGACCAGCAGGGAGACCCAGGAGCCCTCGATGACGCGGGTCAGCAGGTCACGGCCCTGCAGCGGATCGACGCCGAGCGGGTGGTCCCAGCTCATGCCGCCCCAGTCGCCGAACGGCAGACCGCCGAGGTCGGCGTCCAGGAGGTCCTGGTTGAGGGCGTCCGGGTCGAGGCCGAAGGCCGATTCGATCGGCTTGGCCAGCACGGCGAGCAGGATCAGCAGGATCACCACGACGCCGCCGGCGACAGCGGCCTTGTCCCGCTTGAAGCGGGTCCAGGCGATCCGGCCGAGCGAGCGGCCCTCGATCTTCTTGGCCGGGCTCGCGGCGGCGTCTGCCTCCGGTGCGTTGCCGGCGGTCTTGATGGGTGCGGTCATGGTCAGTTCGGTCCCCTCGCCGACGGTGGCCGGCCCACGGGTGCCGGGCACCGGGATCGGCGGCGCGGCTGGTGCGGACGTGCTTGGGTGCGGACGTGCGGAGGTACAGGAGCGGAGTGCTTCCAGCGGTACGACTGGCCCAGTACTGCTGCGTACTGCTGCCACGCGGGATGGGCGTCACGTGGATCATGCGGTCCGCCTGCGCGTTCGCCCTTGTGGGACGCCAACCACGCGCGGCGGGCTGTTGCAGCACTCTCTGCCATCCGAACTGGCTTACGCCAGCCCTGACCACCGACAGATGCCCAACTGTGATCTGTGCGCATGCACCTCCCGGACCGTCGGCATATCCCTCTTCACACAGCTGTAACAGCCATGTCAAGATGGGTTCCATACGATTCGGGGAGAACGTCCGAAAAACGCCGAAACCGGCCTGACAAGGCGTCAAGCCGGTTGCTTGGAGCGGGATTCGGTGGCTGCGCCCCGGTCATCGACCGGGGTAACCGGGCCACGGCTGCTGCGGCGGC
The DNA here is from genome assembly GCF_034043715.1 of Kitasatospora purpeofusca. GTDB lineage: Bacteria > Actinomycetota > Actinomycetes > Streptomycetales > Streptomycetaceae > Kitasatospora > Kitasatospora purpeofusca_A. The sequence continues at coordinate 138,109 of NZ_JAXCLC010000004.1, read as the reverse complement.
GGCTGCTGCCCCGGCCAGGCCGGAGCCGGCGGCTGGGTGCCGTAGCCGAAGCCCTGCCCCTGCGCGGGGCCCTGCTGCGAGGCGTACGGCGGCGGGGGCACCGGCGGGTACGGGCCGGTCTGCGGACGGCCGTGCCCGGCCGCCTCCCGGTCGTAGAACGGGCGCGCGTGGGCCCGCATCCACAGCGCCACCGGGTCGAACTCGTCCGCCATCGCCACCGTGGAGACCGCCAGCCCCTCCGGCGCGACCGCGATCGCCCGCTGCATCAGCGCCCGCACCGCCTCCACCGTGGGCGGCGAGCTCTCGTACAGCTCGAGACCGATGGCGAGGTACGGCTCGCCCACCGACGGCCGCACCCAGGCCCGGCGCAGCGCCCGCACGGCCCGCACCTCGGCCGCCTGCCGCTCCAGCAGCGCGAAGAACTGCTGGGCCGGCACCTGCGGCTCGCTCAGCTTCAGCGGACCGGCCGGCAGCCGGTCCAGCCCCGCGGCCACCCGGCGCAGGTCCGCCCACGGCACCCCGACCCCGCCGCCCGGGGCGTGCGGGTTCAGCCACAGCCCCCAGCGGGTCCGGTACAGCGAGGCCGCGATCTCCCGGCCGGAGATCACCTCGTGCGCCCGCGCCCAGCCGGACGCCGCCAGCTGCTCGGGCGAGGTGACGGCCGGCGCGTAGCCGTGGCCGCTGATCTCCATGTTCCCGTACTGGGCGTCGGCGCTGCCCGGCGTGCCGTGCCACAGCAGCATCCAGACCCGGCCCTCGGCGAGCGCGTTCAGCATCGTCTCGTAGGCCTCGTAGCGCTCCGGCGCCACCTCGCGCAGGGCGCGTTCCAGCGCGCCCGGATCCGGGCTTCCGGTGGGCGCCTGGCCCCACGGCCCCGGTGCGCCGCCAGCTACCGATCCCGCACTCATGCGCCCACCTCGTTGCGCCTCTTCGTTCCTCGTCCGTCACCGGCGGCCCGGCGGCCGTCAGCACGCACCTTATGGGGCACCGTCGGCCACCGCCACGCCGACGTGCCAGGGCCCCTGCCGCTCCCCCGCCCGCGCCCGGCCCGACAGGCGCCGGACGGACGGCCGGCGACGGCTCAGCCCCGTACGTGGAAGGGCGCGACCCGGTTCACCAACCACTCGACCACCGGATCGTCCGCGAGGTCGAGCAGTACGAGGTGGACGCCACCGGGCAGCGGCGCGGTTCCCAGCGCGCGCCCCAGCGCCTCGTTCACCGCCCCCGGGTCGGCCGGGGCCGCCGGGTCCAGCTGGACGCCCACGAACATCACGGTCGGCTCGCCCTCGACACTGGCCAGCGCCCGCCGGGCGGTCAGCACCCCGGGCAGCAGCGCCAGTTCCGCGCGGCAGGCGGCCAGGAACAGCTCCGGGTCCTCGCCCGGCACCGGCTCGCGCAGCGCGACCCGGCCCCCGGACGGCGTGTCCCGGGCGACGTCCCAGCGGTCCTCGCGCGGCCCGCGGCGCAGCTCGGCCACGCCCTCCGGCGGGACCGGGATGCCGACCGGGGCCTCGGGGTTGACGGCGATGCCGACGCCCAGCGGCAGGCCGCGGGCGAACTCCCACACCGGCGCGACCGCGAACGCCATCCCCGGCGCCTGCTGGAGCAGCACCTCCTGCGAGGAGAACACCGGTACATAGGGGCCGCCGGCCAGGTCGAGGGTCGGCAGGTCCAGCGCCCGCCCCTGCGGGTCGCCGCCGGACGGCAGCGGGATCCACACCTGGCTGCGCGCCAGCACCTCGATCACCCGCGGGGTCGCGCCCGGGTCGCCGAGCGCGGCGGTGAGCACCTGCTCCAGCTCGTTGGCCGGCCACGCGCCGCCGGCCGGCGCCGACTGCGCCCCGCCCCAGCCCTGCTGCTCCACCGGGTTGCCCATCCGCCCCTGTACCGCCCTCCGCTCGCCGATTCCCGCAGCCTAGCGTCCGGGCGGGACGGAACGGGCCGCGGAACAGAAGCGGAGCGGAACCGGGGGCGGAGCGCGGCCTGTGAGGCATCCCCCTCTCCCGCCATCGGTGCGGACGTGCCATGATGTGCGCGTCTGCGGTGGCATCCACCCAGGCCCTCCAACTCCATACCGGCCGCTCGAACCCGCGCGGGAGAGTCCGGAGTGCCCCGTCCTGGTGGCACAGCCGGCGCCGAAGGAGCAAGTCCTCCCCGGAATCTCTCAGGCCCCCCTACCGCACGGGTTAGGCAGATCTGGAAAGCGGTGCACGGCCCTGCCGTCCGCCCACCCACGGTGCAAGCCGCCATGCTGTCCTTTGCAGGGCAGTGGACGGTGAAGCTCTCAGGTACGACGACAGATGGGGAGACCCAGCCGCCGCATGCCCGCGCGCAGGGTCCGCCCCGTGCCCGGGCCGGTCCCGGCGTGCGCACCCCTGAGTGCCCCGACCGAGGAGTTCCTGGCCATGTCGTCCCTCCGCCTCACCGCGCTCGACGCGCTGCACCGCGCCCTCGGCGCCACCATGACCGACTTCGCCGGCTGGGACATGCCGCTGCGCTACGGCAGCGAGCGCGAGGAGCACCTCGCCGTCCGCACCAAGGCCGGCCTGTTCGACCTGTCCCACATGGGCGAGATCACCGTCACCGGCCCGCAGGCCGGCGAGATGCTGGACCACGCCCTGGTCGGCTTCGTCTCCGCGCTCGGCGTGCTGCGCGCCCGCTACACCATGATCTGTGCCGAGGACGGCGGCATCCTGGACGACCTGATCGTCTACCGCCTGCGCGAGGACGCCTTCCTGGTGGTCGCCAACGCCTCCAACGCCCAGCTGGTGCTGGACGAGCTGATCGCCCGCGCCAAGGGCTTCAACGCCGTCGTCTCCGACGACCGCGACGCCTACGCGCTGATCGCCGTCCAGGGCCCGGAGTCCACCGCGATCCTGGCCGACACCACCGAGGCCGACCTGCCCGGCCTGAAGTACTACGCGATCCTCCCGGCCCAGGTGGCCGGCCGCGACGTGCTGCTCGCCCGCACCGGCTACACCGGCGAGGACGGCTTCGAGATCTTCTGCAACCCGGGCGACGCCGAGCAGATCTGGCAGGCGCTGACCGGGGCCGGCGCCGACCGGGGCCTGATCCCCTGCGGCCTGTCCTGCCGCGACACGCTGCGCCTGGAGGCCGGCATGCCGCTGTACGGCCACGAGCTGTCCACCGAGCTGACCCCGTTCGACGCGGGTCTCGGCCGGGTGGTGCGCTTCGACAAGACCACCAACGAGGGCGCCTTCGTCGGCCGCAAGGCCCTGGAGCGGGCCGCCGCCGAGGCCGAGGCCAACCCGCCGCGGGTCCTGGTCGGCCTGGTCTCCGACGGCAAGCGGGTGCCGCGCGCCGAGTACACCGTGGTCTCCACCGAGGGCGACCCGATCGGCCGGATCACCTCCGGCTCGCCCTCCCCCACCCTCGAGAAGCCGATCGCGATGGCCTACGTGGACGCGGCCCACGCCGCCCCCGGAACCACCGTCGCGGTGGACGTGCGCGGCAAGCACGAGCCGGTACAGGTCGTGGCGCTGCCGTTCTACAAGCGCGCCCGCTGACGCCGCTCCCCACCTTTCCCTCGCGAGGCTCGTCCGCCCCTCGGGCCGCTTCGCCGTACCCGCTTCCCATCCTGGAGAATGACGCCATGAGCAACCCCCAGCACCTGCAGTACACCGAGGAGCACGAGTGGCTGACCACCGCCGAGGCCGGTGAGGTCGCCACGGTCGGCATCACCAAGCACGCCGCCGACGCCCTCGGCGACATCGTCTACGTGCAGCTCCCCGAGGTCGGCGACACCGTGACCGCCGGTGAGACCTGTGGCGAGCTGGAGTCGACCAAGTCGGTCAGCGACCTGTACTCGCCGGTGACCGGTGAGATCACCGAGGTCAACGAGGCCGTCGCCGACGACAACAGCCTGGTCAACAGCGACCCGTTCGAGGGTGGCTGGCTGTTCAAGGTCCGCGTCGAGTCGACCGGTGCGCTGCTGAGCGCCGACGAGTACGCCAAGCTCACCAACCCCTCGGCCTGAGCCACCCGGGGCGGCCGCAGCGCGGTGGCCGCCCCGCCCGCCGGCCCTCCTCCCTCTGACTTCCGGGAAGACTCCACCATGACGGTTCTGAACCAGTCCCTGCACTCCCTCGACCCGGAGATCGCCGCCGCGGTCGACGCCGAGCTGCACCGCCAGCAGACCACCCTGGAGATGATCGCCTCCGAGAACTTCGCCCCGGTGGCGGTCATGGAGGCCCAGGGCTCGGTCCTGACCAACAAGTACGCCGAGGGCTACCCCGGTCGCCGCTACTACGGCGGCTGCGAGCACGTCGACGTGGTCGAGCAGATCGCGATCGACCGGATCAAGGCCCTGTTCGGCGCCGAGCACGCCAACGTCCAGCCGCACTCGGGCGCGCAGGCCAACGCCGCCGCGATGTTCGCGCTGATCAAGCCGGGCGACACCATCCTGGGCCTGAACCTGGCCCACGGCGGTCACCTGACCCACGGCATGAAGATCAACTTCTCCGGCAAGCTCTACAACGTGGTGCCGTACCACGTCGACGACAAGTCCGGCCAGGTCGACATGGCCGAGGTCGAGCGCCTGGCCAAGGAGCACCGCCCGCAGCTGATCATCGCCGGCTGGTCCGCCTACCCGCGCCAGCTCGACTTCGCCGAGTTCCGCCGGATCGCCGACGAGACCGGCGCGCTGCTGATGGTCGACATGGCCCACTTCGCCGGCCTGGTCGCCGCGGGCCTGCACCCCAACCCGGTGCCGTACGCGGACGTGGTCACCACCACCACCCACAAGACCCTGGGCGGCCCGCGCGGCGGCGTCATCCTCTCCAAGGCCGAGCACGCCAAGAAGATCAACTCCGCGGTCTTCCCCGGCCAGCAGGGCGGCCCGCTGGAGCACGTCATCGCCGGCAAGGCCGTCGCCTTCAAGGTCGCCGCCTCCGAGGAGTTCAAGGAGCGCCAGCAGCGCACCCTGGACGGCGCCCGGATCCTGGCCGAGCGCCTGCTCCAGGCCGATGTCACCGAGGCCGGCGTCTCGGTGCTGTCCGGCGGCACCGACGTCCACCTGGTCCTGGTCGACCTGCGCAACAGCCTGCTCGACGGCCAGCAGGCCGAGGACCGGCTGCACGAGGTCGGCATCACCGTCAACCGCAACGCGATCCCGAACGACCCGCGTCCGCCGATGGTCACCTCCGGCCTGCGGATCGGCACCCCGGCGCTCGCCACCCGCGGCTTCGGGGCCGAGGACTTCCGCGAGGTCGCCGACATCATCGCCGAGGCCCTGAAGCCGGCCTACGACGAGACCGTCGCCGACGCCCTGAAGGCCCGGGTCACCGCCCTCGCCGAGAAGTACCCGCTGTACCCGAACCTGTAGGTCCCTTCTGTTCGGCCACGGGTGACCGGGCTCACGCCGCCCGGTCACCGGGGATTCCGGGGCACCGCGCACACTGGAAGGTGCGCGCGGTGCCCCGACCCGTGTCGGTCGCCCGAACCAAGCATTTCCGCCACTGCCGTCCCCTCCTCCCCGCCGGCACCACCCACGAGACCAGACAAGGACGTCACTCCGTGGCCATCAGCGTCTTCGACCTCTTCTCCATCGGCATCGGCCCGTCCAGTTCCCACACCGTCGGCCCGATGCGCGCCGCCCGGATGTTCGCCCGCCGCCTGAAGTCCGAGGCCCTGCTGGACGAGGTGACCGCCGTCCGGGCCGAACTGTTCGGCTCGCTGGGCGCCACCGGCCACGGCCACGGCACCCCGAAGGCCGTCCTGCTGGGCCTGGAGGGCTACTCCCCGCGCACCGTGGACGTCGACCGGGCCGACCTCGACGTCGAGCGGATCACCGCCGAGAAGCGGCTCAACCTGCTCGGCACGCACCCCGTCGACTTCGACCGGGACACCCAGTTGGTGCTGCACCGGCGCCGCTCGCTGCCGTACCACGCCAACGGCATGACCCTGTGGGCCTACCGCGCCGACGGCTCCACCCTGCTGGAGAAGACCTACTACTCGGTCGGCGGCGGCTTCGTCGTCGACGAGGACGCGATCGGCGCGGACCGGGTCAAGCCCGACGACACCTCGCTCAAGTACCCCTTCCGCACCGGTGACGAGCTGCTCCGGCTCAGCCGGGAGACCGGCCTGTCGATCTCCGGCCTGATGCTGGAGAACGAGAAGGCCTGGCGCAGCGAGGAGGAGATCCGGACCGGGCTGCTGGAGATCTGGCAGGTCATGCAGGAGTGCGTCCGGGCCGGCATGTCCCGTGAGGGGATACTCCCCGGCGGCCTCAAGGTGCGCCGCCGTGCCGCCTCGGGCGCCCGCGCGCTGCGCGCCGAGGGCATCGGCCCGGCCAACGCGATGGAGTGGGTGACCCTCTACGCGATGGCGGTCAACGAGGAGAACGCCTCCGGCCGCCGGGTGGTCACCGCCCCGACCAACGGCGCGGCCGGCATCATCCCCGCCGTCCTGCACTACTACCTGAACTTCATCCCCGGCGCGGACGACGACGGCATCGTCCGCTTCCTGCTCGCCGCGGGCGCGATCGGCATGCTCTTCAAGGAGAACGCCTCCATCTCCGGCGCCGAGGTCGGCTGCCAGGGCGAGGTCGGCTCGGCCTGCTCGATGGCGGCCGGCGGCCTCGCGGAGGTCCTCGGCGGCTCGCCCGAGCAGGTCGAGAACGCCGCCGAGATCGGTATCGAGCACAACCTCGGCCTCACCTGCGACCCGGTCGGCGGCCTGGTCCAGATCCCCTGCATCGAGCGCAACGGCATGGCCTCGGTCAAGGCCGTCACCGCCGCCCGGATGGCCCTGCGCGGCGACGGCCGCCACCACGTCTCCCTCGACAAGGCGATCAAGACCATGAAGGAGACCGGCGCCGACATGAAGATCAAGTACAAGGAGACGTCCCGCGGCGGCCTCGCCGTCAACGTCATCGAGTGCTGACAGCGCCCCCGCTCACGCCCGCGCCCCCGCCCACCGGCGGGGGCGCGGGCGTTTCCTCCCCGGGCGCTCCCCGGAGGGCCCGTCCGTCCCCCGGTGCCGATCTCCGCACGCGGGGCCCCGCCACTGGCGGATCGTGAATAATCTCAGGCGCTGACGTGAACCTATGCAAATTCCGAAGGTGAACTAGGTTACAAACCTTCTATTCGAAGCCGCCTGGTTTGCCCACATGCTGAGATCCATGCGATAGTCGATCTGTCCGACGGCGGCTGCCAGTAGCTGGCCCAGCGCCTCGCGGACAGTCGATCTTCGGCCCGCCCGACCTGGCACGGCCGACGCCCATCGCACGGCACGCACCCCCTTGGCCGGCGCGATGACTTGCAGGGGCCCCCAGCCGCCGGACCACGGCGCAGTCGGGGGCCCCGCGTGTTTTCCGGGCGCGGTTCAGGATGCGACTCAGGACGCGGTTCAGGGCGCGGTTCAGGCCCGCTCGCGGACTTTCAGCTCGAACCAGACACCCTTGCCGCGCGGCAGCAGGTCGGCGCCCCAGCGGTCCGCCAGGTCGTCGACCACCTGCAGCCCCCGCCCGCGCTCGGTGACCGGCAGCGGCTCCGCGAGGATCATGCACGGCAGCGCCCGCGAGGAGTCCCGCACCTCGACCCGGAGCCAGCCCGGTTTCCGCACCACCTGGAGCCCGATCGTCCGCCCCGCGGCATGCCGTACGGCATTGGCGACCAGCTCGCTGGTGAGTAACTCGCACACCTCCAGGTGCTGGTGCAGTTCCCAGGCACCCAGGACCGCGAGCACCAGTCGGCGCGCCACCGGTCCGGTCTCCGGCCGGGACGGGAGCCGCACCTCGCCCGGCGTCGTCCGGTCGCACAGCCTGCCGGCGTACAGCCGCTCCAGCTCGTCGCAGCTGAGCCGTTCCAGCGCCGCCAGGGAGTCCTGGAACGACCCCAGCGACGCTTCGGCGACCAAGCTGGAACCCGGAATCGATGACTGATCTGTTTCGCCCCAACCCGCCATGCGCCCCATCATTGCGGAACGCAAGCGGCCGCGTACGGACAATGAACAAACGATCACTACTCTTTCGGCATATGCCGGATGCAACCCGAACCCGCGTTCGCAAGGCCCGGGCCGCCGGCCCGCCGAGGATCTACCAGGCGCTCCAGTCCACGTTCCAGCCGCCGAGGCCGTTGTCCGGCGCGACCTGTCCGCGCGAGGAGTTCTGCACCGTGACGACGTCCCCGATCAGCGAACCGTCGTAGAACTTGCCCGCCGAGGTGCCCGCCGCACCGCCCTCGACGTCCTTGAGGCCCACACAGCCGTGGCTGACGTTGTCCGCCCCGAAGGCGTTGCTCCAGTAGTTGCCGTGCACATAGGTGCCGGTGTCGGTCAGCCGCATCGAGTGCGGAGCCTGCAGGTCGTAGGGGGCACCGGTCATCCCGGGCAGGGTGCGGGACTGCATCCGCACCACGCCCTCCTTGGACATCACGACCATGGTGCCGTTCCAGGTCGGGTGCTCCGGCGAGCCGGAGGTGATCTCCACGACCGAGCTCTGGCCGTCTCGGACCACCGTCATCCGGTGCGTCTTGGCGTCAACACTCGAAATCTGCGATCGCCCGATAGTGAAGGGCTCGTCCCGGTCCAGTCCCCCGTAGACGCCCGGAGCGATCTCCACGCTCTTCAACCGGTACTTGACGGTGACCTTGGTGCCGGGGGTCCAGTACTTGTCCGGACGGAAGTCCAGCCGGCGGTTGCCGAACCAGTGCCCCTTGAGCACGGTGCCGTTGTCGGTGTCGAAGGTGATGCCCCGGGCCACCGCCTCCTTGTTCTTCACGTCCTTGTCGAAGGTGACCGAGACGATCATGCCGACGCCGTAGGTGGCGTTGTCCTGGACGTTGTCGCTCACCTTCGACTCCCGCTCGGGCATCAAGGTGGTGAAGCTGCTGTCCGCCGCGGCGACCACGCCGCCGGCGTCCGCCGCCAGCGCGCTCACCTGGTAGGCGGTGCCGACCGCCAGCGGGCCGGTCGGGCTCCAGCTCGCCCCGTCGGCGGCGAGGGTGCCGGTCACCTCCTTGCCGGTCCGGTCGCTCACCTTGACCGTGGTGAGCTTCCCGCCCGACACCGCGACCTTGAGCGAGCCGTCCGGGGCGACGTCCACCGCGCCGCTCTTCGGCTGGATGTCCACCACGGCCTGCGAGACCTTGGGCGCGGCGGCGGTGGCGGCGGCCCCACCGGCGGCCGGGGCGGCGGGGGTCTGCCCGCCGGCCGGGGCGGCGGACGACGGGACCCCCGCGGTCCCGTCGGCCCCCAGCTCGGCCTTGGCCGCCGTCCCGCCCCCGGTACCGCCGGTCCCACCGCCCCCGCCGCAGGCGCTGGTCAGCACCAGCGCTCCGCCGACCAGTCCCGCGGCCACCACCTTGCGTATCGACTTCACCGTCATCCCCCTCGTTCGTGTCACGGTGTTCGACATTTACACGCGCCCTGCCCCGGAAAGGTTGCGCCGTCCGGGGGGTCACCGGCCCCGGAAACGCGACCGGCCCGACCCCAACGAGTGAGGATCGGACCGGTCGTGGCAGTTCCGCGACTGACGGCGGCTACCGCGGGGAAGGGCTGCGGAGCGGTACTACGGCCTACCAGTTCGCCCAGGCGACGTTCCAGCCGCTCAGGCCGTTGTCGGGGGCGACGACCTTCTCCTTGGAGTTCTTGATGGTGATGACGTCACCGATCATCGAATCGTTGAAGAACTTGCCGGCCACCGAGGCGTCGCTGCCGCCCTTCTCGTCCTGCATCGAGATGCAGCCGTGGCTGGCGTTGCTCTTGCCGAACGGGTTGGCCCAGTAGTTGCCGTGCACGAAGGTGCCCGAGTTGGTCAGCCGCATCGCGTGCGGCACGTCCGGGATGTCGTACTCGCCGCCGAGACCGACGGTCTGCGAGTTCATCCGGGTGACCTTCTCCTTGGACATCACCACCATGGTGCCGTTCCAGGAGGGGTTCTTCTCGTCGCCCAGGGTCACCGGCACGGTGCGGCTGTCGCCGCCCCGGGTCACCGTCATCTGGTGGGTGGCCGAGTCGGCGACCGAGACCTGGGAGCGGCCGATGGTGAACGGCTCGTCCTTGTCGATGTCGCCGTAGACGCCCGGGGAGACCTCGACGTTCTTGAGGCGGTACTTGATGAGGACCTTGGTGCCCGGGGCCCAGTACTTCTCGGGGCGGAAGTCCAGCCGCTTGGTGCCGAACCAGTGGCCCTTCACGGTGGTGCCGTCGCTGGCCTCGAAGGTGATGCCCTGGACGACCGCGTCCTTGTTCTTGACGTCCTTGTTGAAGACCACCGAGACGATCATGCCGACGCCGTAGGTGGCGTTGTCGGCGATGTTGTCGTTGGTGGAGATCTTCTTCGCCGGGGTCAGCGTGGTGAACGAGGTGGTCGACGCGGCCACCAGGCCCTCGGCGTCGGTGGCCTGGGCGTTCACCTTGTACACCATGCCGACGGCCAGCGGGGCGCTGGGCTTCCAGCCGCTGCCGTCCGCGGTGACGGCGCCCGTGACCGCCTTGCCCTCCTTGTCGGTCACCTCGACCGTGGTGAGCTTGCCGCCGGTCACCCCGACCTTCAGCGCGCCGTCCGGGGCGACGTCCTGGGAGCCGTCCTTGGGCTCGACGTTCAGCACGGCGGCCGAGGTCTTCGGCGCGGCGGAGCTCTGGCCGGGCGTCGGCGTCCCCCCGTTGCCCCCGGCCCCGGCGTCCGCGGCGCCCGCGGTGGCGGTCGCGTCACCGCCGCCGGCGGCCTTGTCGTCGCCCCCGTCGTTGCAGGCCGCGGTGAGCATCAGCACTCCACCCATCGCCAGCGCCACCGCGCTGTGGCGCAGACGGCGGCTGATGACGGTGGTACGTATCGCGGCGTCGGCCGCCCTTACCGGCTTCACGGTCTCTCCCCTCCCGGTGTCCATCACTGTGGACGCGCTGGTGCCCGAACGGGTTGCACCGGACCGGCGATCTTCCGCGCCGGGCTTCGGCGCGGCAAGCAGGATAGCTGGGCCGATCGGGTGAATCCTGGGAGGGCTACCGGTGAACGCGGGTGAAGATCATCCGCACCTGGCCGTCACCCGGCCGTCAGGGTCTGGCCCCCGGGGACGGAGCCGGGGAGGAGGCCGCGGGGGCGGCCGGGGGAACGCCCGGCGGAAGACCCGGGGAGGGGCTCGGCACCGGACCCGGCGACCCGCTCGACGGCGCACTCGGGGACGCGCTCAGGGACGCACTCGGCGGCGCACTCGGGGCCGGACCGGCGGCCGGAGTGCCGGAGGGGCTCGCGCCGGGCTGGAGGGCGCTCCCCGCCACCCACTGCGCCCAGGGCAGGTTCCAGCCGTTCAGCCCGTTGCCCGGCGGCACCGCGTCCCCGGTCGAGGCCCTGACCTCCAGCACGTCCCCCGGGATCGTGTGCTCGAACAGCCAGCCCGCCGGCGTCTCCCCGCTCGTCCCGCCCTTGGCGTCGGCCAGCCCGATGCAGCCGTGGCTGGTGTTGGCGGTGCCGAACACCGACGGATTCGCCCAGTAGTTGCCGTGCACGAAGGTGCCGGAGTCGGTCAGCCGCATCGCGTGCGGCACGTCCTTGATGTCGTACTCGTCGCCCATCCCGACGGTCCGCGAGTTCATCCTGGTCACCCGGTACTTCTCGGACACCACGAGCACGCCCCGGTAGGTCGTGTGCCTGGGGTCCCCGCCGGACACCTTGAGGGCGCGCACCACCCGGCCGCCCTGGCCGGCCCGGACGGTGAGGGTGTGGGCGTCCAGGTCGACAGTGGAGACCTGGGGCCGGCCGACGGTGAACCGGACGTCCTTGGTCTGGGTGCCGAACTCGCCCGGGGCCCCCTGGACGTCCTTGAGCCGCAGCGCGACCGCCACCTTGGTGCCCGGCGCCCAGTACGCCCGGGGGCGGAAGTCCAGCCGCTGCGCGCCGAACCAGTGCGCGGCCACCTCCACCGGCGGGTCGGCGGTCACCGCGACCGCCCGCTCCACCGCCGCCCGGTCGGTGACCGGGCGGCTGAACCGCAGCGAGACCGGCATCCCCACTCCGACCGTGGAGCCGTCCTCGGGGGTGAAGAAGGCGACGAAGGTGTGCGCCCGGGCCATGGTCGAGAAGTCGGCGTGCTGCACCGCCCGCTGCCCCTGCTCGTCCTCGGCCACCGCGTCCAGGGTGAACTTCGTGCCCAGCGGCAGCGGGCCGTCCGGCGCCCAACCGGTGCCGTCCGCGGAGAGCGAACCCGGCACCTCGCCGCCCCGGCTGTCGGCCAGCCGCACGGACACCAGCCGGCCCTGGGCGACGCTCACCCGGACCGGGCCCTCGGGCGGCAGGTTCTGGGTGTCGTCCGCCGGCAGCGCGGTGATCGACGCCCGGGAGGCCGGCGGCGGGCCCGACGGCTCCGCCCGGACGGCGTCCGCGCTCGTGCTCCCCGGCGCGCCGCCACTGCCGGAGCACCCGGCCAGCACGGCCAGGCAGCAGCCCACCGCCGCCAGCCGCCGTGCCCACATCCGTCCTCGGGGCCGCATCCCGGGGCCTCCCGCCGTAGCCGTCCGATACCCCGCACAACGAGGACGGCCCCGACAGGACACGCCGACACGCCGGGAACGCCCACCCGACGGCCCAGCGACCGGGCCGCGCCCGGGCGCCATCCGCCGGTAACACGGTGTTAAGCCGCTTCCGTCCGGTGCGATCAGGGAATGAGACTCCGGACGGGGTCCGGGACACCCCGCCAGGGAGGGCACCGCCATGGCGACAGGGCAGGAATCGGCGGCCGCCGTGCGCGCGCACGCCCCAGCGGCCGTCAACGGGCACCGCGCGCACGGACACCCCGGCGAGCGGCCGGACGGCGAACCGCCCTGGCCGGGCAGCCGGCTGCCGCTCGGCGCGCGCTTCCACCCCGGCCCGGACGGCCGCCCCGGCACCAACTTCGCGCTCTGGGCCGGCGGCGCCGAGGCCGTCGACCTCTGCCTGTTCGACGAGGACGGCCGGGAGAGCCGGCTGCGCCTCGCCGAGCAGGACGCCCACACCTGGCACGGCTTCGTCCCCGGGGTCCTGCCCGGCACCCGGTACGGCTACCGGGTGCACGGCCGCTGGGACCCGTGGACCGGCGCCCGGTGGAACCCGGCCAAGCTGCTGCTCGACCCCTACGCCCGGGCGATCGACGGCGGCTACACCGCGCACGACGCGGTCTGCTCCGCCGTCCGCCACTGGCCCGAGACCGAGGTCGCCGACACCGTCCGGGACAACCGCGACTCGGCCCCGTACGTGCCCAGAGCCGTGGTCGTCCGGGACGACGACGACTGGTCCGACGACCACCGGCCGAAGACCCCCTGGGCCGAGACGGTCCTCTACGAGCTGCACGTGCGCGGCTTCACCCGCCGCCACCCCGACGTCCCGCCCGAGCTGCGCGGCACCTACGCCGGACTCGCCCACCCCGCGGCGATCGCCCACCTCACCGGCCTGGGCGTCACCGCGGTCGAGCTGCTCCCGGTCCACCACCACGTCAGCGAGGACCACCTCCAGGCCCGCGGCCTCGTCAACTACTGGGGCTACAACACCGTCGGCTACTTCGCCCCGCACGCCGGCTACTCCGCCGCCGGCTCGCGCGGCGGCCAGGTCGGCGAGTTCAAGCGGATGGTCCGGGCCCTGCACGCCGCCGGTATCGAGGTGATCCTCGACGTCGTCTACAACCACACCGCCGACGGCGCCGAACTCGGCCCCGCACTGCTGCTGCGCGGCATCGACAACGCCGGCTACTACCGGCTGCCGCCCCACCGCCCGCGCGGCTACGCCGACTACACCGGCTGCGGCAACAGCCTCGACACCCGCCGACCCCAGGTCGTCCGGCTGATCACCGACTCGCTGCGCTACTGGGTGCACGAGATGGGCGTGGACGGCTTCCGCTTCGACCTCGCCGCCACCCTCGCCCGCGGCGCCGACGGCGGCGTCACGATGGAGCACCCGCTGCTCTCCGCCATCGCCCAGGACCCGCTGCTCAGCCGGGTGAAGCTGATCGCCGAACCCTGGGACGTCGGCCCGGGCGGCTACCAGGTGGGCGGGTTCCCGCCGCCCTGGGCCGAGTGGAACGACCGCTACCGCGACACCGTGCGGGACTTCTGGCGCGGCGCCCGCCCGGACGTCCGGGAGCTCGGCTACCGGCTCTCCGGCTCCTCCGACCTCTACCAGCGGGACGGCCGGCGCCCGTACGCCTCCGTCAACTACGTGACCGCTCACGACGGTTTCACCCTGCGCGACCTCGTCTCCTACGACCGCAAGCACAACGAGGCCAACGGCGAGGCCGACCGGGACGGCACCGACGACAACCGCTCCTGGAACCACGGCGCCGAGGGGGAGAGCGCCGACCCCGCCGTCACCGCCCTGCGGCGGCGCCAGCTGCGCAACCTCACCGCCACCCTGCTGCTCTCCGCCGGGGTCCCGATGATCACCGCGGGGGACGAATTCGGCCGTACCCAGGGCGGCAACAACAACGCCTACTGCCAGGACAACGAGGTGAGCTGGCTGGACTGGTCGCTGCTCGACGACCCGGCCTGGCGGAGCCTGTACGACTTCACCGCCCGGCTGGTGCGGCTGCGCCGCGACCACCCGGTGCTGCGGCAGCGGGCGTTCTTCTCCGGCCGCGCCACCGCCCCCGGCGGGCGGCCCGACCTGGCCTGGTTCACCCCGCTCGGCAAGGAGATGACCGAGGCCGACTGGTTCGCGCCGACCGCCGCCGTGGGCATGCTGCTGGCGGGCACCGCGATGTCGGAACGGGACGCCCGCGGCCGCCCGCTGCTCGACGACAGCTTCCTGCTGCTGCTCAACGCCGGCCCCGAACCGGTCCCCTTCGTCCTGCCCGGCACGCCCCGGGCGGCCGACCGCACCAGCTACCGGACCGTGGTCGACACGGCGGCGGCGGACGACGGCCCCGCGGGGCGGCACCTCCCCGGCGAACCGGTCCCGCTCGGCGCCCGCGCCCTGCACCTGCTCCGGGCCGTCCCCTGACCGGGCCGTCCCCGGCCGTCCCCCGACCGGCGGCCCCACCTGGCCGGTTCTCGACGACAGGTCCGAAAAACCGGATGAGAAATGACGCGTACTCGGCCTACCCTCACCGCGATGGCCGAGAACCAAGCCCCCGACACCGCCCCCGGCTCCGCGCCCGACCCCGAGCCCGGCAGCGAGCCGCCCGCCCCCCGCCGGTCGACGGTGCGCTCGCTGCTGCGCCTGTGGCCCTACGTCCGCCCGATCCGCGCCCGGCTGGCCGTCTCGGTCACCGCCGCGATGCTCGGCTCGCTCAGCGCCCTGCTCGTCCCGACCGTCCTCGGCCGGATCGTGGACGGCCCGATCGCCGAGCGCGACCTCGGCGGCCTCTGGGCCCCGGCGGCGCTGCTGCTCCTGCTCGGCCTCGCCGAGGCCGCCCTGTTCTTCACCCGCCGGGTGGTGCTGGCCCGGCCGCTGTCCGGCGTCGAGACGGCGATGCGCGGCGACCTCTTCGCCAAGCTCCAGCGGCTGCCGGTGTCCTTCCACGACCGCTGGGGCTCCGGCCAGTTGCTCTCCCGCGCCACCTCCGACATGTACACCATGCGGCTGTTCCTGGCCTTCCCGCTGGTCTTCCTGATCGTCAACACGGTGACCTTCCTGGTCGGCACCGGGCTGATGTTCACCCAGGACTGGCGGCTGGCACTGATCGTGCTCGGCCCGGCCGTCCCGCTGCTGGTGCTCACCCGCCGCTTCGAGGCCGGTTACTCGGGCGCCGCCCGCCGGGCCCAGGACCAGAACGGCGACCTCGCCACCGTGGTCGAGGAGTCCGTGCTCGGCATCCGGATCCTCAAGGCCTTCGGCCGCCACCGCTCGATGGCGGAACGTTTCCGCGAGCACTCCCGGCAGCTGCGCCGCACCGAGCTGCGGAAGGCCGGCCTGCTCGCCAACCTGTGGTCGGTCATCGTCGGCCTGCCCGAACTGGCGCTCGGCTGCGCCCTCGCGGTCGGCGTCCACCTGGTCGCCCAGGACCAGATGTCCGCCGGCACCCTGGTCGCCTTCCTCTCCACCGCGCTCTCGCTGCGCTGGCCGGTGGAGTCGCTGGGCTGGCTGCTCGCCTACGCCAACGAGGCCGCCACCGCCACCGACCGCTTCTTCGAGGTGCTGGACGAGCCCGAGGCGGAGGCCGCCGAGGCCCCCGCGGGCACCCCCGCGGGCTCCGCCGACGCCCAGGACGGCATCCGGCTCACCGGCGTCCGCTTCCGCTACCCCGACGCCCCGGCCGGCACCCCCGACCTGCTCCGCGGCATCGATCTGCACATCCGCAGCGGCGAGACGATGGCCCTGGTCGGCGCCACCGGCAGCGGCAAGACCACCCTCACCGCCCTGCTCCCCCGCCTCTACGAGGCCACCGGCGGCAGCATCACCCTCGACGGCCGGGACATCCGCGAGTTCGACCGCACCCGACTGCGCGAGCTGGTCGCGGTCGCCTTCGAGGAGCCCACCCTGTTCTCCGCCACCGTCCGGGAGAACGTGCTGATGGGCGCCCCCGGCGCGGACGAGGAGCGGCTGCTCACCGCGCTCGCCACCGCCCAGGCCGGCTTCGTCGAGAAGCTGCCGGAGGGCGTCGCCACCGAGGTCGGCGAGCAGGGCCTCAGCCTGTCCGGCGGCCAGCGCCAGCGGCTCGCGCTGGCCCGCGCCGTGGTCGGCGACCCGGCGTTCCTGGTGCTCGACGACCCGCTGTCGGCGCTGGACGTGCACACCGAGGCGCTGGTCGAGCGCGCCCTGCGCGAGGTCCTCGCCGCCACCACCGCCCTGGTGGTCGCGCACCGGCCGAGCACCGTCCTGCTCGCCGACCGGGTCGCCGTCCTCGCCGACGGCCGGATCGAGGCCGTCGGCACCCACCAGGAACTGCTGCGCGACTCGGCGCGCTACCGCGAACTGATGTCGGGCGAGGCCGCCCTCGTCCCCGAGGGGAGCACCGCCCGATGACCACCACCGTCGAACCCGCCGCCGCGCGCACCGGCCAGGACGCGCCGGACGAGGAGGAGCTGCCGGCCCCGCCGGCCGACGAGGAGGACATCCCCGTCCCGCCGGGCGCGCCGCGGGCCCTGCTGCGCTCGCTGCTCGGCCCGCACCGCGGCCGGATCGCCACCGCCATGGCGGTGATCCTGCTCCAGCAGGCCGCGCTGCAGGCCGGTCCGCTGCTGGTGGCCTTCGCGATGGACCGGGGCATCCCCGCCCTGCGCGAGCACGACTCCGGTCCGCTGGTCGCGGTGGTGGTCGCCTACCTGGGCTGCGCGCTGCTGGGCACCCTGCTCCAGTGGGCGTTCATCAAGATCAGCGCCCGGGTCAACCAGGACATCCTGCTGGACCTGCGCGGGCGGATCTTCCGGCACGCCCAGCGGCTCAGCCTGGACTTCCACGAGCGCTACACCTCGGGCCGGATCATCTCCCGCGCCACCAGCGACGTGGACGCGCTGCGCGAGCTGCTCTCCGAGGGCCTCCAGGAGCTGCTGACGGTCTTCCTCTCGGTCTGCTCGATCTCGGTCATCCTGCTGGTGCTGGACTGGCGGCTCGGTCTGGCCTCGCTGGCCTCCTTCCTGCCGCTGTGGCTGATCGCCCGCTCGTTCCGGCGCCGCTCGCGCCGGGTCTACCGCCGTTCGCGCACCGCCGCGGCCTCGCTGATCGTCCGCTTCACCGAGACCATGAACGGCATCCGCCCGGTGAAGGCCTTCCGCCGCGAGCGGGCCAACGACGCGGCGTTCGGCGTGGTGAACCGGCAGTCGGCCACCGCCACCGCGGACGGCCTGCTGGAGATCGCCCGGTACGTCGGCCTCTCCCGGGGGGCGGCCAATGTGTGGACCACCGGTGTGCTGGTGCTCGGCGCCTGGCTGGTCACCGACGGCGCCCTCGAACTGGGCGTGCTGACCGCCTTCGTGCTCTACCTGCGCCGGCTGTTCGACCCGATCGACCAGCTGGCGATGTTCCTCAACAGCTACCAGTCGGCCGCCGCCGCGCTGGAGAAGATCGCCGGCCTGCTGGCCCACGAGCCGACCGTCGCCGAGCCCGCGGAGCCGAAGGAGCTGCCGGCCACGTCGGTGACGGGCCGGGCGGTGCGGTTCGAGGGGACGCGGTTCGCGTACCGGACCGGCAAGGAGGTGCTGCCGCCGTTCGACCTGGTGCTGCCGGCCGGGCAGACCGTCGCCGTGGTCGGTGCGACCGGGGCCGGCAAGTCGACGGTGGCCAAGCTGCTGGCCCGGTTCTACGATCCGACCGAGGGCCGGATCACCCTGGACGGAGTGGACCTGCGCGACCTCGCCGGTCCCGAGCTGCGGCGCGGGGTGGTGATGGTGACCCAGGAGTCCTTCCTGTTCTCCGGCACCGTCGCCGAGAACATCGCGATCGGCCGGCCCGGCGCCACCCGGGCCGAGGTCGAGGAGGCGGCCCGGGCGATCGGGGCGCACGCCTTCGTGGCCGAGCTGCCGGACGGCTACGACACCGATGTGCGCAAGCGCGGCGGGCGGATCTCGGCCGGCCAGCGGCAGCTGGTGGCCTTCGCCCGCGCACTGCTCGCCGACCCGGCGGTGCTGATCCTCGACGAGGCCACCAGCTCGCTGGACGTGCCCGGCGAGCAGGCGGTGCAGCGGGCGATGCGCACGGTGCTGGCCGGGCGGACGGCCGTGATCATCGCCCACCGCCTGTCCACCGTGGAGATCGCGGACCGGGTGCTGGTGATGGAGCAGGGCCGGATCGTGGAGGACGGCAGCCCGCGCGAGCTGATCGACGGCGCCGGGCGCTTCGCCCGACTGCACCGGGCCTGGCGGGACAGCCTGGTCTGAGCCCGCCCGCGGCCCCGCCCGCAGCCCCTGCCCGCACTTCGCGCACCTGCTCGCGGGTAATAGTCCATAGACCCTTTCATCTATTACCGAAGGGGTCTATGGTCGTATCCAGGGCTTACCGCCTCCGGGTTCGCGAAGGGGAACGAACATGGTCGACCGTCAGCACTGGGAGCAGTGGCAGCGCAGCTGGGACCGGCAGCAGGAGTGGTACCTGCCCGACCGTGAGGAGCGGTTCCGGGTGATGACCGACCTCGTCGGGGCCGTGACCGGCCCCGCCCCGCGCGTCCTCGACCTCGCCTGCGGCACCGGCAGCATCACCGAGCGGCTGCTCGCCCGGCTGCCCGGCGCCACCAGCGTGGGCGTGGACCAGGACCCGGCGCTGATGACCATCGCCCGGGGCGTGCTCGGCGAGGACGAGCGGTTCACCCTGGTGACCGCCGACCTCAAGGACCCGGAGTGGGCCCGCGCCCTCCCGCCGGGACCGTTCGACGCGGTGGTGACCGCCACCGCCCTGCACTGGCTGCCCGCCACCGACCTGGCCCGGCTCTACGCCGACCTGGCCGGACTGCTCCGCCCCGGCGGGGTGTTCCTCAACGCCGACCACATGCCGGACCCGGAGGTCCCGCTGCTCAACGCCGCCGAGCGGGCCCAGCGGCACGGCCGGCAGGAGCGCGAGAAGGCCGAGGGCGTCCTCGACTGGGAGTCCTGGTGGCTCGCCGCTGCGGCCGACCCGCTGCTCGCCGACCAGGTGGCCGCCCGCAACGTGCTGTACGGCTCGCACGCCGACGGCGAGTCCCACCCGGCCGGCTGGCACACCGAGCGGCTGCTGGCCTCCGGCTTCGCCGAGGCCGGGGTGGCCTGGCGCTCGGTCACCGACGCGATGGTGGCGGCCGTCCGCTGAACGGGGCGGTCCCGCTGGACGCGCCGGTCCGCCGGGCGGGGCGCCGGTCCGGCCGGCGCCCCGCCCGGAGCGCTCAGCGCAGCAGGACCGCGTCCATGCCCGGCACCTCCGGCGGCAGCGCCACCAGGCCCAGCTCGGCGGGCGAGGCCAGCCGGGGGTGCGAGGGCAGGACCCGCACCGTGTAGCCGAACGGCCCGGTGCGGCCGAGCTCCAGTGAGCCCTCGTACCTGGTCCGCCCGTCGAGGTCGGGCCCGCCGACCGGCTTGAGGGCGAGCAGGCAGGCGTCCGAGATCCGGTCCGACTCGTCCACCCGGCCGGAGACCACCTGGACCTCGACGTCGGCCGGCTCCAGCGTGCCGAGGGTCACCTGCACCCGCAGCGCCAGGGCGCTGCCCAGCTCCTGCGCCTCGTCCGGGCAGTCCGCCTCGACGTGTTCCACCCGGACGGCCGGCCAGGCCTCGCGCACCCCGGCCTTCCACCCGGCCAGCTCCCGGGCGGCGCGGTGCGCGCCGCTGCCGGCCAGCTCCCGCTGGGCCTGCGCGGCCGGGGCGTAGAGCCGTTCGACGTACTCGCGGACCATCCGGCCGGCCAGCACCTTGGGCCCGAGGGTGACCAGGGTGTGCCGGACCATCGCGATCCACCGGTGCGGCAGGCCGTCCGAGCCCCGGTCGTAGAAGCGGGTGGCGACCTGCTCCTCGATCAGGTCGTAGAGCGCGGCGGCCTCGATGTCGTCGCGCCGCTCGGCCTCCCGGCTGTCCGGGTCGAGCACGCCGTCGCCGGTGTCGGCGGTGGGGATCGCCCAGCCGTTCTGGCCGTCGAACCACTCGTCCCACCAGCCGTCCAGCACCGACAGGTTGAGGCAGCCGTTGAGCGCGGCCTTCATCCCGGAGGTGCCGCAGGCCTCCAGCGGGCGGAGCGGGTTGTTCAGCCAGACGTCGCAGCCCGGGTAGAGGTGCCGGGCCATCGCCATGTCGTAGTCCGGCAGGAAGACGATCCGGTGCCGGACGGCGGGGTCGTCGGCGAAGGCCACCATCTGCTGGATCAGCCGCTTGCCGCCGTCGTCGGCCGGGTGGGCCTTGCCCGCGACCACGATCTGCACCGGCCTGGTCGGGTGCAGCAGCAGGGCGCGCAGCCGCTCCGGGTCGCGGAGCATCAGGGTGAGCCGCTTGTAGGAGGGCACCCGGCGGGCGAAGCCGATGGTGAGCACGTCCGGGTCGAGCACCGAGGAGACCCAGCCGAGTTCGGCTTCGCCGGCCCCGCGCTGCTGCCAGGAGGCGCGCAGCCGGCGGCGGACCTCGTCGAC
This sequence comes from Kitasatospora purpeofusca, assembly GCF_034043715.1. Taxonomy (GTDB): domain Bacteria; phylum Actinomycetota; class Actinomycetes; order Streptomycetales; family Streptomycetaceae; genus Kitasatospora; species Kitasatospora purpeofusca_A. The sequence continues at coordinate 117,167 of NZ_JAXCLC010000004.1, read as the reverse complement.
CAGTTGGGCGCGCAGGGTGCGGCGGAGGTCCCAGACCTCGGTGTTGCCGATCCGCTCCAGGCCGGTCCAGCGCTTGGTCTCACCGGTGGTCATGGCTTCCTCGGCCCGGTCGGCGCCGATCTCGGCGGCGCCGAGCCGGACGACCGCCGGGTCGATCCAGGTGGCCGCGTGGACGCCGTTGGTGACCGAGGTGATCGGCACGTCCGCGGCGTCGAAGCCCGGCCAGAGGCCGTTGAACATCGAGCGGCTGACCTCGCCGTGCAGGGTGGAGACGCCGTTGGCGCGCTGGGCCAGCCGCAGGCCCATGGCGGCCATGTTGAACAGCTTCGGGTCGCCGCCGCGCCAGGTCTCGGCGCCGAGCGCGAGCACCTGCTCGACCGGGACGCCGGGGAGCGCGGTCTCGCCGCCGAAGTGCCGGGCCACCAGATCCCGGTCGAACCGGTCGATGCCGGCCGGGACGGGTGTGTGGGTGGTGAAGAGGGTGCCGGCCCGGACCGACTCCAGGGCCGCCGCGAAGTCGAGCCCGGCGTCCGCGACCAGTTCGCGGATCCGCTCGACGCCGAGGAAGCCGGCGTGGCCCTCGTTGGTGTGGAAGACCTCGGGCGCGGGGTGGCCGGTGAGCCGCTGGTAGGCGCGCACGGCCCGGACGCCGCCGACGCCGAGCAGCATCTCCTGCAGCAGCCGGTGCTCGCTGCCGCCGCCGTAGAGGCGGTCGGTGACGTCGCGCTCGGCGGGCGAGTTGGCCTCGATGCCGGAGTCCAGCAGCAGCAGCGGGACCCGGCCGACCTGGGCCTTCCAGATGTGCGCGGCCAGGGTGCGGCCGCCGGGCAGGGCGAGGTCGACCCGGCTGGGCGTGCCGTCGGGCTCGCGCAGCAGGGTGACGGCCAGTTCGTCCGGGTCGAGCAGCGGGTAGCGCTCCTGCTGCCAGCCGTCCCGGTCGAGGGACTGCCGGAAGTAGCCGTGCCGGTAGAAGAGGCCGACGCCGATGATCGGGACGCCGAGGTCGCTGGCGGCCTTGAGGTGGTCGCCGGCGAGGATGCCGAGGCCGCCGGAGTACTGGGGCAGCGCGGCGGCGATGCCGTACTCGGGCGAGAAGTACGCGATGGCGGCGGGGGGCGGCGCGGCGGCCTGCTGTCCCGCCGTCTGGTACCAGCGCGGGCCGGCCAGGTACTCCCGCAGGTCGTCGGCGAGGTCGCCGAGCCGGCGCAGGAACCTGCGGTCGGCGGCGAGCGCGGCGAGCCGGGCGGCCGGGACCTCCCCGAGCAGTCGCACCGGGTCCTCGCCCGTCGCGGCCCACACGTCCGGGTCCACGGACCGGAAGAGGTCCCGGGTCTCGGGGTGCCAGGACCAGCGCAGGTTGAGAGCCAGCTCGTGCAACGGCTGGAGTTGTTCGGGCAGGACGGTGCGGACGGTGAATCTGCGGATTGCCTTCACGGCGTGAAGCGTAGCCTCGCCCGATGGCATGATGGTGCGTCATCTGGGCTATTCGGCATCCGTTCGGCCTATTGATGAGATCGCATTCGGCGCATTGGACTGCGCGGGGGCGCACGAGGCGCACTTTCCGGGACGCCGCGCCACCAATACGTGGACGTGGCGGAACAGATCCATTTCCGCCGGCGGGCCCGCGCCCGATCACCTCCGAAACTCCGGCCGGACGGGTGCGTAATCGGCTCGACCGGTGCGAGGATGAACCGCGGTCGTCGATGCTGCGGGGAGTGCGGAGACGGGTGGCGTTCCCCCGCGAAGCAGCACGTCCGAATCCTTTTCGTGTTGATCGTTCGTCATCCTGATTGGTCCATTCGGCGCCCATCGCGGACCGCCGCGTGTCCTCGCGATCACCCCGCTCGTTCACGGGTGGGTCGGGTCCTCCGGGGGCGCGCTCGAGAGGCGTGCGCCGGGACGCGCGCGGGCTCTCGAGCCCTCCGCCACGGGCCCGGCAGGAGCGGGGCAGGTTGCCCGGAACGGCGGCGCGGGCAGGCTTCCGGTCGCAGGTCCTCCCCACCCAGCAGTCCTCCCGGTACTCCCCTGGCCCTGCCGGCCCGCGGGAGCTGCCGCCGATCTCGGGCAGGAGTTTGGCATGCACGGCGACACGCGGGACCAGTCCACACCGGTGGCGGACATCCTCGACGCAGCGGTCGCGGAATCCGCCGGACGGATGGATTCTGACGCTCGGACGGACGCGGCGATGCCGGGCCCCCGGGATGCCGGGGCAGACCGTACGGAGCGACCGGACGAGTCGGCCCGACAACCCGGGGCCGAGGACAGCCGGACCGCCCCCGGCCCGACCAGGGCCGCGACCACGCGCGGGCGCACCACCGCCCGCGGCGCGAACGCCTCCGAACCCGCCACCGGCCGGGCCGGGGGCGCCGCACCGGACGGGGCGCCCGCCGCGCGCCCCGCCGCCGGCCGGGCCCGCGCGAAGCCCGCCACCACCCGCAAGACCGCCCGCACGACCGCCCGCAAGACGACAGAGAGCGACACCGTGATCGGCCGCATCCCCGTCCTGGACGTCAGCCCCCTCGTGGACGCCGGTCGCCGCCCGGCCAAGGCCGTGGTGGGCGAGGCGTTCCAGGTCTCCGCGACCGTGTTCCGCGAGGGGCACGACGCGGTCGCCGCCAATGTGGTGCTGCGCGACCCGCGCGGCCGCGGCGGCGTCTGGACGCCGATGCGCGAGCTGGCCGAGGGCTCCGACCGCTGGGGCGCGCACGTCACCCCGACCGCCCCCGGCCGCTGGTCGTACCTGGTCGAGGCGTGGTCGGACCCGGTGGCCACCTGGCGCAAGGCCGCGGCGATCAAGCTGCCGGCCGGGATCGACACCGCGCTCGTCCTGGAGGAGGGCGCGCAGCTGCTGGACCGCGCCGCCGCCGGGGTGCCGAAGAAGGAGGGCCGGGCGGTGGTGCTGGCGGCCGCCGAGGCGCTGCGCGACCCGGCCCTGCCGCCGCTGTCCCGACTGGCCGCCGCACTCGCCCCCGAGGTGCAGGAGCTGCTGGGCCGCTTCCCGCTGCGCGAACTGGTGAGCGCCTCCCGGCCGGCGCCGCTCCAGGTGGACCGGGAGCGGGCGCTGTTCGGATCCTGGTACGAGTTCTTCCCCCGCTCCGAGGGCGCGGTGGTCGACCCGTCCGGGGTGGAGCCGCCGCGCTCGGGCACCCTGCGGACCGCCGCCGAGCGGCTGCCGGCGGTCGCCGCGATGGGCTTCGACGTGGTCTACCTGCCGCCGGTCCACCCGATCGGCCGCGCCTTCCGCAAGGGCCCGGACAACAGCCTGACGGCCGGCCCGCACGACGTCGGCTCGCCGTGGGCGATCGGCTCCCCGGAGGGCGGCCACGACGCCGTCCACCCGGACCTCGGCACGATCGAGGACTTCGACCACTTCGTCGCCGAGGCCACCGCGCTGCACCTGGAGGTGGCGCTGGACTTCGCGCTCCAGTGCTCGCCGGACCACCCCTGGGTGAACAAGCATCCGGAATGGTTCAGTCACCGGGCGGACGGCACCATCGCCTACGCCGAGAATCCCCCGAAGAAATATCAGGATATTTATCCGATCAACTTCGACCAGGACATGGACGGAATCGTCAAGGAGACGATCCGGGTCCTCCGGTTCTGGATGGCACACGGGGTGCGGATCTTCCGGGTCGACAACCCGCACACCAAACCGGTGGTCTTCTGGGAGCGGGTGCTCGCCGACATCGCCCGCACCGACCCGGACGTGGTCTTCCTCGCCGAGGCCTTCACCCGCCCGGCGATGATGCACACCCTGGGGAAGATCGGTTTCCACCAGTCGTACACGTACTTCACCTGGCGCAACACCAAGGCCGAACTCACCGAGTACCTCACCGAACTCACCGGCGACGCGGCCGCCTACATGCGCCCCAACTTCTTCACCAGCACCCCGGACATCCTGCACGCCTACCTCCAGGAGGGCGGCCGGGCCGCGTTCGCGATCCGCGCCGTCCTGGCGGCCACCCTCTCCCCCAGCTACGGCGTGTACGCCGGCTACGAGCTCTACGAGAACGAGCCGGCCCACCCCGGTTCCGAGGAGTACCTGCACTCGGAGAAGTACGAACTGCGCCCCCGGGACTGGAGCCGCACCGACACCCTCGCCCCGCTGCTCACCGTCCTGAACCGGCTGCGCCGCCGTCACCCGGCCCTCCAGCAGCTGCGTTCACTGCGCTTCCACCCCACCGACAACGACCAGGTGCTCGCCTACTCCAAGACCGCACCGACGCCCGACGGCCTCACCGACCACCTCATCACCGTGGTCAACCTGGACCCGCACCACCCCCAGGAGGCCACCGTCACCCTGGACGGGGACGGGCCGTACGCGGTCCACGACGAGCTCACCGGCGCCGCCTACACCTGGGGCCGGCGCAACTACGTCCGGCTCGACCCCTCAGCCGAGCCGGCCCACCTCCTCACGGTTCGGAGGAACCCAGCGTGACAGTCAACGAGCCCGTCCCCGACACCTTCCCCGAGACCTCGAAGAAGAACCTGGACCCGGAGTGGTTCAAGCGTGCGGTCTTCTACGAGGTGCTGGTGCGGTCCTTCCAGGACAGCAACGGCGACGGGGTCGGAGACCTCAAGGGGCTCACCGCCAAGCTCGACTACCTGCAGTGGCTCGGGGTCGACTGCCTCTGGCTGCCGCCCTTCTTCGCCTCGCCGCTGCGCGACGGCGGCTACGACGTGTCCGACTACAAGTCGGTGCTGCCGGAGTTCGGCGACCTCGCCGACTTCATGGAGTTCGTCGACGCCGCGCACGCCCGCGGCATGCGCGTGGTCATCGACTTCGTCATGAACCACACCAGCGACCAGCACCCGTGGTTCCAGGCCTCCCGGGAGGACCCGGACGGCCCGTACGGCGACTTCTACATGTGGGCCGACGACGACAAGCAGTACCCGGACGCCCGGATCATCTTCGTCGACACCGAGACCTCCAACTGGACCTACGACCCGGTGCGCAAGCAGTACTTCTGGCACCGGTTCTTCTCCCACCAGCCGGACCTCAACTACGACAACCCCCGGGTCCAGGACGAGATGATCGCCGGTCTGCGGTTCTGGCTGGACCTCGGCATCGACGGGTTCCGGCTGGACGCGGTGCCGTACCTGTTCGCCCGGGAGGGCACCAACTGCGAGAACCTCCCGGAGACCCACGCCTTCCTCCAGCGGGTCCGCAAGGAGATCGACGCCGACTACCCGGACACCGTGCTGCTCGCCGAGGCCAACCAGTGGCCGGAGGACGTCGTCGACTACTTCGGCGACTTCGCCTCCGGCGGCGACGAGTGCCACATGGCGTTCCACTTCCCGGTGATGCCGCGGATCTTCATGGCGGTCCGCCGGGAGTCCCGCTACCCCGTCTCGGAGATCCTCGCCAAGACGCCCAACATCCCGCACGGCTGCCAGTGGGGGATCTTCCTGCGCAACCACGACGAGCTGACCCTGGAGATGGTCACCGACGAGGAGCGCGACTACATGTACGCGGAGTACGCCAAGGACCCGCGGATGCGCGCCAACGTGGGCATCCGCCGACGGCTCGCCCCGCTGCTGGAGAACGACCGCAACCAGATCGAGCTCTTCACCGCCCTGCTGCTCGCCCTGCCGGGTTCGCCGGTGCTCTACTACGGCGACGAGATCGGCATGGGGGACAACATCTGGCTGGGCGACCGGGACGGCGTCCGGACCCCGATGCAGTGGACCCCGGACCGCAACGCGGGTTTCTCCTCCGCCGACCCGGGCAGGCTCAGTCTGCCGCCCATCATGGATCCGGTGTACGGCTACCAGGTGACCAACGTCGAAGCGCAGCAAAGCAGTTCGAGCTCGCTGCTGCACTGGACGCGTCGCATGATCGAGATCCGCAAGCTCAACCCGGCGTTCGGCCTCGGCAGCTACACCGAACTGCCCTCCAGCAACCCCGCGGTGCTGGCCTTCGTCCGTGAGTACGAGGGGGACCTGGTCATGTGCGTGAACAACTTCTCGCGGTTCGCGCAGCCGACCGAACTGGACCTGCGGCGGTACGGCGGACGGAATCCGGTCGAGCTGATCGGCGGGGTGCGCTTCCCCTCGATCGGCGAGTGGCCGTACCTGCTCACCCTGGCCGGGCACGGCTTCTACTGGTTCCAGCTCCGCCGGCCCGCCCGGCCGAGCGGAACCCTGCGGTCGAAGTAACGATCCGGCAGCCGCCGCGGACCCCACCGAACCCTCCGGGGGCGCGAGTTCGTACCCCGCGCCCCCGGTCGTCTCTGCACCACCGCGTACGGAGAACAGCCCAACGGCCACCCACACGAAGGCGTGACACGCGGGCCCAGCGCTCGCGTGCCGCGCCGCCGCGCCGCCGCAATCCGGAAGACTGACGGACCCGGCCAGACCCGTCGGGCGATCCGCCCAGCTCCTCCGGGGAAAGGGAGTCATGTCCGAAACCTCCCGTTCGCAAGTCCCCCTGCACCAGGACGCCCCCGCCGGCTCCGCCGCGCCGGCCGTCCCGCGGGGTACCGGGGTCCGGAGGACCGCCCTGGGGGTGAGCGAACTCGTCCAGGCGGCGCTGCCGCTGATCGCCGAGTGGCTACCCACCCAGCGCTGGTACGCCGGGAAGGGGCGGCCGATCACCGGCCTCACCCCCGTGGTCGGCACCCCCCTCCAGGTCGGCGACCCCGCCCTGCTGCACCTGCTGCTCCGGGTCGAGCACGCCGCCACCGCCGGTGTGCCGCACGACGACCTCTACCAACTGCTGCTCGGCATCCGCTCGAAGGACCCGGCCGGTATCGAGCCGACCGCCGTCCTCGGCCGGCTCACCCAGGGCCCCTACGACGGGGCGACGCTCTTCGACGCGGTGCACGATCCGGAACTCACCGGGCGACTGCTGGAACACCTGGCCACCGGCGACCGGTTCGGCGCACTGTCGTTCCGCCGCACCCCCGGTTCCGGACTGCCCACCAACCTGCCCGGGCGCGCCTCCACCGCCGAGCAGTCCAACAGCTCCGTCATCTACGGCACCTCGTACATCCTCAAACTGTTCCGCCGCGTCCACCCCGGCACCAACCCCGATCTGGAACTCTCGCTCGCGCTCTCCCGGGCCGGTTCGACCCGCATCCCCCGGGTCGCCGCCTGGTTCGAGAGCCGGCTGGAGCGCGCCGAGCCGGCCACCCTCGGGCTGCTCCAGCGCTACCTCCCGGAGGCGGAGGACGGCTGGGAACTCGCCCTCGACCAGGTCGGCCGACTGAAGGGGGACCCCTCCCCCGGCAACTTCGCGATCGAGGCGCACCGGCTCGGCCGGGCCACCGCCGAGGTCCACCGGGTACTCGCCCGGTCGATGCCGGTCGCCCGGCTGGACCGGGGCCAGACCCGGGAGCTGGCCACCGCGATGGCCGACCGGCTGGACAGCGCGGTCGCCGCCGTCCCGGGGCTGATGCGCTACCGGGGCGCCCTCCGCTCGGCCTTCGGCCAGATGGCCGACGCCCACCCGGACGGTATGGCGGTCCAGCGGATCCACGGCGACCTGCACCTCGGCCAGGCCATGCGCACCCCGCACGGCTGGGTCCTGCTGGACTTCGAGGGCGAGCCGGCCAAGTCGGTCGCCGAACGGCGCGAACCGCAGACCGCGCTGCGGGACGTCGCCGCGATGCTCCGCTCCTTCGACTACGCCGCCGCCCACCTGCTGGCCGGCGGGCCGCCCGACCCGGAACTCGCACACCTCGCCGCCGCCTGGGCACAGCGCAACCGCACCGCCTTCTGCGCCGGCTACACCGCGGGCGGCGGCACCGACCCGGCGGCCTCGCCGGAGCTGATGCGCGCGCTGGAGATCGACAAGGCGGTGTACGAGGTGGTCTACGAGGCCAGGCACCGGCCGAGCTGGCTGCCGATCCCGCTGGCCGCGATCAACCGGCTCGCCCTCACCGTCTGATCCGCCGCGCCCCCTCGGCGGCCGGTCCGGTCCCCGCCCCACCGGGGACCGCCCCACCTCCTCCCCTCCCCCGATTCCGCGCCCCGCTCCAGGAGGTCCTCGCCGTGACGCCGCTCGACCCGCCAGGCCGCACCACCCGCACCGTGCCGGCCACCTTCCTGGCCGGCCCGGACGCCCCGAAGCGCGACCCCGCGGCCGCCCGGCAGGCCGAGCCGGAGCCGACCGGGCCCGTTCCCTCGGCCACCGTGCCCCCGCCCGCGCCCGCGCCCGTAGGCGACGCGACCGCCGCCGCCGCCGCCGCCGCGACCACCGGGACACTGCGGCTGCCCGAGGCCCCACTGCCGCCCAGCGAGGTCGACCGGCTGGTCGGCGGCCAGCACCACGACCCGCACGCCCTGCTCGGCGCACACCCCGTCAACGGCGGCACCGCGATCCGGGTGCTCCGCCCGTTCGCCGACCGGGTCCTGGTGGAGACCGACCAGGGCTCCGTCGAACTCACCCACCAGCAGGCCGGCCTGTTCACCGGCCTGCTGGCCGCCCCCGAGGTCCCCGACTACCGGCTGCTGGTCGAATACCCGGGCGCCGAGCCGCTGCGCCAGCACGACGGCTACCGCACCCCGCCCACCCTCGGCGAACTCGACCTGCACCTTATCTCCGAGGGCCGGCACGAGCAGCTCTGGCAGGCCCTCGGCTCGCACGTGCGCACGGTCGGCGGGATCTCCGGCACCGCCTTCGCGGTCTGGGCGCCGAACGCCGCCGGGGTGCGGCTGATCGGCGACTTCAACCACTGGAACGGCACCGGGCACCCGATGCGCTCGCTCGGCTCCTCCGGCGTCTGGGAACTCTTCGTCCCCGACATCGGCGAGGGCGCCCACTACAAGTACGAGATCCACACCCGGCACGGCCGGGTGCTCGACAAGGCCGACCCGCTGGCCCGGGCCGCGCAGCTGCCGCCCGGCACCGCCTCGGTCGTCACCAGCTCCTCCTACCGCTGGCAGGACGGCGAGTGGATGGCCCGCCGGGCCCGCACCGCGCACCACCGCGCCCCGATGTCGGTGTACGAGCTGCACCTGGCGTCCTGGCGGCCCGACCTCACCACCTACCGTGCCATCGCCGCCGAACTCCCGGCTTACCTCAAGGAGTTGAACTTCACCCATGTGGAGTTCATGCCGGTGATGGAGCACCCCTTCGGCGGCTCCTGGGGCTACCAGGTGTCCGGCTACTACGCGCCCACCTCCCGGCTCGGCGGCCCCGACGACTTCCGCTTCCTGGTCGACACCCTGCACCGGCACGGCATCGGCGTCATCATCGACTGGGTGCCCGCGCACTTCCCCAAGGACGACTTCGCTCTGGCCCGCTTCGACGGCGAGCCGCTGTACGAGCCGGCCGACCCGCTGCGCGCCGAGCACCCGGACTGGGGCACCCTGGAGTTCGACTACGGCCGGGTCGAGGTGCGCAACTTCCTGGTGGCCAACGCGGTCTACTGGTGCGAGGAGTTCCACGTCGACGGCCTGCGGGTGGACGCCGTCGCCTCGATGCTCTACCTCGACTACTCGCGCGAGGGCGGCGCCTGGACCCCCAACCAGTACGGCGGGCGGGAGAACCTCGACGCGGCCGCCTTCCTCCAGGAGATGAACGCCACCGTCTACCGGCGCTGCCCGGGGGCGATCACCGTCGCCGAGGAGTCCACCGCCTGGGACGGCGTCACCCGGCCGACCGACCGGGGCGGCCTCGGTTTCGGGCTGAAGTGGAACATGGGCTGGATGCACGACTCGCTGGTCTACATCGGCAAGGACCCGGTGCACCGGCGGTTCCACCACAACGAGATCACCTTCTCGATGGTGTACGCCTGGTCGGAGAACTACATCCTGCCGATCTCGCACGACGAGGTGGTGCACGGCAAGCAGGCCCTGGTCTCCAAGATGCCCGGCGACTGGTGGCAGCAGCGCGCCAACCACCGCGCCTACCTCGGCTTCATGTGGGCCCATCCCGGCAAGCAACTCCTCTTCATGGGGCAGGAGTTCGCCCAGGGTTCCGAGTGGGACCACGAGCAGGGCCCGCAGTGGTGGGTGCTCGACGAGCAGTGGCCGGCCCACCGGGACCACCTCGGCGTGCGCCGCCTCGTCGGCGACCTCAACGGGCGCTACCTGGAAACCCCGGCCCTGTGGGAGCAGGACAGCGTCCCGGCCGGCTTCAGCTGGCTCGACGGCGGCGCCGCCGAGGACAACCTGCTCTCCTTCGTCCGGTACGCCGCCGACGGCACGCCGCTGGTCGCGGTCTGCAACTTCTCCCCCGTCGTGCGGCACGGCCGCCGGGTCGGCCTGCCCGAACTGAACGGCCGCGACCAGCTGTGGGAGGAGGCCCTCAACACCGACGCCGTGGCCTACGGCGGCAGCGGCCTCGCCAACTCCCACCCGGTGAAGTCGGAGGCCGTCGAGTGGGACGGCCAGCCGCGCAGCGCCGAGCTGGTGCTGCCGCCGCTGTCGACCGTCTGGCTCCGCCCGGTCTGACGGGCCGCCCCGGGCCGCCGCTCCGCCCCCGTGGTGCGGAGCGGCGGCCCTGCCGCGTCAGGGGGCGGCCGGGGGGAACGCGGGCAGGGTGAGGGGGCCGGAGAGGGGCCCCTCGATCGGCGGGGGCTTGGGGGCCGAAGGCCCGGTGGGCGAGGGCAGGGCGGGCGAGGGTGAGGCGCCGTTCTCCTGACGCGTGTCGGGCGTGTGGAAGGGCAAGAAGCCACTGGGGGCCACCGTCACCGACCAGCTTTCCGTCCCGTCGGACCCGGCGGTGGGCAGCGTGACGACGACGTGCTCCGGAATCGCGGCGGCGACCCCCTCCCAGCGCTTGTCCGTCGCCACCGCGGCGATCCGGTCGGTCGTCATCGGGGGGTCGACCCGGGTGATACCGGACCCCCGGTCCAGCGGATTGCGGTTCCACTCCTGGACCATCAGGTGGTACCCGCTCTTGGTGTAGAGGGAGGCGGACCAGGTCTTCGACCCGTCCGGCTCGCCGCTCCGGGTGGCGGCCTGGTAGATCACCAGCTGCGATCCGTCCGCCGTGGTGGAGGCGGTGCAGACATCGGGGGTGGTGGCATACCCGCAACCCTTGGCGGCATCGGGCAGTTCGGCAAGGCCGGTGATCCAGAACAGGTAGTACGCCAGGCCGTGCCCGTCGTCGTGGGTCAGCCTGAGCTGCGGGGCACCGCCCTCCGTCCCCCGCGCCTCCTCGACCTTGACGATGTTCCCGGCCGGCAGCAGCGGCGCGAACAGGTCGAGGAACTCCTGGCCGGACACCGGCGCCGCGGTCGCCCCGGCGGACGGCGTGCCGGCGGCCGCGACCCGGCCGGTACCGCCGCCGGGCAGGTCGGCCACGGCCACCCCGCCGACGCCGACCAGGGCCAGCGCGGCGGCTCCGGCCAGCACCGAGGCCCGCCGCCGACGGCGCAGCCGGCGCCCGTACGACCAGGCGGTGTCGACCAGCGGCAGGGGCTCGGTGTGGAAGGTCTCCCCCGCCCGGGCCATCGCCGCGGAGAAGTCCTGCTCGTACTGGGTGTCGGGAAGCTCCCGGTCTTCGGACATGCTGAACCACCGTTTCGGGTCGGTCGATGATGGAGGTGAGCGGGCCGGCTCAGTGGTCGGCGAGTTCGCGCAGGTCGTCGCCGAGCACGGCGCGGATCCGGCCCAGCGCCCGGACGGTCTGGGTCCGGACGGCGCCCGGGCTGCGGCGCAGGACCTCGGCGGTCTGCTCGACGCTGCGGTCCTCCCAGAAGCGCAGGACCAGCACCGCCCGGTCGCGCGGCGCGAGCCGGGCGAGCGCGTCGACCAGCGCCAGCCGCAGCGCCGGGTCGCTCTCCCGGGCGGCGGAGTCCGGCACCGAGCCCACCGGCCGCTCGCCGCTGCTGCGCCGGCCGTGGTGCGACAGGAAGGCCCGCACCAGCACGGTGTGCGCGTAGCCGGCCGGGTTGTCGATCCGCTCGCGCGGAACGAGCCAGGCGGTGCGGTGCCACTGGGCGTAGATCCGCCCGAGCGCCTCCTGGACCAGGTCCTCCGCCAGGTGGGTGTCACCGCCCGCGAGCAGGCAGGCGGTGCGGTACAGGTGCGGGGTCCTCGCCGTCGCGAAGGCCCGGAAGTCGTCGTCCCGGCCCGCCTTCGTCCGTAGCTGACTCTCTCGTGCCATCCGCCGGGCTCCCCTGCCTCGTTTTCCCCTACACCTGAATGACCTGCGGACGGCCGGGGACGTTACAGGCACCCGCCGGATTCCCGGCCGACGGCCCGGGCGGCCCCGCGGCTAGGCTCCCGCCGGGGACGTCGGTGGGGACCGGGGGGAGCTTCGTGGGGACGGTGCTGGGGTGGGGGTACGTGCTGCTGCCACTGGTCTGCTGGGCGGTGCTGGCGCGGACCAGGGCGGTCGGGGCGGCGGTCGCCGGGGTGCTGGCCGCGCTGGCCGTCGTCCCGGTGGGCCTGGAGTACGGGTGGTTCCACAGCCGGGCCGTCGCGGAGTGCCAGGCCGGTTATCCGCTCGCCGCCGGGCTGGTCGTCCTGCTCGGCGCCTTGGCCGAGCACCTGCGGCGCGGCCACCGGCCCGGCGGCGGGTCCGGCCGGACGACGGCCGCGATCGCCCTGGCCGCCGCGCACGCGCTGCTCGGCCTGGTGGTCGGCCTGCTCTACCAGCTCGCCGTCCACGAGCCCTTCTCTCCCGAGCGGTCCGAGCTGGCGCTGCCGCCCGGCCTCGCCGTCGAGCACGACAGCGGTCCCGACCGCGACTGCGGCCTGCACAGCTGTCTGCGCGAGCTTACGGTGGTGAGCACCGAGGGCCTGCCCGCCGCCGAGGTCGCCCGCCGGCTGCGGGAGCGGCTGACGGCGGAGGGCTGGCGCACCCGGCCGGACCTCGTCCTGACCCGCCGGCACGGGTGGCTGCTGGACAAGCGGACCACCCTGCTGTCCATCACCGAACGGCCGGCCGGGGTCGCCGTCGGACTCGCCGGCCCGGACCGCTCCCCCTGGTGACCTTCGGCCCTTGCTCCCGCGCGACCGCTCCGCTCGCCAACGCCCGTTCACGGTGCGAATGTATGGTCGATATGACCACCTCCTGAGACGACGGGACGGAGAGAACCGCGTGGCGCGCAGCGTGTACGTGACCGGGATCGACCGGGGCGACGGCCGGCAGGCGGTGGAGCTCGGGGTCATGGAGCTGCTCACCCGCCAGGTGGACCGGGTCGGGGTGTTCCGTCCGCTGGTGCACGCCTCCACGCAGGGAGCCGCCGGCTCCGACCACGTGGTCGAGCTGCTGCGGGCCCGCTACCGGCTGGACCTGCCGGCGGCCGATCTCTACGGCCTCGACTACGAGGCGGCCGCCGCGCTGCAGGCCGCCCAGGGCCAGGACGAGCTGGTCTCGGTGCTGGTGGACCGGTTCCGGGCGCTGGAGCGCCGCTGCGAGGCGGTGCTGGTGCTGGGCACCGACTTCGCGAACACCAACATCCCCGACGAGCTGGCCTTCAACGCCCGGCTGGCGAACGAGTTCGGCGCCGCCGTGCTGCCGGTGGTCGGCGGCCACGGCGAGGACGCGGACACGGTGATCGCCGAGGTCCGCAACGCCCACCGGGCGTACACCGACCTCGGCTGCGAGACCCTGGCGATGATCGCCAACCGGGTCGCCCCGGCGGCCAAGCAGCCGGTCCAGCGCAAGCTGACCGAGAAGCTGCCGATCCCCGCCTACGTCATCCCCGAGGAGCCGGCGCTGGCCGCGCCGACCGTCGCCCAGCTGGTCGAGGCCACCGGCGCCGAGGTGCTGATCGGCGACGCCTCCGGCCTCGCCCGGGACGTGCGCGGCTTCGTCTTCGGCGGTGCCATGCTGCCGACCTTCCTGAACGCCCTGACCGAGGGGGCGCTGGTCGTCACCCCCGGCGACCGCGCCGATCTGGTGATCGGCTCGCTGGCCGCGCACGCCGCCGGCGCCCCGCCGATCGCCGGGGTGCTGCTCACCCTCGGCCAGCACCCCGGCCCGAACGTGATGGCGCTGGCCGCCCGGCTGGCCCCCGGCACCCCGGTGGCGGTCGTGCCGGAGGGCAGCTGGCTCACCGCCGCCGCGCTGACCCATCTGGAGGGCAAGCTCTCCTCGGCCAGCCCGCGGAAGGCCGAGATCGCCCTCGGACTGTTCGAACTGCACGTGGACACAGCCGAGTTGACCAACCTGATCGAGGTCGGCCGGTCCGAGCGGGTGACCCCGATGATGTTCGAGCACGAGCTGCTGGAGCGGGCCAGGGCGGCCCGTCGGCACGTGGTGCTGCCGGAGGGCACCGAGGACCGGGTGCTGCGCGCCGCCGAGATCCTGCTGCGCCGCAACATCTGCGACCTCACCCTGCTCGGCGAGGTCGACGCCGTCCGCCGCAAGGCCGCCGGCCTGGGCATCGCGCTGCCGGAGCCGGAGGCCGGCGCCGACCGCGCCCAGGTGCGGATCGTCGACCCGGCCACCAGCCCGCTGCGCCGCCAGTTCGCCGAGCTGTACGCCAGGCTGCGGGCGCACAAGGGCATGACCGTGGAACTGGCCCTGGACGTGGTCACCGACGTCTCCTACTTCGGCACCCTGATGGTCCAGGAGGGCATCGCCGACGGCATGGTCTCCGGCGCGGTGCACTCCACCGCCGCCACCATCCGGCCAGCGTTCGAGGTGATCAAGACCTCGCCGGGCGCGTCCATCGTCTCCAGCGTCTTCTTCATGTGCCTGGCGGACAAGGTGCTGGTCTACGGCGACTGCGCGGTCAACCCCGACCCGGACGCCCAGCAGCTGGCCGACATCGCCATCCAGTCGGCCGCCACCGCCGCCCAGTTCGGGGTCGAGCCGAGGGTCGCGATGCTGTCCTACTCGACCGGCACCTCCGGCTCCGGGGCGGACGTCGACAAGGTCCGCAAGGCCACCGAGCTGGTCCGCGAGCTGCGCCCGGACATCCTGGTCGAGGGCCCGATCCAGTACGACGCGGCGGTGGACGAGTACGTCGCGGCGACCAAGCTGCCGGGATCGGCGGTGGCCGGCCGGGCGACCGTGCTGATCTTCCCCGACCTCAACACCGGCAACAACACCTACAAGGCGGTGCAGCGCTCGGCGGGCGCGGTCGCCGTCGGGCCGGTGCTCCAGGGGCTGCGCAAGCCGGTCAACGACCTGTCGCGCGGCGCGCTGGTGCAGGACATCGTCAACACGGTGGCGATCACCGCCATCCAGTCCCAGGAGCGCAGCGAAGGAGCCGGCGCATGAGTGAGGGCACGCGGGTCCTGGTGCTGAACGCCGGGTCCTCGTCGGTGAAGTACCAGCTGATCGACATGCTGGACGGCGCCCGGTTGGCCTCCGGCCTGGTCGAGCGGATCGGCGAGGCCGGCGGGCGGCTGGTGCACACCCCGCGCGGCGGCGCGGAGCGGGAGGCCGCCCAGGGCTTCCCCGACCACGGCGCGGCCCTCAAGGCGGTCGCCGAGGAGCTGGCCGCCGACGGCCTCGGCCTGGACTCCCCCGAGCTGGCCGCGATCGGCCACCGGGTGGTGCACGGCGGACTGCGGTTCACCGAGCCGACCGTGATCACCGACGAGGTGCTGCGGGAGATCCGCCGGCTGATCCCGGTGGCGCCGCTGCACAATCCGGCCAACATCACCGGTATCGAGGTGGCCCGCGCGCTGCGTCCCGACCTGCCGCAGGTGGCCGTCTTCGACACCGCCTTCCACGCCTCGATGCCGGAGTACGCCGCCCGGTACGCGATCGACCGGGCGGTGGCCGACGAGCACCGGGTGCGCCGCTACGGCTTCCACGGCACCTCGCACCAGTACGTCTCGCGGGCCACCGCGCGGCTGCTCGGCAAGGACCCGGCCGAGGTCAACGTGATCGTGCTGCACCTGGGCAACGGCGCCTCCGCCTCGGCGGTGAGCGGCGGGCGCTGCGTCGACACCTCGATGGGCCTGACTCCGCTGGAGGGCCTGGTGATGGGCACTCGTTCGGGTGATATCGACCCCGGTGTGGTCTTCCACCTGCACCGGGTCGGCGGCCTGTCGATCGACGCGATCGACGACCTGCTCAACCGCCGCAGCGGGCTGCTGGGCCTGTGCGGCGACAACGACATGCGCGAGATCATGCGCCGCGCGGACGCGGGCGACCCGGACGCGCGCCTGGCCTTCGACACGTACGTCCACCGGGTGCGCAAGTACGTCGGCGGCTACTACGCGGTACTCGGCCGGGTGGACGCGATCGCCTTCACCGCCGGGGTCGGGGAGAACGCCGCGCCGGTGCGCGCGGCGGTCACCGCCGACCTGGAGGAGCTGGGCATCGCCGTCGACCCGGAGCTCAACTCGGTGCGCTCGCGCGAGCCGCGGATCATCTCCCCGGCGCTGCTCCCGTCCGGGAGCCGCGCCCGGGTGGCGGTCGCCGTCGTCCCGACCGACGAGGAGCTGGAGATCGCCCGGCAGACCTTCGCCCTGGTGCACCGATCGGCCGAAAACTGACCCTTCGTCGTCTCGCTCCGCGGAATCCTTCGTCGGCGATTCCTTTCCATTCGGGCCGAATGCACTCATAACGCGAACGGATAGACTGATCGATATGCGCCGAGCGAAAATTGTCTGCACCCTGGGTCCCGCGACGGACTCCTACGAACAGCTGAAGGCCATCGTCGAGGCGGGTATGAACGTCGCCCGACTGAACATGAGCCACGGCACCCACGCGGACCACGAGGAGCGGTACCGCAAGGTCCGCCAGGTCTCGGAGGACACCGGCAAGGCCATCGGCGTCCTGGCCGACCTCCAGGGTCCCAAGATCCGTCTGGCGACCTTCGCCAACGGTCCGGTGACCGTCGACAACGGCGACGAGTTCACCATCACCACCGAGGACGTCCCCGGTGACCAGCACATCTGCGGGACCACCTACAAGGGCCTGCCCGGCGACGTCAAGCCCGGCGACCCGATCCTGATCAACGACGGCGTCATCGCCCTGGAGGTCGTCAGCGTCGACGGCCCGCGGGTGCGGACCGTGGTCGTCGAGGGCGGCGTGCTCTCGAACAACAAGGGGATCAACCTCCCCGGCGCGGCCGTCAACGTGCCCGCCCTGTCCGAGAAGGACAAGGACGACCTGCGGTTCGCCCTCCGCCTGGGCGTCGACCTGGTCGCGCTGTCCTTCGTCCGCAACGCCGCGGACGTCAAGGACGTCCACGCGGTCATGGACGAGGTCGGCATCCGGGTGCCGGTCATCGCCAAGATCGAGAAGCCGCAGGCCGTCGAGGCCATGGAGGAGATCGTCCTCGCCTTCGACGCGATCATGGTGGCGCGCGGCGACCTGGCCGTCGAGTACCCGCTGGAGCGGGTGCCGCTGGTCCAGAAGCAGCTGATCACCCTGGCCCGCCGGAACGCCAAGCCGGTCATCGTCGCCACCCAGATGATGGAGTCGATGATCCACGCCTCGCGCCCCACCCGCGCCGAGGTCTCCGACGTCGCCAACGCCATCCTGGACGGCACCGACGCGGTCATGCTGTCCGCCGAGTCCAGCGTCGGCAAGTACCCGATCGAGACCGTCCGCACCATGAGCCGGATCTGCGAGAAGGCCGAGGAGGAGCTGCTCTCCCAGGGTCTCCAGCCGCTCAACCCGGGCCGCAAGCCGCGCACCCAGGGCGGCTCGATCGCCCGCGCCGCGTGCGAGCTGGGCGACTTCCTCAACGGCAAGGCGCTGGTCGCGTTCACCAAGTCCGGTGACACCGCGCGCCGGCTCTCCCGCTACCGTTCGCCGATCCCGGTGATCGCGTTCACGCCGGACAACGCCACCCGCAACCAGCTCTCGCTGAGCTGGGGCGTCGAGGCCCACGTCACCGAGCAGGTCGGCTCGACCGACGAGATGGTGGCCCAGGTCGACGGCGAGCTGCTCCGCATCGGCGAGCTGGACGAGGGCGACACCGTCATCGTCACCGCCGGCTCCCCGCCCGGCATCCCCGGCAACACCAACATGGTCCAGGTCCACCACCTGGGCACCCGCAGCGCGTAAGCGGCGCGGAACAACGCCCGTGGGGCGGTCCCTCCGGTCAGGAGGGGCCGCCCCACGGGCGTGTCCGGGTCCGGGATCAGGCCGCCCCGGGGTACGGCTGGTCGTCGTTGTAGAGCTTCATCCCGGGGATCTTCAGGGTCCCGCCGAACTGGCCCGACTGGATCGCGGTGACGCCGGTCAGTTCGATCCAGAGCGGCAGCTGGAGCTGGCCGATCAGGTCGTACAGCCACTGCGGCAGCGGCCCGTCCGGGGTCAGGGTCAGCTCGCCCAGGTCGATCGGGATCGGCAGGCCGAGCACCTTGGCCAGGTGGCCGGAGAGCCGCTCGACGTACATGATGACCGGGCCCTTGCGCATCGTCGAGACCGAGCCGGGCGCGCCCTTCACGTGGAAGGTCCTGCCGTTCCCCTGCAGCGTGGTCATGTGCAGGTTCTCGATGTCGACCGTCTCGACCTCGAACTTCAGCACCCGCTTGGTGCCGGTCGGCGTCTGGACGTTGACCACGCCCAGCAGCACCGCGTGGTTGAGGGTGAGCCGGCTGGTCTGGAGGGTCCAGTTCTGGTCCGGCACCAGGATCGGGTTGTCCGGTGGCTTGCCGGCCGGGCTCAGCGCCTTGGTGTCGACCAGGCAGTTCGGGTCCTTCGACGGGGTGGCCGAGGCGGACGGCGTCGCCTGGCCGGACCCGGCGGCGGGCTTCGTGGACGCCTTGCCGGGCGTCTTCGTGCCGGCCGGGGTCGAGGGCGCTCCGCTCCCGGTGGCCGGGGCGCCGGTCGGGGGCGCCGCGGTGGGCTTCGGGCTCGTCGGCGCGGTGCTGCCCGGCGCGGTGGTGCCCTGGGCCGGGGAGGTCGGCGTGGCGGTCCCGGTCGGAGTGCCCGTCGGGTCGGCGGCCGGGGCGGTGGACGGGGCCGTGGACGGCGCGACGCCCGACGCGGCGGGCGCGGGGGCGGCCGGGGCGACGGCCCGGGTGCCGGCGGACGGGCTCGCGGTGGCGGTCGGGCTCGGCACGCCGCCCGGGTGGAGCAGGTCGGTGACGCCGCCGACGATGTCGCCGATGAGTCCGGTCTGGACGACCCCGCCGCCGGCCGCCGTGCGGGCCTTGGTGGCGGCCGGGTCCGGCGCGGCCGTGGTGGCCGCCGGGGCGGTCGCGGCGGGAGTGGTCGGGGCGGTCGGAACGGTCGGGGCGGTCGGCGCCGTCTCGGCGGGCGGCGGCGCGGGCACCGCCGTCGGCCCGGCCCCGGGTGCGGCCGTCGGCTCCGGCGCGGTGGTGGCCGGCGCCTCGGGGAGCGGGACGGACGGGCCCGGGATCGGCGGCGGCAGCTCGCTCTTGGGCACCGGTGTCTCGACGACCTTCGGCGGCGCGTCCGGGGCGGTGGCGCACGGCTTGCCGGCCGTGGTCTCCGCGATCGCCGGGTGCGGCGTGTAGGTGGCGGCCATCAGCAGCGCGGTCGGCACCGCCGCCATCGCCAGCGCCCGGCCGCGCAGCCGGAGCCGCACGGGTGTGCGGGGCGCCGCGTGCCGGGGCGAACGACGCTCCGCCGCCGGCTCCGGACGCTCCTCGCGCGGGTCACTCACCGGACCTCCTTGGGCTCTGCGGCCTGCTGCGCCGGAACGCTCGCCCCGGCGGCGGGCCGCTC
The DNA here is from genome assembly GCF_034043715.1 of Kitasatospora purpeofusca. Taxonomy (GTDB): domain Bacteria; phylum Actinomycetota; class Actinomycetes; order Streptomycetales; family Streptomycetaceae; genus Kitasatospora; species Kitasatospora purpeofusca_A. The sequence continues at coordinate 97,651 of NZ_JAXCLC010000004.1, read as the reverse complement.
GGTGGCGGGCTGCTCGGTGGCGGGCTGCCCGGCAGCTGCCTCGGGAGCGGCCTCGGTGGCCGTCTCAGGGGCTGCCTCGGGGGCTGCCCCGGCGGCCGGTTCCTCCGCGGTGGGCGCGGCGGCGACCGCCGGCTCGGGCAGCTTGGCCCACGCCATCATCAGTCCGCCGCCGATGATCCCCGGCAGCAGCGCCATGCCGAATCCGGCGAGGTTGGAGACCGGGATCGACACCAGCGTCAGCAGCGTGGTGGCGACGCCCGCGAAGATCCGGACGGCGGGCTGGAACCAGGCGGTGAGCCCGAGGATGATCAGCAGCACGCCGATGATCAGCGAACCGGCGCCCGCCGTGGTCGACATGGCGATGGTCACGCCGCCCAACGACAGGTGGGCGTAGGGGAAGTACAGGATCGGGACGCCGGCGATCATGGCCAGCAGGCCGCCCCAGAAGGGCCTGGAGCGGCGGAACTCACGGAAGCCCCGCCAGAACGCCCCGACCAGGTTCCGATGTTCGGGCCGAGCCTCGGCCGTTGCGCTGGACATGGTGCAGCTCCTCGATGTCTCTACGAGGGAAGAACTGTGATGTCGGGCCGGGGGCGGTGTTCGCCGCCCCCGGCCCGTGGGAACCCGTCACTCGGGCGTGCCGGTGGGCACGCCGTCAGCTGGGGCTCAGAAGCACTCGTTGCCCGCGCCGTCGCCGCTCTTGAGCTTGAGGCTCAGGCCGTTGAGCACGAAGGTGCCGGCCGAGGTGGCGCGGGCGGTCTGCTTGACGTCGGTCAGCACGGCCTCCTTGGCCGCCTGGGAGAAGCCCAGCGCGCCGGACGGGAGCTTCTTGCCCGCCTCGCCGAGCGCCGGGTGGCCGTGCCAGCCCTGGGTCGCCGAGCCGGTGAGGCTGGAGGCGTCCTGGCCGATGTTGATGTCGGTGAAGGTCGCGTCGGCGTCCAGCTGCTCGAGGTCGATCAGCAGGTTGTGCGCGGTGACCGGCTTCTTCTCGTCGTTTCCGGCGTTCAGCTGGAGGGTGATCTTGCCGAGGCCGAGCTTCGACAGGTCGGTCACCACCGACTGGCAGAGGTTGTGGATCTCCGCGTTGTCGAAGGCCGAGACGGCGACCGGGTGCGGCGTGCCGTTGGCCTCGATGTCGACCGCGCCGAACTGGGCGAAGTTCTCGCCCTTCAGGTACGTGGTCTTCACCTTGAACTGCTGGCCGGAGACGCTGAACGACGCCGCGAGCGCGCTGTTGGCGATGGAGACACCGACCATCGCGGTGGCCGCGATGCTCGGGACCATGACCAGGGCGAAGCGCTTCCAGCGGGTCTTGCCGTGGGTCTGGGACATGCGTGTCCTCCTTCTGGACGTACATCTCCGGCTCCCCGGTGGCGCGTCCCGCGTCAATGGGGGCCTGGGATGGGAGAGAGCTACGTCCTCGGTAGCGGAGAGCGCCGTGGCAACACGGGCGATCCCCCCGAGCGACAACCAGTGACCGCGCGGGCAGCGCGGCCTTACGAAGGACAGGAACCGCTGTGGGAGCGGACACCCCCCTGCCTTCTCGCCGACGGCAAGGCCGTCGGCAGCCCGGTGGGGATCCCCTACGTCGGGTCCGCCGACCGGCTGCCGGCGGAGGTCGAATCGTGGGGACCGGGCGTGCCGATGCTGCTCGAATCCCGGGCTGAGCACAAGAGGTCGCATTACTGACGGGTAATCCCATACGAGCCGAAACGATCATGGAATCGGCCGAGAAAACACGCAGAGTGACGAAATGGAGGATTCGTGAGGGCGAAATCCCTCGGAAACATCAGCGAAACACCCGTGGACGGTCACGTGGCGTGACCGTCCACGGGTGTTGTCAAGATTTGGTAAACCTCAGACGCGATGACCGGATTGTCGCCAAATCACCAGGCGGCACCGCAGGTCATCCGCCGTGTCACCGGCCGGACTTGGAACGCCGGCTCAGAACAGCACCCGGGCCAGTGCCTTACGTGCCTCGGAGACCCGCGGGTCCTCGGTGCCGATCACCTCGAACAGCTCCAGCAGCCGCAGCCGGACCGCGTCCCGGTCCTCGCCGAAGGTCCTGCCGACCGTCACCACCAGCCGGCCGAAGGCGTCCTCGACATGCCCGCCGACCAGGTCCAGGTCGGCCGCCGCCAGCTGGGCCACGACGTCCTTCGGGTCGGCGGCCGCGGCCGCCCTGACCGCCTGCGGGTCCAGCCCCTCGACCCGGTGCAGCAGCTGCGCCTGGGCCAGGCCGAGCCTGGCCTCGGTGTTGCCCGGCTGCTCGACCAGCACGTTCCGGTAGGCCTGGACGGCGCCGGCCAGGTCGCCCCGGTCCAGGGCGTCGTGGGCGGCGGAGAGCGCCGGGTCCTCCGGCCGCTGCGGGGCGGCGGCCTCGAAGCCCTCGGCCGGAGCACCGGCGCCGCCGACGATGCCGAAGCGCTGCTCGGCGACCAGGATCAGCTGGTCCAGCACCTTGCGGACGTTGGCCTCGTTCTCGGCGCCCTGGAACAGCGGCACCAACTGGCCGGCCACCACGGCCATCACGGCCGGGATGCCCTGGATGCCGAACTGCTGGGCGATCAGCTGGTTGGCGTCCACATCGATCTTGGCGAGCACGATCCGGCCGGCGTACTCCTCGGCCAGGCGCTCCAGGATCGGACTGAGCTGCTTGCAGGGCCCGCACCACTCGGCCCAGAAGTCGACGACCACCGGCACCTCGGTGGACCGCTGGACGACCTCGGTCTCGAAGGTGTCCTCGGTGACGTCGATGACGAGCTCGTAGCCGGCCCCGGCCGGGGCGACCCCGGCCTCCTCGGCGGCGGCCGACTGGCGGGCCCGCTCGGCCCTGGCCTGCTCGGCCTTCTGGGCAGCCTCGCCGGCTGCCTTCACTGCGGCGAGGTCGACCGCGCCACGCAGGGCGGCACTGTTGAGACGAGAATTCCGTGGCTGCATGGCACTATCCTCCCCCGCTCGCGCCGCCGGCGGGCACCAACCTCCCGGAAAACGCCCCGCGCGGGCTGCGCGGTCCCGATTCCCGAAGCGGCGGACCCACTTCCGAGTAGCCTGAACCGTTCGGCGCGGATCCCCATCCGCGCCCGCGCCGCTCCCGTCCCACCGGGACGCGGCGCCTGGTCGTCGCTTTCGCTACGAGTCGTAGCGTAACTGGATCGGGGCCACCCGCCGCAACCCCTTCCGGCAGTCCCCCGACGTGAGCTGGGCCACTTTCCCGGGCGCCCCCGCTGACCTGGGTGCGGAGGAGTCGCTACCGTTACCGGTCCCACCCAAGTTACTTACCGGTAAATCGCAAGGAGGCCCGGTGCCGGCCCCCCAGCCACCCGCGACCCCGCCGCACGAGGTCCGCCCGGCCGAGGCCCTCCAGGACGCCCCTCGGGGCGCCGGACCCCCGGCCCCCACCCGCTCCCCGGAGGCCCCCGAGGGGGGCGCCGCCCGGGCCAAGGGGCGGCCGCGCAGCGCCGCCGCCGACCGCGCCATCCTGGACGCCACCCGCGAGACCCTCGCCGAACTCGGCTGGGGCGGACTGACCATGGGCCACGTCGCGACCAGGGCCGGGGTCGCCAAGACCACCCTGTACCGGCGCTGGCCGTCCAAGAACGAGCTGGTGGTCGACGCCGTCGCGAGCCTCTTCGACGAGCTGGTGATGCCCGACCTCGGCAGCCTGCGGGCCGACATCGAGGCGGTGGTGACCCAGTTCGCCGATCTGCTGGCCCGCCCGGAGACCCAGGCCGCGCTGCTCGCCCTGTTCGCCGAGGGCACCCGCGACCGCCAGCTGCGGCGGCGGATCCGGGAGGCGATCGTCGATCCGCAGAAGCGGCTGGTGCGGCAGGGCCGGTCCGCCGCCCAGACCCGGGGCGAGCTGGCCCCGGACTGCGACGAGGCCAGCGCCCGCGAGGAGATAGACATCATCTTCGACACCATCGCCGGGACGGTCGAGCACCGGGTGCTGGTCAGCGGCGAACCGATCACCCCGGAGTGGACCCGCCGGTTCACCGGTCTGCTGCTCGGCCCGTTCCCGAGCCTGCTCGGCGACTGACGGCGGCCGGAGGCACGCCGAAGGGCCGTCCGGCGCCCGAGGGCACCGGACGGCCCGACCGTCCTCCGGGCTAGAACCGGGCGGTCTCCCGGTAGATGCCCCACTCCTCGCGCAGGGCGTTGCAGATCTCGCCGAGGGTCGCCTCGGCGCGCACCGCGTCCAGCATCGGCGGGATCATCGACGCGCCGGAGCGCGCGGCGGCCAGCATCGCGTCCAGCCCGGCCCGGACCGCGGCCTCGTCCCTGGCCGCCCGACGGGCGCCCAGCACCCGGACCTGCTCCCGCTCCACCTCGTGGCTGACCCGGAGGATCTCCAGCTCGGGGGTGACGCTGCGCGGGTGGCAGTTGACGCCGACGACCCGCTTCTCGCCCTTCTCCACCGACTGCTGGTACTGGAAGGCCGCCTCGGCGATCTCACCGGTGAACCAGCCGTCCTCGATCCCGCGCAGGATGCCGGAGGTGATCGGACCGATCGGGTGGTCCTCGCGGCCCTTGTCCAGGATCTTCCGGAAGATCTCCTCGGCCTGCTGCTCGATCCGGTCGGTCATCGCCTCGACGTACCAGGAACCGCCCAGCGGGTCGGCCACATTGGTGATGCCGGTCTCCTCCATCAGCACCTGCTGGGTGCGCAGGGCGATCTCGGCGGCCTGCTCGGAGGGCAGCGCCAGGGTCTCGTCCAGGGCGTTGGTGTGCAGCGAGTTGGTGCCGCCGAGCACCGCCGAGAGCGCCTCGACGGCGGTGCGGACCACGTTGTTGTACGGCTGCTGCGCGGTGAGCGAGACGCCGGCGGTCTGGGTGTGGAACCGCAGCCACTGGGCCTTGTCGGTCTTGGCGCCGAACCGCTCGCGCATCCAGCGGGCCCAGATCCGCCGGGCGGCGCGGAACTTGGCGATCTCCTCGAAGAAGTCGAGGTGCGCGTCGAAGAAGAACGACAGGCCGGGCGCGAAGACGTCCACGTCCAGGCCCCGGGAGAGGCCCAGCTCGACGTAGGCGAAGCCGTCGGCCAGGGTGTACGCGAGCTCCTGCGCGGCCGTCGCCCCGGCCTCGCGGATGTGGTAGCCGGAGACCGACAGCGGCTTGTAGGCCGGGATGCCCTCGGCGCAGTGGGCCATCAGGTCGCCGATCAGGCGCAGGTGCGGCTCGGGTGCGAAGAGCCACTCCTTCTGGGCGATGTACTCCTTGAAGATGTCGGTCTGCAGGGTGCCGTTGAGCACGGCCGGGTCGACGCCCTGCCGCTCGGCGGCGACCAGGTACATGCAGAAGATCGGCACGGCCGGGCCGCTGATCGTCATCGAGGTGGTGACCTCGCCGAGCGGGATGCCGCGGAACAGCACCTCCATGTCGGCGGCCGAGTCGATCGCCACGCCGCAGTGGCCGACCTCGCCGAGCGAACGCGCGTCGTCCGAGTCGTAGCCCATCAGGGTGGGCATGTCGAAGGCCACCGAGAGGCCGCCGCCGCCCGCCTCCAGGATCATCCGGTAGCGCTCGTTGGTCTGCTCGGCGTTGCCGAAGCCGGCGAACTGGCGGATGGTCCACGTCCGGCCCCGGTAGCCGGTCGCGTGCAGGCCGCGGGTGTACGGGTACTCCCCGGGCCAGCCGATCCGCTCGAAGCCCTCGACGGGCTGCCCGGGGGCCGGGCCGTAGACCGGCTCGACCTCGTCCCCGGAGAGGGTGGTGAAGTCCGCGTCCCGCTTGCGGGCGCTGTCGTACCGCTGCTGCCAGCGCTGCCGTCCGCGCTCGATCTCCTCGGCGTCCATGACCCCGAACTCCGCTCCGTACGGCCGCCACAGCAACGGGCGGCACAGCTATTAGGACGTCCTACCAATTTACTCGGACGTCCTACTATTTGTCGACGGACACCCGGCCAAGCGCACCGGGAGCATGCGAAAGGGCGCCCTCCCCCGGACGGGGAAGAGCGCCCTCGACGAACTCGACGAACTCGACGGCTTCCTGCGCGGCGGTCGGCGGCGGTTCCGCTCAGACACCGGCCGGCTGGCGCGCGGCGTCAGCGGCGGCCGGCCCGGCGGCCGCCTCGGCGACCACCTTGCGCTCGGCCACGAAGGAGGCGAACGGGATGCAGCCGGCGGCCAGGAAGAAGACCATCCGCCCCAGCGGCCACTTGAGCTTCTGGCCGAGCAGGAAGGTCACCACGAAGTACCCGATGTAGAGGTAGCCGTGCAGCATCGCGACATAGGTGGTCACATCCTCGGCCGCGTGGAAGCCGTACTTCGCGACCATGAAACCGCAGAAGACCAGCAGCGCCACACCGGTCGCAACGGCCAGCGCGCGGTACCAGCCCAGCAGGGGGGTCGCCTTCATCTCTACATCGCCTCGCCAGTCAGCATCGGGGGGTACGTCCTGATCCGCGCACCGCTCCCACGAGGGTAGCCGCCCTCACGCCCCGCCCGGCGCAGGCCCCTCGCCCGGCAACTCGGCGAAGTCGCCGGCCGCCACCCGCAGCGGGCGCAGCAGGTCGAACACCTCGCGGCACTGCCCGGCGTCGAACTCCTCGAGACCGAAGTCCATCGCCATGAGCTCCCCGGTGGCCCCCTCGACGACCTCGCGCCCGCGGTCGGTGATCGTGGCGAGCACGCCGCGGCCGTCCAGCGGATTGGGGCGGCGGGCGACCAGCCCGGCCCGCTCCAGACGGTCGACGGTGTTGGTGACGCTGGTCGGGTGGACCATCAGACGCTCGCCGATCTTGGAGAGCGACAGCTCTCCGGTCCGGCTGAAGGTGAGCAGGACCAGCGCCTCGTAGCGGGCGAAGGTCAGCCCGTACGGCTTGAGCACCGCGTCCACACGGGAGAGCAGGATCTGATGGGCCCGCATGATCGAGGTGATCGCCGCCATCGCGGGGACGGCTCCCCAGCGGCGGGTCCACAGCTCGTCGGCACGGGCGATCGGGTCGAAGTCGAGTGCGAGGGGCTTGGCCACCCGCCAACCGTACCGGCGGGAGCGGCCGGTGCTACCAGGCGTCCTGAGGGATGGACAAGCGCGACACGTGGCGGGATCCCGCCAGCGGGTCCGTCAGGTCCGTACCAGCACGTTGCGGGGGTGTGAACGCGTACCAACCGTTTCGCCGGCCGGGGCGGGCGGGCCCCGGGCGGCCCGCGGGCGGCATCCGCGCCGCTACCGGGCGTCGGTTCGGACCGGAACCCCTGGCGGGGCCGGGGGATTCGCCCCTTTCCTCACTCTGTTCACGTTCCGCCGCATTGGCGAGACCTGGCCAATCCATGAACAAGACCTGTCATTTCACTTGTTCGATTGTCATGCTTTCGGCCAGCCCCGTCCGGTGGCCACCGCCCCACTCACCGGTGACCGCCGTGGACCGCACGGAGCAGCACGTCAGCGCCCGTTCCGCCCCTCAGGTGCCACCCCCGGCACCTCGGAGCGCGGCGCGCCCGCACACACGCGGTTTTCCGGAAGGACCTGTACGTGAAGCGAAAGCTCGCAGCCGGCGCCGTACTCTCCGCCACCGCCCTCCTCACCGGCGTCATCCAGGTGAGCACCGCCGCCCAGGCCACGCCCACCCCCTCGGTCCAGGCCCAGGCCGCCGAGCACCGCGCCGGCCTGATCGCCCTGGCGAACGGCGAGGCCGGCCCGCTGACCAAGGCCCTCGGGCTCGGCGGCCGGGAGACCCTGGTGGCCAAGGACGCCGTGGTGGACGCCGACGGCACCCGCCACCTCCGCTTCGAGCGCACCTACGCCGGACTCCCGGTGCTGGGCGGCGACCTGGTCGTGCACCAGACCGCCGGCGGCTCCGTCGCGGCCGTGGACAAGGCCGTCACCGCGCAGATCGCGGTGCCGAGCCTGACCCCGGCGATCCCGGCCGACAAGGCCGCCGCCCAGGCCTCCGGCGCGGTGCAGTCCACCGTCGGCATCGCCGCCGACAAGGACGAGTCCCCGCTGACCGAGGTGCGCCAGGCCGGCGCCGCCCAGCTGGTCGTCTGGGCCGCCGACGGCAACCCGCGCCTGGCGTACCGGACCACCGTCGAGGGCGTCCGCGCCGACGGCACCCCGAGCAGCCAGCTGCTGGTCACCGACGCCGCCACCGGCCAGGTGCTCTCCACCCACGAGCAGGTGCAGACCGCCACCGGCACCGGCAAGGGCGTCTTCGTCGGCAGCGTCCCGCTGACCACCTCCACCGCCACCGGCGGCTACTCGCTGAAGGACGCCTCCCGCGGCGGCCAGTCCACCGTCGACTTCAGGAACCGGACCTCCGGCTCGGGCACGCTGTACACCGACGCGGACAACGCCTGGGGCGACGGCACCGTCGCCAGCGGCCAGTCGGCCGCGGTGGACGCGCAGTTCGGCGCGGCGGCCACCTGGGACTTCTACAAGAACACCTTCGGCCGCAACGGCATCAAGAACAACGGCGTCGGCGCCACCAGCCGCGTTCACTACGGCAAGAACTACGTGAACGCGTTCTGGAGCGACCAGTGCTTCTGCATGTCGTACGGTGACGGCGCGAGCAACACCCACCCGCTGACCGAGATCGACGTGGCCGGCCACGAGATGACCCACGGCGTCACCTCCGCCACCGCCGGGCTGAACTACTCGGGCGAGTCCGGCGGCCTCAACGAGGCCACCTCGGACATCTTCGGCACCATGGTCGAGTTCTCCGCCAACCTCGCCACCGACGTGCCGGACTACCTGATCGGCGAGGAGATCGACCTCAACGGCAACGGCACGCCGCTGCGCTACATGGACAAGCCCTCCAAGGACGGCGGCTCGGCCGACTCCTGGTCGTCGGGCGTCGGCAGCCTGGACGTCCACTACTCCTCGGGTGTCGGCAACCACTTCTTCTACCTGCTGGCCGAGGGCAGTGGCGCGAAGACCATCAACGGTGTCGCCTACAACAGCCCGACCTCCAACGGCTCGACGCTCACCGGCATCGGCCGCGACAAGGCCGCGGCGATCTGGTACCGCGCGCTGACGGTCTACTTCACCTCGACCACCAACTACAAGGCGGCCCGGACCGGCACCCTGAGCGCCGCCCAGGACCTCTACGGCGCCGGCAGCGCCGAGTACAACGCGGTCGCGGCCGCGTGGAGCGGCGTCAACGTCAACTGACGCGCGGTCCGACGGACGTCCGGGGCCCTCACTGGGAGGGGAGGCCCCGGACGTCCGTCTTTTCCCCGCCCGCGTAGCAAGGCCGGCGGAGGCCGACAAGGGCCGCCGTTGGCGGGATCCCGCCACCGGACGAAAGCGGACAACCGGCACAACCGTCGCACGGCCACCACCCGTTCGGTCGGTGGCGAACCCTGGCCAATGCCCGACGGCTCCCTGTTGTTCAGCGGACTGACTTGTCATGCTTCTGTCCAAGCCCCGTCCGGACGTCCGTCGCCCCACCCACCGACGGACCGTCAGGCCGCACGGAGCAGCACGTCAACGCCCTACCGCCCCAAGGCGCCAACCCCGGCGCCCCGGTACGCGGCGTGACCGCGCACCCGCGGTTTCGTGGAAGGAACCCGCACGTGAAGCGAAAGCTGACAGCCGGCGCCGTACTCTCCGCCTCCGCACTGCTGGCCGGCGCCATCCAGGTCGCCGCCGCCCCCGCCCACGCCGCCCCCGTCCAGCAGCGCGAGGCGCTCGTCGCCCTGGCCGGCCAGCAGGCCGCGCCGGTGGCGAAGGCGCTCGCCCTCGGCGGCCAGGAGCAGCTGGTCGTCAAGGACGCGATCGTGGACGCCAACGGCACCCGCCACCTGCGCTACGACCGGACCTACGCCGGCCTGCCGGTGCTGGGCGGCGACCTCGTCGTGCACCAGAAGGCCAACGGCACCATCGCCTCGGTGGACCGCGCCTTCGACGGCCGGCTCGCGCTGCCGAGCCTCACCCCGGCGCTCTCCGCCGGCACCGCCTCCACCCAGGCCGTCGACTCGGTCCGGGCCACCGTCGGCATCGCCCCGGCCGACGAGGACGCGTCCCCGGTCACCCGGGTCGACGGCGCGAGCAGCCCGGCCCTGGTGGTCTGGGCGGGCGACGGCAGCCCGCGACTGGCGTACCAGACCGTGGTCCACGGCGAGCGCGCCGACGGCACCCCGAGCAGCCAGCGACTGGTCACCGACGCCGCCACCGGCCAGCTGCTCTCCACCCACGAGGAGGTGCAGACCGCCACCGGCACCGGCAAGGGCGTGCACGTCGGGACGGTGACCCTGACCACCACCCTGAGCGGCTCCACGTACCAGCTCAAGGACGGGTCCCGCGGCAACCAGTGGACCGGCAACGCCAAGAGCGGCAACGCGCTGTACACCGACGCGGACAACAACTGGGGCAACGGCACCGCCTCGGACACCCAGTCCGCCGCGGTCGACGCGCAGTTCGGCACCGGCGCCACCTGGGACTACTACAAGGCCAGGTTCAACCGGAACGGCATCAAGAACAACGGCGTCGGCGCCAGCAACCGCGTGCACTACGGCAACGCCTATGTCAACGCCTTCTGGCAGGACTCCTGCTTCTGCATGACGTACGGCGACGGCACCAACAACGCCAACCCGCTGACCGCCGTCGACGTGGCCGGCCACGAGATGAGCCACGGCGTCACGGCGGCGACCGCCAACCTCACCTACTCCGGCGAGTCCGGCGGCCTCAACGAGGCCACCTCGGACATCTTCGGCACCATGGTCGAGTGGTACGCCAACCTGCCCTCGGACGTGCCGGACTACCTGATCGGCGAGAAGATCAACATCTTCGGCAACGGTCAGCCGCTGCGCTACATGGACAAGCCCTCCAAGGACGGCTCGTCCAAGGACGCCTGGTACTCCGGGGTCGGCAACGTCGACGTCCACTACTCCTCGGGTGTCGCCAACCACTTCTTCTACCTGCTGGCCGAGGGCAGCGGCGCGAAGGTGATCAACGGCGTCAGCTACAACAGCCCGACGTCCAACGGCTCTACGGTCACCGGCATCGGCCGCGACAAGGCCGCCGCGATCTGGTACCGCGCGCTGACGACCTACTTCACCTCCAGCACCAACTACAAGGCCGCCCGCACCGGGACCCTGAGCGCCGCCAGGGACCTCTACGGCGCGGGCAGCGCGGAGTACAACACGGTGGCCGCGGCCTGGAGCGCGGTGAACGTCAACTAGTAGGGACCGGACCACTCCCGGAAAAGCGACAGGCTGCCGGGGCCCACTGGGAGAGGGGGCCCCGGCAGCCTGTCGGCGTCGGGCGACGGGCGCCGGGACTGCGACGGGCGCCGGGCGCCGGGACAGTCGCGCGGGCCCGGTCAGGCCGCGGCCGGCACCGCGGCCGCGGCCCCGGCGCGCTCCTCCTTGGCGAGCATCCGCTCGGCCACGAAGCCCCCGCCGGGCAGCACCGACAGGACGAACATCACGGCGCCGCGCTTGACGTCCCACTTCTGCGACTGCCAGGCCATGATCCAGAAGACCACGTAGAGGATGAACAGGATCCCGTGGACCATGCCCATCACCGGCACGCCGTTGAAGCTGGTGGTGCGCTTGAGCACCGAGCACAGCAGCAGGAGCAGGAAGGAGACCCCTTCGGGGCCGGAGACCAGGCGCAGGCGGTGGACGGCGCTGCTGTTCACGATGGGTACCTCGATACGGGGGCTCGGAGATCGCTTGTGAACCGGCTCACAAGCATCCGCCCCATTATCACCGAGCACATGTCCGAACCCGCCCCCGGGGTGCGGGGACCGGAGTCCGGGCGGCCGCTTTGTACCGGACGCGTACCAGAACACCGCCTCCCCCTCCCCGGCCCGGCCCGTCGACCGCTACATTGCGGCGGTGGCACAGTTTCGACTCCAGGGGTCCAAGACGCTCGCCGTCGACATGACCGGCGACCTCGTGAAGGCCAAGAACGGTTCGATGGTCGCGTACACCGGCCAGATGAACTTCAAGAAGCTCAGCGGTGGCGGTGACGGCATCCGCGGCATGGTGACCCGTCGGCTCACCGGCGAGCAGATGACGGTCATGGAGGTGAAAGGACAGGGCACCTGCTACTTCGCCGACCAGGCCACCGAGATCAACCTGGTACGGCTGAACGGCGAGACGCTCTACGTCGAGTCCGACAATCTGCTCTGCACCGAGGGCACGCTCAAGACCGGTACCAGCTTCACCGGCCTGAACGGCGTCTCCTCCGGCAACGGCCTCTTCACCACCAAGGTGGAGGGGCACGGCTGGGCCGCCGTCACCTCGAAGGGACCGGCGGTCATCCTCCGGGTGTCCCAGGGCATGCCGCTGCGGGTCGACCCCGGCGCGTACGTGGCGCACACCGGCAACCTCAACCGCTCCATCAAGTCCGGCGCCGGCTGGAGCACCTTCATCGGCGAGGGCGGCGGCGAGGCCGTCCAGGTGGAGTTCACCGGCGAGGGGCTGGTCTACGTGCAGCCCTCCGAGAAGCTGACCGTCGGGGGCGACGTCTGATGGCGTTCACGAAGATCAACAGCAAGATGATCGAGGCCCGGGTCGTGCCGGGCCAGCGGCTGTTCAGCCAGCGCGGCGCGATGCTGGCGTACACCGGCGAGGTGCGGTTCACGCCGAACATCACCGGCGGCCAGGGCGGCGTCATGTCGATGATCGGCCGCCGGGTGGCCAACGAGGACACCCCGCTGATGACCGTCGACGGCCAGGGCACCGTGCTGTTCGGCCACGGCGGCCACCATGTGCAGGTGATCGACCTGACCGGCGACACCCTGTACGTCGAGGCCGACCGGCTGCTCGCCTTCGAGGGCTCGCTGCAGCAGTCCACCATGTTCATGGGCTCGCAGGGCGGCGTGATGGGCATGGTCCGCGGCCAGGTGACCGGCCAGGGCCTGTTCACCACCAAGCTGGACGGCCACGGCGCGGTCGCGGTGATGGCGCACGGCGGCGTCTTCGAGCTGCCGATCACCCCGAACCAGCCGGTGCACGTCGACCCGCAGGCCTATGTCGCGCACCGCGGCCAGGTCCAGAACAAGCTGTCGACCGCGCTGGGATGGCGCGACATGATCGGCCGCGGCTCCGGCGAGGCGTTCCAGCTGGAGCTGTCCGGGCACGGCACGGTGTACGTGCAGGCGAGCGAGGAGAAGCTCTGATGTCCTACCCGCCGCAGCCCCCGTACGGGCAGCCCCAGGACCCGTACGGCCAGCCCCCGTACGGCCAGCCGACCCAGCCCGGATACCCCGCCGCCCCGCCGCCCGGATACCCGCCGCAGGGCTACCCCCAGCAGGGCCAGCAGCCCTACCCCCCGCAGGGCTACCCGCAGCAGGGCGGCTACCCGCCGCCCCCGCCGCAGGGCTACCCGGCCCAGCCGCCGCAGCAGTACGCCCAGGAGCAGTACGGCGGCGCGCAGGCCCCGCTGCCCAAGGCGCAGGACGGCACCGGTCCGGTCGTCCACGACGTGCACAGTCTGCCGTCCGACGACAACGTCAACCCGTACACCTTCTCGGTGGACCTCAACGGCTCGTACTTCCTGCAGAAGGGCAAGATGATCGCCTACTACGGCGACATCTCCTTCAAGGGCGTGGGCGCCGGGGCGATCGACCGGATGCTCGGGCAGCACTTCAACTCGCCGATGCACGCGGCGGACTGGGTGGTCGCCGAGGGCCGCGGCAAGCTGCTGCTGGCCGACCGGGCCTTCGACCTCAACTCCTACGACCTGGAGGAGGGGAACCTGACGGTCCGCTCGGGGAACCTGCTGGCGTACGAGCCCACCCTGCGGCTCAAGCAGTCGATCATCCCGGGCTTCCTGACCCTGATCGGCAGCGGCAAGTTCGTCGCCGCCTCGAACGGGCCGGTGCACTTCGTCGAGCCGCCGATCCGGGTGGACCCGCAGGCGCTGGTCGGCTGGGCGGACTGCCCGGCGCCGTGCCACCACTACGACCACGACTACATGCACGGCGTGATCGGCGGCCTGCGCCGGCTCACCGGGCTGGGCGGGGCCTCCGGCGAGGAGCACCAGTTCGAGTTCATCGGCGCCGGCCAGGTGCTGCTCCAGTCCAGCGAGGTGCTGATGGCCGAGCGCGCCGTCGGCCAGGTGCACGCCGAGGCCGGGGTGCCGATGGGCGGGGTACCGGGCCAGCACGGCGCCGGCCAGGGCGGCCAGCTGCCGAACGTGAACGTGCCCGGCCTCGGTAACCTGGGCGACCTCGGGCGGCGCTTCGGGCTCTGACCCGCCCGCTCGCTCGCTCGCTCGCCGATCCGGCCGCGGGCACCGCGCCCCCCGCGCGGCGCCCGCGGCCGGATCGCGACGCCCGTCGCCGTGTGAACGCCGGTAAAGTCGTACAACATTGAACTAAGTGCGCTATCGTAGGGCCATGGACACGCACACCGTCGACCCGGCAGACGCCCCGGCCCCGCAGCCCGGAGGGCCCGAGGAGGAGACCCCCTGGCTGACCGTCCGGGAGCAGCGGCTGTGGCGCGCCCACCTGGAGGTCGCCAAGCTGCTGGAGTACCAGCTGAGCCGCGAGCTCCAGCCGCACAACCTGGCGATCAACGACTACGAGATCCTGGTCGTGCTCTCCGAGGCGCCCGAGCGGCGGCTGCGGATGACCGACCTGGCCACCGCGACCCTCCAGTCGAAGAGCCGGCTCTCGCACCAGATCACCCGCATGGAGAACGCCGGCCTGGTGCTGCGCCAGGAGTGCCCCGGCGACCGCCGCGGCCTCTACGCCAACCTCACCGAGCAGGGCTGGGAGACCATGCAGCGGGTCGCGCCCGACCACGTGCGCAGCGTCCGGGCCCACTTCATCGACCGCTTCACCCCCGAGCAGCTCGACGCGATGTACGAGGCGCTCGCCCCGGTCGCCGAGCACCTGCGCGGCCTGCGCGGACGCGGCTGAGCAGCCCTCGCCGCAGCCGGTCCCGCGCGGCCGGCACCGGCCGGTCACCGCGGCCGGCACCCCCGGCGGTGGTACCGGCCGCGGCCCCGGGCCGGCTCAGCTCGTGGTCAGGCCCGCCACCAGCTGGTCGGACGCGCCGTACGGGTCCAGCTCGCCGGCCACCACCTTCTCGGCCAGCGCGGCCAGCTGCCGGTCGCCGTGCAGGTCGCCGATCCGGGCGCGCAGCGCGGCCAGCGCGATCGCCTCGATCTCCTGGGCGGCCCGGCGGCGGCGCCGCACCGCCAGCTCGCCGTGCTCCTCCAGCCAGGCGCGGTGCTTCTCCAGCGCCTCCACCACCTCGTCCACGCCCTCGCCCCGGGCCGCCACGGTCTTCACGATCGGCGGGCGCCAGGCCCCCGCCTCGCGGGCCTCGCCGAGGCCCAGCATGTGGTTCAGCTCCCTGGCGGTGGCGTCGGCGCCGTCCCGGTCGGCCTTGTTGACCACGAACAGGTCGCCGATCTCCAGGATCCCGGCCTTGGCGGCCTGGATGCCGTCGCCCATCCCGGGGGCCAGCAGCACCACCGCGGTGTCGGCCTGCGCGGCGATCTCCACCTCGGACTGGCCGACGCCCACGGTCTCGACCAGGATCACGTCGCAGCCGGCCGCGTCCAGCACCCGCAGCGCCTGCGGGGCGGCCCAGGACAGACCGCCCAGGTGGCCCCGGGTGGCCATCGAGCGGATGAACACCTCGGGGTCGGTGGCGTGGTCCTGCATCCGGACCCGGTCGCCGAGCAGCGCCCCGCCGGAGAACGGCGAGGACGGGTCGACCGCCAGCACGCCGACCCGCTTGCCCAGCCGCCGGTAGGCGGAGACCAGCGCCGAGGTGGAGGTGGACTTGCCCACGCCCGGCGAGCCGGTCAGCCCGACCGTGTAGGCGTGCCCGGTGTACGGCGCCAGCGCGGCCATCACCTCGCGCAGCTCCGGTGCGGCGTTCTCGACCAGTGAGATCAGGCGGGCGACGGCCCGCGGACGGCCCTGCCGGGCCTGCTCGACCAGGGTCGGCACATCGATCATGGGTGGGTCTCCTTGCGCCGAAGGGCCGCGCCCCGCTTGTGGCGGTGCGCAGCCCCGGTGTGGTTCGGTCGGTGGGCCGGTGCGGGTCAGGCCTTCGGGACCCGCACGATCAGCGCGTCACCCTGACCGCCGCCGCCGCAGAGCGCGGCCGCGCCGATGCCGCCGCCGCGGCGCTTCAGCTCCAGCGCGAGGTGCAGCACGACCCGGGCGCCGGACATCCCGATCGGGTGACCCAGCGCGATCGCGCCGCCGTTGACGTTGACGATCTCCGGGGAGACGCCGAGGTCCTTGGTCGACTGGTGGGCGACGGCGGCGAAGGCCTCGTTGATCTCGATCAGGTCGAGGTCCTCGACCGCGATGCCCTCCTTGGCCACCGCGTGCCTGATCGCGTTGGACGGCTGCGACTGCAGCGAGTTGTCCGGGCCCGCGACGTTGCCGTGCGCGCCGATCTCGGCGATCCAGCTCAGGCCCAGCTCCTCGGCCTTGGCCTTGCTCATCACGACCACGGCGGCGGCGCCGTCCGAGATCTGCGAGGAGGTGCCGGCGGTGATGGTGCCGTCCTTGGCGAACGCCGGGCGCAGCCGGGCCAGGCCCTCGACCGTGGTGTCGGCGCGGATGCCCTCGTCCTGGCCGAACACGACCGGCTCGCCCCTGCGCTGCGGGATCTCCACCGGGACGATCTCGGCGTCGAAGACGCCGTCGGCCTGGGCCTTGGCCGCGCGCTGGTGCGAGGCGGCGGCGATCTCGTCCTGGGCCTCGCGCGGGATGCCGAGCCGGGCGTTGTGCTTCTCGGTGGACTCGCCCATCGGGATGTTCTCGTAGGCGTCGGTCAGGCCGTCGTGGGCCATCGCGTCGAGCAGCTCGATCGCGCCGTACTTGTAGCCCTCGCGGGACTTCGGCAGCAGGTGCGGGGCGTTGGTCATCGACTCCTGGCCACCGGCCACCACGATGTCGAACTCGCCGGCCCGGATCAGCTGGTCGGCCAGCGCGATGGCGTCCAGGCCGGAGAGGCAGACCTTGTTGATGGTGAGCGCCGGGACGCTCATCGGGATGCCGGCCTTGACGGCGGCCTGGCGGGCCGGGATCTGGCCGGCGCCGGCCTGGAGGACCTGGCCCATGATCACGTACTGGACCTGGTCGCCGGTGATGCCGGACCGCTCCAGCGCGGCCTTGATGGCGAAGGCGCCGAGTTCCGCGCCGGAGAAGCCCTTCAGGGAGCCGAGCAGGCGGCCCATCGGGGTGCGTGCCCCGGCGACGATCACAGAGGTGGTGTTGGTCATGGGACGAGCCCCTTCGCACGTCGTGGCCAGGTGGAGGATCGCGCTCAATCTACTGACCTGTTACCCGCCCGTCACCGGACCCATGGTGTGATCGAGCGCACTGGCACGGCCCGGTCAACACCGTGCCGACCCGGCGCGGGTGAACCCTGCCGGGCCCGTGTGAGCAGACTCGCACCCCGATCGGTGGCGCCGCCGACCGCCATGCGCTGCACTGTTGCCGTCCTGTCGCGCCCACCCCTCACCGGAGGCCATCCGTGCTCACCCGCATCGACCACATCGGTATCGCCTGCCGAGACCTCGACAAGACGGTCGAGTTCTACCGCGCCACCTACGGCTTCGAGGTGTTCCACAGCGAGGTCAACGAGGAGCAGGGGGTCCGCGAGGCCATGCTCAGGATCAACGACACCGGCGACGGCGGCGCCTCCTACCTCCAGCTGCTGGAGCCGGTCCGGGAGGACTCCCCGGTCGGCAAGTGGCTGGCCAAGAACGGCGAGGGCGTCCACCACATCGCCTTCGGCACCGCCGACGTCGACGCCGACTCCGAGGAGATCCGCGCCAAGGGCGTCCGGGTGCTCTACGACGAGCCGCGGACCGGCTCGATGGGCTCGCGGATCACCTTCCTGCACCCCAAGGACTGCGGCGGGGTGCTGACCGAGCTGGTCACCGCCGCCGGGACGGGCGCGCAGGAGGACCACTGACCCCTCCCCCGGGTGCCGCCGCCGTGCGGCGCCCGGGTCTCCGGGGCCCCGCCACGGCCATGACCGGCCGGTAACCTCACCTGTCGGGCCGGAAAACCCCCACGCGACCGTTCCCCCGCCACACGCTCCCACTACAATGCCCAGGTGCGCGAAGACTCCGGGGGACGGAGACGACGGGCACGGCCGAAGACAGGCCCGTCCGCCCCGGTGGGAGGCCCGTCGCAGGGGAGTCCACTTCGCGGGCACGGCTGAACAGTCGCAAGACGGATCTGTCACCATTCTCCACAAGGCAAGAGTTCGCCCAGGAGTCCACCCGGACGGGGGAATGCGGATCGACCGCGCTCCCACGCCCCGGACTCCGACGACGCGGCGGACGTTCCCGGTATGACGGGGGCGTCCGGACGTCCGCGATGCAAGGACCAGTCGGAACGGCGCCCGAATCCTCGGGAGCGGACCGGCCGGGTCGAGGACGCGACCAGGAGATGGATGGGACCGCGGAGTGCGGGGCTACGACCGCTACGAGGTTGACGATCACCTCTCCCAGTTCGAGGCCGAGATGGATCGGACTCGGAAGGAGCGGGACAAGTCAGTCGAGCATGCCGAGGACCTCGCCTACCAGGTGGAGGTGCTCCGGGCCAAGCTGCACGAATCCCGCCGGATGCTCGCCCAGCCGCGCGCCTTCGACGCCGTCTCCGGCCAGGCCGAGCAGCTGCTCCGCACAGCCGAGATGCAGGCCCAGCAGCTGCGCGCCGACGCCGAGCGCCAGCTGCGCGAGTCCCAGGCCGCGACCCAGCGGATCATGGCCGAGACCGCCGAGCGCACCGCCCGGCTGGAGGCCGAGCTGGCCGCCCGCCGCCGCCAGCTGGAGGACGAGCTCGCCGAGCTGCGGCGCAGCGCCGAGCAGCACGTCAACGAGAACGTCAGCTGGGCCGAGCAGGCCCGCGCCGGCACCGAGCAGGAGGCCCAGCGCCTGCTCCAGGAGGCCCGCGGCGAGGCCGACCGGCTGATGGCCGCGGCCCGCGCCGAGGCCGCCGCCCTCGCCGACCAGGCCCGCGCGCAGACCGCCGCCGACGTGGACGCCGCCCGCGGCGAGGCCCAGGCCGCCGCCGAGGCCGCCCTCCACCGCGCCCAGAACGACGCCGAGCGACTGCTGCGGGCCGCCTCCGAGCAGGCCCAGCAGGCCGGTGCCCAGGCCGCCGCCGATGTGGACGCCGCCCGCGGCGAGGCCCAGCTGCAGCTCGCCGTCGCGCACGCCACCGCCGAGCAGGAGCTGGCCGCCGCCCGCGCCGAGATCGGCCGGCTCACCGAGGTCGCGGCCGCCGAGCAGGCCCGCGCCGAGCAGCAGCTGTCCCACGCCCAGGCGGAGATAGCACGCCTGCGCGCCGAGGTCGCCGCCGAGGCCGAGCGGGCCCGGCAGGAGGCCGCCGAACTGCGCGCCAGGACCGAGGCCGCCGCCGAACTGCTCCAGGCCGAGGCGGAGGCCACCGCCGAGCGGCGGGTCGCCGACGGCGAGGCCGCCAGCGAGCAGCGTTCCCGGACCGCCCGCGCCGAGGTCGCCCGGATGGTCGCGCAGGCCACCAAGGAGGCCGACGCGATCCGCGAGCAGGCCGCCACCCGCAAGGCCGAGGCGGACGCCGCCAAGGCCGCCGCCGCCGAGGAGAGCGAGCGGCTGCGCGCCACCGCCGAGTCGGTGGCCGGCCAGCTGCGCTCCGAGGCCGAGGCCGCGATCGCCGAGATGCGGGCGCGGGCCGAGCGGGACGTCGCCGAGATGCGGGCCCAGGCCGAGAGCGCCGCCGAGCGGCTGCGCGGCGAGGCCGAGGAGGCCGGCCGGGCGGCCGGCGCCGCGGAGGCCGCCGCCCACCTGGCCAAGGCCGCCAAGAACGCCGAGGAGATGCTCGACCGAGCCGGCCGGGACTCCGAGGCCACCCGCACCGGGGCGACCGCCGAGGCCGAGCGGATCCGGGCCGAGGCCGCCGCCGAGGCCGAGCGGCTGCGCGAGCAGGCCCGGGCCGCGGTCGAGGCCGCCCAGAACGCCGCCATGGACGACGCCGCCGCGATCCGCGAGCGGATCCAGGAGATGCAGGACGAGGCCGCCCGGCTGCGCGCCGAGGCGGAGGAACTGCGCGCCCAGGCCGCCGCCGAGGCGGAGCGGGTGCGCGGCGAGGCCCGCCGGCAGGCCGTGGTGCAGATCGAGGAGTCGGCGAAGACCGCCGAGGAACTCCTCACCACCGCCAAGTCCGACGCGGACGAGCTGCGCTCCGGCGCCGCCGCCGAGATCGAGCGGCTGCGCGAGCAGGCCGAGGAGCAGGCCGCCGCGACCCAGGGGCGGGCCGAGCAGACCCTGGAACGGGCCCGCGCCGAGGCCGCGAGGATCACCGCCACGGCCGAGCAGCAGGGCCAGGACGCACTCACCGCCGCCAAGGCCGCGGCTGCCGAGAACCGCTCCGCCGCCGAGCGGGAGACCGCCGAACTGCGCCGCGCGGCCATCGAGTTCGACCAGCAGCTGCGGGACGGCGCGAACGCCGCCGCGCAGGCCCTGCGGGCCGACGCCCAGGCCGAGGCGAACGCCGTCCGGGAGGCCGCCGCCGGCGCCGCCGAGCGGCTGCGCACCGAGACCGACACCGAGACCGCCCGCACCCGGGCCGAGGCCGAGGCCGCCGCCGAGGCGCTGCGCGAGGAGAGCCGCCGCGAGCGCGAGGAGGCCGCCGCCGGGCTGCTCCGGGAGCGCGAGGAGACCGCCGAGCAGCTGGCCGCCGCCAAGGCCGCGCGCGAGCAGGCCGAGGCCGCCGCGGAGGAGCTGGCCGGGCGCACCGCCGCGGAGGCCGCCGCCGTCCGCGAGGCCGCCGACGCCCACGCCGAACGCGTCCGCACCGAGGCCGAGACCGCCGCCGCCGACCTCACCGAACGCACCACCACCGAGACCGACCGGCTCCAGGCCGAGGCCGAGCGGGCCCTGGAGGCCGCGGAAACCGCCGCCGAGCAGCTCCGGGCCGAGGCCGAGGCCGCCGCCGAACAGCTCCGGACCGAGGCCGAGGCCGCTGCGGAGGAGCTGGCCGGGCGCACCGCCGCCGAGGCCGCCGCCGTCCGCGAGGCCGCCGACGCCCACGCCGAACGCGTCCGCACCGAGGCCGAGACCGCCGCCGCCGACCTCACCGAACGCACCACCACCGAGACCACCCGGCTCCGGGCCGAGGCCGAGGCGGCCGCGGCGGAGCTGCGCGAGCGGGCCGAGGCCGAGCGGACCCTGGCCGACGAGCAGGCCGCGACGGTCCGTGCCGAGGCCGGCCGCGAGCTGTCCGAGGCCCGGGCCACGGCCGGGGCGATCCGGGCCGAGGCCGGCGAGGAGCTGGAGCAGGCCCGCCGCGACGCCGAGGAACTGGTCGCCGGGGCCAGGACCGAGGCCGCCGCACTGGTCGAGGCCGCCGAGGAGGAGGCCGCCGGGATCCGCCAGGCGGTGGCCGGGCTGCACGAGACCGCCTCGCAGCAGATCGCCGAACTCCGGGCCACCGCCGAGCGGGAGTCCGCGGAACACCGCGAGCAGGCCGAACGGGCCGCCGCCGAACTGCGCGACACCGCCGACCGGGAGACCACCGAACTGCGGGCGCTGGCCGACCGCGAGACCGCCGAGCTGCGGGCCGCGGTCGAGCACGAGGTGGCGGAGCTGCGCGCGACCGCCGAGCAGGACACCGCCGACCTGCGGGCCCGCACCGACGCCGAGACGACCGCGCTGCGCGAGCAGACCGAGCTGGAACTGGCCGCCGAACGCGAGGCCGTCGAGGCCGAGCTGGCCCGGCACCGGGCCGAGGCCCTGGCCTGGGACGAGCAGCTGCGCGCCGAGGCGGAGGACACCCTGCGGGCCGCCCAGGAGGCCGCCGAGCGGCAGCGCGCCGAGGCCGAGGAGCTGGCCGCCCGGACGGTGGCCGCCGGCGAGGACCGGGCCGCCGCCGGTATCGCCGAGGCGGAGGAGTTCGCCGCCGCCCTGCGGGCCGAGGCCGAGGAGTACGCGCTCGCCACCCGCACCCTCGCCGACGCCTACGACGCCGACACCCACGCCCGCGCCGACGCCTACGACGCGGACACCCGCGAGGCCGCCGAGCAGTTCGACAGGTCCACCCGCGAGCACGCCAAGTCCGTACTGGAGAAGGCCTTCGCGGACGCCGAGTCGCTCGGCGAGGACGCCCGCACCACCGCGCTGGCCACCACCGCCGCCGCCGAGGAGCAGGCCGACGCGATGGTCGCCGCCGCCCGCAAGGAGGCCGACCGGCTGGTCGCGGCCGGCGAGGCCGCCGGGCAGGAGGCCGTCGAGAAGGGCCGCTCGGACGCCGACGCGCTGCTCTCCGAGGCCCGCCGGGACGCCACCGCGATCCGCGAGCGCGCCGAGGAACTGCGCGAGCGCACCGACGCCGAGGTCGAGGCCCTGCACGAGCGCGCCCGCAAGGAGAACGCGCAGGCCATGAAGTCGGCCGGCGAGCGGGTGGACGCCCTGGTGACGGCCGCCCAGGACCAGCTGACCGAGGCCGAGGAGCAGGCGGTCGCCACCGTCGCCGAGGCCGAGGACCGGGCGGCGGCGCTGGTCGCGGGCGCCGAGGACCGCGCCAACGAGCTGACCTCGCAGGCGTCGAGCGAGGCCAGCAAGGTCCGGCTGTCCGCCGTCCGCAAGGCCGAGAGTCTGCTCAAGGAGGCCGAGACCAAGCTCGCCAGCTCCACCGACCGCGCCGAGGCCCTGATCATCAAGGCCGAGGCCAAGCTGAAGACCGCCCAGGACGAGGCGGAGGAGCGGCTGGAGTCGGCCGCCGCCGAGGCCGAGAAGCGGCTGCGGGCCGCCGACCGGACCGCGGACGAGCAGGTCGAACTCGCCCGGGCGGAGGCCGAGCGGCTGCTCGCCGAGGCCAGGGCCGAGGCGCAGCGGGTCACCGACGAGGGCCGGCGCGAGCTGGACGAACTGGTGCGCCGGCGCAAGGACATCAACACCGAGATCTCCAGGGTGCAGGACGTGCTGTCCGCGCTGGAGGCTTTCGAGGCACCGTCACCGGTCGCACAGGCAAACGGGGGAAGTACCAAGAAGGACGGGGGTGCCAAGGCCGGTGCCGGAATTGGCTCTCCCCGATCGGGTGGCAATCGCTCCAAGAGCGCACCACCCGATTGAGCGGACATTGTCCGCAGGACAACGGCGTTTCGCCGCCGACACTCCGGTACCGTGTCAGGATTCCCTCAACCACCTCAGCGGTTTGACGACAGGAAGCCCAGAACCCCATGAGCGACAGTCACTCCCCTCACGGCTTCGACCTGGTGCGCCGTGGGTACGAGCGCGCCCAGGTCGACGAGCGGATCACCAAGCTGGTGGCCGACCGTGACAGTGCCCTGACCCGGATCAGCGCCCTCGAGAAGCGCATCGAGGAGCTCCACCTGGAGACCCAGACCGCCCAGGCGGCGGTCGCCGAGGCGGAGCCGTCGTACGCCGGTCTCGGCGCCCGGGTCGAGAAGATCCTGCGCCTCGCCGAGGAGGAGGCCAAGGACCTGCGCGAGGAGGCGCACCGCGCCGCCGAGCAGCACCGCGAGCTCGCCGAGGCCGCCGCCCAGCAGGTCCGCACCGAGGCCGAGAACTACGCCAAGGACCGCAAGGCCAAGGCGGAGGACGAGGGTCTGCGGATCGTCGACAAGGCCAAGAGCGACTCCGCCCAGCTGCGCGCCGAGGCCAACAAGGACGCGCAGAACAAGCGTGAGGAGGCGGACGCCCTCTTCGAGGAGACCCGCACCAAGGCCGCCCAGGCCGCGCTGGAGTTCGAGACCAACCTGGCGAAGCGCCGCGAGCAGTCCGAGCGCGACCTGGCCGCCCGTCAGGCCAAGGCCGAGAAGCGGCTGGCCGAGATCGAGCACCGGGCCGAGCAGCTGCGCCTGGAGGCCGAGAAGCTGCGCACCGACGCCGAGCGCCGCGCCCGCCAGACCGTCGAGACGGCCCAGCGCCAGTCCGAGGACATCGTGGCCGACGCCAACGCCAAGGCCGACCGCATCCGCAGCGAGTCCGAGCGCGAGCTGGCGGCGCTCACCAACCGCCGCGACAGCATCAACGCCCAGCTGACCAACGTCCGCGAGATGCTGGCGACGCTGACCGGCGCGGCCGTGGCCGCCGCCTCGCTGCCGAACGACGACACCATGGGCGTGCCCGCCCAGCAGTCGCGCTGACGCGATCCGCGAAGCCCGACGGCCCCCGCCCCTCCCGGGCGGGGGCCGTCGGGCTTCGCAGCGCGGGTAGGCGCCGTCCGGCTTCCTAGCGCGGGTAGGCGCCGTCCGGCCGCTGGTGACCGTGGCTCAGCTGGTTGCCCTCGTCGTCCGAGACGGTGCCGAACCACGAGGTGCACCAGACCGACACCGAGTCCGGCCAGTACTGCACCTCGAACGGGTGCCCCGGTCCGTAGTCGCCGTACGAGGTGACGATGAACGTCTCCCCCGGCCGCATCCAGTAGTCCTCCCCCAGCGGCTCCAGGGTCAGTTCGAGCAGCCCCTCGCCCCGGTTGGTCAACGGGATCCGGCCGGTCACCTCCAACGCGGAGAAGTCCCAGCCGCCGGCCTCCGCACGTTCCTCCCTCATCCCGCCGCCACCACCCGCTCCAGCAGCCGGCGCACGACCGCGTCGAAGGCCGCCGGCGCCTCGATCGCGCTCAGGTGGCCCACCCCGGGCAGCACGGTCAGCTCGGCGTCCGGCAGGGCCCGCGCCATCGCCTCGGCCTCGGTGACGGGCATCAGCGCGTCCTCCGCGCCCGCCAGCACCGCGGCCGGCACCCGCACCCCGGCCAGGACGTCCAGCCGCTCCGGGCGGGCCGCCATGGCCCGCTGCGCCCAGGCGACGGTGGCCGGCGGGGCGGCGGCGATCATCCCCTCCACCCGGTCCACCAGGTGCTGGGAGTCCGGCCCGAGCTGGACGGCCGCCGTCCGCTCGTCGAGCAGCAGCCGGACGCTGTCCCGGGCCAGCACCGCGGCGGCGATCCGCTCCCGGTTGGCCCTGGCCGGCCCGGGGTCGGCGGTGGCCTTGGTGTTGGCCAGCAGCAGGCCCGCCAGCCGGTCGGGGTGGCGCTCGGCGAAGGCCAGCGCCACGTAGCCGCCCATGGAGAGCCCGCCGAGCACCGTCCGGTCGATCCCGGCGGCGTCCAGCAGCCGGGCGACGTCGTCGGCGACGGTGTCCAGCGAGGGCTCCTCGGAGCCCAGCCCGGCACCGCCGAAGCCGCGCTGGTCCGGGGCCATCACCCGGGCCCGGTCCCCGGTCGGACCGGGCAGCGCCTCCAGTTGGGCGGACCACATGGCGGCACTGAGCGGAAAGGCGTGCAGCAGCACGAGGGGAGTTCCGGTACCGCTCTCGCGGACCGACACTGCGGAGGGGAGCTGGGTCATGGGGCCACCGTATTCCGGTGCGCCCGGCGGGCCCACTCAGCGGGCCGCCTTGTCCGCTTTGTCATAGCCTGACGGAGAGTAAGGGAGCAGCGATGATCGAGTTGCACGACCTGACCAAACGTTACGGCACGACCCTGGCCGTCGACCGGCTGAGCTTCAAGGTCCCGCAGGGCGTGGTCACCGGGTTCCTGGGGCCCAACGGTGCCGGGAAGTCCACCACGATGCGCATGATCCTCGACCTCGACCGCCCCACCGGCGGCCGGGTCACCATCGACGGCAGGAGGTACGGACAGCTGAGCGAACCGCTCAAGTACATCGGCGCGCTGCTGGAGGCCAAGGCCGTCCACCCCGGCCGCACCGCCCGGGACCACCTGCTCTGGCTCGCCCAGAGCAACCGGATCCCCGAGCGCCGGGTGGACGAGGCGCTCGCCCTGGTCGGCCTCGCCCCGGTCGCCCGCAAGCGGGCCCGCGGCTTCTCGCTCGGCATGGGCCAGCGCCTCGGCATCGCCTGCGCGCTGCTCGGGGACCCGGAGATCGTGATGTTCGACGAACCGGTGAACGGGCTCGACCCGGAGGGCATCCTCTGGATCCGCAACCTCATGAAGCGCCTCGCCGCCGAGGGCCGGACCGTCTTCGTCTCCTCCCACCTGATGAGCGAGATGGCTGTCACCGCCGACCACCTGGTGGTCATCGGCCGCGGCCGGCTGCTGGCCGACCTGTCGATGGCCGAATTCATCCGGCGCAACTCCCGCTCCGCCGTCCGGCTGCGCAGCCCGCAGCCCGAACGGCTGCTCGACACGCTGGCCGGTGCCGGACTACAGCCCGAGCCGGGCCCGACGGGCTCGGTCGAGGTGGTCGACGGCGACCTCGCCGCGCTCGGCGAGCTGGCCGCCGCGCACGGCGTGGTGCTGCACGAACTCAGCCCGCAACAGGCTTCGTTGGAGGAGGCGTTCATGCAGATGACGGCCGACTCGGTGGAGTACCACGCCGGCGACGGGCCGGGCCGGGACGCGGCCGGAGCACCCGGCGTCTGGGGCGCCGACTGGAAGGGCGGTGCGGCCGGGCAGCCGACCGCCCGCGGCACGGAGGAGAACTGAGATGGCGTCCTTCCCCGCGGTCCTGCGCTCCGAGTGGACCAAGATCCGCAGCGTCCGCTCGACGGTCTGGACCCTCGCCCTGACCTTCGTGGTCACCCTCGGCATCGGCGCCCTGCTGTCGCTGCTGACCAACAACAACTTCGAGGAGTTCCGCAGCGACGACACCCCGTTCGACGCCACCGGCACCGCCTTCTCCGGCATCATCCTCGGCGAGCTGGCGATCATCGTGTTCGGCGTGCTGGCGATCGGGAACGAGTACAGCAGCGGGATGATCCGGGTCACCCTGGCGGCCGTCCCGCAACGCGGCACCCTGCTCACCGGCAAGGCCGTGGTGCTCGGGGGACTCGCCCTGGCCGTCTCGCTGGTGACGGCCTTCCTGACCTTCTTCACCGGCCAGGCGCTGCTCGGCGACCACTCCACCTCGTTGGGCGAGCCGAACGTGCTGCGCGCGGTGTTCGGCGCCGCGCTCTACCTCACGATGCTGTGCCTCTTCTCGGCCGGGGTCACCACGATGCTGCACAACCAGACCCTCGCGCTGGGCGTGCTGGTGCCGTTCTTCTTCCTGCTCTCGCCGATCCTCTCGGCGGTGCCGGGCGCCAAGACCGTCGCCCACTACTTCCCGGACTACGCGGGCTCCCGGATGCTGCTGGTCTACGAGCAGAACGGCCAGCCGTACGGACCGTGGGCGGGCTTCCTGATCTGCCTGGCCTGGACGGTCGCCGCGCTGGCCGGCGGCGCGCTGGTGCTGAAGAAGCGCGACGCCTGAGCCCGGCGGGACGTCGGCACCGGCCGGCGCGGTGCGGGCCGGTGCAGTGCGGGTGAGTTCGGGTCAGTAGCGCGGGGCGCCGCGGCCGCGGAGCAGGTTCGAGGCCCGGCGGTCCCGCGCGCCCCAGCAGGCCCGGTGCCAGTGCCGCCGGTCGTCCACGCCCGCGCCGTGCAGCGGCCACGCCACCAAGTGCCCCGTCCCGGGCGGGATCTGCTGGTCGCAGCCCGGGCAGCGGTAGTGCCTTCCGGCCGTTCCGGCGACCGTCTGCACCACCCATTCGTCGCCCTGGTAGGTCTCGGTCCGGCGCAGCGAGCCGCCCATCGGGGCGGACTGCTCCGCCTGGTCCGGTTCGGCGGCGCTCTTGATCCGGTTGCGTCGGGGCGACACGGCGGGCTACCTCTCTGCGGAGTGTCGGGAACCGTTCCAGCGTACGGCCGCGCGGCGCCCGGACAGGCCACTATCACGGCATCGGGGGATGATCGGCTGTTTCCCGTGAGATCCACCCGATCCTCTGGGAAATTGGTGGTTCGGCGTGCCATTGGCACATGACATGGGCTACTCACGAGGGGACAGGCGGGGCCCGCAGACCCTGCGCGCACCCGAGGAGGCCTCACCATGACCAGAACCAGCACCCGCGCCGAGACCCGCCGGCCCGTCGGGGTCCGCCCGCCGGCCCCCGGCCCGGCGCTGACCCCCACCACCGTGACGGCCGCCGCCGGCACCCCGCTGCCGGCGGACCGGCGCACCGGCGCCGCCGCCGCGGACACCGCCCCCGTCCAGGTCGGCGCGTTCCTGCTCTCGGCGCAGTTCCCCGGCCAGACCCACGGGGAGGCGCTGGACCGCACCGTCCGCGCCGCCGTCGCGGCGGAGCAGGCCGGACTCGACAGCGTCTGGCTGGCCGAGCACCACTTCGTCCCGTACGGGGTCTGCCCCGACGCCGCCACCCTGGCCGCGCTGCTGCTCGGCCGGACCAGGCGGATCGGCATCGGCACAGCGGTCAGCGTGCTCTCCACCACCCACCCGGTGTCCCTCGGCGAACAGGCGGCACTGCTCCACCTCACCTCCGACGGACGCTTCACGCTCGGGGTGGGGCGCGGCGGCCCGTGGATCGACCTGGAGGTGTTCGGCGGCGGTGTCGACGCCTTCGAACGGGGCTTCCCCGAGCGGCTCGACCTGCTGCTGCGCTGGCTGCGCGGCACCCGGGTGGGCGCGGCCGGACCGCAGTTCACCTTCCCCGAGGTCGCCGTGGTGCCCCGGGCCACCGAGCCGCCCCGGCAGCCGGACCTCGGCACCTGGCTGGGCCTCGACGAACGGACCGGCACGCTGTGCTTCCCCCGGCAGCGACAGGACGCCGACGGCTCCGCCGAGGAGCTCACCGCCACCGGCCGCCCGGTGGCCGGCCCGCCGGTGGTGGTCGCCTGCACCTCGCCCAACGGGGTTCGCACCGCCGCCGAGCGGGGCCTGCCGATGCTGCTGGGCATGCACTCCGGCGACGAGGACAAGCAGCACATGCTGGAGCTGTACCGTGCCGCCTGGCTGGCGGCCGGGCGCGGTGAGGAGCAGCTGCGGCGGATCACCCGCCGGCACGTCGCGGCCGGGGTCGTCCAGGTCGACGACCGCGCCTCGACGGCCCGGGCCACCCTGCTGCGCTCCATGCCCGGCTGGTTCGAGTTCGGGCTCGGCGCCCACCGCACGGTGGACGGCCGGGAGCGGAAGATGCGCGATCCGCACCAGTACACCGAGCTGCTCTGCGACCTGCACGCGGTCGGGACCCCCAGGCAGTGCGCGGACCGGCTGCTGGCCACCGCCGAGCGGACCGGCATCCGCCGCTTCGCGCTGCTCGCCGAGGGCAGCGGCGACCGGGAGGCCACCCTCCACAACATCGCCCGGATCGGCTCCGAGGTCCTGCCGCAGCTGGGGTGAAGCCCGGCCGCCGGGCCCCGTCGCGGGGCACCCGGCGGCCGGGCTCCGCACCGGACCCAAGCGCCCCTGAGGCGAGCGGGCGACCCCCGCCCCGAGGCTCCCCCCGCGAGCGGGCGACTCCCGCCCCGAGGCTCCCCCCTGCGAGCGGGCGACTAACAGTCCCGGAGTTCGTCCGACTGGTTGAGGAGTTGCTCGCGGACCGAGGTGAAGCGCTCGTACCGCTTCTTGTTGGCGGAGGACGGCCGGAAGACCGCCACCCGGTGACAGTTCTGGAAGGCCAGCCGGACGCCGAAGTGCCGTTCCAGGGCCCCCCGGATGGCGTCACTGGCCAGGGCCCGCAGGAGCTGGCCGCGGGCCTGCTCGCTGGGCGGCGGTACGTGGTTGTCGGCGAAGTCGGTGCCGTCGACCTCGGCCCGGGCGACCAGCGAACTGATCAGCTCCCAGGCGTACGGCAGGGAGACGCGGACGCAGTCGACGAACTCCCGCTCGTCGACCTCGTCCCGCGCGGCCTTCTCCAGCAGGGCCGGTGAGACGTCGAGCGACATGGATTCTCCTCTCGCGGTCCGCCCGCGCGGCGCGCGGGCGGTGGTGCGTAGTCCAAGTCAGAGCTGAGGGTGTAGGCGCGTCTGTGTCCGGAACACCGTCGGACGGGTGTGACGCCGTCGGACGACCGTGTTTCCGGCAACACGCCGAGGCAGGGGCGCCGCTGGTCCGTCGAGGGATGCGACCGGGGCGCCGCCCGCTCAGAACAGCGTGGCAGCCTGCGACGGACCAGGCCGGTGGTTCCGGCGGATTCCTCCGGGAATACGCCCCTGTGCGCCGGATTGGCCGGAACCTGTCGGATCGTTCATCTGAAGTCTCCATCCCCGTTGACAGCGCTCCCGCAAGCAAGCCGTCACACACCGTAGCTGTCTCCGGTGGTGGCCGCCAGGGTGCCGACAGGCTTTGACGGGATCGCAGGCCATCCATCGTGGCGGGGTTCGCGGATTCCGCACCCCGGCGTCGTGGAATCGCATCAACTGGCCCCAGTGGGCTAGCGTGGTCGACCGTGCGTCTCGTAATTGCCCGCTGCTCAGTCGACTATGCCGGTCGGCTCTCCGCCCATCTGCCCTCCGCCACCAGGCTCATCCTGGTCAAGGCCGACGGCAGCGTCAGCATCCACGCCGACGACCGCGCCTACAAGCCGCTCAACTGGATGTCCCCGCCGTGCGTCCTCAAGGAGGCCGACGGGGTCTGGACGGTGGAGAACAAGGCCGGCGAGAAGCTCATCATCACGCTGGAGGAGGTGCTGCACGATTCCTCCCACGAACTCGGGGTGGACCCCGGGCTCATCAAGGACGGCGTCGAGGCGCACCTCCAGGAGCTGCTCGCGGACCGGATGGAGGTGCTCGGCGCCGGCTGGTCGCTGATCCGCCGCGAGTACCCGACCGCGATCGGACCGGTGGACATCCTGTGCCGCGACTCCGACGGTGCAACGGTCGCCGTGGAGATCAAGCGGCGCGGCGAGATCGACGGCGTCGAACAGCTCACCCGGTACCTGGAACTGCTCAACCGGGACCCGCTGCTGGCCCCGGTGAAGGGCATCTTCGCCGCGCAGGAGATCAAGCCCCAGGCCCGCGTGCTGGCCACCGATCGCGGCATCGGCTGCGTGGTGCTGGACTACGACGGGCTGCGCGGCATCGACGACGACAAGCTCAAGTTGTTCTGACCCCCGGCCGGCCGGTCAACCGGCCGGCGAGGACGCCGGAGTGGACGTCGTCGGGCTCGCCGAGCCCGGCGGCGTCGTCGTTTCGCCAGGGGTAGGGGTAGGGGGCTGGGTCGAGGGCTGGGTCGCCGTCGGAGAGGCCGTGGAGGGGGACGGGCTGGGGTCCCCGGTCGCACCACCCGTCGTCCCACCCGTCGTCCCGCCGCCGGTCGTCCCGCCCGCGCCGCCGCCCGTACCGCCCCCTGTGCCGCCCCCGGGAGGCTGCGGCGGGTTGGGGGCCTGGGTCGGCGGCGGAGTGGTGCCGGTGCTCTCCCCCGGGCTCGGCGAGCGGCTCGGCTTCTTCGAGGCCGAGGCCGAACCCGAGGCCGACGGCGAGCCGGAGGGCGTCCGGGAGGCCGTGGTGCCACCGCCCGACGGGGTACCGGCCGCCGACTGCTCCAGCACCGGCCCACCCGTCCCCCCGGACGCTCCGGTGGCCGGCGGGGTGACCGGCGAGGAGGCCCCGGAGGCCGTCGGCCGGGGCGAGGAAGGACGCGGTGAGGTCCCGGCGCCGGGCGGCGTGGCGCCGTCCTCGCTGCTGCTGTGCGGGTCGTTGCCGCGGTCCTCCCCGGTCGCCGTCAGCCCGACCACCGTCCCGAGCACGCCCAGCGCCAGCACCGCCGCCGAGGCGGCGACGACCGTCCGTCTGCTCCGGCCGGGACCGGCCGCCGCGGCGGCGCCGATCCGCAGCGGCACCCGCGCGATGGCCCGGATACCGGGCCTGCGGACCGACGCCGGGCCCGCGGGGGCCGCGGCCGACAGTTGGCGGCCCTCGGCGCGCAGCAGGTCGAGCATCCGGCGGGCCCCGGCCGCCCCGCGCACCTCGCCGAGCGCGGACCGCAGCGCCAGCGCGGCCTCCAACTCGGCGACAGCCCGCGCGGGTTCGTGGACGCAGAGGGCGTACACGCCCAACTCGTGGTGGAACCACGCCTCGTCGGCCCCGGCACCGGTCCGCCGGGCCGCCTCCAGGCCGAGCTGCAGCGTCCGCTCCCAGGCCCCCCAGCGCAGCGCCAGGGCCAGGGCGGGGGCCGCCGCCCTGGCCAGCCGCCGCACCGAGTCGTGCCGCCCGGCGGCCCGGTCGGCGAGCAGTACGCCGATCACCACCTCGGCCTCGGCCGCGATCTGCGGCAGCGAGACCGAGGAGTGCCCGACCCACCAGGAGAAGTGCTGGGCGGCGCCGTCCACGCTGTCCCGGGCCGGCCAGTGCGGGGCGAGCAGTTCCAGTGCCCCGGCGGTCAGCCGGTGGTGGCCGCCGATCGAGACCGCGAGCCCGGCGTCGGCGAGTTCGGCGAGCGCGCTCTCGCCCTGGCCGACGTCGATCAGGGCGGGCAGGTGCGGGGCGGTCGGGCACTCGCCGCCGAGGGCCACCGCGAGCCTCAGCACGGCCTGCGCGGTCTCGCTCAGCCCCTCGGCCAGCCGGACGGCGGGGTGGGTGGACTCGGCGACCGAGGGCAGCGGCACGGTGCCCCGCAGCGCCGCCTCGCGGACCGCCGGGTCGGGGTCGTGCGCGGGCTCCCGGACGGCGCCGAAGACGTCCATCCGGTCCTCCTCGGCGGCGACCAGCGCGTCCACGGCGACGTCCCGCTGCCGCAGCAGCGCGGCGGCCTGGACGAAGCGCAGCGGCAGGCCCTCGGACTCGAACCAGAGGTCCACCGCCCAGGCCTTCTCGGCCGCGTCCAGGGGCCGTCCGGCGAGCCGGGCGGCGAGGGTCAGGCAGGCGGGCCGGGAGAGTCCGGCCACCAGGTGGTCCTGGAGCCGGGAGCCGGCCGGGAGCAGCGGGCCGTCGGCGGCGGAGGAGATCAGGAAGGCGCAGTCGGGGGCGGTGGCGAGCAGCGCCTCCAGCTCGGCGCCGTCGGGCTCGACCTCGTCGATGACGACGATCGCGCCGACGCCCGCGAGGTGCTCGGCGAGCCGGCCGGGGTCGGGGCGGAAGCCGGGGGCGTGATGGGTCGCGGCGAAGAGCTCCTGGAGCAGGTCGGCGGCGGTGCGCCGGTGGCCGCGGAGCTGGACCACGCCGCCGGGGGCGAGGTCGCCGGCGGCCGCGGCGACGGCCGACAGCAGGGTGCTGCGGCCGGAGCCCGCCTGGCCGACCAGGCGTATCGAGCGCCCCTCGGCGAGCAGGCCGAGCAGTTGGGCGACGTCGGCCTCGCGGTCGAGCAGCGGGAGGTCGGCCGGGCCGGCGCCGAGCGCGAGCGGGCCGACCTGGCGGCCGGGGTCGCCGCCCGGGCCGCGGGCGGGTGTCCCCGGCCCGGTCCGGCGGGGGCGGGGGCGCCACTCCTCGGGGCAGGGCCGGACCTCGGAGCCCTCGGGGCCGCCGACGCCCACCAGGAGTCCGCCGGAGACGAGTTCACCGCTCCGGGTGCGTACGGACTCCTGCCGGAAGTCCCCGGTTGGCTGTGCCACGTTCTGCTCCGCCCCACGCTCGCGCCGTCGCCCCGTACCGGCCGGCGTCGCGACCCCGGCGAGGATCCTGGAGACAGGCCCTGGGGCCGGGCCGCGGCGGCCGTTTCCTGACGCCAGACTCTCGCACATCCGCGCCCGCCCGCGCAGCGCCCCACCGTCACCGGGCGCCCGCCGCAAGGGATCCGGGGGGCTCGGGCCGGGCCGGGGGTGTCTCCGCGGGGGTCGCCGGGACGGTCAGAGTGCCGGCAGGGTGGCGCCGAGGGGTTCGGCGGTGACGCCCTCGACGGCGAGGATGCGGTGCAGCCGGGTGGCCACCAGGAGGCGCTGGAGCTGGGCCGGGACGGAGCGGAGCACCAGCCGGCGCCCGATCCGGCCGGCCCGGCGGTGGGTGCCCATGATCACGCCCAGACCGGTGGCGTCCCAGAACTCCAGCCGGCCGAGGTCGAGCACGAGGTCACCGAGGCCGCCGTCGACGGCGTGGTGCAGCCTCGCCCGCGCGTCGGCGGCGGTACGCACGTCGAGGCGGCCTTCGAGGGCCAGCGCCACGTGGTTGCCGGTGATGCGCATGCTCTCCTCCTCCGCGGGGCGGGCCCGGCGGGCCGGGGCGGACCGGGCTCGGCGCCGGTCCTGGCGGTCGGTGCCGCCGGGTGTCGGTGGCCGGGTGGGTGTCGGTGGCCGGGTGGGTGTCGGTGGCCGGGTGGGTGTCGGTGGGTACGGGTGCCGCCGACGGTGCAGGGCCGGGGGCGGTGACGCTCCGGGCGCCGGGCGGGCCCTGCGGCTCCGCGCGCCGGCCCCGGACGGAAGGCCGGGTTCCCCCGTCATCCATCTGACGGCGAGCCGGGCCCTCGGGTTGCTGGTTCCGGCCGGATCTGAAGCAACTTCACTCGTCCGAGGGAATATACGCAGGAACTCTCCACACTTACGCTCGATTACCGCCCAAATCACCCGTCTGCGCCACCGGCGTGAGGAAACTCACCAGGCCCGGCAGAACGGGCCGCGCGGTCCCTCGACCGCACGGCCCGTCCGATCCGTCGGCTCAGCCGGCAGCGGTCACTTGCCCGGGTGCGGGTAGAAACCGCGGCCGCTCTTGCGGCCCAGGTCACCGGCGGTGACCATGCGCGCCATGATCTCCGGGGCGGCGAACTTCTCGTCCTGGGTCTCGCTGTAGATGTTCCGCGCGGCGTGCAGCAGGATGTCCACGCCGGTCAGGTCGGCGGTCTCCAGCGGGCCCATCGGGTGGCCGAAGCCGAGCCGGCAGGCGGTGTCGATGTCCTCGGCGGAGGCGACGCCCGACTCGTAGAGCTTGGCGGCCTCGACGACCAGGGCGGTGATCAGGCGGGTGGTGACGAAACCGGCCACGTCGCGGTTGACCACCACGACCTCCTTGCCGACGCCCTCGGCGAAGGCCCGGGCGGTGGCCAGCGTCTCGTCGCTGGTCTTGTAGCCGCGCACCAGCTCGACCAGCTTCATCAGCGGCACCGGCGAGAAGAAGTGCACGCCGACGACGGACTCGGGGCGCGAGGTGGCGGCGGCGATCCGGGTGATCGGGATGGCGGAGGTGTTGGAGGCGAGCACCGCGCCGTCCTTGGCGAGCTTGTCGAGCTCCTTGAAGACGCCTTCCTTGACCTCCAGCTGCTCGAACACCGCCTCGACCACGATGTCCGCCTCGGCGACCGCGCCGAGGTCGGTGGTGGTGGTGATCCGGCCGAGCGCCGCCTCGGCGTCCTCGGCGGTGAGCCGGCCCTTGGAGACGAACTTGTCGTACGAGGCGCGGATGCCGTCGAGGCCCCGGCGCAGCGCCTCCTCGGTCACATCGCGCAGGACCACCGGGTGCCCGGCCTGGGCGGAGACCTGGGCGATGCCGGCGCCCATCAGGCCGGCCCCGATCACGGCGATCTGCTTGCTGGACGCACTGCTCATGGCTTGGTCTCCCGATGCCGTCGCCGCCCTGGTGGGCGGGCCCTGAAGGCGGCTCAAGGCAGGGATCACCCACCGAGCCGCATCACTCATGGGCGGGACTTTAATGCCGATTCGGCGCCCGTGGTGGCATCCGGGGGTGTGATCTGCGACAGACCTGAGCGGCCGAGAAGGTCAGCTGATCGGATCGATCGGACCGGTCAGATCATCAGCCCCAGATCCTGGGCCAGGATCGCCGCCTGCACCCGGCTGCGCAGCCCCAGCTTGGCCAGGATCCGGCTGACATGGGTCTTGGTGGTGGCCTCCGCCATCTCCAGCCGCCCGGCGATCTCACCGTTCGACAGGCCTGCGCCGACGCAGGCCAGCACCTCCCGCTCGCGCGGCGTCAGCCCGGCCACCGCCGCCCGGACCTCCGGCCCCATCGGCCGCTCCGGGCGGGCGAAGGTCCCGATCAGCCGGCGGGTCACCGACGGCGCCAGCATGCCGTCCCCGCGGGCCACCGTGCGGATGCCGTCGACCAGGGCGTCCGCCTCCAGGTCCTTCAGCAGGAACCCGGCCGCCCCGGCCCGCAGCGCCCCGTAGACGTACTCGTCCAGGTCGAAGGTCGTCAGCACCAGGACCTGCGCCGCCCCGGCCGCCACCACCTGGCGGGTCGCCGAGACCCCGTCCAGCCGCGGCATCTGCACGTCCATCAGGACGACGTCGGGCCGCAGCTCCAGCGCCAGCCGGACCGCCTCCTCGCCGTCCGCCGCCTGGCCGACCACCTCCAGGTCCGGCTCGGCCCGCAGGATCATCACCAGCGCCGCCCTGACCGCCGCCTGGTCCTCCGCGACCAGCACCCGGATCGTCATGACCGTCCCGCCCCTTCCTCCGTCGCCTGCTCCCTCGGCAGCACCGCGCGCACGCTCCAGCTCCCGTCCCCGGGCCCCGCCTCGAAGCTGCCGCCCAGCAGCGAGGCCCGTTCCGCCATGCCGACCAGCCCGGCCCCGGCACCCGGCAGCGCCTGCCCGGCCCCGCTCCGGAACGGGCTGTCCACACTGATCCGCAGCTCCTCGGCCCGGAAGTCCAGCAGCACCCGGACCTCTCCCGGGCCGGCGTGCTTGAGCGCGTTGGTCAGCGACTCCTGCACGATCCGGTACGCGGCCAGCCCGACCGGCACCGGCAGCACCCCGCGCTCGCCGCGCTCGGCCAGCTCGAAGCCCAGCCCGACGTCCCGCCCCGCCGCCCGGGCCTTGGCGATCAGCGCGTCCACCGCCGACAGGTCGGGTGCGGCGTACGACTCGTCGGCCTCGCCGCCGCCGCTGTCCCGCAGCAGCCCGACGATGCGGCGCATTTCGGCCAAACCCTGGACGCTGTTCTCGCGGATCACGCCGAGCACCTCCAGCACCGGATCGTCCGCCGGCCGCCCCTGGCGCCGCGCCAGCGACTGCGCGCCGGTCGCGTGGATCGCGATCGCCGACAGGTGGTTGGCCACCACATCGTGCAACTCCCGGGCCATCCGCGCCCGTTCGCTGACCACGGCCTCGCGCCGGTCCATCTCCGAGAGCAGCGCGGTCTGTTCCGCCCGCAGCCGCTGGGACTCCGCCTCCTGCCGGTGCTTGCGCACGATGTCGGCGCTCCACAGCGGGCCCAGGAAGACCAGGGTGGTGATCACCACCACGGCGACCGCCGTACCGGTGTCGCCGTAGACGAAGCTCAGGGTGGTCAGCACCAGCACCGAGGCGGTGCCGGTGACGTGCAGGACCGGCGACATCCGCCGGGGCCCGTACACCACCGCCGCGTAGAGCAGGTCGGTGTACATCATGGTGGTCGCCAGCAGGGCGCCGGTGAAGATGCTCCCCACGAAGACCAGCCCGCCGAGCACCGCGACGGTGACCGGCCTGGTCCGCCGGACCAGCTCCAGCGCCGCCATCGCCAGCAGCGCGGGCAGCACCTGCCAGCGGGGGAGGGCCGAAGCGCGGTCGTACACCTCGAAGGCGATCAGCAGCAGTCCACCGAGCAGTCCGGCCAGCGCGATCGAGGCATCGACCTGCCGTGGGGTGGGTGTGGGTCTGCGCACAGCCCCATCAGATCATTTCCCGGGCCGGGGCCGACTCCGGAGGCGGGAGGAGGGCGCTACATCGAAAGGTGCACAGCGGGTCCGTCCCCGCCGACGACGCGAGCGCGGGGGCGCCGCGGGGAGGCTGGAAGCGTCGCCGAGAACTGGAGCACACCATGATCGTCACCCTTGTCCTCGCCGCCGAGGTCGCCTTCTGGGTGGTTCTCGCGCTGGGCCTGGCCGCCCGCTACCTGCTGCGGTGGCGGAAGACGAGCACCGTCCTGCTGGTCGGGCTGCCCGTGATCGACCTGGCGCTGTTCCTGCTGACCTTCCTCGACCTGCGCGGCGGCGCCACCGCCTCCTGGACGCACGCGCTCGCCGCGAGCTACCTGGGCTTCTCGGTCGGGTACGGGCCGTCCGTGGTCCGCTGGGCCGACGAACGGTTCCAGCACCGCTTCGGCGGCGGCCCGAAGCCGCTGCCCGCGCCCAAGTACGGCACCGCCCGGAGCCGGCACGAGTGGCGGATCTGCCGGCGCACCCTGGTCTCGGTGGCGATCACGCTCACCCTGATCACCGCGCTCAAGCTCTTCACCGACGCCACCGGGACCGCGGTGTTCGACCAGTGGTACTGGCGGCTGGGCATCGCCGCGGCGGTGAACACCGCCATCGCCGCGAGCTACACCCTCTGGCCGAAGCAGCCGCCGGCCGGCGCGATCGTCGAGGACGGCCGGATCGTCGGGCAGCGCCTCCCGGAGCGGTCGGAGCACTAGGGGTCGTCCGACAGTTCCCGCCGCGCGCGGTCGGCTCAGCGGTTCTCGCCCGGCACCCAGAGCACGTCGCCGCGCTCCTTGTTGGCGGCCCGGGCCAGGATGAACAGCAGGTCGGACAGCCGGTTGAGGTACTTGGCGGTCAGCGGGTTGACGCTCTCCCCGTGGGTGTCGATCGCCGCCCAGGTGGCCCGCTCGGCCCGCCGCACCACGGTGCAGGCCAGGTGCAGGTACGCGGCGCCCGGGGTGCCGCCGGGGAGGATGAAGCTGCGCAGCTTCTCCAGCTCCGCCAGGTAGTGGTCGCAGTCCGTCTCCAGCTTGTCGATGTAGGACTGCTCGACCCGCAGCGGCGGGTACTTGGGGTCCTCCACCACCGGGGTGGCCAGATCGGCACCGACGTCGAAGAGGTCGTTCTGCACCCGGGTGAGCACCGTGGCCACATCGGCCGGCAGCGCTCCGGCCGCGATCGCCACGCCGATCGCGGCGTTGGCCTCGTTGGCGTCCGCGTAGGCGACCAGGCGGGGGTCGGTCTTGCTCGTGCGGCTCATGTCGCCGAGCGCCGTGGTGCCGTCGTCGCCGGTACGGGTGTAGATGCGCGTCAGATTGACCATGCGGCCACCCTAGCCGGGCCGGTTAGGCCGCGTTAACCCCCGGAAGCCCGCGCCCCCGAGGGTCCGCCGCTACGCGACGTTCACCTCCCCCAGCCTCCGGCCGGGGGGACCCCCACCCCGAGGGTCCGCCGCTACGCGACGTTCACCCTCTGCCCGGGCGGGGCCGCCTCGAGCCAGGCGAGGAAGCCGGTGAGCGCGTCCTCGCTCATGGCGAGCTCCAGCGGGGCGCCGTCGTGCAGGCAGCGCAGTACGACCGAACCGGAGAGCAGGGCGAGCTCCTCCTGCCCCTCCGGGTAGCGCCGGCCCAGCACCTCGATCTCCCGGCGCGGCAGCACCTTGCGGGGGCGCGGGGCGTAGGAGAAGACCCGGAACCACTCGATGGAGTCACCGCTGTAGCGGCCGATACCAAAAACCCACCCCTTGCCGTCGGTCTGGGGAACCGGGGCCGAGGTGGGTTTGCCGTTCTCGTCGAGGTCGGGCTGCGTGGAGGCGTCGACGGGCATTTTGAGCCGGTAACTGCAGTCGAAGGTGCCGCCGACCCGCTGGATCACACGGCGGCGTACCGCGAACGCGACCAACCCGATCACTCCGAGCGCCACGACCGCCGCACACACCACAAGGGCGAGGACCATGCTCACCTACCTCCTCGCTACCCGCGTTCCCCGTTCGGCCGTACCAGGCGACCGCGTTGACCTACCAACTGAGACGACAGTCCCGGGGTCACGCTCACGCGTCCCCGGGACCGTCGGTCGACCCCGCTCAGGCGGGGTCCGGCGCAATCAGGCGCGGGCCTTGAGGCCGCGCGCCGCGAACAGCCGGACCTCGGCGCGCC
This sequence comes from Kitasatospora purpeofusca, assembly GCF_034043715.1. Classification (GTDB taxonomy): domain Bacteria; phylum Actinomycetota; class Actinomycetes; order Streptomycetales; family Streptomycetaceae; genus Kitasatospora; species Kitasatospora purpeofusca_A. Next base: position 58,318 of record NZ_JAXCLC010000004.1, on the reverse strand, counting down.
GCTCGGCGTGCTCGTCCAGGTCGGACTTGGCCTTGTCCAGTGCGCGCTCGGCGCGCGCGACGTCGATCTCGTCCGCCAGCTCGGCGATCTCCGCGAGCAGAGACAGCTTGTTGTCGGCGAAGGAGATGAAGCCGCCGTGCACCGCCGCGATCACGGTGCCGCCGTCCGTGGTGCGGATGGTGACCGGACCGGTCTCCAGCACGCTCAGCACCGGGGTGTGACCCGGCATGATGCCGGTGTCACCGGAGGCCGTACGGGCGACGACGATGGTGGCCGCACCGGACCACACCTTGCGGTCGGCTGCGACCAGCTCGACGTGCAGCTCAGCCAACGTGGGCTCCTAGGCTCATGCAACCCCCGATTACTCGGGAGTTTCGGTAAGAATAACGGGCCCGCGCCCCCGGCATGAAACCGGCGGCACGGATTTGACCGGAATCACAGCCGATGCGACGTGAGGGGTGGGTCCCAGGGCTGGGGCCCACCCCTCACGATCACGCTCGGCTGCTACCGGCCGCGACTACTTCTTCGCGAGCTCGGCGGCGTTGCGCTCGAGGTCCTCGATGCCACCGCACATGAAGAACGCCTGCTCGGGGACGGCGTCGTACTTGCCGTCCGCGATCGAGTTGAAGGCCTCGATGGTCTCGGACAGCGGCACGGTCGAACCCTCGACGCCGGTGAACTGCTTCGCCACGTAGGTGTTCTGCGAGAGGAAGCGCTCGATCCGACGGGCACGGTGGACCGTGATCTTGTCCTCCTCCGACAGCTCGTCCATACCGAGGATGGCGATGATGTCCTGGAGGTCCTTGTACTTCTGCAGGATCCCCTTGATACGGATCGCCGTCTCGTAGTGGGTCGCCGCGATGTACCGCGGGTCGAGGATCCGGGACGTGGAGTCCAGCGGGTCGACGGCCGGGTAGATGCCCTTCTCCGAGATCGGGCGCGACAGAACGGTGGTCGCGTCCAGGTGGGCGAAGGTGGTGGCCGGGGCCGGGTCGGTCAGGTCGTCCGCGGGGACGTAGATCGCCTGCATCGAGGTGATCGAGTGACCGCGGGTCGAGGTGATGCGCTCCTGGAGGAGGCCCATCTCGTCGGCCAGGTTCGGCTGGTAGCCCACCGCGGAGGGCATCCGGCCGAGCAGGGTCGACACCTCGGAACCGGCCTGGGTGAACCGGAAGATGTTGTCGATGAAGAGGAGCACGTCCTGCTTCTCGACGTCACGGAAGTACTCCGCCATGGTCAGCGCGGAGAGCGCGACCCGCAGACGGGTGCCCGGCGGCTCGTCCATCTGGCCGAAGACCAGCGCGGTCTTGTCCAGAACGCCCGAGTCGACCATCTCGTCGATGAGGTCGTTGCCCTCACGGGTACGCTCGCCGACGCCGGCGAAGACCGACACACCACCGAAGTTCTCGGCGACGCGGTAGATCATCTCCTGGATCAGAACGGTCTTACCGACACCGGCACCACCGAACAGACCGATCTTGCCACCGGTGACGTACGGGGTGAGGAGGTCGATGACCTTGATGCCGGTCTCGAACATCTCGGTCTTGGACTCGAGGTCCTTGAAGGCCGGGGCCTTGCGGTGGATCGGCCACCGGACCTGGACCTGCGACTCGAACTCGTCCTTGTCGACGTTCAGCACCTCACCGAGGGCGTTGAACACCTTGCCCTTGGTGATCTGGCCGACCGGCACCGAGATGGCGGCACCGGTGTCGGTGACCTGCGAACCGCGGACCAGGCCGTCGGTCGGCTGCATCGAGATGCCGCGGATCAGGCCGTCGCCGAGGTGCTGGGCGACCTCGAGGGTGAGGACCTTCTTGCCGCTGCCGTCGGGGTTGTCCACCTCGACGTGCAGGGCGTTGAACATGTTCGGGATCGCGTCGACGGGGAACTCCACGTCGACGACCGGGCCGATGACCCGCGCGACGCGGCCCGTCGCCGTGGTCGGCTCAACAGTGGTAGTCATACTCATTCGCTCCCGCGGCTCGCGTCAGCGAGCGCGTTCGCGCCACCGACGATCTCGCTGATTTCCTGGGTGATCTCGGCCTGGCGGGCCGAGTTGGCAAGCCGCGTGAGCGACTTGATGAGCTCGCCGGCATTGTCCGTCGCGCTCTTCATCGCGCGGCGGCGGGCGGCGTGCTCGGAAGCGGCCGACTGCAGCAGCGCGTTGTAGATCCGGCTCTCCACGTACCGCGGCAGCAGCGCGTCGAGGACGCCCTCCGCCGACGGCTCGAAGTCGTAGAGCGGGAAGATCTCCGTCTTGGCCGACGACTCGTCGCTGACCTTGACCTCGTCGAGCTTCAGCGGCAGCAGCCGCGCGTCGACGGCGGTCTGCGTCAGCATCGACTCGAACTTGGTCGAGATCACGTGGACCTCGTCCACCCCGCCGGTCTCGGCCGTGAAGGCCTCGATCAGCGCGGCCGAGACGAGCTTGGCGTCGCCGTACGTCGGCTTGTCCGAGAAGCCCGTCCACGACTCCGCGACCGCGAGGTCACGGAAGCCGTAGAACGAGACGCCCTTGCGGCCGACGGCGTACGTCACCACGTCCTTGCCCTCGGACCGCAGACGCTCGGCGAGCGCCAGCGAGGCCTTGATGGCGTTGGACGAGTAGCCGCCCGCCAGACCGCGGTCCGCCGTGATCAGCAGGACTGCGGCACGCGTGGCGTTCGGGTTCTCGCTGGTGAGCGGGTGCTTGGCGGTGGACCGGGTGGCCACTGCCGTCACCGCCCGGGTGAGCTCATCGGCGTACGGGGTGGAGGCGGCCACCGCGCGCTGCGCCTTACCGATGCGCGCCGCGGAGATCATCTCCATCGCCTTGGTGATCTTCTTCGTCGCGGTGACAGAGCGGATCCGGCGCTTGTAGACCCGAAGCTGTGCTCCCATGGGTCGTTACGTCCTTTCCCTCGCTACCGGACTCAGGCCTGCTCGGAGAGCAGCTTGCCGTCAGCCGTCTGGTAACCCTGCTTGAACTCGCCGATGGCGGCGGTCAGCGCGTCGACGGTGCCGTCGGCGAGCAGGCCGGTCTCGACGATGCCCGCGAGCAGGTCCTTGTGCTGCAGGCGCACGTAGTCCAGGAACTCGCGCTCGAAGCGGCGGATCTCGGCGACCGGGACGTCGTCCAGCCTGCCGGTGGTACCGGCCCAGATGGAGACGACCTGCTCCTCGACCGGGAACGGCTGGTACTGGCCCTGCTTCAGCAGCTCGACCATGCGCGCACCGCGCTCCAGCTGGGCCTTGGAGGCCGCGTCCAGGTCGGAGCCGAAGCCGGCGAAGGCCTCCAGCTCACGGTACTGGGCGAGGTCCAGGCGCAGACGGCCGGCGACCGAGCGCATGGCCTTGATCTGGGCGGAGCCACCGACGCGGGAGACCGAGATACCGACGTTCACGGCCGGGCGGATGCCGGCGTTGAACAGGTCGGACTCCAGGAAGCACTGGCCGTCGGTGATCGAGATGACGTTGGTCGGGATGTACGCCGACACGTCGTTGGCCTTGGTCTCGATGATCGGAAGACCGGTCATCGAGCCGCCGCCCAGCGCGTCGTTCAGCTTCGCGCAGCGCTCCAGCAGACGGGAGTGCAGGTAGAAGACGTCGCCCGGGTACGCCTCGCGGCCCGGCGGGCGGCGCAGCAGCAGGGAGACGGAACGGTAGGCCTCGGCCTGCTTCGACAGGTCGTCGAAGATGATCAGGACGTGCTTGCCGTCGTACATCCACTCCTGGCCGATGGCGGAGCCGGTGTACGGAGCCAGGTACTTGAAGCCGGCCGGGTCCGAGGCGGGAGCGGCCACGATGGTGGTGTACTCCAGCGCGCCGGCCTCCTCCAGGGCGCCGCGGACGGACGCGATGGTGGAGCCCTTCTGGCCCACGGCGACGTAGATGCAGCGGACCTGCTTCTCCGGGTCGCCCGAGCGCCAGTTGTCGCGCTGGTTGATGATCGTGTCGACAGCCACCGCGGTCTTGCCGGTCTGGCGGTCGCCGATGATCAGCTGGCGCTGGCCGCGGCCGATCGGGGTCATCGCGTCGATGGCCTTGATGCCGGTCTGCAGCGGCTGCTTGACCGACTTGCGGGCCATGACGCCCGGGGCCTGCAGCTCCAGGGCGCGCCGACCGGTGGCGGCGATGTCGCCGAGACCGTCGATCGGGTTGCCCAGCGGGTCCACGACGCGGCCGAGGTAGTTGTCGCCGACCGGCACGGAGAGGACCTCGCCGGTGCGACGCACCGTCTGGCCCTCCTCGATGCCGCCGAACTCACCGAGGATGACGACACCGATCTCGCGGGTGTCGAGGTTCAGCGCGAGGCCGAGCGTGCCGTCCTCGAACTTCAGCAGCTCGTTCGCCATGACCGAGGGCAGACCCTCGACATGCGCGATGCCGTCCGCCGCGTCAGTGACCGTGCCGACCTCTTCCACAGAGGCGGCGTCCGGCTGGTACGACTGGACAAAGTCGGCCAGCGCGTCCCGGATCTCCTCCGGACGGATCGTAAGCTCCGCCATCAGGCTTCCCTGCTCTCCTAGTTTGCGATCCTCGGCCCGCCATTGAGGGCCGCAAGTGCTCGACTCTCGGCCGGGTCGTATGAACCGGCCGTACGTTTTGCCGACTCCGGTGGAGCCGGTTTCCCGACCGAGGGTCGGATGTGCTGCTTGGGTGTTCAGCCTTCGAGTACCTGGCGAGCGCCCTCGAGGCGGCTCGACACGGTGCCGTCGATGATCTCGTCACCGATCTGCACCCGGACACCGCCGACGACCTCGGGGTCGACATCGATGTTCAGGTGGACCTGGCGGCCGTACAGCCGGCCGAGGGCGCCCGAGAGGCGGTCCTTCTGGCTGTCCGACAGCGGCACCGCGGTGGTGACCCGGGCCACCATGCGATCGCGCCGGGCGGCGGCGAGCTTGGAGTAGGTCTCCAGCCCCTGCTCCAGGCTACGGCCACGCGGGTGGTTGACGAGGCTGGTGATCAGCCGCACGGTGCCCGCGTTGGCGCGGCCGCCGAGCAGCTTCTTGATCAGGGCCGCCTTGGGGACGGCACCGGCCTTGGGCTCGGTCAGCGCGGCGCGCAGCTCGTGCGAGCCGCTCACCACCCGGCCGAACCGGAAGAGTTCGTCCTCGACGTCGTCCAGGGCGCCGGCCCGGTCGGCGGCGATGACCTCCGCGTACGCGGCCAGCTCCTCCACCGCGTCGACCAGGTCACGGCCACCCGACCAGCGGGAGCGGACCAGGCCGGAGACCAGGTCCGCCGTCTCGCCGGAGACCTGGCCGGCCAGCAGCGAGGAGGCCAGCTGAGCCTTGTCCTGGCCCGACCGGGACGGGTCGGTCAGCACCCGGCGCAGCGAGACCTCGCGGTCCAGCAGGGCCGTGACGGCGGTGAGCTCCTCGGCGAGCCGGGCCGCGTCCACCGAGGTGGAGTCGGTCAGGCTCTCGAGGTTCTGCCGCCCGGCGGCGAGGGCCTCACGGCTGGCGCCGATCACTTCGCCGCACCCTGAGCAACGGCGGCCTTGGCCTCCAGCTCGTCCAGGAAACGGTCGACGACGCCGCTCTGCCGCGTCTGGTCCTCGAGGGACTCGCCCACGATGCGGGACGCCAGCTGGGTGGCCAGCGCGCCCACGTCCTGGCGCAGGGCGGCGGTCGCCTGCTTCTTGTCGGCCTCGATCTGGGCGTGGCCGGCGGCGACGATGGCCTCGCGCTGACGCTGGCCCTCCTCGCGCATCCCGACGAGCTGAGCAGCGCCCTGCTCGCGAGCCTGCTCAACGATGCGAGCAGCCTCGTGGCGCGCCTCGGCGAGCTCGGCGCGGTACTGCTCGAGCAGGGCCTGCGCCTCGTTCTGAGCGGCCTCGGCGCGCTCCATGCCGCCCTCGATGGCATCCCGGCGCTCCGTCAGCACCTTCTCGATGCTGGGGAGGAGCTTCTTGCCGAGGAGACCGAAGACGATGAAGAAGCAGAGCAGGCCGATGATGATCTCGGGCGTAGCGGGGAGGAGAGGGTTCATCTTCTCCTCGGCCGCGAGCTGAGCCGCGATGCTCATATCTGGACCTTCCTCGAATGGGTCTGCGGCGGGATTACTTGTTGCCGAAGACGAACGGCATGACGATGCCGATCAGCGCGAGGGCCTCGGTGAGCGCGAAGCCGATGAACATGTTGGAGCGGATGAGGCCGACAGCCTCGGGCTGGCGGGCCATGGCCTGGACGCCGTTGCCGAAGATCAGACCGACGCCGATGCCGGGGCCGATGGCGGCGAGGCCGTAGCCGATCGAGGCGACGGAACCGTAGACAGTGCCCTCAGCGAGGAAGCTCATTGCAGTTGTCCTTTGCAGGGTGGTGAACCGGTGGTGATTGGCCACCGGGCATTCCGGGAGGTGTGGATCGTGGCGGGCCCGGTGAGGGGCCCGGGCTCAGTGCGCCTCTTCGAGGGCACCGGCGATGTAGCTGCTGGCCAGCATCACGAAGATGTAGGCCTGCAGGAACTGGACCAGCAGCTCGAAGGCGGTGAGGCCGACGGCGACGATGAACGAGGCCGAGCCGTACAGCGCGCCCAGGGTCGGGCTGAGCAGGTACCAGGAGGCGATGGAGAACATCACGATCAGCAGGTGGCCGGCGAACATGTTCGCGAAGGCTCGGACCGCGAGCGTGAAGGGGCGCACGAAGATGTTCGAGAAGAACTCGATCGGCACCAGGATGAACATCACCCAGCCCGGGATACCCGACGGCCAGCAGAGGTTCTTCAGACCACCGACGAAGCCGTGGTTCTTGAAGGTCAGACCCATGTAGGTGACCCACACGACGCCCGCGAGGGCGGCCGGGAAGGCGATCGCCGCGGTCACCGGGAACTGGGCGAAGGGAATGACCGACAGGATGTTCATCAGCCAGATGATGAAGAACATCGAGACGAGCATCGGGACGTACTTCTCGCCCCGCTTGCCGATCGTCTCCAGCACGATGGAGCGCTTGACGAAGTCGTAGCCGATCTCACCGACCAGCTGCAGCTTGCCCGGGACGATCTTCGGCTTCGCGAAGGCGGCCCAGAAGAACCCGATGACCAGGACAGCCACGATCATCGACAGCAGCATCGGCTTGTTGAACTCGAAGCTGCCGATGGTGAAAATCGGCTCGAACTGGAACTCGTTCAGCCCTGGGGCCGGGAAGCCGCAGCCAGCGTCCCCGAAGTGGCAACTGCCTGAGGCGAGGGACGTGAGTTCAGCACTCACCACGGACTCCTTCGTCGTGACGCATGGTTACGGCAACCTCGGTGTGTCGGCATGGCCTGCGGCCACGAAGCGGCACTGAAACTTGATGGGGTTCTCGCCGACCCCGCGCGGCAGAGCACTGCACCACAGCGGGATCATCGAAGACTGCGCGGATCCGGGGGGCGATCGATCCGCGGTGCGGATGGACCAGGCCTCTTCCCGTACTCCGTTGTTGCGACGGACGATAGCAGTCCGTCAGTGCGGCATAAACACCGCCCCCCTCGTTGGGGGGACAGTGGGCCGTCGTCACTGTTGACGCCCCTTGTCCGAGGGCTTCTCGGCCTTGTTTTCGGAGGCGTCGGTCTCGACGTAGAAGGTCTTGGCCTTGAGGAAGCCGCGCACCTGGAAGCCCGTCCAGACCAGCACGCAGCCCAGCAGGGTGAAGGCGAAGGCCTGCCGGTTGAAGAGCTCGGTGTTCTTGAAGACCGCCAGCACGATGCCGACCAGCAGGATCTGAGTGGTGTACACCAGCAGCCCGACGGCCATCATCATCTGCGGGTTCGACCTGGTCAGCCGGTCGAGGGCGACCTGGCCCGAGGCGAAGAAGACCATCACGAGCAGAGCGCCGAGGAAGGCCCCGAGCAGGCCCTTGCCCCCCGCGACGGCGAAGGAGACCGCCATGGCGATGACTCCGGCGACCGCAGTGGGGATCGCGGCGCCTCGGAGGATCCGGGCGTCGTTGGACGGCATGTCGGCAACTCCGGCGGCATGTCGAGTGGCGGGGGGACGGGCACAGAACTCGGTGGGGTGATACCGGACCGGAACCACCGCGGGCCGGCCGCTCGACGGCGAGCCCGTCGAGTGGGACCCGCCAGGGACGGAAGTCATCCACCTGTCAGGTCTTTCGGCGCGTTCTCGGTACTCGTGAACGGTATCACAAACTATTTGATGAGAGCTTTACCATGTTTGTGTGGCACCTGTCACACCGATGGCCCAAGGGTGCCGCCGTTCGGGTGAACCGGCTTGACGTGCCCTCACTTCTCCCAACGACCCCGGCCGTTGCCGTGTCCGCGGCCGGTGACCGCCGACGATCCCTTGGGCACTCCGCCGAGCAGCCGCTTGTCCTCGGCCGACAGTTCGGCCATCGGTTCGGAGCTCGCACGTCCGGCCGACTCGGCGGTGAGCCCGGTCTCCTCCACCGCCGGGGCGGCGGCCCTGGCCACCGGACGGCGGCGGTAGCGCGGCGGCACGAAGGCCTGCACCGCGCGCGGGGCCCGGGGCCGGAACCGGGGGGTGAGCAGCACCACCAGGCCGACCAGGCAGAGCCCGGCCAGCGTGAGGACGACGGTCCGGCCGGTGTTGGTGACCGAGAAGGCGACGGTCCCGAAGGCGATCAGCGCGGCCCAGAAGTACATGATCAGTACGGCGCGGCTGTGCGAGTGGCCGACCTGGAGCAGTCGGTGGTGCAGGTGCCGCTTGTCGGCGGCGAACGGGGACTGGCCCGCCCAGGTGCGGCGGACCACGGCGAGCAGCAGGTCGGCCAGCGGCAGCGCGATGACCGTCAGCGGCAGCAGCAGCGGGATGTAGATCGGCACCAGGGCGTGCACGGTGGCGGTCTGCGACCCCAGCTCGCTGGTGATGAGGTCGGGGTCGACCCGGCCGGTGATGGAGATCGCGGCGACGGCCAGCATCAGGCCGAGCATCATCGAGCCGGAGTCGCCCATGAAGATCCGGGCCGGGTGCATGTTGTGCGCCAGGAAGCCCAGGCACATGCCGATCAGCAGCACGCTGAACAGCACCGCGGGGGCGGCGTCGGAGATCGTGTAGCCGTACCAGAGCCGGTACGAGTACAGGAAGAAGGCGATCGCGGCGATGCAGACCATGCCGCCCGCCAGGCCGTCCAGTCCGTCGATGAAGTTCACCGCGTTGACCATGACGACGACCAGGACCACCGAGATGACCATGCCCTGGGTCGGACTGACCGCGACCGGCCCGACGCCGGGCACCGGCAGGGTGATCACCGTGACGCCCTGCCAGACCATCACACCGGCGGCGATCATCTGGCCGCCCAGCTTCACCAGGGCGTCCACACCCCACTTGTCGTCCAGCACGCCGAGCAGCCACATGATGCCGGCGCCGGAGAGCAGCGCGCGGATGTCGGTGCCCTGGGAGAACACCTTGCTCAGGTTGTCGAGCTGGGAGGCGACCAGGATGCCCGCGCAGAGTCCGCCGAACATCGCGATGCCGCCGAGCCGCGGCGTCGGCTCGCGGTGCACGTCACGCGCGCGGACCGGGGGCATCGCCCCCGCCGCGATGGCGAACTTCCGGACCGGGCCGGTCAGCAGATAGGTGACCGCCGCGGTGCAGAACAGCACCAGCAGATACTCACGCACCACTGGCCTCCCGCAGCGCTGTCCGACGGTTGGGTACCGAAGGTACTCCCGTGCCTGTCCGAGGTTCGAGGTGCGTCGCCACGGCACACACCTTATTGAGTCGGACGCCGGGGGGACGCATCGCGGTTCGCCCTACCGGGTAGGAGATTCGGAAGCGCGGTCAGCGCCGCCCGGCGAAGGCCCGCGCGAGCTCCCTGACCCGCTCCGCCACCCGGACGTCCGTACCCCCGGCGAGCAGCCGTCCGATCAGGGCGGCGATCTCCGCCAGCTCCGCCTCGCCCATGCCCTGCGAGGTCACGGTGCCGGTCCCGAGCCGGATCCCGGAGGCCTCCGACGGCGGCGCCGGGTCGTACGGCAGCGCGCACTTGCCGAACAGCAGCCCGGCGGCGGCGCAGCGGCGCTCCGCCTCGGCGCCGCTGACGCCGAGCCCGCCGACGTCGGCGGTCACCAGATGGGTGTCGGTCCCCCCGGTCAGCGGGCGCGCCCCCGCCTCCGCGAGCCCGGCCGCGAGCACCCGGGCCCCGGCCACCGTGCGGTGGGCGTACGCCCGGAAGGCGGGCGTGGCGGCCTCGGCCAGCGCGACGGCCTTGCCGGCCACCTCGTTCATCGCGGCGCCGCCCTGGCTGAACGGGAACACCGCCCGGTCGACCCGCTCGGCCAGCTCGGCGGTGCACAGCAGCAGACCGCCGCGGGGGCCCCGGAGCAGCTTGTGGGTGGCCGCCACGGTGACGTCCGCGTACGGCACCGGGGACGGCGCGACACCGGCCGCGACCAGGCCGGTGGTCTGCGCGACGGAGGCCACCAGATAGGCGTCCGTCTCGTCGGCGATCGCCCGGAAGGCGGCCCAGTCGGGGTGCCGCGGGTAGGAGATCGAGCCGGCCACGATCGCCTTCGGCCGGTGGCGCAGGGCCAGCTCGCGGACCTGGTCGAGGTCGATCAGCCCGTCCTCGCGGCGCACCCCGTAGCCGACGAAGTCGAACCAGCGGCCGGAGAAGTTGGCCCGCGAGCCGCAGCTGAGGTGGCCGCCGTGCTCCAGCGACATCGCGAGCACCACGTCGCCGGGCCGCAGCAGCGCGGCGTAGGCGGCGAGCATCGCCGCCGTGCCGGAGCGCGGCTGGACGTTGGCGTGCGGGGCGGCGAACAGCTCACGGGCCCGGTCGATCGCCAGCAGCTCGGCGGCGTCGGCGAGGGAGCAGCCGGTGTGGTGGCGGCGGCCGGGGTAGCCCTCGGCGTACTTGTCGATCAGCGGGCCGGTGAGGGCCGCCAGCACGGCCGGGCCGGTGAGGTTCTCCCCCGCCAGCAGCTGGATCGTCTCGGCCCGCCGTTCGGCCTCCGCGGCCATCAGGTCGGCCAGTTGGGGATCGGCCCGGAACAGGGCGGCCGAGAGCGCCTCGGGGGTCTCGACGGGGCCGGTCGCGGCATCGGTGACGGTCATGGCGGGACTCCCGGGCGCGTCGGGTCGGATCCCTCCAGCGTAGGACCGCCCCCGCGCCCCGGCACGGCGGCGCGTGCCGGGGTACGCCCGGCCGTACGAAGCGGCGCGACCGGGCCGGCGGCACCACGGCACCCGGTCGGCACCCGGTCGGCACCCGGTCGGCACCCGGGCCTGCACTCAGTGCGGCGCTCAGTACGGCGCTCAGTACGGCGCTCAGTACGGCGCGCGGACCCCGGTGAGGGCGGTGACCACGGGGTCCACGGCGTGGAATATCTCCTCGCCGCAGTTGCGGAACATGCCGATCGGCGCGCCGTACGGGTCGTGCAGCTCGTCCGTCTCGGGGTCGGCGGCCAGCAGCCAGCCGCGGAGCGCCGCGGCGGCCCGGACCAGGGCCCGGGCCCGCTCGGTGACGTCGGCGCCGCGGCGCGGGTCCGGCAGGGTCCCCGGGTCGATCGTCCGGACCAGCCGGGTGAACTCCTTCAGCGTGAAGGTGCGCAGCCCCGCCTCGTGGCCCATCGAGATGACCTGGGCCCGGTGGTCCAGGGTCGCGGTGAGCACCAGGTCGGCCTCCACCACGTGCTCGTCCAGCAGTTCACGGCCGGTGAAGCCGCCGCTGTCGGCGCCGTACTCGTCCAGCACCGTGGCGGCGTGGTCCTCCATCGGCGCGCCGACATGGCCCCAGGTGCCGGCCGACTCGACCAGGATCCGGCCGGCCACCCGGGGGTTCAGCCGGGTGTCCAGCTCACGCCGGGTGAGCCGCTCGGCGATCGGCGAGCGGCAGATGTTGCCGGTGCAGACGTACAGGATCCGGAAGTGGTCCAGCGGCCTGGGTCCCACGCTCAGGTACGGCGATATGCCGGGCCCGGCATGGAGGGAGGCGGCCGTCAACTGCCGGCCTCCAGGTCGGGGACGACCTCCCTCAGCTGCTCGACGGAGATCGCGCCGGCCCTCAGCAGTACCGGCACCTTGCCGGTGACGTCCACGATCGACGAGGCCTGGGCGTGGTCGGCGGTGCCGCCGTCCAGGTAGACCGAGATGGCGTCGCCGAGCTGCTGCTGGGCCTCGTCGCAGGTGGCCGGGGACGGGCCGCCGGTGCGGTTGGCGCTGGAGACGGCCATCGGACCGGTGGCGTTCAGCAGCTCGATGGCGACCGGGTGCAGCGGCATCCGGACCGCGACGGTGCCACGGGTCTCGCCGAGGTCCCAGCGCAGCGAGGGCTGGTGCTTGGCGACCAGGGTGAGCCCGCCCGGCCAGAAGGCGTCGACGAGCTCCCAGGCCTGCTCGGAGAAGTCCGTGACCAGGCCGTGCAGGGTGGTCGGCGAGCCGACCAGGACGGGTGAGGGCATGTTGCGGCCGCGGCCCTTGGCGGCGAGCAGGGCGGCCACCGCCTCCGGGGAGAAGGCGTCCGCGCCGACCCCGTAGAGGGTGTCGGTGGGCAGCACGACGAGTTCGCCGCGGCGGATGGCCGAGGCGGCCTCACGCAGACCGGTGGCGCGGTCCCCGGCATCGGCACAGTCGTAGCGGCGGCTCATCGGTGCGGTCCCCTTCCGGACGGGCTCATGGTGATGCTCATGGTGGTACTCGCGGTGGTGCCCGCGCTGGTGCTCGCGGGGGTGCCCGAGCTGGTGCTCGCGTCGGTGTTCACAGCGCCGCTCCGGCGTCCGACGCGCGGTGCCCGTCGGTCACCCGGTCGGTCACAGCGACGCCTTGCGGGCCGTGGTGAAGCGCGGCCGGTTGTTCAGGTCGCGGTGGTCGGCGGTGTCGGTCCAGCCGGCCTCCTCGTTGAAGATCCACGGGACCTGCCCGCCCTGGGTGTCGGCGTGCTCGATCACCACGGCGCCGCCGGGGCGCAGCAGACGGGCGGCGACGCGCTCGATGCCGCGGATGGTGTGCAGGCCGTCCTCGCCGGAGAACAGCGACATCTGCGGGTCGTGGTCGCGGGCCTCCGGCGCCACGTACTCCCACTCGGTGAGCGGGATGTACGGCGGGTTGGAGATGACCAGGTCGAAGCGGCCGTCCCAGGCGCGGTCGTCCTCGAAGGCCCGGGTGGCGTCGCCCTCGTGCAGGGTGACCCGGGCGCGGTCGGGCGAGGACCCGATGTTGCGCCGGGTGTAGGGCAGCGCGCCCTCGTCCAGCTCGAAGGCGTGGACGACGGAGCGGGGCAGCTCCTGGGCGAGGGCGAGCGCGATGGCGCCGGAGCCGGAGCAGAGGTCGACGACCAGCGGCTCGGCCACGTCCATGTCGCGGACGGCGTCTATGGCCCACTCGACGACCGACTCGGTCTCCGGGCGGGGCACGAAGACGCCGGGGCCGACCTCCAGCTCCAGGTAGCGGAAGAACGCCCGGCCGGTGATGTGCTGGAGCGGCTCGCGGGCCTCCCGGCGGGCCACCGCCTCCCAGTACCGGGCGTCGAAGTCGCCGTCCTTGACGGTGTGCAGCTGGCTGCGCCTGACGTTGTGGACGTGTGCGGCGAGTTCCTCCGCGTCGAAGCGCGGCGACGGCACGCCGGCCGCGGCCAACCGCTGGGTGGCCTGGGCCACCTCGGCGAGTAGCAGGTTCATCCGTACGACCTCGTGCTTCCGCTCTCCGGCCCCGGCGTCGGTCCCGCCGCCGCCGGTGTCAGTTCTGGTGGGCCGCGGCGAGCTTGGCCGCGGCGTCCGCGTCGACGCAGGACTGGATGACGGCGTTCAGTTCGCCGTCCAGCACCTGGTCCAGGTTGTACGACTTGAAGCCCGTCCGGTGGTCCGAGATGCGGTTCTCCGGGTAGTTGTACGTCCGGATCCGCTCGGAGCGGTCCACCGTGCGGACCTGGCTGCGGCGCGCGTCCGAGGCCTCGCGCTCGGCCTCCTCCTGCGCGGCGGCCAGCAGCCGCGAACGCAGGATGCGCATCGCCTGCTCCTTGTTCTGCAGCTGGCTCTTCTCGTTCTGGCAGGACGCCACGATACCGGTCGGCAGGTGGGTGATCCGGACCGCGGAGTCGGTGGTGTTGACCGACTGGCCGCCCGGGCCGGAGGAGCGGTACACGTCGATCCGCAGGTCGTTGGCGACGATCTCGACCTCGACCTCCTCGGCCTCGGGGGTGACCAGCACGCCCGCCGCGGAGGTGTGGATGCGGCCCTGGGACTCGGTGGCGGGGACGCGCTGCACGCGGTGCACGCCGCCCTCGTACTTCAGCCGGGCCCAGACGCCCTGGCCGGGCTCGGCGTTGCCCTTGGTCTTCACGGCCACCGAGACGTCCTTGTACCCGCCGAGGTCGGACTCGTTGGAGTCGATCAGCTCGGTCTTCCAGCCGATCCGCTCGGCGAAGCGCAGGTACATCCGGAGCAGGTCCCCGGCGAACAGCGCGGACTCCTCGCCGCCCTCACCGGCCTTGATCTCCAGGATGACGTCCTTCTCGTCGTTCGGGTCGCGCGGGACCAGCAGCAGCCGCAGCTCCTCGGTCAGCTCCTCGCGCCGGGCCTCGCCGGCCTTCACCTCGGAGATGAACTCCGGGTCCTCGGCGGCGAATTCGCGGGCGGCCTCGATGTCCTCGCCGGCCTGCCGCCAGGCCCGGAAGACCCGGGTGATCGGCGTCAGTTCGGCGTAGCGCTTGGCCAGCCTGCGGGCGTTCGCCTGGTCGGCGTGGACGGACGGGTCGGCCAGCCTCGCCTCGAGGTCGGCGTGCTCGACGAGGAGCTCTTCGACTGCCTCGAACATGGGGTGGCCTTCTTCCCGGGAATCGGTGGGTGGATCGGAGGGGGACCGCGGAGCGCGGAGGGTGCGGGGGACGCGAACGGCGCCGGTCCCCCATGCCCCCGGAACGAGTACGGGGGCACCGGGAACCGGCGCCGAGGGAGCGCTAGGCCTTCGCGCTGTGCTGCTTGCCGAAGCGGGCCTCGAAGCGGGCGACGCGGCCACCGGTGTCGAGGATCTTCTGCTTGCCGGTGTAGAACGGGTGGCACTGCGAGCAGACCTCGGCGCGGATCTCGCCGCTCTTCTCGGTCGACCGGGTGGTGAACTCGGCGCCGCAGGTGCAGGTCACGTGGGTGACCAGGTACTCGGGGTGAGCGTTGGACTTCAAGGGGTTCTCCTAGTGTTCGGGAGGGTACCGGGTCGGCGGCGGGGACGCCGCTCGTGAACCGGGACCGACGGACCAGTCTGCCAGGACCGGCCGCTTCTTCCCAAACCGGGGGGCGCTCCGGGATATTCCGGGCCCCGCCGGGGCTCAGCCGCGCCGGGCCGGGGCGGTCGCCGCCGCCGTCGCGGGGGCCTTCGCCGGGGCCGTGGGGGTCGCCTTCGCCGGGGCGGTGGGGGTCGCCTTCGCCGGGGCCGTGGGGGTGGCCTGGGCGGGGTTGGACGGCTGGGTGGCGGCCACGGCCTCGGGGACCGGCCGGTCGGCCCTCAGGGCCGCCCACAGTTGGTCGGCCTGCGGCTCCAGCTGGACCACCCGGTCCGGGTCGCCGGGGGCGGCCGTGACCGGCAGGGTGACCATGCCGAGCCGGTCCGGTCCGATTCCCTTGAGCCGCTCGGCCAGACCGACCAGGGAGTTCACCGAGGCGAGCGCGGAGTCGGTGGTGATCGAGCGGGTCAGGGTGTCGCCGACCGACCAGAGCTTCACCGGGTCGGTCATCAGCCCGATGCCGCCGGCCTGCTGGAGCAGCGAGCGCACCATCTGCTTCTGCAGCTCGATCCGGCCGAGGTCGCTGCCGTCCCCCACGCCGTGCCGGGTGCGGACGAAGGCGAGCGCCTGCTTGCCGTCGAGGTGGTGCTCGCCGGGCTGGAGGTCCAGGCCGCTGTCCTGGTCGTGGATGGCCACCGTGGTGGTCACGGTGGCGCCGCCGACCGCATCCACGAGCCGGGCGAAGCCGGCGAAGTCCACCTCGACGTAGTGGTCCATCCGCAGCCCGCTGAGCTGCTCGACGGTCTTCACCGCGCAGGTCGCGCCACCGGTCTCGTAGGCGCTGTTGAACATCGCGCGCTTGGCGGCCGGCACCGGCCGGCCCTGCCGGTCGGTGCACTCGGGGCGCGGGACGAGGGTGTCGCGCGGTATGGAGACCACGTCGGCGCGCGAGTGGTCCTGGTTGACGTGCAGCACCATCGCGGTGTCCGAGCGGGCGGTGCCGCCGGTGTCGCCGCCGGCCAGGTCCGCGTTGCCGCCGGCCCGCGAGTCCGAGCCCAGCACCAGCAGGTTGAACGAGCCGTCGGTGGCCGTGGGCGGGCGGGAGGTGCCGAGCCGGCCGTCGATGTCGACGCTCCTGATGTTGCCGTCCAGCCGCAGGTACGCGTACCCGGCGGCCCCGGCGCCGAGGACGACGAGCGCGGCGGACCCGCAGGCGGCCGCGCGCAGGAGCTTGCGGCGGCGGCTCGGGACCCTCTTGTGTTCGGCCATACGGTCCAGAATAAATCGGACAAGATACTTGAAAGAGTCCAGACTGTCCCAAGTCTGGAACAAACCGGCCCGGAACCGCGGCGAGCCCCGGGCCGCTCGCGCGGGCCGGGGCTCGTCCGTGTACCGAGAAGGTCAGTCGCCGGACCCGGGGGTCGTCTTGGCGATCTGCATCAGGAACTCGGCGTTGCTCTTGGTCTGCTTCATCTTGTCCAGCAGCAGCTCGATCGCCTGCTGCGAGTCGAGCGCGTGCAGCACCCGGCGCAGCTTCCAGACGATGGCGAGCTCGTCGGCACCGAGCAGGATCTCCTCCTTGCGGGTGCTGGAGGCGTCCACGTCGACGGCCGGGAAGATGCGCTTGTCCGAGAGCTTCCGGTCGAGCTTGAGCTCCATGTTGCCGGTGCCCTTGAACTCCTCGAAGATCACCTCGTCCATCCGCGAGCCGGTCTCGACCAGCGCGGTGGCCAGGATGGTCAGCGAGCCGCCGTTCTCGATGTTGCGCGCGGCGCCGAAGAACTTCTTCGGCGGGTACAGCGCGGTCGAGTCGACACCACCGGACAGGATGCGGCCGGAGGCCGGCGCCGCCAGGTTGTAGGCGCGGCCCAGACGGGTGATCGAGTCCAGCAGGATCACCACGTCGTGGCCCAGCTCCACCAGGCGCTTGGCGCGCTCGATCGCCAGCTCGGCGACCGTGGTGTGGTCCTCGGCCGGACGGTCGAAGGTCGAGGAGATGACCTCGCCCTTCACCGACCGCTGCATGTCGGTGACCTCTTCCGGACGCTCGTCGACCAGGACGACCATCAGGTGGCACTCGGGGTTGTTGTGGGTGATCGCGTTGGCGACCGCCTGCAGCACCATGGTCTTACCGGTCTTCGGCGGCGCGACGATCAGGCCGCGCTGGCCCTTGCCGATCGGCGACACCAGGTCGATGATCCGGGTGGTCAGGATGCCCGGGTCGGTCTCCAGACGCAGCCGGTCCTGCGGGTACAGCGGGGTCAGCTTGTTGAACTCGGGACGGCCGCGGCCGTTCTCCGGGTCCATGCCGTTGACGGAGTCCAGCCGCACCATGGCGTTGAACTTCTCGCGGCGCTCGCCGTCCTTGGGCTGGCGCACCGCGCCGGTGATCGCGTCACCCTTGCGCAGGCCGTTCTTGCGGACCTGGGCGAGCGAGACGTAGACGTCGTTCTGGCCCGGCAGGTAGCCGGAGGTGCGGACGAACGCGTAGTTGTCGAGGATGTCGAGGATGCCCGCGACCGGGATCAGGACGTCGTCCTCGCTGATCTGCGTGTCGACGACACCGGCCTCGAAGCCCTCGCGGCGGCTGCCACGGCCCCGGCGGTCGCGGTAACGGCCGCGGCGGCCGCGGCGGCCGTCGCCGAACTCGTCGTCGTCGAAACCGCCCTGCTGGGCCTGCTGCGTCTGCGGCTGGGCCTGCTGGGCGGCGGGCTGGCGGCTCTGCTGGCCCTCGCCCTGCGCACCCTGCTGCTGGCCGCCCTGGCGGTCGGCACGGTCGGTGCGCTCGGCACGATCCGTGCGCTCGGGGCGGTCGGTCCGGTCCCGGCGGTTGCGCCGGTCGCGGCGCGACTCGCGCCCGTCGCCGTCCTGGCCGGCCGGGGCCTCGGCGGTGTCCTGGCGGCCCTCGCGCTCGCCGCCCTCGCGGCGGTCACGACGGTCCCGACGGTCGCGGCGGGTCTCGGGGCGACCCTCCTCCCGGCCCTCCAGGGCGCGGGCGCCCTCGGAGCGGGCCTCGGTCTGCTTGGCCTCGGTCGCCACGGCGGCGGGCGCCTCGGCGGCCTCGCCCGGCTCGGCGACCGGGGCGCCGGCGGCCGAGGTGGCCCGGCGGCGGGTGCGCTCGGCCCGGGCGGGCGCGGCGGTCTCGGAGGCGGCCTGGACCGGGATCTCGATCTGGGCCTGCGCCTCGGCGGCGGCCGGGGCCTCGGCCCGGGCGGCGGCGGCCTTGGTGGCACGGCGGGCGGGCTTCTCGGCCGGCTCGGCCGTCTCGGCCTTGGCCGCGCGCTTGGCGGCCGGAGCGGCGGCGGCGGCGGTGCCTGCGAGCAGCGGGTCTCCGCCGCTCTTCTCCTTGATGGTCTCGATCAGCTGGCTCTTGCGCATCCGCCCGGTACCGGTGATGCCCAGGTCCCCGGCGAGCTTCTGCAGCTCCGCCAGGACCATGCCGTCCAGGCCCGCGGCGGCGGTGCGGCGGCGCCGCGCCGGCGCCGCGGGGGCGGCGGCGTCCGACGCCTCGGCGTCCGGGCGCGCGCCCATCAGATCGGTGGTGTCGCTCACTAAGGGTCCTTCCCTGGAGCGGACGTCGGCCTGTCTGGCTCGGCGACCGGTTGTGCTGTCCTGACCGACGCTCGACTGCGTCGGTCCGAGGCGGTGATCCCCCGAATGGCGGTGCCGGTCGGGGGAGAGCTGCGAGGTGCGGTGCTAGAAGCACGGTGGTGCTGAGTGGCGTGGCGGGACGGTCGTGTGCCGACCCTCCCCCGGCCGCCGGCCGGGAGCTGCCCCCACGCTGCCTGCGAATCCCGGGCCCCGTCGCGTGACGGTGGCCCGCGCTCCGCCCGTCCTGTTCCTCCAGGTGGGAGGCCGCGGGTGGGAGTCAGGTGCCGTCACGGCTTCGGGATGCGGTCGCAAGTCGCGCAGGCAGGCTGCGTACGCGCTGCGGTGGGCTCCCGGAGAATCGTCGCCCCGTGTATCGCCTGGACTCCGCTGACGCGGAGTGCTGGGATCGGGACGCGGCGCACCGAGCCCCGGAGGGCACCTGGTGCAGCAATGAGGTTAACACTACCGACCCCCTCAGACATTCCCCAGCCTTGCGCTTGCCAATCGTGTCCGGACGGTCCGGTGCCGAGGCACCGGACCGGACCGCCGCGGACGGGATGTTCAGACGTCGAGCGGGAGCACCGAGGCTCCGGTCCGGTCGAGTTCGAGCCGGTGGGCGGCGAACACCGGGCCGCTGCCGCCGTGGTCGCCCGCGAAGTCCAGGACCTTCTGCACGCCCGCCTCGTCGGTGAGCGCGAGCACGGTCGGACCGGCGCCGGAGATCACCGCGGGCACGTTCTCGGCCCGCAGCGCGGCCACCAGCGCGGCACTGTCCGGCATCGCGGAGGCCCGGTAGTCCTGGTGGATCCGGTCCTCGGTGGCGGCGAGCAGCAGGTCGGGACGCCGGGTCAGCGCCTCCACCAGCAGCGCGGACCGACCGGCGTTGGCGGCGGCGTCGGCCAGCGGGACGGTCCTCGGCAGCAGCCCGCGGGCGGTCTCGGTGAGCACCTCGGTGGCCGGGACGAACACCACCGGGACGACCTCGGCGGAGGGCTCCAGGGCGATCGCCCTGGCCCGGTCCTCCTCGGTCCACGCCACGGTGAAGTTGCCGCGCAGGCAGGCCGCGACGTTGTCCGGGTGGCCCTCCAGCTCCGAGGCGAGCGCCAGCAGTCCGTCGTCGTCCAGGGCGGACGGGCCGCCGATGGTGACGGCGCGGGCGGCGACGATGCCGGCGCAGATCGCGGCGGAGGACGAACCCAGGCCGCGGCCGTGCGGTATGCGGTTGGCGCAGACCACTTCGAGGCCGCGCGGCTGGCCGCCGAGGTGGTCGAAGGCGGCGCGCATCGAGCGGACCAGCAGGTGGCGCTCGTCGCGCGGGAGCGTCTCGGCACCCTCGCCCGCGATGTCGACGGAGAGCCCGGAGTCGGCGACCCGGACGACCACGTCGTCGTACAGGCCCAGGGCGAGTCCGAAGGCGTCGAACCCCGGACCGAGGTTGGCGCTGGTCGCGGGAACCCGGACCCGGACGGCGGCGGCACGGAACGCGGGACCGGCCATGCGGTGGACACTCCTGGGGAAATCGGGCGGCGCGAAGCGCGTCGGTGCGAGGGTGGGGAGCGGGCCGCGGGGCCCCGGCCGGGGCGGGCGGTCACATTCGGTGGTGCGGCCCGGTGCGGGGTCGGATCCGGGGCATGTGCCACACGGCCGCACCCAGAGTATCGAAGACAGGTTCCACAGCGGTACACCCCCTGGGCCTTCGATCTGGTGTGTTGCCGGTTCTGGCCGGAATTCATGCCGGATTCGGATCCGAATCCACCACTGAATTGACACAAAAGTGTCAGTCGAGAACGAGACCGGGCCGACCCCCGAAAGGGTCGGCCCGGGTGGGGGGATGTTCGTCCGCCCGCCGTCCGCGCGATGCCTCGCCGGACGCTCCGTCAGTCGAGCAGGCCCAGCTGCCGGGCCGCGGCCTCCGGGTCGATCGGGACGATCCGGGGCTGCGGCGCGCCGGCCACCGCCCAGTCCGGGTCCTTGAGGCCGTTGCCGGTCACGGTGCAGACGATCCGCTGGCCCGGGTCGACCAGGCCGGCCTCCGCCTTGGCCAGCAGACCGGCCACCGAGGCGGCCGAGGCGGGCTCCACGAAGACACCCTCCTGGGAGGCCAGCAGCCGGTACGCGGACAGAATCTGACGATCCGTCACCTTGTCGATGAGACCGCCCGATTCGTCCCGCGCGGCAAGTGCGAAGTCCCAGGAGGCCGGGTTGCCGATCCGGATCGCGGTGGCGATGGTCTGCGGGCTGAGCACTGGGGCGCCGTCCACGATCGGGGCCGAGCCGGAGGCCTGGAAGCCCCACATCCGCGGGGTGCGGGAGGCCAGGCCGTCCGTCGCGTACTCGCGGTAACCCTTCCAGTACGCGGTGATGTTGCCCGCGTTGCCGACCGGCAGGACGTGGATGTCCGGTGCGTCGCCGAGCATGTCGACGATCTCGAAGGCGGCGGTCTTCTGGCCCTCGATCCGGACCGGGTTCACCGAGTTGACCAGCGCCACCGGGTACTTCTCGGACAGTTCACGCGCAAGGGTGAGGCAGTCGTCGAAGTTCCCGTCCACCTGGAGGATCTTCGCGCCGTGCACCAGCGCCTGGCCCATCTTGCCGAGGGCGATCTTGCCCTGCGGGACCAGCACCGCCGACACCATCCCGGCCCGCACCGCGTACGCGGCGGCGGAGGCGGAGGTGTTGCCGGTGGAGGCGCAGATGACGGCCTGGGCGCCGTCCTCCTTCGCCTTGGAGATGGCCATCGTCATACCGCGGTCCTTGAAGGACCCGGTCGGGTTGGCGCCCTCGACCTTGAGGTAGACCTCGCAGCCGGTGCGCTCGGACAGCACCTGGGCGGGGACCAGCGGGGTCCCGCCCTCCAGCAGGGTGACCACGGGGGTCGCCGCGCTGACCGGCAGGCGGTCCCGGTACTCCTCGATCAGACCCCGCCACTGGTGGGTGTGGGTACCTCGGGCGGCGTTCTCGGCAACGCTGCTCATCATCTGTTCCTATTCCCCTTCGACCCGCATGGTGCTGGCCACGTCGCGCACGCTGTCGAGTGCGCGGAGC
Source organism: Kitasatospora purpeofusca (assembly GCF_034043715.1). Classification (GTDB taxonomy): domain Bacteria; phylum Actinomycetota; class Actinomycetes; order Streptomycetales; family Streptomycetaceae; genus Kitasatospora; species Kitasatospora purpeofusca_A. The sequence goes on along the minus strand of NZ_JAXCLC010000004.1, from coordinate 36,584 downwards.
TTGTCGACCGTCGCCGACAGCGCGGCGTCAGTGGCACGGTGGGTGACCACGACGAGCGAGGCGTCGCCGTCGCGGCCCTGCTGGCGCACGGTGTCGATGGAGACGCCGTGCTCGGCGAAGACCGAGGCGACCTGGGCGAGCACCCCCGCGCGGTCGTCGACGTCCAGGCTGACGTGGTAGCGGGTGAAGACCTCGTCCATCGGCTTGGCCGGCAGCTGGGTGTACACGGAGTCACCGGGGCCGGTGGCACCGGCGAGCTTGTTGCGGCAGACCGCCACGAGGTCGCCGAGGACCGCCGAAGCGGTCGGCGCGCCGCCCGCGCCCGGGCCGTAGAACATCAGCCGGCCGGCCGCCTCGGCCTCCACGAACACCGCGTTGTACGCCTCGCGGACCGAGGCCAGCGGGTGGGACAGCGGGATCATCGCCGGGTGGACGCGCGCGGTCACCGACTCGCCGTCGGCGGCCCGCTCGCAGATCGCCAGCAGTTTGACCACGCAGCCCATCTCCTTGGCGGAGGCGATGTCGGCGGCGGTCACCTCGGTGATGCCCTCGCGGTACACGTCCGCGGCGGTCACCTCGGTGTGGAAGGCGATGCCGGCCAGGATCGCGGCCTTGGCGGCGGCGTCGAAGCCCTCCACGTCGGCGGTCGGGTCGGCCTCGGCGTACCCGAGCGCGGTGGCCTCCTCCAGCGCCTCCGAGTACCCGGCGCCGGTGGTGTCCATCTTGTCGAGGATGAAGTTGGTGGTGCCGTTGACGATGCCCAGCACCCGGTTCACCCGGTCGCCGGCCAGCGACTCGCGCAGCGGGCGCAGCAGCGGGATCGCGCCCGCCACCGCGGCCTCGTAGTAGAGGTCGACGCCGGCCGCGGCGGCGGCCGCGTGCAGCTCGGTGCCGTCCTGGGCGAGCAGCGCCTTGTTGGCGCTGACCACCGAGGCGCCCCGCGAGAACGCCGCCAGGATGAGGTTCTTGGACGGCTCGATGCCGCCCACGACCTCGATCACCACATCGATGTCGCCCCGGGTGACCAGGGCCTCGGCATCGGTGGTGAGCAGGTGCTCGGGCACGCCCGGACGGACCCGCCCCGGGCGCCGGACCGCGATGCCGGCGAGCTCGACCGGCGCGCCGATGCGCGCGGCGAGGTCGGCGGCGTCTGTCGTCATGATGCGCGCCACCTCGGAGCCCACCACACCACAGCCCAGCAACGCCACCTTCAGCGGCCGCGTACGCATCATCCGACTCCGCTCTGCATTCGTCGTTCTCAGGTCGTTCCGGCGGGCATTTCGGTATCCCGCCGGACTTTCGTTCTCCACCAGTCTCCGGGACTTTCCGTACGGATCTACGGTCGTTCCATGATCTGAGACAAGGATTTCGTCATCCGATATCGAGACGCAGGAGATCCTCCTCCGTCTCGCGCCGGACGATCACCCGGGCCGCACCGTTCCGGACGGCGAGCACCGGAGGCTTCAGAGCGTGGTTGTAGTTGCTCGCCATCGAGCGGCAGTAGGCGCCGGTGGCGGGCACCGCGATCAGGTCGCCCGGGGCCAGGTCGGCCGGCAGGAAGGCGTCCCGCACCACGATGTCGCCGGACTCGCAGTGCTTGCCGACCACCCGGACCAGCATCGGACCGGCGTCACTGGTGCGCGACACCAGGGCCACCGTGTACTCCGCGTCGTAGAGCGCGGTCCGGATGTTGTCGGACATCCCGCCGTCCACGCTGACGTAGGTGCGCAGGCCCTCGAGCGGCTTGACGGTGCCGACCTCGTACAGGGTGAACGCGGTCGGGCCGACGATCGCCCGGCCCGGCTCCACGCTCAGCCGGGGGGCGGCGAGGTTCGCGGCGGCGCACTCGCGGCGGACGATGTCGGCCAGCGCGGCCGCGATCTCGGCCGGCTCCCGCGGGTCGTCCTCGCTGGTGTAGGCGATGCCGAGGCCGCCGCCGAGGTCGATCTCGGGCAGCTCGACGCCGTGCTCGTCGCGGATCGACGCCAGCAGGCCGACCACCCGGCGGGCGGCCACCTCGAAGCCGGCGGTGTCGAAGATCTGCGAGCCGATGTGCGAGTGGATACCGCGCAGTTCGAGGCTCCCCGGGTGCGCCAGCACCCGGCGGACGGCCTCGGCGGCCGCTCCCCCGGTCAGCGAGAGGCCGAACTTCTGGTCCTCGTGCGCGGTGGCGATGAACTCGTGGGTGTGCGCCTCCACGCCGACGGTGACCCGGATCAGCACCGGCTGGCGGACGCCCTGGTGCGCGGCCACGGCCGCCAGGCGCTCGATCTCCTCGTAGGAGTCGACCACGATGTGCCCGACGCCGGTCTTCACCGCGTGCTCGAGCTCGTCCACCGACTTGTTGTTGCCGTGCAGCGCGATCCGCTCCGGCGGCATCCCGGCGGCCAGCGCGACGGCGAGTTCGCCGGAGCTGCACACGTCGAGGTTGAGGCCCTCCTCGTGCAGCCAGCGCACGACCGCCTTGGAGAGGAACGCCTTGCCGGCGTAGTAGACGTCGGCGTCGCTGCCGAAGGCGTCCCGCCAGGCGCGCGCCCGGGCGCGGAAGTCGGCCTCGTCCATGACGTAGGCCGGGGTGCCGAACTCGGCGGCGATGCGGTTCACGTCGAGGCCGCCGACGGTGACCACGCCGTCGGCGCCGCGCGCGACGGTCTCCGACCAGACCTTGGGGTCGAGCGCGTTCAGGTCGGCCGGCGGGGCCTGGTAGTGCCCCTCGGGCAGTACGTCACCGTGACGGGGGCCTGCGGGATGTGCGGAGCGAGACATGTCCTCGGTTTCCTCGACCTATGGCGAGGGGCGGCGACGGTCCCCGTTGACCGTCAGCCGCCCCCGCTGTGCGCATGGGGGTGGTGCCTACATCCGCTCGGGCGACGTCACGCCCAGGAGCGTGAGGCCGTTGGCGATGACCGTGCGTGTCGCGTCGGCCAGCCAGAGGCGGGCGTGCGTGAGGTCGGTGACCTCCTCGTCGCCCTTCGGCAGGATCTGGCAGTTGTCGTAGAAGCGGTGGTACTTGCCCGCCAGCTCCTCCAGGTAGCGGGCGACCCGGTGCGGCTCGCGCAGCTCGCCGGCCGTCGCCAGGACCCGCGGGAACTCGCCGAGCTGGCCGAGCAGGTCGGACTCCCACTCGGTCGAGAGCAGCTCGGGTTTGAAGTCGGCGGAGCGCGTGATGCCCAGCTCGCCGGCCTTGCGCTGCACCGAGCACATCCGGGCGTGCGCGTACTGGACGTAGAAGACCGGGTTCTCGTTGGTCTGGCTGGTCAGCACGTTGATGTCGAGCGTGATGGTGGAGTCCGTGGAGGACCGCGCCAGCGTGTAGCGGGCCGCGTCCACGCCGATCCACTCGACCACGTCGTCGATGGTGATGATGTTGCCGGCCCGCTTGGACATCCGGACCTCTTCGCCGTCGCGAAGCATCTTCACGAACTGGCCGATCCGGACCTCGATGTTGCGGTCCATGTCGTCGCCCGCGCAGGCCGCGATGGCCTTGAGCCGGTTGACGTAGCCGTGGTGGTCCGCGCCCAGCATGTAGACCGAGACCTCGGAGCCGCGGTCGCGCTTGCTCAGGTAGTACGCGGCGTCGGCGGCGAAGTAGGTGGTCTCGCCGTCGGCCTTGATCAGGACGCGGTCCTTGTCGTCGCCGAAGTCGGTGGTGCGCAGCCAGATCGCGCCGTCCTGCTCGAAGACGTGGCCCTGCTCGCGCAGCCGCTCGATGGCCTTCTCGACGGCGCCGGAGTCGTGCAGCGACTTCTCCGAGAACCAGACGTCGAAGTGGGTGCCGAACTCCTCCATCGAGCGCTGGATCTCGGCGACCATGAGCTTGAGGCCCTCGGTGCGGAAGACCTCCAGCTGCTCGTCCTCGGAGAGGTCGAGCACGCCCGGGACGCCCTCGGTGATCGCCTTGGCGATGTCGGCGATGTACTCGCCGACGTAGCCGTCCTCCGGGACGGGCCTGCCGTTGGCGGACGCCTGGAGCGACTTGGCGAACTTGGAGATCTGGACGCCGGCGTCGTTGAGGTAGTACTCGGTGGTGACGTCGGCGCCGGAGGCGCGCAGCACCCGGGCCAGCGAGTCGCCGACGGCGGCCCAGCGGACGCCGCCGATGTGGATCGGGCCGGTCGGGTTGGCGGAGACGAACTCCAGGTTGATCTTCAGGCCCTTGAGGGCCTCGTTGCGGCCGAAGGCGGAGCCGGCCTCGACGATGGTGCGGGCCAGCTCGCCCTGGGTGGCGGCGTCGAGGGTGATGTTCATGAAGCCCGGACCGGCGATGTCGACCTTGGTGACGCCGGTGATCCCTCGCAGGCGCTCGGCCAGCAGTTCGGCGACGGCTCGCGGCGGCTTGCCGGCCGGCTTCGCGAGCTGGAGGGCCACGTTGGTCGCGTAGTCGCCGTGGTCCCTGTTCTTGGGGCGCTCGATCGTCACGTGCTCGGGCACGGCGACGGCCAGCTCGCCCGCCTCGACGGCGGCGCTCACTGCGGCCTGGACTGCCTGGGAAAGCTCTGCGGGGGTCACGACGCCAAGCGTAGGCGAGAGGGGGTGGGCCCTCGCCACCCGGTTTGCCGGTTGAGACGCCGGGGCACCCCGCTCGGGCCCGGGCACTCAGGCCCGATCACTCCGGCCTGTTCGCCCAGGGCGAAACCCGTCCACCGCCCCGCCGTCCCGGTCGCGCTCCATCAGCCGCCGCACCAGCGCGACCAGGTCCGCCGGATCGAAGGGCTTGCCGAGGTAGCCGTCCACCCCGACCGACTCCCCCAGGTCCAGGTCGGCCGGCGAGCAGGCGCTGACGATCGCGATCGGCAGCAGCCGCGTCCCGGGCGCCGCCCGCAGCCGGGCCGCCGTCCGCAGGCCGTCCAGCCTCGGCATCATCACGTCCAGCGTCACCACGTCGGGCCTCACCTGGCGGACCACCTCCAGGCACTCGGCACCGTCGGCGGCGGTCACCACCTCGAAGCCCTCGAGCTCCAGGTTGACCCTGATCAGCTGGCGGATCACCTCGCTGTCGTCCACCACGAGGACCCGCCCGGACACTCCCGACACCTCACCGAGGGTATCGGCGGCCCCGCCGCCCCGTCCGGCCTTTGGCCACTTCCGCCCGGACCGCCTGTCCCGGCCCCGCCCCGGACCCGCCCCGGCCCCGCCCCGGACCTCCGGGAAACCCGTGCACGGAGCACGGCGCGGGCCTGGTAGTGTTCTCCACGTCGAAGCGAACGCGACGACAACAATGAGCAGGCCCCCGTAGCTCAGGGGATAGAGCACCGCCCTCCGGAGGCGGGTGCGTAGGTTCGAATCCTACCGGGGGCACTTCGCAGGAAGTGCAGAACAGGCCCAGGCCAGTGGCGAGTTGCCACCGGACTGGGCCTGATTCGTTTTTCCGGCGCTGACGCCCGGTCAACCTGTGGCGTGCCCGGTAGGCCCGTGGGGCCGTCGGGTCGACCCGTGGGGCCGGGGCGCGGCCCCACGGGGACGGTGGTCAGCTCGCGGCGGCGGCACCCGCGCCGGCGGGGGCGGAGGGCGGTGGCGGCGAAGGTCTCGGCGGGGCCGAAGTCGGTGAAGGTGACCTTGTTGACGGCCTCGGCGCCTTGCCCCACTTCTCGGCCGGGCCCATCCGGGTGTACGCGCTGTCGGTGGTGATGACCGTCTTGCTCCCGTGGCTCCTTGTTCCGCACAAGGAGCCGCCTGAGCAGGGAAGGGGCCATCGCTGGGCTCCGCACCATCCAAGCCCGGGGGCGGAGGAGTAGGAAGTCGGACGGGCCGACGTCCTACGTTGCCCCGGGGGTTGACCGGCTCAGGGTCCGGTGCGCATCGGCGTGAGTCTGCCGTTTCCCATTCCGGTGGCCCCTTGCTGCGCGCAAGGGGCCACCGGAACACGGTGAGGGCCGTTGAGCAGTAACGCCCACACTCCAGGGGCGGTGTGAGAAGTCGGACCGGCTTACCTCTCTGCTTCACGCCACTCAGCCTCAATCGGCTGTCCCTCGCTCGGGCCGAGCGAGGGACAGTTGCTCATGGCACGCCGTTTCCCCTGCTGAGGTCGATGAGCCGGCGAAGCAGGAAGTCGAGGCTGCCGACTTCCTGCTGTTGGGGCACGCGGTGGGAGTCGTTTCCGGTGGCCCCCTTGCGCCGCGCGGGAAGCCATCGGAGTACGGCCGGGTCTTCGTTGGGCTCCGGTGAGGTCTGCTGGGCGGCACTGTCCCGGCTCGGGGGTGGAGGAGTAGGAAGTCGAGCGGGCCGACTTCCTACTCCGTCCCGGGGCTGACCGGCCCAGGGCCGCAGGACGTATCTGCGTGAGCTTGCTGTTCCTCGCTCCGGTGCCCCCTTGCGCGGCAAGGGGGCACCGGACCCCCCGGTTCCTCTGGTGAGGTCCGGGAGCCAACAGCAGCAAAGGTCGAAGCCGCCGACTTCCTGCTCCTGGGCTCGCCTCCGACTGCTCCCTTGCGGGCAGAAACGGCCACCGGAACGGGAGCTGCTCCGCATCGCGCAGCCCCAGCCGGCTGGGGCCGGAGACCAGGCGGAGCAGGAAGTCGGGGTGGCTGACTTTCTGCTGCTGGGGCACGTCGTGAGAGTTGCTTGCGGTGGCCCCTTGCTGCTGGCAAGGGGCCACCGAGCACGGTGAGGGCGTTGGGCGGTAGCGCCCGAGCTCCCGGAGTGGGGTGGGAAGTCGGACCGGCCGACGTCCTGCTCCGCGCCACCCAGCTTCGGTCGGCTGTCCCTGGTGGCGGACCAGGACGTCGATGCTGCCGACTTCCTGGTCCGGGCTTTTCTTCCGGTGGCTCCCTTGCTGTGTGCAAGGGAGCCACCGGGATCGGGTCGTGTCGCCGGTGGAGTGGGAAGTCGGTGGGGCCGATTTCTCACTCCGGGGAGGGTCAGTGGGGTATGCGGGTGTGGGGTTGCTGGTCGGTCTGGTGGGCGGTCCAGGTGTGTTCGGTGGTGCCGTCGGGGAGGGTGTGGGGTTGCCAGTGGCCGTGGCGGGTGATCGGTGGTGGGGGCGGGCCGATCTTGAGGGCGGTGACGACGCCGGTGACGACGGTGGCGATGGCGAGGGCGAGGAGGACGGCGAAGGCGGCGCCGACGAGGAAGCCGCTCACTGTCTGGCCTGCTCGCGGAGCAGGGTGAGGAGGTTGAGGAGGGTGGAGACGGGAGCGTCGCCGAAGTCGACGAGGAGGCGGCCGTCGATGGTGGGCTCCGAGACGGTGATGGAGCCCCACTGGAGTCCGAGGGGCCTGCCGCGTTCGTGGAGTTCGCGGAGGAGGGCGGTGACCTCGGGTTCGGTGTAGGTGCGCAGGATCTTGTCGTGGGGGCCGATGGGGCCGACGGGGGCGTTCACGCGGCGGCGTCCAGCTCGAACCAGACCCGCTTGCCGTTCTTGGCGGGGTCGGCGCCGAAGCGGTGGGCGAGGGCGCGGACGAGGTGGAGTCCGCGCCCGGAGACCGCGTAGGGGTCGGCGGAGATCCGGGGTTCGGGCAGGTCGGGGCTGTCGTCGGCGACGGAGACGCGCAGGGTGCGGGTGGACAGGAGGACGACCACGACGGTCGGCGCCTGGCAGCCCGCGTGCCGCCAGGCGTTGACGTACAGCTCATGGAGGGCGAGTTCGGCGTCGGCGACGAGGTCGTCCGGCCAGGAGGCGAGGGCGAGCGCGGCGCGCAGCTCCTCGCGGGCGGTGGACCAGTCGGGCGGGCTGCAGGCACGCATGAGAAACCTCCGAGGGAGAGGCGGGGGTGGGGAGGAGAGCGTCGGTGGAACGTCACCGTGAGCCAGGCCAGGCCGAAGCCGGTTGCTCTGCGGCGCAGAAGGGCAGCAGGCGCCTACTGCCCTGTGAACAGGCATTACTGACGATCCATCGGATCGCATCGGAGGCCGACGCTACAGCAAGAGTTCCCCATGAGGTACCGACTAGCTCAAACATCACCCTCAAGTGGGAAGCCGGGAAGGGAGTGGTGGACCGATCCGGCTGCCAGGCGGCAGACTTGGCGCCATTCACGTAAGGAACGAACGCATGCCGCCACGCCGCCACCCGTCCTTCAAGCAGCGCCGACTCGGTGCCGAGCTGCGACGGATTCGCGAGGCCACGACACTCAGTGGCCCGCAGCTTGCCAGAATCCTCGACATCGACGTGAGTCAGATCAGTCAGATGGAGTCCGGCAGGATTGGAGTCAGCCGCCAGCGTCTGCGCGCCGTCACCAATGCCTGCAAGTGCCTCAACGAACCTCTGATCGAAGCGCTGGGAAACATGACGCAGGATCGGACGAAGGGCTGGTGGGAGGAGTATCGCGGCATCATCCCCAGCACCTTCCTCGAGTCTGCGGAGCATGAGGATTTTGCCGCAGGGGCGATCAAGATTTGGACGGCCGCGTTCCTTCCGGGGCTCCTGCAGACCGGAGACTATTCGAAGGGGATTTTCAGGCGGGTCATTCCCCAGCTCACCGTTCATGAGGTCGATCTGCGGATTGCCTTTCGAACGCAGCGCAGAAACCTCTTCCTCCGAGACCCTCGGAAGAAGCTGGAGATCTACCTTCACGAATCCTGTCTGATGACACGCTATGGCGGCACCGATGTACTGCGGCAGCAGCTTGGCTGTCTGGTCGACGACTCGCTCAGGGAGAACATAAGCATCCGCGTGATCCCCTTCGGTGTGGATACCCAGCCAGGACCGATCGAGAGCATCATCTACAGCTTCGGCGAGGTGCCGGAGCTGGATACCGCCGAGATGGAGTCCTCGCGGGGACCCTTCTTCTTCGACGCCCCGGGGGAACTCGCGTCCTACCGTGCAATCTTCGGGCGCATCGAGAAGTACGCGCTCACAGAGGACGAATCGCGCGACCTGATCAACCGGACCGCCCGAACTTTGTAAGGATCGAGATGCATCAGAGCAACTGGCAGAAGTCTTCCTTCAGCAGCTCAAGCGATAACTGCGTGGAAGTCCGAACCATGGACGGGCTGGTCGGCCTTCGGGAGTCCGATGATGGCGAACTCATACTTCACACTGCCACCTCCACCTTCGCCGGCCTCCTCCGCACCATCAAAGCTGGCGAACTCGACCACTACGCCTAAGCACTAGCGGCCCTCGCTCGTTTCGAGCGAGGGCCGCCATCGCTGGTCCCGCAAGGTCAGGAGGCCGCCGCCTCGGCGTAGAGCGCCGCGATCGTGTGATCGAAATACGCGCTGTAGGAGATGTCATCAGTGTCTCCACCCTGCTGGTAGCCCCCGATGGCGCCCACGACATGCCCGGTGGCTGTGGAGATCCACGGTCCGCCGCTGGTCCCGCCCGGGTAGCCCGGGCAGTCGACGACCCGCTGGTAGGCACTCTGACGCCCGGTGGTGTTGGTGCACAGCAGCGGCTGCTCGCCGTCCGCCGGGTAGCCGTAGAGCCGGACGGCAGTACCGAAGGGCTCGTCGGTGCCGAGGGTGTTGCCGCCGACCACGTCCTCGACCCGGCGCCCGCCGTCATCCGCAGCTGTCTCCAGGACGGCGAAGTCCTCGTCCTGGTCCCCGCCGTGGGCCCAGCCGGTGGTGGTGTGCACGGCGGTGACCCGCCAGGTGCCGTACGGGGCCCGGCCGTCGCGGTAGCCCGGGGCGAAGGTCACTCCGCTCGGGTTGTCGATGCAGTGGGCGGCGGTGAGCAGCAGGTTCCCGGTGGTGCTGTGCAGCACGCTCGCGGTGCAGAAGTGGTTGCCAGGGCGGACCGCGCCGGTGAACAGCGCGCCGACGGTGGCCGCCTCGGGGGTGGCCGGGGCGGTGGCGGTAGTGCCGGGCGGCCCGTCGGCGGTCGTGGGGGCGGTCGTGGGGGCGGCCGTTGTGGGCGTGGAAGCGGAAACGGGCGACTGGGCGGCCGGCTCCGACGGCTCCGACCCGGCGACCGGGACGGTGACCGGCACGGCGGCCGGAACGGTGGGGACGCCGGGCGCGCCCGGGACCGGCGGCGCGACGGCGGCCGAGGTGGCCGGGGAGGCGACGGCGGTGGCCCGCGGGGTCAGGCTGTGCGTGCCCACCACCACGACCGCCACGGTGAGGACGGAGAGGGCCGTGGTGACCAGGGTCGGCGCCAGGAAACGGCGGCGGCGGGGGGTACGGCGGTGCTGGCCCATGCTCGGTCGGCTCCTGCCCTGGTCGGCGGCGGTACGAGGTCGGTCCCGACTATGGCGCCCCGAGCTGGGAGGGTCGTGATGCGTCGCTGGGAACGGCATGAGAATTCAGCCGGTCGCCCCCGTCCGGGAGGTCCGCGGACGGGGGCGACGGATCGGGGCGACGGATCGGGGCGACCGATCGGTCAGGTGCTCCGTTGTTGCTGGTGGGCCGGGCTCTGGGCCGGTGCCCCCGCACTCGTCGGGGCCTCGGCGGCGGTGCCCGGCGCGCCGCCGGTCGCCCCGGCGGCCTCGCCCGGCGCGGGCCGGTGGTCGATCATCACGAAGGCGATCAGCGCGGCCAGCAGCAGGATACCCATGGCGACCCAGGTGGCGATCACGTAGCCGTGCACCGCGCCCTGGGCCTGGACCGCCGGGTCCCCGGCGGTGGTGACCCGGGCGGCGAGCCAGCTCGCCGTGGCGCTGGCCGCGATGGTGTTGAGCAGCGCGGTGCCGAACGAGCCGCCGACCTGCTGCGCCGAGTTGATGGTGGCCGAGGCGGCCCCGGCCTCGTTCGGCGCGACACCGAGCGTGGCCAGGCTCATCGACGGCATGAAGATCAGGCCCATGCCGAAGCCGAGCAGCAGTTCGGCGGGCAGCACCATGCCGGCCCAGGGGCTGTCCACCTTCATCTGGGTCAGCCAGGCCATGCCGGCGGCGGCGAGCAGCAGCCCCGGTCCGATCAGGTTGCGGGACGGCACCCTGGTCATCAGCCGGGCGGCGAAGCCGGTGGAGCTGATGACGATGGCCGCCGTCATCGGCAGGAAGGAGACTCCGGACATCACCGGCGAGAAGTGTTTGATGACCTGCAGGTAGTAGGTCAGGAACAGGAACAGGCCGAACATGCCGATCATCGCCAGGCCGACCGAGAGGGCGCCGCCGCCGCGGTTGCGCTCGGCCACGATGTGCAGTGGCAGCAGCGCGTGCGGGGTGCGCTTCTCGACCAGGACGAACACCACGAGCAGCAGCACGCCGAGCCCCAGCGAGCCGAGCACCAGCCAGTCGCCCCAGCCGCGGCTCACCGCCTCGGAGGTGCCGTAGACGATGGCGAGCAGGCCGCCGCAGCCGAGCACGGCGCCGGGCAGGTCGAGTCTGGTCCGGGTCTCCTTGCCGATGTGGTCGCGGGTCAGCACGGAGAACGCCGCGAAGGCGGTGGCGATCGCGATCGGGGTGTTCACGAACAGGCACCAGCGCCAGTTCAGGTACTCGGTGAGCAGGCCGCCGAGGAGCAGGCCGATCGCCGCGCCGCCGCCGGCGATCGCGCCGAAGATGCCGAAGGCGGTGCTCCGCTCCTTGGGATCCGTGAAGGTCGTGGAGAGCAGTCCCAGCGCGGACGGGGCGAGCAGCGCGCCGAAGGCGCCCTGGAGGGCGCGGGCGGCGAAGAGCATGGTGGGGCCGTTGGCGGCGCCGCCGATCGCCGAGGCGAGGGCGAAGCCGAGCAGGCCGATGGTGAAGACGCGCTTGCGGCCGAAGAGGTCGCCGAGCCGGCCACCGAGGAGCAGGAGTCCGCCGAAGGCCAGCGTGTAGGCGGTGATCACCCACTGCCGGTCGGCGTCCGAGATCCCGAGATCCTTCTGGGCCGACGGGAGGGCGATGTTCACGATGGTGATGTCGAGGACGATCATCAGCTGGGCGATGGCGATGATGGCCAGGGCCCACCAGCGGCGGGAGCCCGCCGTTCCATGACCGGTGGCAGCTTGGGCTTGGGAGGACACTGGGGGAGCCTTTCCGAAGGGGAGCGGAGAGGTCACGCAGTCGCCTTCAAGCCAAACTCGCCTCGCGGCGAATGGCAAGGAAAAAGCTCACCAAATCGGTTGAAACGGGACCAAAGAACCAGCTCTACCGGGACCGCGGCCCGAGGTCCCGCCACCGGCCGCGGCCCGAAGTCCCGGGACCTGCCCGGGACCTCGCGCCGCGTCCGGGCGGCACCGGACTAGAGCACGGACAGCTCCGCGACCAGGTCGTCCAGGCCCAGCGAGCCCTGCGACAGCGCCGCCATGTGCCAGGCCTTGAGGTCGAACACCTCGCCGCGCGCCTCGTGCGCCGCCCTGGCCGCCGCGCGCCCGCGCAGCCAGGCCCGCTCGCCCAGCTTGTAGCCGATCGCCTGGCCGGGCAGGCCCAGGTAGCGGACCAGCTCGCTGTCCAGGAAGTCGGTGGACAGCCCGCAGTAGCGGCCGAAGAACTCACGGGCGGCGGCCGGCTCGACCCGCTCCCCCGGGCGGTACGGCGAGTCGGCCGGGAAGTCCAGGCCGACGTGCATGCCGATGTCGACGATCACCCGCAGCGCCCGCATCATCTGCGCGTTGAGGTAGCCGAGCCGGTGGCCCGGGTCGGTGAGGTAGCCGAGCTCGTCCATCAGGCGCTCGGCGTACAGGGCCCAGCCCTCCAGGTTGGCACTCACCCCGCCGAGGCTGACCTGGTAGGTGGAGAGCCGGTCCGCGACGTAGTTCCACTGCGCGAGCTGCAGGTGGTGGCCGGGGACGCCCTCGTGGTACCAGGTCGAGACGAGGTCCCACTCCGGGAAGCGCTCGCGGCCGAGGGTGGGCAGCCAGGTCCGGCCGGGGCGGCTGAAGTCCAGCGAGGGGGCCGTGTAGTACGGCGCGGCGGCGCTACCGGCCGGGGCGAGCCGGGACTCGACCCGGGTGATCGGCTCGGCCAGGTCGAAGTGGATGCCCTGGAGGTCGGCGATCGCGCCGTCCATCAGCCCCTGGAGGAACTCGCGGGCGGCCTCGGCGCCGAACCGCGCGGGGCCGTCGGTCTCCAGCCACTTCATCGCCTGCATCGGGTCGGCGCCCGGCCGCACCTTCTCGGCCTCGGTGCGCATCTGGGCCAGCAGGTCGTGGAACTCCTGCCAGGCCCAGGCGTACGCCTCGTCGAGGTCCAGGTCGGCGCCGGTCCAGTAGCGCACCCAGCGGCTGTAGCGCTCGCGGCCGACGGTGTCCGGGGCGTCGGCGGCGGCCGGGCCGTAGACCTCGCCCAGCCAGTCGCGCAGGGCCGCCAGGCCCTCGGCGGCGGCCGTCGCGTGGCCGGAAAGCTCCGCGCGCAGCGGCTCGGGGGCCTCCCGGACCAGGTCGCCGAACCAGCCGCCCGGGGTGTCGCCGGCGAGCCACTCGCCGAGCTGGCCGATCACGGTGGTCACCTGGCGGGGACCGGAGAGCAGGCCGCGCGCGATGCCCTCGGCGAGGGTCGCGCGGTACCCGGCGAGCGCCTCCGGCACCCGGGCGAGGCGGCGGCCGAGGATGCCCCACTGCTCCTCGGTGTCGGTGGGCATGAGGGTGAAGACGTCGCGGAGGTTGTGCAGCGGCGAGCCCAGGTTGTGGACGGCCCGGAACCGCTCGCCCGCGTCGTGGACGGCGAGTTCGGCGACGAGCCGCTCGCGCAGCAGGCGGGCGCAGCGCCGTTCGGCTTCGTCCCGGGTGGCGTCGGCCGTGGTGGCCTGGTCGAGTGCCGCCTCGGCCTCGTCGAGCCGGGCCAGGGTGGAGCGCCCCAGGTCCGCGATCGCCTCGGCGCCGGCCGGGGAGAGGTCGGGGAGGCGGTCGTCCTCGGGGTTCAGGCCCAGGTACACCGCGGTCAGCGGGTCGAGCTCGGCGAGGTCCCGCACATAGGCGTCGGCGACACGGCGGGGGGTGGTGCCGTCGGAGGTGATCAGTTCAACCATCCGGACATCATTTCGTGGCACGCGCCGTTTGCAAGCCCCTACCCGGTGGCATGGACCGGCCAATTCGTCCCCGTCGGCGCACCCTCACCCGACCGGGTGACGCCGCCGCCAGTGCCGCAGGGTCCGACCCGGGTCCCAGCGGGGCCGTCCGTGTGCGAAGCGGAAGAAGCCGAGACCGATCAGCACGGCGCTGAAGTGCCCGAGGTCCGTGAACGTGTGCGAGGCCACCAGCGGCACCAGGTAGAAGACGACGACCCCGGCGCCGTAGATCCACCGCCAGCCGCCCGCGAACCGGTAGGTGAGCACCGCGACCACCCCCGCCAGCGCGTACGAGACCCCGACGTCCACCGTCGCGGCCATGCTCCGCTGCAAGGTCCCCCGGACGATCCCCCAGGCGACCACGCCCTCGCTCACCAGGGTCGCCAGCACATGGGCGGTCGCGGCCACCGCGAACCAGCGCACGGTGCCCAGCCAGCGCTCGGCGTTGGCGTGGAACACGGTGAACAGCACGGCGTACAGCGGCCAACTGGACGTCTCGGTCCACAGCGCGCTGGCCATCAGGGCGTGCACCGGACGCGAGCTCAGCTGGTCCAGATTGGTCGAGCGGGCGGCCAGGAACCAGTCCAGGGTGCGCTGGTCCATCCGGGCCACCACGAAGCTGGTGACCGCCAGCAGGAGCAGCCACAGGTACGTCCCCGGCGCCGAGCGCACCCACGGCAGGAGCGCCCCGCGCAGGCTGCGCGCGCGGGGCGGACGTTCCAGTGTGTGCGCCATCCGGCGGGCCTCCTCGGCAGGGTGGCGGGTGCGTCCCATCCTCGGCCGAGGGCCGGTGCACCGCCTCCCGGGGCCTGCCCGGAGCCTACCCGGGGCCCGTCCGGAGCCGCCCCGCGGCATCCCCGGCACCGGCCCGGCACCGCCCCGGCGCCGCCTCGCCCCCGCCCCGGCGCCGGCCTCCGGGCGGGCCTTCGCGCAGGCCCCGGCGCAGTCCCCGGCGCAAGCCGTCGCGAGGCGGGGGCGACCGCCCGAACGGGCGCAAACGCCCGTTCGGAAGATCGGTGCACACCCGGCTCCGATCCGGCCCGGGGCCGTTACGCTGACCGGCATGGAAGCCAGCTCAGCGCCCGTACCGCCAGCCCCCGAACCGGCCGCCAGGCCGCGGCGCGCCGGGTACCGGCGGCTGCCGGTGCAGCAGCGGCGCGAGCAGCTGATCGCGGTGGCCCTGGAGCTGTTCGCGCACCGGGCACCCGAGGAGGTCGGGCTGGACGACGTGGCGCAGGCCGCCGGCGCCTCCCGGCCGCTGGTGTACCGCTACTTCGCGGGCGGCAAGCAGCAGCTGTACGAGGCCGCGCTGCGCAGCGCGGCCGAGGAGCTCACCGGCCGGTTCGTGGTGCCGCTCGCCGGGACCCCGACCCAGCAGCTGTCCGCCGTCCTGGAGAGCTACTTCGCCTTCGTCGCCGAGCACGGCACCGGCTACTCGGCGCTGCTGCGCGGCGGCTCGGTGGTGGAGACGGCCCGCACCTCGGCGATCGTGGACGACGTCCGGCGGGCGGCGCTCAAGCGCACGCTGCGCCATCTCGGGGTGCGGCAGGCCGGGCCGAGGCTGACCCTGCTGGTGCGCTCGTGGATCGCGGTGGTCGAGGGGGCCTCGCTGAGCTGGCTCGACGAGGGCCGGGAGGTCCCGGTGGACGAGCTGCGAGAGTGGCTGGTGGACCAGTTCGTGGCGATGGCGGCGGCGACCTCGCTGCACGACCCGCAGACGGCCGAGGTCCTGGCCGGGCTGCTGGCCCTGGAGGGCGCGGACTCGCCGCGGACGGCCCGGCTGCGGGCGGCGCTGGGCGGCCCGGCCGAGTAGCCCGGCGCGGCAGGGCCCGGCGGGGGCCCCGGCGGGGGCGCGGCGGACGGCCCGGCCCGGAATCCGTCCCGACCCCCGTGCCAAGGGTCGGGACGGCTCTGAGCCCTGTGCCTTACGCCTTATGCCTTATGCCTTATGCCTTGCCGAGGACCTGCCGCTGCCGGCCGAGCCCGTCGATCTCGATCTCGACGATGTCGCCGGGCGCCAGGTACGGCGTGCCAGGGCGGCCCAGGGTGACCCCGGCCGGAGTCCCGGTGACGATCACGTCGCCCGGCTCCAGCACCATGAACTGGCTCGTGTAGCGGACCAGCTCCAGCACCGGGAAGACCATCCGCTCGGTGGAGCCGTCCTGGCGCAGCTCCCCGTTGACCCACAGCCGCAGCGGCAGCCGCTGCGGATCGGCCACCTCGTCGGCGGTGACCAGCCACGGCCCGAGCGGGGTGAAGGTCTCCGCCGACTTGCCCTTGTCCCACTGGCCGCCGCGCTCGAACTGGAAGGCCCGCTCGGTGACGTCGTTGGCGATGGTGTAGCCGGCGATCACCCCGGCCGCCGCCGCGTGGTCCGGCAGGTAGCGGGCGGTCCGGCCGATCACCACCGCCAGCTCGGCCTCGTAGTCGGTCTTCTCGCCGCCGCGCGGCACCAGCACCTCGTCGTACGGGCCGACCACGGTCGAGCTGGGCTTGAGGAAGATCACCGGTTCGTCCGGGATCGCCGCGCCCGCCTCGGCCGCGTGGTCCCGGTAGTTGAGGCCGATGCCGACCACCTTGCCGGGGCGCGCCACCGGCGGGCCGACCCGCTGCCCGCCGATCTCGGTCACCGGCAGCCGGCCGGCCGCCAGCTGCCCGGCCAGCGCGGCCGTGCCGTCGCCGGCCAGCCCGGCGAGGAAGCCGCCGTCGATGTCGGCGGTCACCCCGGAGAGGTCGTACGCGGTGCCGTCCTGGCCCAGCACGACCGGGCGTTCGGCGCCCGGCGGGCCGACACGGAGAAGCTTCATCCGATCCCCACCTCCTAGTTCGTCGAGTTCGTCGCAGTTCGTCGCAGTCCGCCGGGCTTCGGCCCCGGGCCGCCCGGAGGCGGCGCGGACCGTGCCCGGCCCCTGTTCTGCGAGGTATATCAACGGCGCGCCGCCCCGGGCCAGACCGTTCCGATCGGCGAAATCCTCCCAACCGTCCGAGCCCGGCGCCGGGCGCGCTGGGCGCCCGTACGGTTGACAGCCGGCCAGGGCCCGCCGGGACTGCCTGCAGACTCCCCCACCGGCCCTCCCCACCGGCCCTCCCCACCGGCCCTCCCTACCGGCCCCTCCCCACCAGCCCGCCCCACCGGGCCGTCACGCCCGGGGCGAACACCCGGTCGAACGACCGCCCCCCGGGGCAGGATCCACCCCATGGAGATCACCCGGATCCGCCCCGAACTGACCCTGGTCACCCTCGACTTCGGCACCGTCTACCTCTGGCGCGACGAGGACGGCTCGCTGACCCTGATCGACACCGGCACCGCCGGACAGGCCGACGCCATCGAAGAGGCGATCCGCGCCGACGGCGCCGACCCGGCGGCCCTGCGCACCATCGTGCTCACCCACTACCACGAGGACCACGCCGGATCGGCCGCCGAACTCTCCCGGCGGCTGGGCGCCGAGGTGGTGGCCCACCGGCTGGAGGCCCCGGTGCTCCGTGGTGAGCAGCAGCCCCGGCCGATGGTGCTGAGCCCCTTCGAGCAGGAGATCTGGGACAGCCTGCCGTCGCTGCCGCCCGCCCCGCCCTGCACGGTCGACCGCGAGGTGGCGGGCGGCGAGGTGCTCGGCTTCGGCGGCGGCGCGGTGGTGGTGCACGTGCCGGGCCACACGGACGGTTCGATCGCGCTGCACCTGCCGGAGCGCGGCGTGCTGTTCACCGGTGACCTCGCGGCCAACGTCGAGAGCCGCACCATGCCCGGCGTCTTCAACGCCGATCCGGCGCTGGCCGTGGAGTCCTTCCGGCGGCTGGCCGGGCTGGAGGCCGACACCGTGCTGTTCGGGCACGGCGTGCCGATCCCCGAGGGCGGCTCAGCCGCCCTGCGCCGTGCCGTCGAGCAGCTCGGCCAGCACTAGCGGACGGGCCGGTTCGGGCGCGGCCTCGGCGCAGTCGCGCTCCCACCGCTCCAGGTCGCGCCCGACGTCCGCACGGGCCCGCGGGTGGCCGTCCAGCGCGGGCAGCAGCTCGCGCAGCAGGGCGACGGCCGCCCGCGGCCGGCCCGAGCGGGCCAGCCACAGCGCCAGGTCGTGGCAGGTGCGCAGGGTCCGGGGGTCGGCCGCCCCGAAGGCCCGGGCGAACTGCGGTATCAGCGCGACCAGTTGCTCGGCGGCCCGCTCCGGCGAGCCGGCCGCGCCGCGCCGCCAGGCGTCGTCGGCCTTCTGCCGCAGCGCGTCCGGGTCGCTGCCGCCCTTGCGGTCGCGCAGCGCCTTGAGGTCGCGCAGCCGGGCGCGGACCTCGGCGGCGTCGGCGGGCCGGTCCGCCGCCTTCTTGGCGAGCAGTTGGAGGATCAGCCGGTCCAGGGCCGGATCGGCGGTGTCCGGGGGCAGCGGCTGCTCGTTGAGGTGCGCGTACATCATGGTGACGGCCTGGTCGGCGTTGAACGGGCGGCGGCCGGTGCACAGTTGGTAGAGCACCACGCCGAGGGCGTAGAGGTCGGCCCGGCCGTCGATCGGCAGGCCCGCCCAGCACTCCGGTGCCAGGTAGACCGGCGTGCCGATGACCACATCGGTGGAGGTGAGTCCGCCGGCGGCCGGCTGGGAGAGCAGGCGGGCGATGCCGAAGTCCAGCACCTTGGCCTCGCCGCTGTCGGTGATCATGATGTTCTCGGGCTTGATGTCCCGGTGCACCACGCCGTTGCGGTGCGCGGCGTCCAGCGCCTTGCAGATCTGCCGCACCCACCGCAGCGAGACCGCCGGCTCCGGCAACCCGTCGCGCATCACCTGGGCCAGCGAGCGGCCCCGGACCAGCTCCATCACCAGGTAGTGGGTCGACCGCGCGCCGTCCTGCACCCGCCCGTAGTCGTACAGGGTGACGATGTGCGGATTGGACAGCAGGCCGACCGTCCTCGCCTCGCGGATGAACCGGCCGACCGCCTCCTCGTCGCCCGCCTTCTCGTCGGAGAGCACCTTGAGCGCGACCGCCCGCCCGATGGTCTCGTCGTGGGCGGCCCAGACCACGCCGAACCCGCCCCGGCCGAGCTCCCGGTCCAGCCGGTAGCGGCCGCCCACGACATCGCCCGCCTGCATGCGTGCCCCCAAGTCCGCCGGAATCGAACACCGTTCATCCTGACCGGGTCACGATAGCGGCGGGGAGCGGCACCCGGGTGAACGGCCCCGGTGCCGCTCCCGCGTCCGACGCGGGGGACGGGCCCTACGGCTTGGCCTTGGGCAGGCCGACCGGGTTGACCTCGGAGCTGGGCACCGCCTCGGCGTCCAGGCCCCAGCGCTTGAGCACCTGGGCGTAGCTGCCGTTCCCGATCACCTCGTTGATCGCCCCGTTCAGGGCCTTGACCAGGCCGCTGTCCTTCTTCGTGGTCGCCCCGATCTTGCCGAGCACCTCGGCGCCGCCGCCCGAGTAGGTGCCGATCACCTCGGTCTCGCCGGTCTGCACGGCGTGGAAGGCGGCCACCGGGTTGGGGCCGACGTAGGCGTCGATCCGGCCGGAGGAGAGCGCCAGGTAGTAGTCCGAGGAGTTCTGGAAGTACTTGATGTCGGCCGCCTTCAAGCCGTTCTTCGTGTTCTCCTCGTTCCAGGCGATCAGCAGCTTCTCCTGGTTGGTGCCGGAGGCGACGGCGACGGTCCTCCCGGCGATGTCCTTGGGCCCGGTGACCTTCCAGCCGCTGCCCTTCTTCGCCTCGAAGCCGAGGATGTCCAGCCGGTAGGTGGCGAAGTCGTACTTCTCCTTCCTGGCCTCGGTGACGGTGATGTTGGAGATGCCGACGTCGTACTTGCCGCTGTCCAGGCCGACGAAGATGTTCTCCCAGGAGACCGGGTTGAACTCGACCTTGAGACCGAGCACATCGCCGATCAGTGAGGCGATGTCCGGCTCGACGCCGATCACCGTCCGGTCGTCGTCGGCGTAGAAGTCCAGCGGCGGCGTGGTGCCGAGCGAGTCGACCACGGTCAGCGTCCCGCGTCTCCTGATCTCCTCCGGCACCAGGGCGGCCAGGGCGTCCACCTTGGGTGCGGTCACCCGGTTCTGTTGCGGGGTGAGGTTCACCGCGGTGCCGTTCGGGGCGGTGCTGCCCTTGGCGGGCGCGAGGTCCGCCGCCGCGTCCGAGGAGCTGCCGCAGGCGGCCAGGGTGAGGGCGGAGGCGAGCGCGGCGGCGGTCACGAGGGCGCGACGGGGTAGGGACACGGCGGAACTCCTGCGGGGTGAAGGGGGGAGGGGGAGAGTGAAGGGGGTGGGTGGGTCAGAGGACCTTGGCCAGGAAGGCCCTGGTCCGCTCGTGCCGCGGCTCGTCCAGGACCGCCCCCGGCGGGCCCTGCTCGACCACGACGCCGCCGTCCATGAAGACCACGGTGTCGGCCACCTCGCGGGCGAAACCGATCTCGTGGGTGACCACGATCATCGTGGTGCCGGCCCGGGCGAGGTCCTTGACGACGTCGAGCACCTCGCCGACCAGCTCCGGGTCGAGCGCCGAGGTCGGCTCGTCGAACAGCAGCACCTTGGGCTCCAGCGCCAGCGCCCGGGCGATCGCCACCCGCTGCTGCTGGCCGCCGGAGAGCTGCCGGGGGTAGGCGTCCGCCTTCTCGGCCAGGCCCACCCGTTCCAGCAGCTCCAGCGCGCGGGCCCGGGCCTGGGCCTTCGGCCGGCGCAGGGCGCTGATGGGCGCCTCGACGATGTTCTCCAGCACGGTGAGGTGCGGGAAGAGGTTGAAGTTCTGGAACACGAAGCCGATGTTTGTCCGCTGGCGCAGGACCTCGCGCTCCTTGAGCTCGTGCAGCCGGTCCCCGGCCCGGCGGTAGCCGATCAGCTCGCCGTCGATCGCGACGAAGCCGCGGTCGACCTTCTCCAGGTGGTTGATCGCGCGCAGCAGGGTCGACTTGCCGGAGCCGGACGGCCCGAGCACCACGGTCACCGAGCCGGCCGGGACGTCGAGGTCGACGCCGCGCAGCACCGCGTTCGGGCCGAAGCTCTTCCACAGGCCGCGGACCTGGACCATCGACGGTGCGGCGGCCCGCTCGTCGGCGGCCGACGCGCCCACGGGGGCGTCCTCCGCCGGAGCGTCCCCGGCGCGCGGTTCCTTGACGACGGTGGTCATGAGCGTCCTCCGAGGGCGACGGCGGTGGCGGTGCGGGCGCGCAGGCCCCGGACGAGGGACCGGGCCCGCTGGAGCGGGGTGGGCGGCGGGGTGCGGTCGGCTCCGCGGGCGAAGTACCGCTCGACGTAGTACTGGCCGATCGACAGCACGGTGGTCAGCAGCACGTACCAGACGGTGGCGACCATCAGCAGCGGCACCACCCGGCCGGTGCGGCCGTACACCACCTGCACCTGGTAGAAGAGTTCGCCGATCGCCATCACATAGACCACGGAGGTGCCCTTGAACAGCGAGATCACCTCGTTGGCGGCGGCCGGCAGGATGCCGCGCATCGCCTGCGGCAGGACGATCCGCCAGGCCTGCCGCAGGCGCGGCAGGCCGAGCGCGGCGGCGGCCTCGCGCTGGCCGGGGTCGACGGCGATGACCCCGCCGCGGATGATCTCGGCGGCGAAGGCGGCCTGGTGCAGCCCGAGGCCGAGCACGGCCGCGCCGAGCGCGCCCAGCACCCCGATCGTCTCGAAGTCCCCGAAGGTCGGCCCGAACGGGATGCCGACGCCGAAGCGCTTGTAGAGGTAGGAGAGGTTGAACCAGAAGACCAGCTGGACGATCAGCGGGACCGAGCGGAACACCCAGACGTAGGCCCAGGCGACGGACCGCAGGATCGCGCTGCGGGAGAGCCGCATCGCGGCCACGACGGTGCCCAGCAGGAAGCCCAGCACGGTGCCGTAGGCGGTGAGTTCGACCGTGCGGCCGACCGCCCGCAGGATGGTGTCGGCGGAGAAGTACACCCGGAAGGTGGCCCAGTCCCAGCCGGGGTTGGTGGCCAGGCCGTGGGCGAACTGGACCAGGACGACGAGGGCGGCGAGCCCGGCCGCCCAGCGCCAGGGGTACCGGGCGCGGACGGTGCGCAGGCCGTCCAGTTCGCCGAGGTCGAGCGGGGCGGCGGCGGGTGCCGCGCCGGGTGTGCGGCCGGGTTCCGCGCGGGGCGGGCCGGTGGTGGCAGCGGTGGCGGTGCTCATGGGGGACTCCTCCCGGAGGGACAGGGGATCACGCGTGCTCGGACGGGCTGATCAGGGACTCCTTGACGGCCGAGTCCGTCACCCCCCACTTCTTGAGGATCCGTTCGTAGGTGCCGTCCTTGATCAGCTCGTTGACGGCCGTCTGGAAGGCCGGGGTCAGCGCCGAGCCCTTCTTGAACGCGAAGCCGACGTCGAGCCGGTGGAACTCGCCCAGGAACCTGGTGCCGGACGCCTCCTGGGCGGCCTGGTAGCGCAGGCCGTTGATGGTCGACATCACGACGTCCACCCGGCCCTGCTGGAGGCTGGTCAGCGTGGCGCCGTTGTCGCTGAACGCCTTGACCTCGTAGGGCTGCTTGCCGGCGTCGGTGCAGACGTTCTTCTTGGCGTTGAGGGTGGTCTCGAAGGTGGTGCCGGCGCCGGTGCCGATGGTCAGCCCGCACAGCTGGACCAGGTCGGTGATCGGCTTGACGGCGGTGTTGTCCTTCTTGACCGCGAAGCCCTGGCCGTCGTCGATGTAGGTGACGAAGTCGATGGTCTTCAGCCGGGCCGAGGTCACCCCGAAGTTGCCGGTGCCGACGTCGTACTTGCCGCTGTCGAGCGCGGGCAGGATGGTCTCGAACGCCGCCTCCTCGCGCCGCACGGTCAGGCCGAGCAGGCGGCCCACGGCGTCGCCGAAGTCGATGTCCACCCCGGCGGCCTTCCTGGTCGCCTGGTCGGCGTAGAAGGCCGAGGGCGGGGCGCCGATCGAGGAGCCGAACTTCACCGTCCCGGCGGCCCGGACGTCGGCGGGCAGCAGCGCGGCGGCGGTGTCCGACTTCTTGAGGCCGGAGACGAGGTCCTCGGCGGCGGCGGAGGCGGCCGGCCGGGCGGAGCCGCCCGCCGCGGTGCCGGTGCTCGGGTCGGAACTGCACGCCGCCACGGCCAGGACCGGAAGCAGGGCGGTGGCGGCGAGCAGCCGGCGGCGGGCGGTGGTGGTTCTCACGGAGGTGCCTTTCGGGAGGTACGGGGGCGGTGCGGGTACGGATGCGGGTGCGGGTGCGGGTGCGGTGCGGGCAGGGCGAAGGGCGGGCGGACTCACGGCAGGTCCTTCTCGAACGGCAGCGGTCCGACGGTCAGCGGGTCGGCGTCCACATCGAACAGTGGGGTGTAGCCACCGGCCAGGTACAGCCCCCTGGCCTCCGGCTGGCGCGGGCCGGTGGTGAGGAAGATCCGGCGGTAGCCGGCCCCGGCGGCGGCCCGCTCCAGCTCGGCCAGCACCCGGCGGGCCAGCCCCCGGCGGCGGTGCGCCGAGGCCGTCCACATCCGCTTCACCTCGGCCGTCCGCTCGTCGTACCGCCGGTACGCGCCGCCGGCCACCGGCTCGCCGTCCTCCAGCAGGAGCAGCAGCAGGCCGTGCGGCGCGGTCCAGCTGTCCGCCGGGTAGCGGGTCATCTCCTCGTGCGCCTCGGGGCCGTAGCGGCGCACGTACTCCTCGGTGAGCTCGCGCACCAGCGGCTCGGCGAGCGGGTCGTCGATGCCGACCCGGCGGACCTCGACGTCGAGCGCCGGCGCGCCGCTCACGCCTGGGCCGCGATCAGCTGGTGCCGGTCGTGCTCGGCGCGCCCGGCCCGCTCGGCCTCCGCCGCCGCCTCGGCCGCCGCCTTGGCCGCGTCCCGCTTGGCGACCTCCTCGCGGACGATCGGGATGACGTACCGGCCGAAGTCGATCGCGTCGTCCACCAGGTGGTAGCCGCGGGCGGAGAGGATGTCCACGCCCAGGTCGTAGTAGTCCAGCAGCGCCTGGGCGACCGTCTCCGGGGTGCCGACCAGGGCGTTGGAGTTGCCCGCCCCGCCGGTGGCGGCGGCGGTCGGCGTCCACAGCGCCCGGTCGTAGCGCTCGCCGGCCTCGGCGATCTCCAGCAGGCGCTGCGAACCGGCGTTCTCGGGCCCGGTGCCGGCCGGGCGGCCGCGGCGGATCAGGTCGCCGCCCTCGCGCCGGGCCTTGATCGCGGCGACCGTCCGGTGCGCCTTCTCCCAGGCCAGTTCCTCGGTCGGTGCGATGATCGGCCGGAACGCCACCTGGATCCGCGGCGCGTCCGCCCGCCCGGCCTGCCGGGCCGCCTCCAGCACCCGCTCGATCTGCTCGGCGGTGCGGGCCAGCGGCTCGCCCCAGAGGCAGTAGATGTCCGCCTCGGCGCCGCCGGCCGCGTAGGCCGCCTCCGAGGAGCCGCCGAAGGAGACGCCCGGCCGGGGCTCCTGCACCGGGAAGACGTCGGAGACGAAGTCGTGGAAGCGGTAGTGGGTGCCCTCGTGGTCGAAGGGCTCCCGGCTGGTCCACGCCTTCTTGACGATCCGGATGTACTCCCGGGTGCGGTCGTAGCGCTCGTCCTTGGTGAGGAAGTCGCCCTCGCGCTGCTGCTCGTGGTCGTTGCCGCCGGTGATGAAGTGGACGGTGAGCCGGCCCTCGCTGATCCGGTCCAGGGTGGCGAAGGTCCTGGCGGCGAAGGTCGGGTACGAGACGTTCGGGCGGTGGGCGAGCAGGATCTGCAGGCGGTCGAGGCGGGAGGCGATGAACGCGGCGGCGGGCGCCGGGTCGGGCGAGCCGGAGCCGTAGGCGAACAGCACCCGGTCCCAGTCGTGGTCCTCGTGGGCGCGGGCCAGCCGCAGGGTGTAGTCGCGGTCGAACGCGGCCGTGGTGCTCGCGGTGGTCTCCGTACCGTCGGCGGTGGCGGCGATACCGAGGAATTCGACGGGCATGGTGGCGGGACCTTTCGGATCGTCCGCGGTCCGGCCGGACGCGGGTGGCCGGTGGGCGCGGGAGGGCGGGGAAGGGCAGCGGGAAGCTGCGGAGGGGAGGGGCAGGGCAGCAGTTCGGCAGGGCAGGGGGAACCGCCGGCCGGGGGCCGGAGGGGCGCCCGGAGCGGAGGACCGTAGCCGTACGGAGCAGGAGGCGGCAGGCGGCGGCGGGAGGGGGCGGCGGCGGGCACGTGACGGCCCGGGGCGGTGCGGAGGACTGCCGGAGCGCAGCGGGGCGGGGAGGAAGAGCGGTGGGCGGCAGCGCGCGGTCGACGAGCCGTCAGGAGGTGACGGCTGTCCCGGCCCGGGACGGGGCACCGAGGGAGGTCGCTCCGGGGGAGGACGGGGCCGGACGGGCGGCCCGCTGCCGGGTCAGCCGCGACACGCCGCGGACCACACCCGACCGAAGTCGATGTGGTCGCGGGTGACCAGGGGCTGCTCGGCGTACATGGCCTCAAGTTGAGCAGCGAACCCCGCACCCGTCAACCGTCCTCCATTACCGCTCTGTTGCGATCTCCTGTCGCCACGCGACACCTCCCGCGCCCCGGGCGCCCCGTCGCCGACGACCCTTGACACCCGCCGATCGAGCACGCGTACGATCCGAAGCGGAGTGCAGTGTCCCGCCGGACGCGTTGAGGGACGCGGGCCGGCCGCAACGGCCGTACGTGACCACGCCGTACCCCCGCCCCGTGCGCCCGTGCGCATCCCGCATCTCCGCCCTCCCGCCTGGAGCCTCCGCATGGCCACCCCGCCGGACGTCCTGCCCGTCCCGTCCTCCCCGCCCGCCCCGGTGCCGAGCCGCAAAGATGCCGCCACCCCCGTCCCCGCCCCCGACGTCTGGGCCGCCACCGCCCGGATCGTCCCGCGCCGCCGCACCGGCCAGTGGGTCTCCGCCGCCGTCGCCCTGCTGCTGTTCGCCATGGCGGTCAACTCCCTCGTCCACAACCGGGCGTTCCAGTGGGGCGTGGTCGCCGAGTGGTTCACCGCCGCCTCGGTGATGAACGGCCTCACCCTGACCCTCTGGCTGACCGCCGTCACCCTCGGTCTGGGCTTCGTGCTCGGCACCGTCCTCGCCACCATGCGGCTGTCCGCCAACCCGGTGCTGCGCACGCTCAGCTGGATCTACATCTGGATCTTCCGCTCCACCCCGGCCCTGGTGCAGTTGCTGCTGTTCTTCAACATCGGCGCGCTGTACCCGACCCTCGGCCTGGGCATCCCGTTCGGCCCGGAGTTCGTCACCGTCCGGACGGTCAACCTGTTCGGCCCGACCTTCACCGCCGTGGTCGGACTGACCCTGCTGGAGGCCGCGTACGCCGCCGAGGTGGTGCGCGGCGGCATCCTCTCCGTCGACCGGGGCCAGTTGGAGGCCGCCGCCGCGCTCGGCCTCGGCCGGTGGCGGGTGCTGCGCCGGATCGTCGTCCCGCAGGCGATGCGCTCGATCGTGCCGACCGCCGGGAACATGCTGATCGGCGCCCTCAAGGGGACCAGCATCATCAGCGTGCTGGCCGTCTCCGACCTGCTCTACTCCGTCCAACTGGTCTATCTGCAGTCCTACCAGGTCATCCCGATGCTGATGGTCGCCACCCTCTGGTACGTGGTGATCACCACCGTGCTCTCGGTCGGGCAGTACTACGTCGAACGCCACTTCGCGAAGGGCGCCACCCGCGAGGGCCTGCCGCCCACCCCGCTGCACCGGGCCCGCGCCGCCTACCGCCGGCTGCGCGCCGCCACCTCGGTGCCCGCCCCGGGGGAGGCCGCCGCCGGGGAGACCGTCCCGGGGAAGGCCGCCCGATGAGCGCCGTCCTGGTCGTCGTCGGCGCCGGGCCGCGCGGCACCGGCGTGCTGGAGCGGATCGCCGCCAACGCCCCCGAACTGCTGCCCGCCGACCGGCCGTTGCACATCCACCTGGTCGACCCGCACCCGCCCGGCGGCGGCCGGATCTGGCGCCACGAGCAGTCCCCGCTGCTGCGGATGAACTCGATGGCGGAGGACGTCACCATGTTCACCGACGAGCGCTCGACCCTCGACGGGCCGGTCCGCCCCGGCCCCTCACTGGCCGAATGGGCCGCGCGCCCCGAGGAGTTCGCCCCCTACCGGGAGATCGCCGACCCCGGGCTGCGGGCCGAGCTGCGCGCCCTCGCGCCCACCGACTTCCCCACCCGGCGGGCCCAGAGCGCCTACCTGGACTGGGTGTTCCGGCGCGCCGTCGCCGACCTGCCGCCGCACGTCACGGTCACCGTCCACCGGGACACCGCGCGGCGGATCGAGGGCCCGGCGGACGGCCGCCAGCTGGTCCACCTCTCCGACCGGGTCCTCACCGCCGACCACGTCCTCCTCACCCTCGGCCACCTCGACTCCACCCCCGACCCCCGCTACGCCGCCGACGCCGCCTTCGCCGCCCGGCACGGCCGCTTCCACCTGCCGCCCGCCCACTCCGCCGACGTCGCCGCCGAGCTGGAGCAGATCGCCCCCGGCGAGCACACCGTGCTGCGCGGCTTCGGGCTCGCCTTCGTCGACCTGGTCTCGCTGCTCACCGAGGGCCGCGGCGGTCGCTTCGAGGAGGCGGCCGACGGCGGCCTGGTCTACCGGCCCTCGGGCCGCGAACCGGTCGTCCACGTCGGCTCGCGGCGCGGCGTCCCGTACCACTCCAAGACCGGCTACCGCCTGGTCGGCCCGCCGCCGCCACTGCCCCGGTACTTCGACGCCACCGCCGTCGACGCCCTGCTGGACCGGCCCGGACCCCTCGAACTACGGCGCGACGTCTGGCCGTTGATGGCCAAGGAGATCGCCTTCGGCCACTACCACGAGCTGTTCCACGCCCACCCGGGGCGCACCGCCCTGCCCTGGGCGGAGTTCCTCACCGGGCTCGACACGCACCCCTGGGCGTCCCCGGAACTGGACGCACTGGTCGAACGCGCCGTCCCCGACCCGGCCGACCGGCTCGACCTCGAACGCCTCGACCACCCGCTCGCCGGCCTGGAACTCGGCTCCGCCGAGGAACTCCAGGGCTACCTGCGCCGCTACATCGCCGAGGACGCCGACCGGCGCGCCGACCCCGCCCACAGCGCCGACCTCGGCGCCTTCCTCGCGCTGCTCTCGCTCTTCGGTCAGCTGCCCCGGGTCCTCGCCTCCGGACGGCTCACCGCCCGGTCGGTGGGCGAGGAGGTCGACGAGTGGTTCTTCGGCTACTTCAGCTACCTGGCGTCCGGCCCGCCCGGCTTCCGGCTGCGGCAGCTGCTCGCGCTCTCCGAGGCCGGCGTGGTCCGCTTCCTCGGTGCGGGCGTCCGGGTCGAGCGGGACGAGCGCACCGGCAGCTGGCTGGCCTCCGGCGCCACCGTGCCCGGCCGCACCGTCGCCGCCACCGCGCTGGTCGAGGCGTACCTGCCCAAGCACGTGCTGGCCCGCACCCGGGACCCGCTGCTGCGCGAACTGCACCGGGACGGGCGGATCGTCGAGGAGGTGGTCAGCGACCCGGAGCACACCCACCGCTCGGGGCTGCTCACCATCCGGCCCCGGGACGGCCGCGTCCTCGACCCGGCCCTCGGCGGGGAGCCGCATCCGCGGCGCACCGCGCTCGGTCCGCACACCAGTGTGCGGGCGGCGGCGGCGTTCGCCCGGCCGCGCACCGACTCGCCCGGCTTCCGGCAGAACGACGCGGCGGCGCGGGCGCTGCTGGGCGCGCTGGCCGGGGTGGGGGCGGTGCCGGTGGCGGAGGCAGCGGAGGCCGAGGTGGTGGTGGCGGTCTGAACGCTCCGGTGCGCGGCCCGCGTCACGGCCCGGTCACGGCCCGTAGATCTCCTCCACCAGGTCCTCGGCCGTGACGTGGTCCGGGGCGGCGAGGATCCACTCGCCGATCTGCTTGATCCCGGTGCCCCGTTCCAGTGCGGTCAGACAGGCGTCGGCCTCCCGCTCCGAGGCGAACTCCCAGGCCAGCACGCGGCGGATCAGTACCAGCGCCTCGGCCGGGTGCATCCGCGGCCGCCGGCCGGGCCTCGGCCGCCCGACCGGGGCCGCCGCCAGCCGCTGCTGCTGGGCGGCCAGGTCCTGCCAGGCGCGCACGGTGACGGGGTGCTGCTCGCCGAGGACGCCGACGAGCTCGGGCAGCAGGGTGCGCAGCTGGAGCACCGCGCTCTCCGGGTCGCCCCGCTCGGCCGTGTACACCGCCAGGTCGTGCCGTGCCTGGAACACCCGCGGGTCGTGGGGACCCCAGGTGGCGTGCAGCTCCGGCAGCAGCTCGGCCAGCCGGCGCATCGCGCTGACCGTCTCGCCGCTCTCGCCGATGCAGCGGAGCAGGTGGTAGCGGGCGGTGAGGGTGTCCGGGTCGGACGGGCCGAGGGCGAGCCGCAGGTCCTCGGCGACGGTGGACAGCAGTCGGATCGCGCCGTCCAGGTCGCCGGTCCGGCTCAGGAACCAGGCGAAGTCACGCCAGGCGGCGAGGGTCTCGCGGTCCGCGGGGCCCAGCGCGGCCAGCGCCTCCTGGGCGACCGCGTGGAGCAGGGCGGCGGCCTCCTCGGGCGTCGCCGCCCGGTGCGCGGCGCTCCGGCGCTCGGCCAGGGCGGAGCGGACGGTCCCGTGCGGCTGCTGCGACTGGAGCTGCGGCGGGGTCGCGGCGCCCGGGGGTGGGGTGTGCGGGGGTGTGGTGTGCGGGGGCAGCACCATCGGCGCGAACACCACGGGCGGCGGGAGCACCGGCACCGGCCCGAACACCACGGGCGGCGGAAACACCGGCACCGGCGGGACGAGCACCACCACCGGCCCGAACCCCGGCTGTTCAGCGGGCTGCTCCGCAGGCACCTCCGCAGGCGCCTCCGCAGGCGCCTCCGCGGGTATCCCGACGGCCGGCCGCCCCGGCGCCGCCGTCCCCTCCGGCCCCGCCGCCCCCTCCAGCTCCGCGAGCCGACGCTCCACCGTCCGCGCGTCCGCCGGGCGGTGCTCGGGGTCCTTCGCCAGCAGTTCCGTGACCAGCCCGGCCAGTTCCGCCGGCAGCCCGAACTCCGCCGGGTCCAGCGCCGGCGGCGGCGCGTTCAGGTGCTGGTACATCAGCACCGGTGTCGAGTCGCCACTGAACGGCCTGGCCCCGGTGCAGAGTTCCACCAGGACGCAGCCGAAGGCGTAGAGGTCCGCCCGGCCGTCCACCCGGCCGCCGGTCCAGCGTTCCGGCGCCATGTACGCGGGACTGCCGACGACCGTGCCGGTGGTGGTCAACCCGCCCGCCCCGATGTCGAGTTGCGCGATGCCGAAGTCCAGCACCTTCACCGTGCCGGCCTCGGTGACCATGATGTTCTCGGGCTTGATGTCGCGGTGCACCATGCCCGCGTCGTGGGCGGCGGCCAGCGCCGAGCAGATCTGCCGCCCCCAGCGCACGCTCCGCTCCGGACCGGGCGGGCCGTCCCGGAGCACCGAGGTCAGGGTGCGGCCGGTGATCAGCTCCATCACCAGGTACGTCACCCTGCGGCCGCCCAGCTCACCCTCGCCGAGGTCGTGCACGGTGACGATGTGCGGATGCGAGAGGTTGCCGGCCGCGCACGCCTCGCGGACGAACCGCAGCGCGGCCTTCTGCTGGTCCTCGCCGTGGTGGTTGATGACCTTGACCGCCACCGGGCGCCGCATCCGGGTGTCGAAGGCCCGCCACACCACGCCGAAGCCGCCCTGGCCCAGCCGCTCGACCAGCTCGTACCGATCGTCGAGCACGTCGCCGATCATCACCCGCCCCACCCCCGCACTCGTGCCGCATCCGCACTCTATCCACGCGACCGCCGGCTCCGGCCGTCCCTCCGCCCGCTCTTTCTCCTTCCCCGCCCGGTTCCCGCCTTCGACCGCCTCTCCCCTGCCGCCCGCGAGTGCCCTGGTGGGAGGATGGCAACGGGCCCCGCGACGACGCGCAGGCCGTACGCACAGCGAGGAGCGCAGTCATGGCCAAGCAGGCCCCGCAGAGCGATCCGGCGCAGGACGCCCCCCGGGTGTCCGCGCCCCAGCACGCGGCCGCCGGCCTGCCCGCGGTCGGCCACAGCCTGCGGATGGCCGCCGAGCAGATGGGTGCCCGCCGCACCCTCAGCACCCTGCTCAAGGTCAACCAGCCCGACGGCTTCGACTGCCCCGGCTGCGCCTGGCCCGAGCCGGAGAAGACGCACACCGCCGAGTTCTGCGAGAACGGCGCCAAGGCCGTCGCCGAGGAGGCCACCGAGCGCCGGATCCGCGCCGAGTTCTTCGCCGCGCACCCGGTCGCCGAACTCGCCGAGCGCTCCGGCTACTGGCTCGGCCAGCAGGGCCGGCTCACCGCGCCGATGTTCCTCGACGAGGGCGCCACCCACTACACCCCGATCTCCTGGGACGACGCCTTCGCGCTGATCGCCGAGGAGCTGCGGGCGCTGGACACCCCGGACGGCGCCGCGTTCTACACCTCGGGCCGGACCAGCAACGAGGCCGCGTTCGCCTACCAGCTGTTCGCCCGCCGGCTCGGCACCAACAACCTGCCGGACTGCTCCAACATGTGCCACGAGTCCTCCGGTTCGGCGCTCACCGAGACCCTCGGCGTCGGCAAGGGCAGCGTCAGCCTCAAGGACCTCTACCAGGCCGACCTGATCATCGTCGCGGGCCAGAACCCGGGCACCAACCACCCCCGGATGCTCTCCGCCCTGGAGCGGGCCAAGCGCGCCGGCGCCACCATCGTCAGCGTCAACCCGCTGCCCGAAGCCGGGCTGGAGCGGTTCAAGAACCCGCAGCAGGCCCGCGGCCTGGTCGGCCACGGCACCAAGCTGACCGACCTCTTCCTGCAGATCCGGCTCGGCGGCGACCTCGCCCTGTTCCGTGCCCTGAACCAGCTGATCCTGGAGAAGGACGCCGTCGACCACGCCTTCGTCGCCGAGCACGGCCACGGCTTCGAGGAGTTCGCCGCCGAGGCCCGGACCACCTCCCGCGAGGAGGTGCTCGCCGCCACCGGGCTGCCGTGGGAGCAGATCGAGGAACTCGGCCGGATGGTCCTCGCCTCCGAGAAGGTCATCGTCTGCTGGGCGATGGGCCTCACCCAGCACAAGCACTCCGTACCGACCATCCGCGAGGTGGTCAACTTCCTGCTGCTGCGCGGCAACGTGGGCCGCCCGGGCGCCGGCGTCTGCCCGGTGCGCGGCCACAGCAACGTCCAGGGCGACCGGACGATGGGCATCTTCGAACGGCCCGCCCCCGCGTTCCTGGACGCCCTCGGCCGCGAGTTCTCCTTCGAACCGCCGCGCGAGCACGGCTTCGACTCCGTCGACACCATCCGGGCCATGCGGGACGGCCGGATCGGCGTCTTCTTCGCGATGGGCGGCAACTTCGTCGCCGCCACCCCGGACACCGAGGTCACCGAGGCGGCGATGCGCCGCTGCCGGTTGACCGTGCACGTGTCCACCAAGCTCAACCGCTCGCACGTGATCACCGGCGCCCGCGCGCTGATCCTGCCCACCCTCGGCCGCACCGACCGGGACGTCACCGCGCGCGGCGCCCAGTTCGTCAGCGTCGAGGACTCCATGGGCCAGGTCCACTCCTCGCGCGGCGGCCTGCGCCCGCCCGCCCCGGGCCTGCTCTCCGAGGTCGCCATCGTCTGCCGCCTCGCCCGCGCCGCCCTCGGCCCGCAGGACACCGTGCCGTGGGAGGACTTCGAGGTCGACTACGACACCCTGCGCGACCGGATCGCCCGGGTCGTCCCCGGCTTCCAGGACTTCAACGACAAGGTCCGCCGCCCGGGCGGCTTCACCCTCCCGCACGGCCCGCGCGACACCCGCACGTTCCCGACGGCGACCGGCAAGGCCAACTTCACGGTCAACCCGCTCACCGCCCCCGAGGTGCCGGAGGGCCGCCTGCTGCTGCAGACGCTGCGCTCCCACGACCAGTACAACACCACCATCTACGGCCTCGACGACCGCTACCGCGGCATCACGGGCGGCCGGCGGGTGGTCCTGGTCAACCCGGCGGACGCGGACGAGCTGTCGTTGTCGGACGGCCAGTACGTGGACCTGGTGAGCGAGTGGAAGGACGGCGTGGAGCGCCGCGCCTCGCACTTCCGCGTCGTCCACTACCCGGTGGCGAGGGGCGGCGCCGCCGCGTACTACCCCGAGACCAACGTCCTGGTGCCGCTGGACTCCACCGCCGACATCAGCAACACCCCGACGTCGAAGGCCGTCGTCATCCGCTTCGAGCCGGACAGCGGCGCCGATGCCTGACCCCGCTGGCCCTGACCCCGCCGGCCCTGACCCCGCCGGCCCTGACCCCACGGTGCTCCACCCGATGCCGGAGCAGCCCCGCGTGGTGCTGCTCCGGCCGCTGGTGACCTCCCCGCTGATCGAGGTCGGGGAGTTCACCTACTACGACGACCCGGACGACCCGACCGCGTTCGAGACCCGCAACGTGCTGTACCACTACGGTCCGGAGCGGCTGGTCATCGGCAGGTACTGCGCCCTGGGCACCGGCGTGCGCTTCATCATGAACGGCGCGAACCACCGGGTCGACGGCCCGTCGACCTTCCCGTTCCCGATCATGGGCGGCTCCTGGGCTGCTCATTTCGACCTGCTCACCGATCTCCCGAACCGTGGCGACACGGTGGTCGGGAACGACGTCTGGTTCGGCAACGGTGTGACGGTGATGCCGGGCGTCCGCATCGGCCACGGCGCCATCGTCGCCACGGGCTCGGTAGTTACGGCGGATGTCCCGGACTACGCCATCGTCGGCGGCAACCCGGCCCGCGTGATCCGCCACCGGTACGAGGAGGCGGAGATCGCCCGCCTCGTCGCTGTCGCCTGGTGGGACTGGCCCGCAGACCACATCACCGCCCACGTGCGGACGATCATGTCCGGAACGGTCGAGGAGCTGGAGGCCGTGGCCCCGGAGTAGTTCTGGCATTCTGCGTGGGTGTCGAAGAAGCAGAAGCGCGCCACGACCTTCGCCGAGGCGGTGGCGGCCATGCCGTCAGCGGCGGCGGAGGAGTCCCGTGGCTCTGACCTCCGCCCGCCCGTGGCAGCCCGCGGCTTCACCGACGCCACGGGCTGCTACTGGCAGCTCACCCGCGGTCCGATCGATCCTCGCCGGGCCAAGCGGCTCGCAGTTGATGCGGACGTGATGACGATGGGCACCTACTACGACGACCAGGCCGAACGGTGGCTCCCCCGTTTCCTTGCAGAGGCCGAACGCCCGGCGGCCTGGGTAGAAGCGCGGGCCCGGTTCGACGCTGCCTGTATACCGATCCACGAGGCGTACGAGTTCGCTGCGGAGGACGGCCGCGTCCTGCTCTTCATCGAGACGTACTGCTGAGTTCGCACCCACCCCGGGCGTTCTGAGCCGCATCCAGGGAAGTTCGCCCCCTGGATTCCTGGAGTGGGAAGTCGGCAAGTCCGACTTCCCACTCCGCCCTTGCCTCAGCTGGATGGAACAGCGACTGGAGGGCTGCCCCTCGCTCGCGCCGAGCGAGGGGCCACCCAGGAAGACTCATGCGAACCGGTCGAGTGCGCCGACCTTGATGACGTCGAGGAGGTTCAGGAGAGTGGCGTGGGTCGCGCGGACTATGACGCCGGGGTCATCGGACTCACGGAACTCCGCCCCTTCGGCGACTGCGCGAACCTCGACACACTCATCGTGCGCACCGCTGTAACTGGACTTCTGCCAAGCCTGCTCCAACATGCCTACCCTCGACTTCCTGCGCCGGCCCCGATCAGGCCAGCGGCGAATGCCTGTTGAAGGCGTACAATTCCGGTCGGTTCTTCTACTGCCTCTCACTCGTACCAGGGAAGGGACAGCAGGGAAACTCAGACCCGAACTGGAAAGTCGGCGAGTCCGACTTCCCACTCCAGCCTTGTGCCCCTATCGGGAGCAACAGCGGCTTGTGAGTGGCTGGCCCCTCGCTCGGGCCGAGCGAGGGGCCAGCCAGATCACGCGTGGTGGTCGAGACCGCCTGCCTTGATGGCATCGAGGAGGTCTACGAAAGCGGCGGGAGACGTGCGGACGAGGACGCCGGGATCATCGGATTCCCGGAGTTCCACCACCTCGCCGCGAGCACGGACCTCGACGCACTCGTTGTTCGCCGCACTGAAACTGGACTTTTGCCAGACGGAGTTGCTCACGCCTTCCCTTTCATCCGAGGTGTCAATGCCCCTGGTCACAGCCCCCAGCGCCGGCCTCCCCGATGGCCGTCCACCCATGGCACCCGGCGTGGAGAAGGCTGGTGGAGGTGTCAGGGGTTTGCGGAGTATGAGTCCGCTGTCATCGGACTCCCGGAGTTCGACCAGCCCACCCACAGCTCGCACCTCAACACAGTTGTCGTTCGCTGCGGAGTAACTGGACTTCTGCCATGTGTCGTTAGCCATGGTCGTTGTTCAGATCCCTTCGCGCGGCCTGGCCCAGGAAGTCGGAACCACCGACTTCCTGGGCCCACGGATCAACGGCAGGACGTCTGGTCTCGCGGTGGTCCCTTGGCCGCGCCAAGGGACCACCGGGCAAGGGCGCCGGGAGGGGTAAGTCGGCAAACCCGACTCCCGACTCCACTCTGCCGCGACTTGGAGAACCAACGGCTTGTGAGTGGCTGGCCCCTCGCTCGGCCCGAGCGAGGGGCCAGCGAGATCACGCGTGACGGTCGAGTTCGCTGGCCTTGATCGATTTGAGCAGGCTGGCGAAGGCCGCAGGATCCGCAGCGAGGCTCGTTCCAGGATTATCGGACTCCCGGAGTTCCACCACCTCACCCCGAGCACGGACCTCGACACACTCGTTGTTCGAGGCACTGTAGCTGGACTTCTGCCACTCAGAGCTAGACATTTCCGCTCTTCACTTCCTTCATGACGGATCGGATGAAATCACGCGAATCAGCTTCACCGAGAGCCGTCGAGTCAAGACGCGAGAAGATGACTCGATGCATGGCCAGGTCGGCTTGCGAGTCGAAGAAGAGGGCCCCTTGGGACACGTCCATCTCAATGGCGTCGAGTTCGGGAACCGGCCCTTCGGCGAAGGTCAGGTTCTCGCCCGAGCCCGGGAAGGTATCGAGGGCGAACGGCACCACTCGCACGGAGATTCCAGGGTGCTCGGAGTCGTTGAGAAGAGCATCGAGTTGGTCAACAAGCACCGTCGAGCCACCGAACTGCATCCGCAACGCGGCTTCGTGGATGAAGGTTCGCAACGGCGTGGAGCCTGACCGAACGATCTCCTGCCGACGAACGCGAAAGGCGGTCCTTGCTTCAACCTCCCCCGCCGAGAGCGGCGGAAACAGCCGAGCAAACACCGCAGACGCGTAAGCACTGGTCTGAAGCAGGCCCGGAATGTACGCGGTGGTGCAGAAGGTCAGCCTCTTGGCGTGGGCTTCAAGCTCGGCAATCTCCAGGAAGTCGATCGTCAGGGCGCCGCGGTAGTCCTCCCACCAGCCCTTCCCTCGCTCCGAAGCCATCTCTGCGAGAGCGTCGATCAGCGGCCCATTGGCGCACCGGCACGCCGAGGCAACCATCCGCAGCCGCTCGGGACTGACGCCGATCTTCGCCATCTCCATCTGCGTCACCTGGGCCGGGCTGATGCCGAGCTTCCTGGCGAGCTCGCTGCCACCGATCCCCGCTTGCTCCCGCATGCGGCGCAGCTCGCTTCCGAGGCGCCGTTGACGGAGGGTCGGATTTGGGCGAAGGGCCATGACGTCCTCTCTCATGGGGCTGGATCAGTGTGCCGCGCACCCGGCGGGCCGGTCCAACTGCGGGTCGACCACACGGTAGGGGGAACTTTTTCACCTCGCCCTATAAATAGAGGTGCCGTGGGCTATGGTCTATCTCACAGCGATCCGACGGATCGTCAGTAATGCCTGTTTACCAGGGCAGTAGGCGCCTGCTGCCCTTTTGCACCGCAGAGCAGCCGGGTCCGGACCCGGCCTCGTTCACGGTGGCGCATCCGTCGACGTTTCCT
>NZ_JAXCLC010000039.1:0-83127 GCF_034043715.1 Kitasatospora purpeofusca | reverse complement strand
GGGTGGGGTGCAACCCTCCGAGCACCGGTCTTGCTGTCGGGGCACGATGTGCCGACAGGGCCTCCACCCCCGTGCGAAGACGCTCCCCTGCCAGCCACCCGGCCCGGTGTCCCGGGAAGGGCGGCGGTGGCGCGGGCACCGGCAAAAGCGGGCCGACCTCGCTGCGCCCCTCGCCTGGTGCCCGTCGGCCCCGCCGTTGATCTTGCTACCCGAGCCGCCCCGTGAACACCCCGCACCCCGGGCACCGCACCCCCGCCGACCGGAGGGGGCCCG
The DNA here is from genome assembly GCF_034043715.1 of Kitasatospora purpeofusca. Classification (GTDB taxonomy): domain Bacteria; phylum Actinomycetota; class Actinomycetes; order Streptomycetales; family Streptomycetaceae; genus Kitasatospora; species Kitasatospora purpeofusca_A. The sequence goes on along the minus strand of NZ_JAXCLC010000039.1, from coordinate 82,854 downwards.
AACGGCGGACACCCCGCCGACCGGACGGTCTTCCCTCCTTTCGCGCCGCGCTCGGGAACAGGTCGCCATCCACTACTCGGCCCCGTCTACAGTGAGCGAGCACCCAGCAACCCCAAGTGAAGGGCCGACTCGTGAACAGGGCGGAACCGGCCCAGGGCCGCCCCGTGCGGGTGGTCATCGTCGACGACGAGCAACTGATGCGCACCAGCCTGCGGACGATCCTCTCCGCCCACCCCGGCATCGAGGTCACCGCCATATCCGACGGCGGAACCGCCCTCGCAACCGTGCTGGAGCAGCATCCCGATCTCGTCCTGTTGGACATCCAGATGCCCCACCCCGACGGCCTGACCGTCCTGCGCCAGATACAGGAACTCCCCGCTCCGCCAGTCGTCGCGATGCTCACCGCCTTCGGCTCCGACGAATACGTCCGCACCGCTCTACGCCTGGGCGCGGCCGGATACCTCCTCAAGGACACCGATCCCGAGCAACTGGCCCGGGAGGTCAAGGTCCTGGCGGCAGGAGAGCACTCCCTCGCCCCCGGCGTCACGAAGACCGTCATCGACGGCTACCTCGCCCACGCCGACGCGGCAAAGGAGACCGCGGCACACGTCTCGGCCCTCACCGAACGCGAACGCCAGGCCCTCGCACTGGTCGGCCACGGGCTGACCAACAATCAGATCGTCCGCCGCATGGACCTCGCGCCCAGCACCGCGAAGGACCACATCAGCGTCCTGCTCACCAAACTCGGCCTGCGCAGCCGCGTCCAGGCCGCCGTCCTGGCGGAACGCGCCGGGCTCCTGCGCACCCGCTCCACCGCAGACCCACACCCACCTCACGCCGCCGCAGCGGCAGCCACCGACGCGGGCAGCCGCCCGGGTGACGGTGTCGAGTCATGACGTGGCGAGTACCCGCCGGCCTGTGGTTGATACCCCCGGTGGCCCTGGCTGCGGTGGAGCGCCTCTCCGCGGCAGGGCCGATGCCCCACTGGCGGGTGCCCCTGGGGTTCGCAACCGCCGCGATCCTCCTGCTGCGACGCCGCTTCCCGCGGACCGTGTTCCTGGCCACGCTGCCCGCTCTCGCGGCGAGTGGATACTTCCCCGCCATGTTCGCGCTGTACACGGTGGCGCTGAGCAGCACCCGGCGCCGCACCCTCACCGGATGCGCCGCGCTGTTCGTCCTTGCCTGGCAGATGTCGCCGGACGCGGTGTACCTGGCCGGCGACCGGCCGGTGAACCCGATGGGCCTCATCGGCCTCGCGACCTTGATCGCCGCCCCGATCGCACTGGGAACGCTCGCCCGCACCAGAACCGAACTCACTGCCCGCATCGCCGACCTCGGCCTCGCCCGAGAGCGCGAGAACGCGCTCCTGGCCCGGCAGGCCGTCGCGGCCGAACGCGCCCGGCTCGCCCGCGAGATCCACGACACCGTCGCTCACCAGGTCAGCCTGATCAGCGTCCGCACCGCCGCCCTCCAGGTCACCACCACCGACCCGGACGTACGGGAGACCGCCCGCGACCTGCGCGTCCTGGCCGCCCGCACCCTGGACGAACTGCGCCAGATGGTCGGGGTTCTGCGCGCCAGCGGCGGCACCCTCGACACCCACTCAGCTCAGCCCGTCCTCGCCGATCTTCCCCGTCTCGTCGCCGACAGCGGCCTGGACGTCGACTTCACCCTCGACATCCCCCTCGACCCGGCAGGGTCCCGACTGTGGCCTCCCGCGGTGCAGCGCGCCATGTACCGGACCGTGCAGGAAGCCCTTACCAACGTCCGCAAGCACGCCCCCGGAGCCCGCGTCACCCTCCGGCTCCACGACACGGACCGGCATCTGCAGGTGGACGTCCGCAACACGGCCCCGGACCCGGCAGCCCCGTTCCCCGGCCTGCCAACCGGCGGGCACGGCCTCATCGGCCTGCGAGAACGCGCCCAGCTCACCGGTGGCACCCTCACCAGCCACCCCACCCCTGACGGCGGATACCACCTGCACGCCGCGTTCCCACTGACACCACCCGAAGCCGCGCCATCAGAACCCGTCCGGCCGGGCAGAGCGTAGATCCGTCCATGAGTCTCATCCCGGTCGGCCCGCAGCGGCTGCTCCCGATCCCGATGGGATTGAGGAGTAGCAGGAGGTCGAAGGCGGTCGCCGCTCTGCGGCCTACCGAGCCCGTCGATCTCACGGCGACGAGGAGCAGGAGCCGGACGACGCGCGACGCTGGATTGGCTTCTCTTCGGAGCGAGCGTGCCGGGGTACCACGGACGCGCTCCGTTGTGGTGCAGTTCGCCCGGAACGCGCGCTCGCGGGGCCGGTGTCCGTGCTGCCGGATATGCTCACCGGTCGAGACTGATAGGGGAGTTACGGGCGCGACTCTGTGCTGACCGTTGACGTTCCGCTCGGCCCGTTCGACGGCCATCTCCTCCCTGTCTTCGCGGCGAAGGGCAGAGCCTCCAAGCTGCACGCACACCTGCGATGCCCCCGGCTTCGCGCGGACGGAGCGGTGGCCTCCGAGGCGCCGCTGAACGCCGCGACGATCGCCCGTCTGTGCTCCGCCTGCGCACATCACGGCGGCTGATGTGCCCGCTCTGGGCGGGGATCTGACGGCTGTGTAAGCCCGGCGGGGCCAATGTGCCCCGAAAATGCCCCGCCGGGTTGATTCAGCGATGTTTGCGCAGGTCAGCGCGGTTCACAGAAGCGTCCGCCAGTAGTACCAGAAGCGGTTCAGGATCAGCAGGGCGATCACCGCGTACCAGAGGGCCGGGACGACCCAGTGGTAGCGGGCCGCCTCGCGGACGGCCGGTCGCAGGGCGCGGGGGACCGGGACGGCGCCGGAGCGCAGGTTGTGCAGGGTGGTGTACCAGAACAGCGGGACCATCGTGGCCCAGACCACCATGCAGTACGGGCAGAGCGCGCCGATCCGGTACAGCGCCTGGTACATCAGCCAGGTCACGAAGCCGATGCCGAAGACCGTTCCGGCCTGGAGGCCCAGCCAGAACCAGCGCCGGTAGGTGGCGCCGGCCAGTAGTCCGGCGCCGATCGCGATCACCACGGCGAAGCCGGCCAGGCCGAGCAGCGAGTTGGGGAACCCGAACGCCTCGGCCTGGTCGCTGCGCATGATCGAGCCGCAGCTGATGATCGGATTGATGTTGCAGTTCGGGACGTAGGACGGGTCCTTCAGCAGCCGGATCTTGTCCAGGGTGAGGACCGCCGAGGCGAACAGCCCCAGCGCGCCGCCGATCACCAGCAGCAGGGCGAACGGGCGGCCCGCGCCGTACCCGGGCCGGGTGCCGGCGGGGGCGGGGACGGGGGTGGCGGGGGAGGGGGTGGCGGGGGAGGGGGAGGGGGAGGGGGAGGGCGCCGTCATCCGGTCACCTGCTTGACCATCGTGGTGAACTGCTCGGGCGAGGCGGGCTTGCCGCCGGCGAACACGTCCAGCTTCCTGCCGTCCAGCCGGACGGTCGGGGTGCCGGTGACGCCGCTCCGGTCGAAGGCCTTGTTCACCTGGCCGGCCCAGGGCAGGTAGGTGCCCTCGCGGACCGCCTTGACGAAGCCGTCGGTCTTGAGGCCCGGCACCTTGTCGGCCAGGTCGAGCAGGTGGTTGACGTCGGCGAAGGCGTCGTCGCGCTCCTCCGGCTGGTTGGCGTAGAGCACGTCGTGGAACTGCTTGAACTTGTCGACGCCCTCGTTCAGCGCCGCGCCGGCGGCGGCCAGCGCGGTGCGCGAGCCCTTCCCGCCGAGGCCCTGGTCGAGGAAGGTCGCCAGGTGGTACTCGATCTTGTAGCTGCCCGCGTCGGCGAGCTGCTGGACGGTCGGGCCGGTGGTGGTCTCCAACTGCTCGCAGAACGGGCAGCGGAAGTCCTCGTAGACCTCCAGCGTGTGCGGGGCGTCCGCCTTGCCGTAGGTGACCACGGTGCCGTCCGCGCCGCTCGCGTTCGCCGGCACGACCAGCGGGCCCGCGGTGTCGGCGGAACCGGAGCCGGAGCCGGAGCCGGTCGAGCCGCCGACGGCGAAGGCGACGCCCGCCGCGAGGGCGAGCAGGACGGCGGAGGCGGTGCCGACCACCGCCCGGCGGCGGATCCGGGCCGAGCGCTCGGCCTGCTCGCGCTCCTGGCGCATTCGCTCGGTGGCGGCCCGGCGGGCGGCCTTCCGGTCGCCGGCGGTGGTGCTCTTCTTGGGGGAGGTGCTCATGGTGGAGGTCGTCCTGGTGCTCGTGGCGGGGCGTGCGGGCGCGGGGGCGCACGGCCGGCCGGGGACCGGGGGACCGGAGGGTCCGCTCAGCGGGCGGGCGCCGACGGCCGCGCGGGCGGGCCGCGCCGGACGGCGGGCCGGAGCCGGACGGGCTCGGCGGGGACCAGCACCCGGCTGGCCCGGGGGAACGGCACCCGCGCCACCGGACGGGCCGGCAGCGGTGCGGTCAGCAGCGTCAGCCAGTGGCCGGCCGCGGCGGGGAAGCGCCGGGCGAAGTCGCCGAGGATCCGCGCCGAGCGGGCCAGCCCGGACAGCGCGGCGTCGGCGCTGCGCAGCCAGTACGCGGCGGCCAGCGCGAGCGCGGTGTGCAGGAGCAGCAGCAGGGCGAGCCCGACCGGCCGGGAGAGGCCGTGGCCGAGCAGGAGGCCGCCGAGCGAGCCGCCGCCGCACAGCAGCGGTTCGAGGCCGCGGGCGGTGCCGGGCGGCAGCGAGGGGCAGGTCGACTGGGCGAGGTCGAACAGGGCACTCAGGCCCAGTTCCAGCGGCAGGAAGACCGCCGCGACGACCCGGTAGCCGCGCTCGCGGCCGGACAGGGCGAAGGCCGCCGCGAAGACGGCGGCCCCGGCCACCGCCAGCGTGCCGAGCGGCAGCGGGCGGCCGGTGACCAGCACCTGGCCGAGCCCGGCGAGCAGCACGAGCAGCGCGGCGAAGACCGCCGCGCGCAGCGTCCTGGTGTCCCGGGCACAGTTCATGAGTCCCGAGTGTGCCACAGGTTGAAAGCCGAACGACTGGCTCCCGGGCCCGCTGTGAAGATCCTCACCACCGGCCCTGAACTGGGCTTATATGCCGTTTACAGTGACCGTGCCGGGTGCCTCGACGACCGGCTCGGCCGGTGTCGCGGCGGTTGCGACCCGGGCCTCGACCAAGTCCCGGAACGCCTCCAGGTCGGTCCGGACGGTCCGTTCGATCGCCCCGGCCAGCGCGAAGCCGCCGGGCCCGCCGAACGCCTCCCGGACCGCCCCCGGGTCGTACTCGACCCGGACCTGTACCCGGGTGTGCGCGGCGTCGAGCGGGCGCAGCGCGAAGGCGCCGTGCAGCGGCGGTCCGCCCAGGGTGCGCCAGGCCATCACCCGGCCCCGGCCCCGGTCGGTGATCTCCGTCTCGACGTCCCGTTCGGCGCCGGCGATCTCCACCCCGAGATGGGCCAGGTTGCGGCCGTGCGGCTGGGCGGTGCGGACGCCGTCGACGAAACGCGGGTACTCGTGGACGCGGTGCAGCTGCTCCCAGGCCGCCAGGACGGGGGCGTCGATGTCGATCTGTTCCTCCAGCGTGCTCATGGCCGGCCGGACCTCCTCGGGTTGACGCGCGGGCCGCCCTTCCAGCCTGCGCCGCGGGGCGGCCCGGGGCAAAGGGCGGCCCGGGGCGGCCCGGGGTGGGGGGGAGAGCGGAGGACGGAGCCGGCGGCCGGCGGGCGGTGTGCGGGCGGTCGGGCGAGACTGGGCACATGCCGGAGCTGCCCGAGGTCGAGGCCCTGACCGCCTTCCTGTCCGCACGGCTGACCGGGCGGGTGATCGCCGAGGTCCGGCCGGTGGCGATCAGCGCGCTCAAGACCTACGACCCGCCGGTGACGGCGCTGGCCGGGCGGACGGTCGGCGCGGTGGTCCGGCACGGGAAGTTCCTGGACGTCGGGGCGGACGGGCTGCACCTGGTGGTCCACCTGGCCAGGGCGGGCTGGCTGCGCTGGCGGGAGCACCTGCCGACGGAGCCGCCGAAGCCGGGCGGGCGCAGTCCGCTGGCGCTCCGGGTGCGGCTGGAGGGCCCGGAGGGGGACGGCTTCGACCTCACCGAGGCGGGCACCAAGAAGGGGCTCGCGGTGTACGTGGTGCACGACGTCGAGGAGGTCCCGGGGGTGGCCCGGCTCGGCCCGGACCCGTTCGACCCGGACTTCGACCTGGCGCGCTTCCGGGCGCTGCTGGGCGGTGAGCGCCGCCGGATCAAGGGCGTGCTGCGGGACCAGAGCGTGCTGGCCGGGGTGGGCAACGCCTACTCGGACGAGGTGCTGCACGTGGCGCGGATGTCCCCGTACAAGCTGGCGGCCGATCTGTCGGAGGAGGAGACGGCGCGGCTGTTCGAGGCGCTCGGCACGACCCTGCGCGAGGCGGTGGAGCGTTCGCGCGGACTGGCGGCGGGGGAGCTCAAGGCGGAGAAGAAGCTGGGCCTGCGGGTGCACGGGCGGACCGGGCAGCCCTGCCCGGTCTGCGGGGACACCGTGCGGGAGGTGTCGTTCGCGGACTCCTCGCTGCAGTACTGCCCGACCTGCCAGACCGGGGGGAAGCCGCTCGCGGACCGGCGGCTCTCCCGGCTGCTGAAGTAGCGGGGCGCCGTCCGCCGGCCCCGCTCCACGGCGGGAGGCGGGGTCGGCGGGACGAGAGGCCGGCGGGACGTGAGGCCGGCGGACGCCGGGGAGGCCGTGGACGGGCTACGGCTTGCGGGCGAGGCCGCCCCAGTAGTACGCCGCGTACGGGTCGGCCGGCTGCTCGCCGTCCGGGTGCCAGGCCATCACCGGGGTGACGCCGGGCTCGATCAGCTCCCAGCCGTCGAAGAACCGGGTGACCTCCTCCTTGCCGCGCGGCACCAGGGTCATCCCGGCGGCGCGGGCGGAGGCGGTCACCTGGGCGACGGCGGCCTCGTTGAAGTCCTGGGTGGGGTGGGTGAGCGCGATGTAGCTGCCGGAGGGGAGCGCGTCGCGCAGCGCGGCGACCTTGCCCCACGGGTCGTCCTCGTCGGCGATCAGCATCAGCACGGCGATCATCAGCATGCCGACCGGCTGGGTGAGGTCCAGCGTCGTGTTGAGGGCCGGGTCGGCCAGCAGCTCGGCGGGCTTGCCCAGGTCGGCGTGGATGTAGGTGGTGCGGCTGGCCGGGGTGGAGACCATCAGCGCGCGGGCGTGGGCCAGCACGATCGGGTCGTTGTCCACGTAGACGACCCGGGTGCCGGCGCTGACCGACTCGGCGATCTCGTGGGTGTTCGGCGAGGTGGGGATGCCGGTGCCGAGGTCGAGGAACTGGCGGATGCCGTAGCGCTCGGCGAGGTGCCGCACGGCGCGCTTCTGGAAGCCGCGGTTCTCCTTGGCCTGCGCCTTCATGGTGGGCACGGCCTGCTCGATGGCCTGGCCCATCGCGCGGTCGGGCGGGAAGTTGGTCTTCCCGCCCAGCCAGTAGTCGTAGACGCGGGCGGAGTGCGGGGTGCTGGTGTCCACCCCGTACTTCTCCCACTGGCTGAGTTCGGCGGCATCGTTCTCGGACCGGTCGGCGAAGTCCTGACTCGTCGTCATGGCCACGTCCTTTTAAGACAGATCATCACACTGGGAGAGGTCAGATTAGCGGGCCCGGCGGGGATCCGGTCACGGGGTGGGCGAACAGTCGGCGTACGGGGTGCGCCTTGGGCCGTTGGGGTGGTGATCGAACCCGTCGGGGTAGCCGCCGGGAGACAGGCCGATGAACGGGGGACACATTCGTCATGCTGTCTGATCGTCAGATTACTTCGCGAAGATTACTGCTGGTCGCGGCGGGAATGTCGCTGCTCGGGGTCGCCGGGTGCGGCCGGGCCGAGGAGGTGGCGAAGGCCGCCGCCGCGGCCCGTTCGTCGGGCCCGGACCCGCTCCCGGACCCGCTCCCCGGGACGCCGCCCGCCGACGGGCCGTCCCCGGCTCCGACCGCCGTACCGTCCGCCGCACCGGCCGACGGGCCGACCGCGGCTCCGTCCGCCGCCGCGCCCGCCTCCACCCCTTCGCCCTCAGCGGCGTCCCCGTCCGCAGTGTCCCCGTCCGCGTCCCCGTCCGAGCCTCCGGCCGGGGCGGCGCCCGCGCGGGCGCTCACGGCGGCCGAGAGCCGCCCGGTGTACGAGCTCGACGCCGACCGGCGGGTGGTGGCGCTCACCATCGACGACGGACCCGACCCCCGGCACACCCCGACCGTGCTGGCCCTGCTGGAGCAGCACGGCATCCGGGCCACCTTCTTCCTGATCGGCGAGAACGCCGTCGAGCACCCCGGCCTGGTCCGGGAGATCGCCGCCCGGGGCCACCACATCGCCAACCACACCTGGACCCACCCCGACCTGCGCCACCTCTCGGAGGCCAAGGTCCGCGAGGAGCTGGAGCGCACCTCGGAGCTGCTGCACCGGACCACCGGGAAGGCGCCCAGCTGGTTCCGGGCGCCCGGCGGCGACTGGTCCCCGGCCTCCCTGGCGGTGAGCGCGGAGCTGGGCATGCGCCCCATGGCCTGGTCGGTCGACCCCCGGGACTGGGCCCGCCCCGGGACGGGCGTGATCACCGACCGGATCCTCAAGGACGTCCGCCCCGGCGCGATCGTGCTCAACCACGACGGCGGCGGGGACCGTTCGCAGACGGTGGCGGCACTCAAGGCGTACCTGCCGGTGCTGATCGACTCCGGGTACCACTTCACGGCCCCGCCCGGCTGAGCCGTGGACAAGTGGGCCCGAAACCGAAAAGGTCGCGCGAATAGTGGGTAAACCACCCGAAAGAGTGGATTAGCAGAATCGTTTCCCCATTTTTTGGGCCTCTAGGGTGATATCGCTCTATTCCCCCGGTGCCGTCGAGTACCGCCCGAAAGGTCCCCCGTCATGCGTCTCCGCAACACCCTGGTCGCCGCCACCAGCGCGATCGCGCTTGTCCTCGCCGTCCCGGTCTCCGCCAACGCCGCCGACGGCGTGTTCCGCTACACGTACCGGGACGGCGACTCCGAACGCCGTGGCGAGCTGGTCGACCCCCGGGGCGAGGAGTGCGTCGACGTCCAGGGGGCCACCGCGGGGAGCCCGGCCTACGCGCCCGCCAACCGCACCAGCGCGGCCGCCGTCGCCTTCCTGGACTTCGGCTGCGTCGGGGACGGCTACCGCGTGCTGGACCCGGGCGACTCGGCCGGCCGGCCGCTGGGCTTCCGCTCGGTGCTGTTCTCCTGAGGCGGCCGGCTCCGGCGGCCCGCCGCCGCCCCGGCCGCCCGCGCTCGCCGAGGAGGCCGGGCGGTGGCCGGCGCGGATGGGGGATCGCGCACGAACGGCGTAGCGTGGCCCGGGGAGGGGTTCGCGCAGGCCCGACACGGCGCAGGAGGAACGATGTCCGAACGGGAACCGGACCCGGTGGAGCAGGAGGAGTTCGCGGGTCGCGTACTGCAGGTGCTCAATGACGCCTGCCTGGGATTCATGGCCAGCGTCGGGCATCGGACCGGCCTCTTCGACGCCATGGCCGGCCTCGCGCCGTCGACGGTCGAGGAAGTGGCCGGCGCGGCCGGACTGGACGGCCGCTACGTCCGGGAGTGGCTGGGCGCCATGGTGGTCGGCGGCTTCGTCGAGTACGAGCCGCGGGGCCGCGTCTACCGGCTGCCACCGGAGCACGCCGCCTCGCTGACCCGGGCCGGCGGTCCGGAGAACCTGGCCGGGATGATGCAGTACCTCGCCCTGTTCGGCGAGGTCGAGGACCGGATCGTCGAGGCGTTCCGCACGGGAGGCGGGCTGCCGTACTCGGCCTACCCGCGCTTCCAGGAACTCCAGGCCGAGGAGAGCGCGGCGGGCTACGACCTGGCACTGGTGGACGCCGTGGTGCCGCTGGTGCCCGGGCTGACCGAGCGGCTGCGGGCCGGGATCGACGCGGTGGACATCGGCACCGGGCAGGGCCACGCCGTCAACGTCCTGGCCGGCGCCTTCCCGGCCAGCCGGTTCACCGGGGTGGACATCTCCGAGCAGGGCATCGGCGCGGCCAAGGCCGAGGCCGCCGTGCACGGCCTGGACAACACCCGCTTCGTGCTCGCCGACTCGGCCGACCTGACCGGCGGGTACGACCTGGTGACCGCCTTCGACGTCATCCACGACCTGGCCCGCCCCGACCGCACCCTGCGGGCCGTCGCCGGGGTGCTGCGGCCCGAGGGTGTCTTCCTGATGGGCGACATCGCCGCCAGCAGCCTGCTGGAGGAGAACATCGGCCATCCGCTCGCCCCGGCGCTGTACACCTTCTCGACCTTCTACTGCATGACGGTCTCGCTCGGCGAGGGCGGCGCCGGGCTGGGCACCGTCTGGGGCGAGCAGACCGCGCGCCGGATGCTCGCCGAGGCCGGCTTCGGCTCGGTGGACGTGTCGCGGATCGACGGCGATCCGCTCAACCAGTACTACGTGGCGCGGCTGGCGGTCGCGGCGTAGCGACCGCCCCGGCCGAGACGGGCCCGGAGGGCCCGAGCGAAGGAGGGCGGCGATGACCGGCAACGGCTACGCACACCCCGAGGCACTGGTCGGCACCGAGTGGCTCGCCCGGCACCTGGACGACGGCACGCTCCGCGTGGTCGAGGTGGACGAGGACAACGGCGCGTACGAGCGCGGCCACCTGCCCGGCGCGGTCGGCTGGAACTGGGCCACCGATCTGCACAGCCCGGTCGGGCGCGACTACGTGGACCGCGCGGGCGTCGAGCACCTGCTGCGCGCGGCCGGGGTCGAGGAGGACACCACCGTCGTGCTGTACGGCGGCAACAACAACTGGTTCGCCGCCTACGCCTACTGGCTGCTGCGGCTGCGCGGCTTCGGCCCGGTGCGGCTGTTGGACGGCGGGCGCAAGAAGTGGGAGCTGGAGGGGCGGGAGCTGACCGCCGAGGTGATGGACCACCAGCACAGCCCGTACCGGCTGACCGGGCCCGAGCACCCGGAGGTGCGGGCGATGCGGGACGAGGTCCTGGCCAAGGCGGAGGTCTTCGCGAAGCCGGGCTCGGACGCGGTGCTGGTGGACGTCCGCTCGCCGGCCGAGTTCCGGGGCGAGGCGCTGGCCCCGGCGCACCTGCCGCAGGAGCAGGCCCAGGTGCCGGGGCACATCCCGGGCGCCGTCAACATCCCCTGGTCGCAGGCGACCAGGGAGGACGGCACGTTCCGGTCGGCCCGGGAACTGCGCGAGCTGTACGGCGGACGGGGCGTCGAGCCGGAGCAGGAGGTGATCGCCTACTGCCGGATCGGGGAGCGCTCGGCGCACACCTGGTTCGCGCTGACCGAGCTGCTCGGCTTCGAGCACGTCAAGAACTACGACGGGTCGTGGACCGAGTACGGCTCGCTGGTCCGGGCGCCGGTGGCGCTGGGCGCCTGACGGCTCGGCGGCAGGCCGGCTGTGGGCCGGCTGTGGACTGCCGTGACGGCGTGTCACGACCGGGCCTCCCGGCCATTTCGGCCTGTTTCTTCTCATGAACATTTCATCATTCAGGCGTAGGAACGGGTTCGTTGGGACAAGGATCGATCCGACCCGTTGTCCCAGCGACCCTGTGGAGGACCCCTGTGCGCAAGAGGCTGATCGTCTCTGCCGCTGCCGGCGCGCTCGCCCTGCTCCTGTCCGTCCCCGCCTCCGCCGCCCAGGCCGGCCCGGGCGCGGCGGGGATCGGCGATCCCTACTACCCGAACGCCGGCAACGGCGGCTACGACGTCTCGCACTACGACATCCGGCTCAAATACACGCCCACCACCGACGAGCTGGAGGGCACCACCACCGTCCTGGCCACCGCCACCCAGGACCTCACCCGCTTCAACCTCGACTTCGTGCTCAGCGTGAAGGAGGTACTGGTCAACGGCCGGGCCGCCAAGTTCACCACCAGTGGCGAGCAGGAGCTGGTGATCACCCCCTCCCGCACCGTCGCCAAGGGCAGCCCGCTCACCGTGGTCGTCCGCTACGCCGACAAGCCGGGCGAGGTCGAACGCGGCGGGTACTCCGCCTGGCTGCGCACCGCCGACGGCGGGGTGGCCGCCAACGAGCCCGAGGGCGCCGCCTGGTGGTTCCCGGCCAACGACCACCCGACCGACAAGGCCACCTTCGACGTCTCGGTGCTGGTGCCGGAGGGCACCCAGGTGGTCAGCAACGGCACCCAGACCACCAGCTCCCGGGCCGGCTGGACCCGCTACAACTACCGGCAGAACAAGCCGCAGGCCACCTATCTGGCCACGCTGGCGATCGGGAAGTTCGACATCCGCAAGGACACCACCGAGGGCGGACTGCCGGTCATCACCGCGTACAGCCCGGACCTCGGCGCCAACCTCGGCGCGGCGCAGGCCAGCGTCGAGCGGACCGGCGAGCTGACCGACTGGCTGAGCACGGTGTTCGGCCCGTACCCGTTCGACACCGTGGGCGGCTACGTGCCCAATGTGCCGACCGGCTACGCGCTGGAGACCCAGGGGCAGGTCTTCTACAGCCCGGCGCAGTTCGCGCGTGGTGCCAACACCTCCGTCGTGGCGCACGAGCTGGCCCACCAGTGGTACGGCGACAGCGTCTCGGTGCAGCGCTGGAGCGACATCTGGCTCAACGAGGGCTTCGCCCGGTACGCGCAGTGGCTCTGGTCGGAGCACGAGAACGAGGGCACCGCGCAGGAACTGGCCGACTACGTCTACGGCTACTACCCGGCCGACGACGCGTTCTGGTCCGTGCGGCCGGGCGACCCCGGCCCGGACCACCAGTTCGCCGGCGCCGTCTACGACCGGGGCGCGATCGCCATCCAGGCGCTGCGCAACACGGTCGGGGACGACAAGTTCTTCGCGATCCTGAAGGGGTGGCCGACCGAGCGCAAGTACGGCAACGCCACCATCCCGCAGTTCCAGGCCTACGCGGAGAAGATCTCCGGCAAGCCGCTGGGCGGGCTGTTCAACACCTGGCTGTTCACGCCCGGCAAGCCGGCGGCGGGTTCGGCCGGCGCGGCGGCCGGCTCGGCGCTCGCGGCGGCGCCCGGCGCCGCGAGCCTCGCCCCGGGGGCGTCCGCGGCGGCGCCGGCGCAGCCGAAGTCCTGGCAGAAGATCCAGGACACCAACGCGGTGCACGAGCACCGGGGCTGACGCCTCGTCGCCCGCGCGGAGCGGGAGCCGGAGGCCCGGCCGGCCGCCCACGGGCGGACGGCCGGGCCTCCGGGCTTTTCAGCGGCGCAGTGCGCGTTCCTCGGTGAGGACCAGGTCCTCGATGCCGCGCAGGAAGCGCTCCATCGCGGGCCGGGGGAGTACCGCGGGGTCGGCCGTCATGGCGAGTTGCAGGGCGGTCGGGGTGCGCTGCGCGTCCAGGGCGTAGGTGAGCCCGGGCCGCGGGTCGAACTCGACCGGCCAGTCCAGGGTGGTGCCCCCGTCGGCCCCGGCGCCGGAGACGGCCGGGTCCGGGGCGGTGAGACCGCCGGGCAGCAGGTCGCGGGTGTCGTTGAAGACGCAGGAGCGGTCGGCGAGCGGCACCCGGTCGGCGGTGAGGCGCTCGATCTCGGCGTCCAGCAGGCGCCGGTCGTAGTAGGCGTGCCGGTAGGCGGCGATCGACGCGGCGTGGGTGCGGCGTACGGCCGCGCCGAACTCGCCGTCGGCGTCCTGGAGATGGAGCAGGGCGTCGCCGGCGATCACGCTCACCGCGTCGGTGAGGCCGGACAGGAAGCGGTTGTTGACCACCACCTGGAGCACCGCGTCCGGGCGGCCGGCCAGCCGGGCCGTCATGGCGGCGGTGGCCGCCAGCAGGACGGCGGAGGAGCCGGCGCGGTGGGCGGCGGCCACCGTGTCGACCGCGCGGAGCAGCGCGGGCGAGCTGAGGACGGCGTTCGGGAACCGTGCGGCGGGGCCGGCCGCCGGGGCGGGCGGGAACAGCCGCTCCGGGGCGGCGCGCAGCTTGCGCAGGGTGTGCGCGCGGGCGTTGGCGTCGCGTTTGCGGCCGCGCTCCGAGGTCTGGAACGCGGCCTCCTCCAGGGGCTGCCGGGTGGTCCGGCCGGCCCGGATCGCGGCCGGGTCGGCGCCCAGGGCGAGTGCGGTGAGGTCGCGGACCAGCAGGCCCATCCCGGTGCCGTCCACGGCGGTGTGGGAGAGCACCAGCGAGATGTGCCGCACCAGGCCGTCGGCCGCGACCAGGCCGACCCGGATCGGCCACTCGGTGGCGCAGTCGAAGGGACGGTCCGTCAGTTCCCGGTGCAGCGCGGCTCCGGCGGCGGTGAGTCCGGCCCGGTCGGTGCCGGCGGGGAGGTCGCGGACCAGGGCGGTCAGGGTGCCCGCCGGGTCGACGGTCTGGCGCAGTCCGGGGCCGTCCGGTTCGGGGAGCAGCCGGGTGTGCAGGGAGTCGTGCAGGTGCAGCAGGTGCCCGAGGGCGTCCAGGACCACCGGGAGCGGCAGGCCGGGGTCGAGCGGGGTGGCGGTGCCGATGTTGTAGCGGGGGCGGTCGGCGGGCGCCAGGCGGTTGACGACGTCCCAGATGGCTCGCTGGCCCCAGGTGGCGGGGCCGCTGCCGGAGCGGCCGTCGGCGAGGGGTATCTCCAGTTGTCGACTCGTGGTCACCGTGGGGGTTCTCCGATGCGCTGGTGCGGACGCGGGGTGGTGGTGCGGGCGGGTGCGGTGGGAGCCGTCCCGGAGAGTCTGCGGTACGGCCGCGAAATCGCGCCAGATGAAGGTCAATTCCGGTAAGGATCTTCGGGGCCCGCGCTACTGACCGGTATTCGCGGGGGTGGCGTGGCAGCATCCCTCTTGTGAGGCGTGACATTGCACATGTCACGTGCGATGTCGGCCTCGCGAACGAACCCACCCTCCGTTCGTCCGAAGGAGAAGTACCGAGATGAAGCGATTCGCCGCGCTCCTCGCCACCGGCGCCGCGCTCTCCGCGCTGGCCGTCACCGGGGCCACCCAGGCCTCCGCGCAGACCACCGGCGCCAGCAGCAAGACCTGCGTCGACGGGTACCCGGGCGTCGTCAACCTGCGGCTCTGCGGCTCGGTGACCGGCAACCAGGTCGTGTTCTCCGGCTACGCGACCCCCGCCAGCGTGGCCTGGAACCCGCAGAACGTGTCCTTCAACCTGACCGCCGGCGTCGTCGGCGGCGCCCTGATCGGCAGCGACTCGCCCAACGTGCTCATCACCGCCGGCGGCATCCCGGTCGGCAACGTCTCCGGCACCGCGCCGTGCGGCTCCAGCGTCCAGGCCACGTTCAACGTGACCCAGTGGGGCTGGCCGCCGTCGACCGCCACCCTCACCGTGCCGGTCACCTGCTGACGAAGCACTGACCGGGGCCGGTCCCGCGGATCCTTCCGGGGCCGCGGCGACTTCGGCGGGACCGGCCCCGGTCCCCGGCACCTTGTGCCGTAGAGGCGTGAGAGGCGTAGAGGCGTAGCGGCGTACCCAGGGTTTGCCGGACCCAGGGTCGGCGGGACCCAGGACGACCGCACCCCGGACGCGTGGACCCGGGTGGAGCAGGGCCCTGGGTGGCGCACCGCGGTGGGACCAGAGTGGTTCAGGTCAGGCCGTCAGGCCGTCGGCGCCAACGAACCGCACCGGAGCAGAACATGAACCACCCCACGCAGCCCGCCCCCGCCTCGCAGCCCGCCCTCGCCGCCCGCACCGCCGTCGTCACCGGCGCCGCCAGCGGCATGGGCGAGGCCACCGCCCGGCTGCTCGCCGCCGGCGGGGCCCGGGTCGCCCTGCTGGCCCGCCGCGCCGAGCGGCTGGACGCCCTCGCCGCCGCCATCACCGCCGACGGCGGCCGGGCCCTCGCCGTCACCGCCGACGTCACCGACCAGTCCTCGGTCGACGCCGCCGTCCGGACCGTGCACGACACCTGGGGCCCGGTCGACCTGGTGGTCAACAACGCCGGGGTGATGCTGCCCAACCCGCTCGCGGACGGGCGGATCGACGAGTGGACCCGGATGATCGACACCAATCTGACCGGCGCGCTGCGGATCGTCCGCGCGTTCTCCGCCGACCTCGTCGCGGCCGCCGCCGAGGGCCGCGCCGCCGACCTGGTCAACGTCTCCTCCATCGCCTCCCACGTCCTGTTCCCCGACTACGCCGTCTACGGGGCCACCAAGGCGGCGCTCACCCAGCTGTCCGCCGCGCTGCGCACCGAACTCGGGCCCCTGGACGTGCGGGTCGCCGCGATCGAGCCGGGGCTCACCGAGACGGAACTCGGCGGGCACATCGACAACCCGGCGCTGCGCGAGCAGCTCGACGGCATGTTCGACGCGATGCCCGCGCTGACCGCCCAGGACATCGCCGAGCTGATCGCCTTCACCGTCACCCGCCCGCGCCATGTGAACCTCCGTCACCTGGTCGCTCTGCCGACCCGGCAGGCCTGAGCGTCAAGGCGGGGCGCCCGGTTCCACGCGATCGGGTGGCGGATACCTACCGTCCGGGTGATACGGGTTCCGTCGGGCGGTTCGTGCGCCAAGAGTGGTGCGCCATGACCACTGAAGACCTGGATATCTCCCGCGGTACTCCCCGCCCGAGCGCGACCGGCGTCGTACCCGGACCGGCGCGGCGGTCCGTCGTCGCGGTGACCGGCGTGTCGGTGCTCGCCGCCGGCCTCACCGCGGCCGCCGCCGTTCCCGCCACCGCGCTCGCCCCCGCCGCCCCGCCGACCGTCCCGCCCGCGGCCGACCCGCCCGCCGCCGTGCCGCCGGGCACCGACGAGCGGGCGTACACGACGGTCGCCCGCGCCATCGCCGTCTACGACGACCAGGACCGGCCGCTCGTCCCGGCCTATCTGAGGATCGTCCGGGACGGCCTGCCGCCCGGGCGGGCCCGGGCGACCAAGCGGGTCCTGGTGGTCGGGGCGGGACCGGCCGGGCTGCTCGCGGCCGACCTGCTCAACCGGGCGGGCCACGAGGTCGTCGTGATCGAGGCCAACGGCAACCGCGTCGGCGGCCGGATCAAGACCTTCCGCAAGGGCGGCCACGAGAACGGCGCCCAGCCCTTCGCCGACCCCCTGCAGTACGCCGAGGCCGGGGCGATGCGGCTGCCCGAGAGCCACCCGCTGGTGATGGCGCTGCTCGACAAGTACCGGCTGCCGAGGCAGGAGTTCCTGCTGGTGGACGTCGATCCGCAGAACCCCTCCCAGCGGACCAACCGCACCTGGATCCACGTCAACGGGCTGCACGTCCGGCGGGCCGACTACGAGCGGGACCCCTCGGCGGTCAACGAGTCCTTCGGCGTCACCGGCCCCGACCGCACCAGGACCGCCGCCGCCATCTACGCCGAGGCGCTGGAAGGCGCGCTGGCGCTCGTCCGGGGCAAGGAGGGCCCCGAGCTGGTGGCGGGCTGGGAGACCGTGCTGCGGCGGTACGGGCACTGGTCGATGTACCGGTACCTCACCGAGGAGGGCGGGCTCGGCGCCAGGACGATCGACTTGATCGGCACCGTGCAGAACGTGACCTCGCGACTCCACCTCTCCTTCGTGCACAGCTTCCTGTCCGCCGCGCTGATCGACCCGAAGACGAAGTTCTGGGAGATCAAGGGCGGCACGGCGAAGCTCGTCGACGCCCTGTACGCGGCGGTGAAGGGGAAGGTGCGCTTCGACCGGCGCGCGGTGCGGATCGACCGGCACGGCGGCAAGGTCCGGGTGCACACCGTCTCCGAGGCCTGCCAGAGCGGCCAGGGCGGCGCGACGGAGGTCTTCGAGGGGGACGAGGCGATCGTCACCGTCCCCTTCGCCGGGCTGCGGCACGTGACCTTCGACCCGCCGCTGGGCTACGGCAAGCGGCGGGCGGTCACCGAACTCCACTACGACGCCGCGACCAAGGTGCTGCTGGAGTTCTCCCGGCGCTGGTGGGAGTTCACCGAGGAGGAGTGGCGGGCGGCGCTGGACTCGGTGGAGCCCGGCCTCTACGAGAAGTACCGGCAGGGCAAGGTGCCGGACGGGCGGTACCTCGGGGCCCACGACTCGGTGAAGGCGCTCGGGGTGAGCGTCCCCGGCGAGCTGCGGGAGTGCTTCGCGGCCTTCCGCCCGGTCGGCGGCGACCCGCCGGCCGCCCATGTGCGCGGCGGCGGCGCGGTGAGCGACAGCGCCAACCGGTTCGTCTACTTCGAGCACGCCCACCCGCTGGAGGGCAGTGACGGGGGCGTGGTGCTGGCCTCCTACAGCTGGGCGGACGACGCGCTGAAGTGGGACGCCTACGCCGACGAGGAGCGGTACCTGCGGGCGCTGGCCGGGGTGCAGGCCGTCTTCGGCCGCCGCTGCGAGGTCTTCTTCACCACGAAGGCCAGGACGCAGTCGTGGATGCGTGACCACTACGCCTACGGGGAGGCCTCGGTGCTGCTGCCGGGTCAGCACACCGAGCTCTTCCCCGACATCCCCGGCTCCGAGGGCCCGCTGCACTTCGCGGGGGACCACACCTCGACCAAGCCGGCCTGGGTCGAGGGCGCGCTGGAGTCGGCCGTCCGGAGTGCGCTGCTGGTGCACACCGGCTGACCGGGGCAGGGCGATCCCCGCGGTCTGCGGGGATCGCTCGGTTACTGGGCGGCGAGGGGGAGGGGCTCGCCGGGTCGCCGGGTCGCCGGGTCGCCGGGTCGGCGGCGGACCAGCGGCGGCTCAGCGGCGGATCGCGGTGAGCAGGTAGTAGTCGAGCAGGCCGTCCCGCCAGGTGGAGAGGAAGTTGCGGGTCCAGTGGCCGGGCGGGACGGTGCCCTCGAGATAGCGGTCGAGGCCGGGCCAGACGTCCGGGCCGATGGACTCGGCGGTGACCTCGGCGAAGCCGGCCGCCCCGAGGTCGGCCGTGAAGCCGGCCAGCGGGTGGGGGACGTCCAGGCCGTTGGCGAAGCTGCCGAGCAGGATGCTCAGCCGCTCGGCGACATCGGGCCCCTCGGCGGAGAAGAAGGTGGTCACCACCAGCCGGCCGCCGGGGCGCAGCACCCGGGCCGCCTCGTGGGCGAAGCCGGTCAGCTCACGGAAGTGCTGGGCCGCCTCGACCGAGTACAGGCCGTCCAGGGAGGCGTCCGCGAAGGGCAGGTCGTCGGCGGAGCCCAGGGTGTAGCCGAGCCGGTCCGGGAAGGTCGCCAGCGCCCTGGCGTTGACGGCGCGGGCGCGCTCGATCTGGTCGGGGTGGATGTCGACCCCGGTGACGGCGGCGAAGCGGAACTCGCAGAGCGCGAGGGCCGCGCCCAGCCCTCGCCCGCAGCCCACCTCGCCGAGTCGCAGCGACTCGGCGGGCCCGGGGAAGGCGCGCAGCACCCGGCGGTAGAGGTTCTGCTGGCTGCGGACGCGGTCCTCGGTCGTCGGAGCGGTGGTGCGGATGCCGCTCCAGTCGCCGAAGTTGATGAATCCGCCCGCGAAGGAGGCGGCCTGTGAGAGGTCGTCGGCGCCGTAGGTCTGGCGTACCGGTCCTGGGATGCGGTCCTGGCTCATGGCTCGCTCGGGCTCCTCTTGTGTCGTGGCGACGGCCGGGTGAAGGCGGGTGGCCGGGGTGACGGTGCGGGCGGGGGAGGGCCGGTGGGCCGGGCCTCCCGCGGGCGCGCGCCGCAGTACGTACCCAAACCGGCCGGTGCTGGAACTACCCGAAGGAAGTGGTTTCGGGAGGGGAGGAGCAGGTCGGGAGGGACGGGTGGGGGTCGGCGCGGGTGCTGCGGGCGGCCTGGAAGACTGGGGCCGATCGATTATTTCGGATCCGACGGGGACGGGGAGCGTCATGGGGACAGGTACAGGTACAGGTACGGGTGCGGCTGCAAGTGCGGCTGCGGCTGCGGTTGCGGCTGCCGGGGAAGGGCGGATCGCCCCGCCGCTGACCGGGGGCGAGCGCGAGACGCTGCGGGCGTTCCTGGACTACCACCGGGCCACGCTGGCGATGAAGTGTGCCGGGCTGACGGACGAGCAGCTGCGGCTGCGGTCGAGCCCGCCGTCGACGCTGACCCTGCTCGGGCTGGTGCGCCACATGGCGGAGGTCGAGCGGACCTGGTTCCGGCGGGTCATCGACGGGGAGGACATCCCGCTGGTGTGGTCCGCCGAGGGCGACTTCCAGGTCGCCTACGACGCGGCCGGGGCGGACCGGGCCGAAGCCTTCGCGGCCTGGGAGGCGGAGGTGGAGCACGCCCGGCGGATCGAGCGGGAGGCGGAGTCGCTGGACGTCACCGGGTACCAGGCGCGCTGGCAGCAGGAGGTCTCGCTGCGGCTGGTGATGCTGCACCTGATCCACGAGTACGCCCGGCACAACGGGCACGCGGACTTCCTGCGGGAGGCGATCGACGGGGAGGTCGGAGCCTAGTCGCGCCCCGCCTCCGGGAGCGGCCGTCGGGCGCGTCGGGGACGCCGGTGAACGCGCGGCGGGGTGCGGGCCGTATCCGTCACCGTGACAATGATGACCTCGGGACGCGGTGCTGGCAAGCTGGCCGCCATGGCGGAAGCGGTGGGTGAGGCGGGAGTCCGGGAGCTGGTCGCGGGTTGGCTCGCGGCGGAGCGGCCCGGCGAGGACGGGCCCGGCGGCGGGGAACCGGCCGACGGCGGGTGGGCGGTGCCCCCGGCCGCCGGGGCGGTGGTGGTCGCGGCCGCCCGGCGGCTGGCCGGGGCCGGACCGGCCCCGGGCCCTCCGCCGCCGCCGGCGCCGGAGGGGCTGCGGCTGATCGCCGAGGCCCTGGTGGTGGACGAGCACCCGTCGGCGGGGGCGTGGACGGCGCGGGAACGGACCGAGGCCGTGGAGTGGGTGGCGCTGCTGCTGGACCGCTTCGGCGAGGACGGCGTCGCGATGCTGACGGCCGAGCTGGCGGGGGAGGCGGCGTCGGCGGAGTCGACGGTGGAAGCGGTGGAAGCGGAGTCGACGGGCTTGCCGGGGTTGCCGGGGGAGTCCGGGGTGGGGGACCCGGAGTCCGGACGCGCCTCAGCCGGCTAACACCGCCAGCCGCCGGTCCAGTTCGCTGACCACCGCGCTGTCACCGAGCCGTCCGTACAGCCCGCGTGCCGCCCGCAGGGTGCCGACGGCCTCCGGGGTGCGGCCGGTCGCCAGCAGGAAGTCGGCGAAGTGGCGTTCGGCCACCGCGTGCAGATGGACGGCGCCGGCGAACCGGCAGCGCTCCACCGTCTGCCGCCAGGCCTCCTCCGCGTCGCCGTACCGGCCGAGCAGTTGCAGGGCGTGCGCCTCGTTGATCATCGCGGAGAGGTGGAAGACGGCCAGCGGGTGTTCGGCGAGCAGGGCCCTGGCCTCCCGGGCGCGGCGCAGCGCCTGGGTCGGATCGCCGGCCAGGCCGTACAGGCCGGCGGTGTTGCTGAGCGCGTAGGGGGCGTGTTCGGCATGGCCGTGCGTCTCGGCCAGGGCGATCGCCCGCTCGCCCAGCCGGACCGCCTCGTCGGGTCGGCCGCCGGCCGCCGTGGTCACGGCCAGCACGGTGAGCGCCTGCACCCGGACGGCGTCGTCGGTGCCGGAACTGCGGTCGACCGCCCGGAGGGCCAGCCGGTGCGCCTCCACCGTCCGGCCCCGGCCGCTCAGGGCGCGGGCCGTCACGGCCTCCATCGCGGCCACCGCGGCCGGATCGCCGGTGCGGCCGGCCGCGTCGAGCCCGGTCCGCAGGCAGGCCAGCCGGTCCGCGCGGCGCCCGACGCTGTAGTAGAGGCCGTCGGCGCGGTAGGCGAGCCGCCACGCGCGGTCGTGGTCGCCGGTCCCCGAGGCGGCGGCGACCAGGCCCCGGACGGCGGGTTCCTCGGCCTGGAACCAGTCCAGGATCGAGCGGACGGTGGGCAGGTGGGGCCGGGCGGAGCGCCGGCCGCCGGAGCCGGTGCCCATGAGACCGGTGAGACCGGCGGAAGCGGTAGCACCGGTGGGACCGGTGGGACTCGTGGGACCGGTGGCGCCCGGGGCGGGCTGGAGCAGGGCGGCGCCGTGGGCCACCGTCGCCAGGTAGTGGTCGGCCAGTGCGGCGGTGGCGGTGGCGTGCTCGGACGCGTGCCGCTCGTCGAGGAGTTCGGCCCCGTAGAGCCGGACCAGGTCGCAGCGGCGGTAGCGGCCGGGCGCGATCTCGGTGAGCAGGTGGTGCGCGGCCAGGGCGGCCAGGGCGTCCCGGGCCTCGTCCGGGCCGGCGCCGAGCAGCGCGGCGGCGGCGGGGACGTCCGTCTCCCGGCCGGGGTGGACGGCGAGCAGGGCCAGCAGGTGGGCCGCCGTAGCGGTCAGGTGGCGGAGGGTCCGGTCCAGCGCGGCGCGCAGGCTGCTGCTTCCCCGGGTGTCCAGGGCGTGCAGCCTGGTCCGCTCGTCGTCGAGTTCGGGCAGCAGGTCGGCGATCGCCCAGGCGGGGTGGGTGGCCAGCCGGGCGGCGACGATCCGCAGGGCGAGCGGCAGCCGGCCGCAGAGCTCGGCGAGCCGGGCGGCGGCCTCCGGTTCGGCGGCCACCCGGGGGCGGCCGAGCAGGTGCTCCAGCAGGCGCCCGGCCTCCTCGGCGGGAAGCGGGCCGAGGCGCAGCAGGGCGGCGCCCTCGGTGACCACGAGGTCCTCCAGGGTGCTGCGGCTGGTCACCACGGTCGCGCAGCCCGGACCGGCGGGCAGCAGGTCGGTGAGGTCCCCGGCGTCCGCGACGTCGTCCAGCACCACCAGCAGGCGGCGGTCGCGGCTGAGCGAGCGGTACAGCGCGGCGCGGGCCGGCCGGCCCTCGGGCAGTTCGGACTCCGCCACGCCCAGGGCGTGGAGGAACCGGCCCAGGACGGCGGCGGGTTCGGCGCGGCGGCCCGGTCCGAAGGCGTTGAGGTCGGCGAAGAGCCGTCCGTCCGGGTAGGCGGCCGCCGCGTCGTGCGCCCAGCGGAGGGCGGTGGCGGTCTTGCCGGTCCCGGCCGGGCCGACCAGGACGCCGAGCGTGCCGGCGCCGGGCGCCCCGACCTCGTCCGAGCCGCGCAAGCGGTCCGAGAGCCAGTCGAGTTCGGGGGTCCGGCCGACGAAACCGGCGGCCGGGCGGGGGAGCTGGTCGGGGGTGGCGGCGGAGTCGGCGGGCCGGTGCGGGAGTCGACCGGGACCGGGTACGGCGGGTGGGCTGGGCGTGGTGGGCTCGGTGGGTGCGGGCGCTGGCGCGAGTGCGGGTGCGGGTGCGGGCGTGGGCGTGAGTGCGGGCCGGGTGACAGCCGCGCGTCCGCCGCCGGAGGGGCGGGGGGTCGACTTGCAGCTCGCGAACGGCACCGCCGTCGGCGGTCGGACGGCCGGGGCGGCGGCCGGTGCGGTGTCGGCCGGTGCGGTGCCGGGCCGGGGCCGGCCGATCAGGCGGACCGGTCCCGGCGCCGTTCCCGTTCCCGTTCCCGATCCCGTTGCCGGGCGCCGTGCCGGGTCGTCGGACAGCACCCCCGACACCGCCGACCGCAGCGAACTGCCCGGCCCCACGCCAAGGTCCGCGGCCAGTCGGCGGCGGGTGCGGTGATAGGCGTTCAGGGCGTCCCACGAGCGCCCGGACTGCTGCAGACAGAGCACCAGCCGGGCGGCCAGCGCCTCGTTCCACGGATCGGCCTCCGCGGCGCGGTCGAGTTCGGCCACGGCGTCCGCGCCCAGCCCGAGCCGGAGCAGGCGGTCGGCCCAGGCCTCCAGCGCGAGGGTCCGGTCCTTCCGCAGCCGGTCGGCGAGCGCGTCCCGCAGGTCGGTCTCGGGCAGGTCGGCGAGCGCGGCGGGCCCCTGCCACAGGGAGAGCGCCCGGCGCAGCAGCCCGGCCGCCGCCTCGTCGCCGTCCGGGGCGTTCCGCGCGGCGGCGTCGGCGACCAGCCGTTCGAACAGCAGCGAGTCCACGGCGTCCGCCGGTCCGTCCAGCCGGTAGCCCGGCGGCCGGGTGGAGAGGACGAGGCCCGAGCCGGCGATCAGCTTGCGCAGCGCGGCGATGTGGCCCTGCAGCGCGGCCCTGGCCCGGGCCGGCGGCGCGTCCCCCCACAGGAGTTCGAAGAACCGTCCGACCGGGACGGTACGGCCGAGTTCGAGCGCCAGCAGGGCCAGCGTGGCGCGCCGCTTGGCGGCGGCGGGCTCGACGGACCGGCCGTCGGCGGTCCGCAGTTCCACCGGGCCCAGCAGCCGAACGAACACGGATCCTCCCTGGTGAGAGCGGGTGGACGAGGGTTTCCATCCCTGTGAGGGGCGCAGTCTAGCCACGCTGGAGGTTCGTTCTGTGACGTTCGGTGTGCGATTTCGGGAATGGTGGGTATCTGTCCGACCGGGGGGTTGACGCCGGCCGGTTCGTGGTCCTCGCGAGGGTGCGCGGGGGCGTCCGCCGGTCGGAAGCGGGCGGCGCGTCCGACCGGCGCGCTTCCGGGGTCCGCCGCCGCGCCGCCGGTGAGGCACTGTCGTCCGCGTGCTGACGAACGGGCCGTCGGGCGGGCCGGGTGCCGCGGCGGAGGGTGCGGGCGGCGGTGCGGGCGGGCCCTTCGGCGACGGCCGGGGGCGGCGGCCCGGGAGCGGGGTCCCAGTGGCGCGGACCGTCCGGGCGGAGCGCGTGCCCGGCGGTTCGGGAGGTGTGCGCGATCGGGCCGGCCGGGCTGCCCCAACGGGAACCCCGAACGGGGCCCCCGGGCCGGCCGGGGGGCTCCGGCGCGGAAACCCGCACGACCCTTCTCCCGGGTTCAACGGACGGACGTCCACCTGGGGTTCACCTGTCAGCGGAAGGAGGTGAACCCGGGCCGCCGGGCGCCCCGTCGATCAGAGTGCGGGGCCGTCGCGGTTCCGAGAGCTTCGACCGCCGGGAAGGGCCACCATGCTGCGAATGAACGGGCCGCTGCGGATCACCGTCCTCGACAAGGACGCCGACTACGAGCAGCGCGCGGTGGTGCGCACCCCCTACGGCACGTTGGTGCTGGAGGGGAGGGCCGGGGCCTCGCTGGACGTGCAGGCCGAGGAGTGGGAGCTGGAGCTGCAGCACTGCGTGCCCGGGGTGGGCTGGCGGCCCAACGTCCGGGTGCTGCCGTACCCGTGGCAGACCTCCGGCGGTCTGCGCAGCCGGATCGTGCGCAGCAAGGACTGCGACTGGCTGCACGGCGACCCGACCGAGCGGAACTTCGTCCTGCGGCTCTCCGCGACGGTGGCCGAGCGTCCGGGCGCGGCCCCGGCCGCCGCCGAGGCGGTGGGCCCGGCCGTCCGCGGCGGGCTGCGGACCAGCTCCGGTGCGGGCCCCGGCTCGGTCGGCGGGGCGGTACCCGGGGTGCCCGCCATGCCCGGGGTGCCCGCGATGCCCGGCGTACCGGCGATGCCCGGGGCGGCGGCCGCGCGGGCGGAGCCGGGGGTCCGGGCCGCCGAGGCCGGATGGTCCCTGACGGACGCCGTCCAGGTGGGGACGCGCATGCCGCCGACGGGCCGGGTGGCGCCGGCGGTGTGGCCCGCGCCGACGGCCCGGGCGGTGGAGGCCCGGGCCGTCGAGGCGCGGGCGGTGGAGGCCGAGCGGGCGGCGCCGGTGGCGGGGAGCGAGGCTCGGAAGAGCTGGGGGAGCGGCCGGTAGGGAGGTTCCCCGGCCGGGGGCGCGGCGGCCCCGGCCGGGGTCAGGCGGCCGGGGCGGTGTCCGGGCCGTCGGTGCCCGGGCCGTCGGGGTCCTCGGGGATTCCGGGGCCGTCGGGGGCGGTGGCCGGCGGTTCGGGGGTGTCGATCTGGACGCCCGGGGTGAGGTGGAAGCGTTCCGGGGCTTCGGCCCGGGGGCGTTCGGCCGGGGGCATCGCCGCCCGCCGCTCCAGCCAGGCGCGCAGGCGGGTCAGCGAGTTGCGGTTGCGCTCGGAGGGATCGCCGCCCGATTCGCGCAGCAGCACGCAGGCCGGACGGTCGCCGTCCGCCGGTACCTGGCCGACCACGGTGAAGGCGGTGCCCGGCGGGAACGCCGCCTGGGCCGGGCCGTCGGTCGGATCGAAGACGGACGTGCGCCGGCCGGTGGCCGACCAGACGAGGAACTCGACGGACGAGCCGGGGAGTTCGGCCCCCGGCGCGGTGAGCCCGGCCAGCGGTGCCGGTTCCCGGAACTGGCGGCCGGTCGGGTAGTGCGCCAGCACGGACTCCGGGTCGAGACCGGCCCCGGCGCCGAGCAGCACCGCGCCGTGGTGGCTCGGCAGCCGGCGCAGACCGGAGCCGAGGCAGCGCAGGAACGGCCGCAGCTCCGCGTCCCCGGACCGCGCGGCCGCGATCAGGGCCGCACGGGTCGCGGGCACGCCGGCGTCGGTGTGGTGGAGCAGGACGGCGGCCAGGTCGGGCTTGAAGTCGTCCTGCGAGGTGGAGCGCAGACCGGGGAGCCGGGTGGCGAGCAGTTCGACCCGGCCGGTGCAGCGGTGGTAGTGGTCGCCGAGCTGCGCCCGGACGGTGTCGCGCTCGGCGGGACTGCTCGCGGTGACCGGGGCCGGGCTGTCGTCGAGGCCGAAGTACCGGGCCGGGGCCGGTTCCGGGACGGCAGCCGGTGCCTCGGCGGCCGTGACCGGCGGTGTGGCCGGCGGTGCGGTCTGCGGCGCGGCCTTCGGCTCGGCTGTCGGCTCGGACGGCTCCTCCGGTCCGACGGGCCCGGACGGGGGCTCGGGCTCCGGTCCGACGGGCGGTGCGGACGGTGCGGTCGGTGCGGGCGGGGGGACTTCGGGGGTCCGGCGGGGCGGCGGCGCGCCGTCCGGCCCGCCCGTCCGGCCGCCGAAGTCGGGGCCGGAACCGGCGGTGGCGCTTCCGGCCGAGGGCGGTGCGCCGGGGCCGGTGGCGGGATCGGTGGCCGGGTCGGCGCTCGCCAGGGGGACCCGCCGGGTCGGCGCTCCGGCCGCCCCGGCGACGCCGCCGGCGGCACTGCCGGTGGCGGGCGCGGCGGTGGCCCGGACGGGCGTGGGCAGGGGCAGCGGAACCGGTTCGGCCCCGGCCCCGGGGTCCAGGCCGGCCCCGGTCCCGGGATCCGCGGGGACCTGGAGCCGGGCCCGGGGATCGGCCTGGGACGCGTACGGGGTCTCCTCCCCGGGTTCGGCGGAGGGGTCGCCGACGGCGGGCGTCCGGGGCGGCAGCGGCGGTTCGGCCCCGGACGCGGCCTCGGGCTCGGGAACGGGCGGCATCCGGTGCCGGAGCGGGCCTTCGGCCTGCGACTCGAAGCGGCTCCCGGCCCCGACCCCGGCCCCGACCCCGGTCCCAGCCCCGGTCCCGGTTCCGGCCTCGAGCCCGGCTCCGGCCCCGGGCGCACCCCCGGTGTCCGGCACGGGCGGCACCCGGTGACCGGTCGGCAGTTCGCCGCGCGAGGCGGTCCGCGACCCGCCGTGGGCGACCGGCGCGGGCACGGCCGGTGCCCGGTGCGCGGAAGAAGCGGCGGCGCCCGGTCCCAGGGCGGCGGGCGCCTGTGCCCCCGGTCCGCCGACCGCGGCGGCGGACCGAGCGGCCGTGGGTGCGGCCGTGGCCGCCGCGGCCACCGGCGCCGGGCGCCGGGCCGCGTCCGTGCCGCCGATGCCGTACGACACCGGCGCCACGGCGGGCGGGCCGCCCGCCGGCTGCTCGGCGCCGAGCCACTCCAGCTCGTACGTCCGGGCGACGAACCGTCCGACGCGTTCGGCGGTGGGCTCCAGCAGCCCGTGCACGAGCAGGCCGAAGCCCTCGGCGCCGACCGCGGGCAGCCGGTCGAGGAGGGCGCCCAGTTCCTCGAAGGCGTCGGCGGGCACCGGGCGGTCCCGTTCCCCGACGATCAGCAGCGGGCGGCTCGGCTCGGGCCGGCGGAAGCGCGGGGTGAGCACGTGCGGCGGTTCGGGGCGGAGCCAGAGCCCGGCCGGGACGGCCTCCAGGGCCCAGTACGGGAACGCCTGGAACACCCCGGGCCCGGCGGTCCGCCAGTCGGCGCCGCCGTTGCGCCAGGCGGCGGGCGTGGTGGGGCAGCCGGGGGCGGAGGAGAGGCGCAGCAGGAACGGCTCCCACCCGATCCGGCCCTCGCGGTCCAGCACCCGCGAGGTGGGGCCGCCGTGGCCGAGGACGGGCAGGCCGATCGCGGCCTGCACCGGCCGGGCGGTACGGGCGGTCAGCGCGCCGATGAGCGCGGAGAGTTCGTCGGGGGCCGCCCACGGGGCGCTGATCAGGGGGCGGTCGGAGCCGAGCGGCAGCGAGAGCACGGCCTCGGCGAAGTCCTCGGGCAGCAGGACGGGCCGGGTCGGGGTGCCGATCACGATGACGGCGGTGCCGGGCGGGGCGGCCGCCAGCCGCAGGTCGGGCAGCGGGGTGGTGGCCGGGTCGGCCGGGTCGGTGAGCCAGAAGCCGGCCGGCAGCCGCAGGACGCGCACGGCGGCCGCCCGGCCCCGGGCGGCGGCGGGGGCGGGAACGGCCGGGGGTTCGACGAAGGCGGTCGGTCGGCTGCGCCGCGGTTCCACGGGGGCGACGGCGCCGATCGTGCCGGCCACCCGCCGGGGCTGCTCGCCGGGTTCGCACCGCCACCAGGAGGAGCGTGCGACCGCGCCCTCGGGGTCGTTGACGGTGAGGTGGCCGGCCGCGGTGATCTCGACCAGGCCGTCCGGGGCGACGACCGGTACCCCGGAGCGTTCGGCGACGACCTCGGCCGGGCGGCGGCCGTTGGGGGCCAGGGCGGCCAGTCCGGAGGCGGCGAGCACCAGGTGGGTGGCGCCCCGGGCGCGGGTGATCACGCCGAGGTCGGTCATCCGGTCGCGCAGGACCTTGGCCGAGTCCGGTGCGGCGGCGATCACCACGACGGCGTCGGGGACGGGCCGCAGGGCGCCGATCGCCGCCTTCAGCTCGCTCGGACGGGCGGTGGCGGAGGCGATCACGAAGTGCGGGCCGACCTCGCGGAGCACCGACGGGCCCGGCTCCGCGGTGCGGGCGGGCGCCGGCACCGGGAGGGGCGCGGTGGGGCCGGGCGCGGCGGGAGTGTCCCCGGCGGGCAGCGCGCGCTGCGGCCCGCGCCGCAGTCCGAAGCGGCGGCGGGGCTCGGCCGGGGGTGCGGGGTCGCCGGAGCGCGCACCGGTGCGGGAGAGGCTCATCGTCCAGGACTACGGCCCCGGCCGGGCGCCCGGTTCACCCGGGGGCCCGGCCGGGGCCGTGGTCGGTCGGTCCGACGGCCGTCAGGCCCGCGCCGACGGGTCCGCCGCCCCGGCCGGCTCAGGCTCCGGGTCCGGCTCCGGGTCGGGCATGAGACCGGTCTGCACCTGGACCGTCCGGCGCCGGGTGATGTGCAGGCCGCGGCCGGGCGGCAGCACCCGTGGCTTGACGCTGCCGAACAGCGTGCCCTCGCTGGGCGGGCAGGAGAGCAGGGTGACGGGCGTGTTGATGTCCTGCAGCCGGCGCAGCAGCTGGTCGCTGTAGGCCCGGCCGATGCCGTTCGCGGAGCGGGCGACGATCAGGTGCAGGCCGAGTTCGGCGCCCTGCGCCAGGTGTTCCAGGAGCGGGCCGAACGGGCCGGCGCCCATCTGACCGGGGACGAGGTCGTAGTCGTCGACGACGACGAACAGCTCCGGCCCCGTCCACCAGTCGCGCAGCCGCATCCGGGCCGGGCTGATCTCCTCGCCGGGCAGCCTGGCCTCCATGGCCCGGGCCGCGCCGGTGACGACCTGCTTGAGCACGTCCACCGAGACGGCGTAGCCGAGCCGGTACTCCTCCGGGACGCTGTCGTAGAGCCCGCGCCGGAAGTCGACCAGCATGATCCTGGCCTCGGACGGGGTGTAGGCGGAGGTGATGCCGTCGACCAGCAGGCGCAGCAGGTTGGTCTTGCCGCTCTCGCTGTCGCCGACCACCAGCAGGTGCGGCGACTCCTCGAAGTCGTGCCAGAGCGGCGAGATCGCGGTGTCCTCCAGGCCGAGGGCGACCCGCAGGCGGCCCGTGGGCGCGGGCAGCGAGGAGGCGTCCAGCAGCAGCGGCAGCATCCGCACCTCGGGTGCGCGGGGGCCGCTCCAGTGCTCGTTGAGGGCGTCGACGAGGTCCGCGATGCCGTCGGCGAGGTCCTCGGAGCCGCCCTGGCCGTCGATCCGGGGGAGGGCGCTGAGGAAGTGCAGCCGTTCCTTGGTGAGGCCCCGGCCGGGGCTGTGCGGGACGGTCTCGGCGGCCCGCATATTGATCATGGAGTCGATGGGGTCGCCGAGCCGCAGCTCGAACCGGGTGCCGAACTGGTCGCGCACGCCGGTGGACATCTCGCCCCAGCGGGCCGCCGCGACGACCAGGTGGACGCCGTAGTTGAGGCCCCGGGAGGCGATCGGGGTCAGCGCGGCCACCAGGTCCGCGAACTCCTGGCGCAGGGTGCCCCAGCCGTCGACGACCAGGAACACGTCACCGTGCCGGTCGTCGGCGAGCTCCGGGTCGCCGGCGGCCCGGCGCCGGCGGAAGGTCGCCATGGAGTCGACGCCCAGCTGGGCGAAGCGCAGTTCGCGGCGCGCGATGACGGCGTTGACCTCGGCGATGGTGCGCCCGACCCGCTCCGGGTCGTGGCGCCCGGTGACGCCGCCGACGTGCGGCAGGCCGCGGAGCGAGGAGAGCGTGCCGCCGCCGAAGTCCAGGCAGTAGAACTGGACCTCCTGCGGCGTGTGGGTGAGCGCCAGCCCGGTGATCAGGGTGCGCAGCAGGGTGCTCTTGCCGCTCTGCGGGCCGCCCGCGATGCCGACGTGCCCGCCGGCGGCCGACAGGTCGGCGGTGAGCAGCTCGCGCATCTGCTGGAACGGGCGGTCCACCACGCCCACCGGCACGGTCAGCGTGCCGACGGCGGGGCGGCCGTCGGGCGCCAGCCCGTGCCGCGAGGTGGGGGTGAGCGGCGGCAGCAGCTCGTCCAGGGTGGGCGGGGTGTCCAGTGGCGGCAGCCAGACCTGGTGGGCGGGCGGACCGGCGTCGAGCATCCGGGCGGCCGCCAGGTCCAGCAGGTTCGGGGCGTCCTCCTCGGCCGCCTCCCTGGCCTCCTCGGCGGCCAGGACCTCCGGGTCGGGGTCGCGCGGGGCGACGTACTCGGTGCCGTAGGCCACGATCTGGCCGGCCACGGCGGCCTGCTGGACGGCGCCGCGCCGGCGCCGGTAGGGCCCGGAGACGTACGCGGCCTTGAACCGGGTCAGGGTGGCGATGTCGCTGCGCAGGATGCCGTTGCCGGGCTGGGAGGGCAGCTGGTAGGCGTCGGGCACGCCGAGCACGCCGCGGCTCTCCATGGCGGAGAAGGTGCGCAGGCCGACCCGGTAGGACAGGTGGGACTCCAGCGCGTGCATCCGGCCCTCGTCCAGCCGCTGCGAGGCGAGCAGCAGGTGGACGCCGAGGGAGCGGCCGAGTCGGCCGATCATGATGAACAGGTCCATGAAGTCGCGGTGCGCGGACAGCAGTTCGCTGAACTCGTCGACCACCACGAAGAGCGTCGGCAGCGGGTCGAGCTGGGTGCCGGCGGCCCGCGCGGTCTCGTAGTCGAGCAGTGAGCTGTAGTTGCCGGCCGAGCGCAGCAGCTCCTGGCGGCGGTTCATCTCGCCGTGCAGGGCGTCGCGCATCCGGTCGACCAGGGCGGCCTCGTCGGCCAGGTTGGTGATCACCGCGGAGGTGTGCGGCAACTGGTCCAGGCCGAGGAAGGTCGCGCCGCCCTTGAAGTCGACCAGGACGAAGTTGAGCGTCTCGGAGGAGTGGGTGAGCGCGAGGGCCAGCACCAGGGTGCGCAGCAGCTCGGACTTGCCGGAGCCGGTGGCGCCGATCAGCATGCCGTGCGGGCCCATCCCGCCCTGCGCGGACTCCTTGATGTCGAGCTCCACCGGCTTGCCGTCCGCGCCGACGCCGATCGGCACCCGCAGCCTCCGACTGCGCGGGCGCTCCGCCCAGCTGCGGGCGATGTCGTGCTGGTACAGGTCGTTGACGCCCAGCAGCGAGGTGAGGTCGAAGTCGGTGCTGAGCGGCTCGGAGACGTCCATCGCGTCGCCCAGCCGGTACGGGGAGAGCGTGGTGGCGTAGCGGCGGGCGGCCGCGAGGCCGAGGGCGTCCGGGCGGCCGAGCGCGGTGATCTCGTCGCGCCGGTTGCGGTCGGCGGTGACGAGGTCGAGCTGGTCCCCGGTGATCCGCAGCCGCATCCGGAACGGCGCGTGCTTCCACTCCACCGCCCCGGAGACGTCCAGCAGCACGGCGTTGCGGTAGCCGGCGAGCAGGGCGCGGCTGCCGCTGGGCAGCTTCACCCCGTCCAGGACGATCAGGGTGAACGGCTCGTCCCGGCCGGGCTGGGTCTCCGGCTCGAACGGCGGCCGGTCGGCGAACTCCGGGCCCAGCAGCTGCTCCAGCTCCAGCAGCGAGTCGGCGACCAGGCGCACCGGCCCGGCGCCGTCCGTCTCGGTGGGGTGCAGGGAGTGCGGCAGCCACTTCAGCCAGGCCCATTCCGCGCGCTGCGCGGGGGCGACGGCGGCGGCGATCCGCAGCTCGTCCGGGGCGTGGAAGAACGCCAGCTGGGCGATCATCGCCCGGGCCAGCGCACGGGCCGGGCCGGGGTCGGCGGCCTCGCCGGGCTCCGTGCCGGCGGGCGCGGGGGGCAGCTGGTCCTCGCCGTCCGCCGGGTCGGCCGCCGGTTCCGGTGCCGGGTGCTCGCAGCGCATCAGGACGTGGGCGTAGCCGCGCACGTGGACGGCGATCGGCTGGTCGGCGATCGAGCCGTAGGCGTGGATGAAGCGGCGCAGCGCGTGCGCGCAGAGCGGTTCGAGGTCCTCCACCGGCTGGGTGGCCAGCGGGGCGAGCTTGACCGCCAGCCGCTGCGAGCCGGTGGCGATCCGCACATCGCCGAAGTCGGGGTGGGCGGCGCGCCGCTCCCACAGCCGCGAGGTGCGCACCAGGGAGGCGAGCGCGGCCGGGTCGGGGTGGCGCCAGGCCAGGGCGAGCCGCTGGTTGACGATGTGGCGGCGGACCTGGCGGCGCACCTGGGAGAGGTAGCGCAGGTAGTCGCGGCGCTCGCCGCGCAGCTGGCGCTTGCGGTCGCTGGCGCCGCGGATCAGCTGCGTTACCAGCATGCCGACGGCGGACAGGCCCATCATGCCCATCGCCACGTAGGTGAGCGGCCCGCCGCCGGACTGCGGGTTGAGGAAGATCATCACCATCGAGAGCGAGCTCAGCGCCATCGGCGCCATGGCGATCATGTTGGACATGCCGCTCTGCTGCTCCGGAAGGACCGGCGGCTCCTGCAGCTGGAGCTCGCCGTCCGGCATCGCCGGTCCGGGGCGCCGGGGCGGACGATCGACCAGGACCACGCTCAACGGGGGATCTCCTCTCGCGGCGCCCGGGGCGCCGCCGGTGACGGGCAGTCCGGCGGCCCGGGCCGTGCCGCCCGCGGACCACGCCGCACTCGGGCCTACGGCCCGCGGGGGCCCGCCGGTTCACCGCGCCCGCCGGCCCGGCGACCTGCCCGGTGAACCGGCGGACGGGCGGGCCCGGCGGTCCGCCGGGTCGAAACGCCCCGGTGAACCGTCCGGCCCCCGCCGTCCGTACCTGTGACGGGAGAGCGGGCAGGCAGATTCCACAGGAGGACGCGACAGGTGAGCAGCAGCACGGTGGCGACAGGGCTGGTGCGGCTGAGGTTCCGCGCCCCCGGGACCGCCTTCGAACTCGCCCTCCCCGGCGACGTCGTCCTCGCCGACCTGCTGCCGGCGGTCCTCGGCTACGCCGGCACCGACGTCACGGAGAGCGGCACCGAGCACTCCGGCTGGATCCTCCAGCGCCTCGGCGGCGCAGCCCTCGACGAGGAGCGCACCCTGGAGGAGCTGGGGCTCGCCGACGGCGAGGAGCTCTTTCTGCGCCCGGGCCAGGGCGCGCTGCCCGAGGTGCACTTCGACGACCTGGTGGACGGCGTCCGTGCCGGTACCGCCGCCCGCGGCGACTCCTGGCGGCCCGCCGTCACCCGCCGGCTCGCGCTCGTCCTCGCCCTGGTCACCCTGGCCGGCGGACTGCTGCTGCTGGCCCTGCCCGGCCCGGAGGCGCCCCGCTGCGCCGCCGCCGCGGTGGTGGCGCTGCTGCTGCTGGCCGGCGGCACGGCGGCGACCCGGCTGATCGGCGACTCCGCGGCCGGCACGGCGCTGGCCGCCGCCGGCGTGGCCCACGCGGCGGCGGCAGCCGCCCTGGTGCCCGGCGTCACCGGCCCGGCCCGGCTGCTGGCGGGCGGTTCGGCGGCGGTCGGCGCCACCGTGCTGGCGCTGGCGCTGGTCGGCTCCGGGCCGTTCTTCGCCGGGCTGCTGGTGGCGGCCTCGCTCGCCCTCGCCGCCGGGGCGCTCGCCGCGTCCGGCGCGCCCACGACCCACATCGCGTCGGCGCTCGCCGCCGTCGCCGTGCTGTTCGGCGCGTTCGTCCCCGGTCTGGCGTTCAAGCTGGGCGGGCTGCGGCTGCCCGCGCTGCCCCGCAACGCCGACGAACTCCAGGAGGAGATCGAGCCGTTCCCGGCCGAGGACGTGCTCGCCCGCAGTCTGGTCGCGGACAGCTACCTGGCCGGGTTCTTCATCGCGGTCGGCACCGCGTGCGCGACCACGGTCTCGGTGCTGGCGTTGGCCCGGGACGGCGGCTGGGGCCCGACGGCGATGGCGGCCGACCTGGCGGTGCTGCTCCTGCTGCACGCCCGCGACATCGGCGGGCTGCGCCAGCGGCTCGCCCTGCTGCTGCCGGGCGCGCTGGGCCTCGGCCTGCTGGCCGCCCGCACGGGCTGGGACGCGGCGCCGGGCGCGCGGCTGGTCGTGTTCGTCGTGCTGCTGCTGGCGGCGACCGGCCTCTGCGCGACGGCGTGGACGGTGCCGGGCCGCCGGCTGCTGCCCTACTGGGGCCGGGCCGGGGACCTGCTGCACTCGCTGGCGGCGCTCGCGCTGCTGCCGCTCGCGCTCCAGGTGTTCGGCTTCTACGGGGCGATGCGCGGCCTGGCGGGCTGAGCCGCCCGTCGTACCCGCTTGTCGCTCCACCACCCGCCCGCCGTAGCCGCACCCCGCACCCGCACGCACCCCGCACCCGCACCCCGCACCCGCACCCCGCACCCCGCACCCCGCATCGAGGAGGACCACCGCATGCAGTCCCGACGGGACCAGGTGCAGGCCCACCTGTTCGTGATGAGCCGGGTCGCCGCCGGCGTCCTGCGCGCCGAGCCGGACGCCCCCGACACCCCCGTGGGCCGGACCAACCGGGGCGCCGCGATCGGGCTGGCCGTCGCGCTGCTGATCGGTGTCGGGGCCGGCGTCTACGGCCTGGTCAAACCCGGTGGCGCGACCGGCTGGAAGCAGCCCGGCACCCTGGTGGTGGTCAAGGAGTCCGGCGCCCGCTACGTCTACGCGGGCGGCCTGCTCCACCCCGTGCTCAACGAGGCCAGCGCGCGGCTGCTCGCCGGTGACCAGCTGAAGGTCGACCAGGTGTCGGCCCGCTCGCTGGAGGGCGCCCCGCGCGGCACCCCGGTCGGCATCGTCGGCGCGCCCGACGGCCTGCCGGCGCCGGCCGCCGCGGCCGGCGCCGACTGGCTGCTCTGCACGATGCGCACCGCGACCGCCGGGACGGCGGCGGCCAAGGCCGCCCCGCAGCTCTCGGTCGCGATCGGCACCCGGCAGACCGGCCGCCCGGCCGGTGAGCAGGGCGTCCTGGTCGCCGGTCCCGACGGCGCCGCACACCTGCTCTGGCACGGCCGCCGGTTCGCGGTGGACGCGGCCGGCGGCGCCGTCCGGGCGCTCGGCTGGTCCGCCGCCGCGCCCGCCCCGGTCACCGCCTCCTTCCTGGCCGCGTTCCCGGCCGGTCCGGAGCTGCGGGCCCCGGACGTGCCGGGCCGGGGCAAGGACGGCCCGGCGCTCTCCGGCCGCCCCACCAAGGTCGGCCAGCTGTTCACCGGCACCGGCGAGGAGCGGTACGTGCTGGCGGAGCAGGGCCTGGTGGCCGTCACCGCCACCCAGTTCGCCCTGCTCCAGGGGGATCCGCGGACCCAGCAGGAGGCGTACGGCAACGGCCAGGTGGCGCCCGCCCCGGCCGGGGCGGGCGACCTCGTCGCCCACACCGCGCCGGCCTCCGCCGCGGCGGCGTTCGCCCCCGAGGGCCTGCCGGGCCGCCCCCCGGCGCTGCTGCCGCCCCGGGCCGAGCAGGCCCTGTGCGCGGCGCTGCGGCCGGCCGCCGACGGCGGGGACCTGGACGTGTCCGTGCTGGACGCCTCGCCCGTGCTCGGCCTGCCGCCGGTGCTCCAGCCCGGGGTGCTGCCCAGCTGCACCCCGGCGGACCGGATCGCGGTGCGCCCCGGTGGCGGCGCCCTGGTCCGGGCGGTGTCCGGGGCGGGCTTCGGCGGCACCCTGTACCTGGTCACGGACAC
Source organism: Kitasatospora purpeofusca (assembly GCF_034043715.1). Taxonomy (GTDB): domain Bacteria; phylum Actinomycetota; class Actinomycetes; order Streptomycetales; family Streptomycetaceae; genus Kitasatospora; species Kitasatospora purpeofusca_A. The sequence goes on along the minus strand of NZ_JAXCLC010000039.1, from coordinate 46,783 downwards.
CGGCGTGAAGTACCCGCTCGCCTCGCCGGCGGTGGCCGAGCGGCTCGGCTACGCGAAGGCCGCGCCGACGGCGGTACCGGGTCGGGTGCTGTCCCTGCTGCCCACCGGTCCCAGCCTCGACCCGGGTCCGCTGGCGGGCGGCATCGTCCAGCCCGCGGTGACCGGCGAGGGCCGCTGCACGCGCTGAGCCGCGGCGGCGGCGGCCGGTGTGAACCGCCGGGCCGGGTCCTCCCGTTCACCCTGGCGGGCCGGTCCGACCGGCCCGCGGCGAATCCCGCCGGCCGGGAGCGGCCGGCGGCACCGGAGGAGGTACGCACGTGGCGCAGCAGACGACGGTCAGCCAGCAGGTCCTGCAGGACATCAGGACCCAGGTCGAGGCGAAGTACGGGGCGATGAGGGCGACCGCCACCTACATCGAGGACATCAACTCGGCCATCCGGGACAGCTTCCAGGGTGCGGCCAGCACCACCTTCCAGAACAACATCAACGCCTGGCTGGAGCAGTACGCGGCGGTCAGCCGGGACTACGACGCCTTCCACGCGAAGTTCGGCGACACCGGCCAGATCTTCGCCGCGACCGGCGACCACACCCTGACGATCGCGAACACCAGCCTGGACGGCAACCCCAGCAACCCCGGCTACATCGAGGGCGTCCTGAACCCGCCCAAGTAACAGGCCGACCTCCGCACCGACCGCTCGACCCGAAGGGAACCATCATGACCGACGGCCACATGTCACTCCACTACGCCGGTGTCGACACCGCGATCAACGATCTGGAGGCGCATGCCAAGACCATGCACGACCAGATGGAGGACCTGAGGACCTACCTCAACAGCAAGATCAACGTCGTGCTGCAGGGTGACTTCTCGGTCGCCGCGGGCACCCTCGCGACGACGCTCCACAGCGCCGACGTGGCGATGGGCGGCAAGATCGTCAACGCCCACAACGCGCTCACCGAGATCCGCACCGCCATCCGGGACGCGGACATGCGGGCCAGCACGCACTTCGACCACGTCCAGGGCTGACCGGTATGGCGGACGACGAGGACAAGGGCGACGGCGGAACCGTCAAGGTCACCGACAACTTCCTGAAGAACTTCTACGAGACGGCCATCAAGAAGTTCCTCGAGGATGTGAAGAAGGCGGAGCCGGTGCTGTCGCTGAGGGCCTACAGCGACGGGACCACACCGTTCCTGACCGGCAACAACTCCGGCAACTTCACCGCGCCGGGGACACTGGCCACCACGCTCAAGACCTATGACGCGTCGGTCGCCGCGATGCTCGGGACGGTCGTCGACCAGTTCGGGACCCTCACCGTCGACATCCAGCTCGCCGACCGGCTGCTGAACAACTCGCTGGACGAGTCGCTGGACTACGCGCAGTTCATGAAGCTGGCCGGGCGGACCCTGAACCCCGGTAAGTAGATCCGGCGGGGGAGCACCCCCGCCACCACCGCGGAGTCGGCCCGGGCACGGGCCGGCCCCGCGCCACGTCCGGTCGGGCGCGGCCGAGAGAGGGGATTCCATGGGGCACATCTGGGAAGACGCGCTGACCTTCGTCGGGTCGTCGGCCGACGCCAAGCCGACCACCCGTGAAGCGGTGCGCGACGACGAGAAGCCGTGGCTCAAGCCGGGTGACCGGAAGCACCAGGCCACCGACGGCTGGCAGGGTGTCAAGGGCGACGGCACCCAACTGACGCTCGACAGCTGGGTGGCCTGGTACTTCACCTACACCACGAGCACTTCGAAGGTCTATCACGCCAGCTACGTCGTCGGCACCAACATCCACTACCCGAACCTCGACGGTGCGGGGGCCAAGTTCGCGGGGTGGACGGGCAGCAGGGCGCCGTTGGAGCGCTTCAGCGACGGCACGATCAAGGCCAATGACAGGCTCGACACGGCCGGCCTCGTCAAGGCGGCCGACACCCTCCGCGACTTCACCTATTTCCTCGACGGCTGGATCACCAAGATCGGGACGGAGTGGGTCAAGGGCATCGGGGACGAGGACGGCGACTGGCAGGGAAGCGCGGCCAACGCCCTCCGCGCCCTTCTGCTGGCGTTCCGCAACGAGATCGACGCCGACAACCGCATGATCCGGCTGGCTGATCTCCAGTCCTATCTGAGGACGTGCCAGACCACCGTCGACGCGCAGCTCCCGGTGCTGTGGAAGGGCTTCCAGGACTGGTGGGCGTCGACGCTGGCCTGGCCGACGAACGCGGTGACCGCGGCGATCCTGGACGGCCTCAAGGGCGCGACGGTGACGGTCGACCTGATGGATCCCAAGTCCCCGGCATGGCAGCACTGGGACGACAAGACCACCCAGGAGACCAAGGACCAGACCGGCTCGATGGGCAGCATCGGCGCCGTCAACCTCCTGGAGTTCACCGTCAAGGGTGCGGCGTTCGGCGACCCCGCGACCGAGAGCTTCTGGACCCAGGTGGACAAGCGGGCCCGCCAGATCTGGGTCGACAACGTCGTGTCGATCCTCGACAAGGCGGCCAACGACGCGCTCACCGCGATCGGCAATGCCTACGGGACCGCCTCGGGGGTCGCCACGCCCCTGAAGCCGTTCCCGCTGATGATGCCCGATGCGAAGACCCCGGGGCCGGACGACCCGACGAAGGGCCCGAAGGACGGGCCTCCCGACATCAAGAACCTCGGCGGCGGGCCGGACACCAAGGAGGGCGGCCCCGACCTCAAGAACGGCGGCGGCGGCCCCAACATCAAGGACCTCCAGAACCTCGGCGGCGGAGCCGGTGGCAAGGGCGGCAGCAACACCCCGGACCTCAACCTCGGCGGAGGCGGCGGCAAGGGCGGCGGAAACACCCCGAACCTCAACCTCGGCGAGATCGGGGGCGGCAGCAACAACCCGAACCCGAACCTCAACCTCGGCGGAGGCGGCGGCAACACCCCGAGCCTCAACCTCGGCAACAGCGGCTCGGGCAACTCCGGCAGCGGCCCCAACCTCATCGGCAACCCGTTCCCCGACCTCAACTCCGGCCCGCTGCCCGACAGCCTCCTCCCCGGCGGCCCCGGCTCGAACCGGCCCGTGGTCGTGCCCCCGACCTCCATCATCACCAAGGACGGGCGGATCGTCGACGAGAGCGGCAACCCCGTCCTGGACTCCAACGGCAACCCGATGGTGGCGGGCCCGGACTACACCATCGGCCCGGACGGCATCCTGCGCGACGGCAAGGGCGAAACCGTCTCGCAGTACCGCCAGTTGCTCGCCGACCGCTACTCCGCGGCCGGTGACGACAGCGGCAGTGACAACCTGCTGTCGCCGAACAGCTTCGGCGCCGGCGGCTTCTCGTACAACACGATGGGCCTCGGTGCCGGCGGCTCGGGCGCCGGAAGCTCGCTCGGCCTCGGTGGCGGCCCGATGCTCTCCGGCATGGGCGGCGGCCTCAGCAACCGGGCGCTGGCCGCCGGCGGCGACCCGTCCGCCACCAAGGCCGTGGTCGACCAGGCCAACGCCGAGCGCGTCGCCGCCGAGCGGGCCGCCCGCGCCGCGGCGCAGGAGCAGGCCGCCCTGACCGGCCAGCGGACCGCGACCTCGTCCGGCGGGATGCCGCCGATGATGCCGCCGGGCGGCGGCATGGGCGGCGGCGCGGGCGGAGCCGGCAACGAGAAGGACCGCCGCCGGACCACCTGGCTGGCGGAGGACGAAGAGGTCTGGGGCACCGACTCCGGCGCCGTGAGCGGCGTCATCGGACGCTGAGGACGTTCAAGACGTTCAAGACGTTCAAGACGTTCAGGATGTTCAGGACGTTCAGGACACTGAGAACGCTCAGGACGTTCAGGACGCCGACCGCACCCGGGTGCCGCCCGCTCCGCCCGCCCCGGCGGACCGGGCGGCACCCGACCACGAGGAGAAAAGAGGAAGAGCGCATGAGCAACCCCTTCGCGGACCAGATCGCCCAGGCGATGGCCGAGATGCAGACCGAGCTGGCCAGGGCCGAGGAGATGCAGCAGGAGATGAACGAGCTCACCGGCTCGGTCACCTCCAAGGACCGGATGGTCACCGCGAAGGTCGGCTCGCAGGGCCAGGTCGTCTCGCTCACCTTCCACACCAACGACTACCGCGACATGGCGCCCGCCGAACTCGCCAAGATCCTCACCGACGTGCTCAACGAGGCCCGGGCCGACGTCGGCAAGCAGGTCGCCGACCGGATCTCCCGCTTCGACGGGATCGGCGAGACGCTGCGGCTCTCGATGACCGGCGGCAGCGAACTGGACGAGATCCTCGAACCGCTCTGGGCGATGCGCCCGGGCTACGACGCCGACGAGCGGAAGAAGAAGGCCGACCGCCAGGAGGAGTTCCGTGGTTAGCCCGAACACCACCTCCAAGACGGCGATGCTCAAGAAGAGCTTCGCCGAGTTCTTCGAGCTCAAGGACTTCGTCGCCAAACTCACCACCGAGGCCGATCACATCAACGCGATCAACCTCCAGGTGGGCGGCCACGACGAGGTCGGCAAGCAGTACCACGCCCAGGTCGACGACGGCACCAAGAACCTCTACGAGCTGCTGGTGCGGATCGGCTCCACCGTGGGCTCGGTCGGCGAGAACGGAGAGCTGCTCGCCGTCACCCTCGACCGGGCCGGCGACCACGCCAACGAGATCGCCAACGGCTTCTGACCCACCCGCGGCCGAAGGCCCGAACCCCCCGCACAACCGGAAACGGCAGGCAGTCCCCGTGGCCCACTCCTCGATCGAGGTCAACGAATCGACCGCGCGGTTCTTCACGATCATCACCGGCATGCCCTGGCCGGAGGTACGTGAGGGTGACCTGCGCGATGTTCGGGACGCCTACGAGCAGTTGGCCACGGAACTGCCGGAGCTGCGGGCGCTGATCGAGAAGGTGGCGATCTCCTGCGCCCGGCAGTTCAAGGGCCAGGCCGCCGTCACCTTCGCGTACCAGATGAACTCGTTCATCGGCCGCTCCAGCACCGGCGCGAAGGCGGGGGAGGACTACGTCTCGGCGGCGGCCAAGACCGCCAAGGCGCTGGCGGACTGCGCCGGCGAGGTGGCCAACACCGTCGAGTACACCAAGTGGATGGCCATCGCCCAGCTGGTGCAGCTGATGGTCGAGATCGCGCTGGCGATCTTCTGGGCGCCGTTCAGCTTCGGCACCAGCCTGTCCGGACTGGTGCTCAAGAAGCTGCTCACCAAGGTCGCGCTCACGGCCCTGATGAAGTACCTGCTCAAGACGATCGCGATGCACACCTTCTCGGGCATCGTCGGCGGTCTGCTGATGGACGGCATCATCCAGAACCTGCAGATCGGCCAGGGCAACCGCAAGGAGATCGACGGGGAGTACACCAAGCAGGCGGTGCTCTTCGGTGTCATCGGCGGCATCCTCGGCGGTCCGCTCGACCTGCTCGGGCTGGGACTGGGCAAGCTGCTGGGCCGGCTGCTCGGCAAGAGCGGTGGGCGGCTGCTCGCCGACAAGCTCAGCGACTACCTGGTCGACGGTGAGCTGAAGAGCCTCAAGGGCACGCTGAAGACCGCAGCCGAGGCCGCCGCCAAGGCCGGCGAGAAGGGCCCGCTCGGAGTGGTCGGCAAGGAGACCTCGAAGGGGCTCGCCGACCAGGCCCTGAAGAAGGCGGAGGCCAGGGCCTTCGCCCGCGACCTCGGCGGCCTGATGGAGGCGTCCGCCGAGCAGCTGCAGGCGGGTTTCGGGAAGACCACGCAGGGCTCGCTCTCCTCGACCTTCGTCAAGGAGATGGAGAAGACCTTCGTCAAGCACCTCGGCGAGCAGGTCGGCAAGAAGGAGGCCGCGGCGCTCGGCCGCGAGCTGGGCGAGGCGTTCGCCGAGAAGTGGGTCGGCAAGGCCCAGCAGACCGTCGCGGCCCGGGGCGCGGCCAGCGAGGGCCTCAAGGACGCGCTGGGCACCGTCCTCAAGCAGGAGGGCAATGCCGGCCGGACCCTGACGTCACATCAGATGGACGCGCTGGGCAAGCACCTGCCCGATCTCGCCGACGGTCTGACCCAGGGCAACAAGATGTTCAAGCTCGGCCTCGGCCTCGGCAACTACATCCAGTCCGGTACCCAGAACGTGCTCAGCGAGGGCTTCTACAACCTCATCTTCGGCGAGAACCACGAGTTCACCGTCACCGCGGGCAGCTTCGTCGGCGGCATGATGACCGCGATGATGGGCCACGTCATGCACCTCGGCTCGGCGCCGCTGATGCACCGCTACGCCGACTGGGTCCAGCAGACCCAGTTCCAGGCGGTCGGGCAGGGGGCGAGCAAGAACTTCCCGCTCTACCACCCGATCAGCTTCGCCGCGCTCGCCAGTATGGCGTCCGGCAAGCTCGTGCCCTTCCCGGTGCCCAGGATGGGCCACCCCGAAGCCTTCGAGTTCGCCAAGAGCTTCCGGATCAACTCGCTGGACGACATCCAGAAGGGCATATCGAACGCCGCGGGGGTGGACATCAAGACCCCGCCGGCCGACCGCGAGGTGGCCGAGTGGATGCAGCAACTGCTGCCCTACGTCGACCTCCTGGCGGAGGAGCGCGGCGACCACGCGCCGTCCCTGCTGGAGACGCTGACCCGGACCGTCGGCGGCAGCACCGACACCCTGGTGCCCGCCCACGACGAGCCCTCGGCCCGGAACGAGCAGGGCGGGAAGAAGGGCGGCGAGGACAAGGCCGGCGAGGAGCACGCCCCCGCGACGCCGGTCAAGGTCCAGTCGGAGGACGCCCCGGCCGTCGCGCCGAAGCCCCGGACACCGGACGCCGAGCAGAAGGCCGCGGAGCAGCGCACCCCGGAGCAGAAGCCCGGGGAGCAGAAGGCCGGGGAGCAGAAGGCGACCGAGCCCAAGGCGCCGGAGCGCAAGCCCGGGGAGGCGCCGGGCCAGGAGCAGCCGAAGAAGAGCACCCCGGGCCGGCAGCGGCCGGTGCCCCCGGTGTCGACCGAGTCCTCGGGCGACGGGCTGACGGCCCCCCGCAACCGGACCGGAGCCCAGAACGAGACCGTCGCCCCCGCACCCGGTGCGGCCGCGACCGCCAACACCACCGGCGGCCCCGGCCGTCCGGCCATCAGCTCCGCGACCACCGCCGACCACACCGCCCCGAACCACACGCCGAACCACACGCCGAACCACACCCCCGACCACGTCCCGGCGCACGACCCGAAGCCGCCCGTCGCGCCGCGCCCGCCGGCCGGCAGCGACGACACCGGGCGCCACGACGTCCAGGAGCCGACGCCGAAGGCCCCGCGGCAGACCAGCAGCCTCGCCTCGCTGCTCCTCGGCCAGGACACCACCGTCACCCGCGACTCCGACCGGACCGAGGCCCCCGCACCGCCGCCCCGGACCGGGGCCGGCGACCTCCCCTCGCAGCCCCGCACGCCCGGCCGGGACGAGACCGACCTGCCCCTGGCGCCGCACCAGCAGCCGCTCGCCGACTCCCTCACCGAACTCCGCCCGAACCCGGACACCCGGCGGGTCGAGCCGCTCGCCTACCTCCGGATCGAGGGCACGCCCGCACCGCCGCCGCTGCGCCCGTACCAGGTCCGGCGCGGCCAGTCGCTGAACGGCGACCCGGTCACCGAACTCGTCCTGCGGCTGCACCTCGACCACACCGGCGTGCCCCAGGGGCAGTCCGGGCAGGTCACCGCGCTGCGCGAGCGCGTCGGCCAGGCGGTGGACGCCGCCTACAACGGCGGGCACCGGCTCCCCGACGGCAGCCGGCTCCAGGTGCGGGTCGAGTTCGCCGACTCGGCCGCGAACGCCGACCACACCGTGCGGGTGCGCCGGGGCGCCGTCGACCAGGACGAGGCCAACTGGGGTCTGCGGGCCGACCGGGAGATGATCGGGCACGAGCTGGGGCGCGTCCTGGGCCTGGTCGAGGGCCCCCGCGAACCGCACCGCGCCCCGGGCGCCGACCGCCCCGCCGTCGACCGCCCCGCCGCCGACTGGCCGCGTCGCCTGCGCACCCTCGGCGACACCGTCGACGAGGCCTTCGCCCCCGAGAACGCCTCCGCCGACCACACTCCCGCCCCGCCGCGGATCACGGTCCAGGTCCGCGACACCGCGCTGTACGGCCAGGGCGGCGACGGCGGCATCGGCGGTTCGCTGCTGCGCCCCTCCGTCGACGCGGCGTACGCCGGACAGCTCCGCACGAACGCCAACGACACCGTCCGGCTGCCGGCCCGGGACGGCTCCGGTGCGCAGCCCCGGACGTTCTTCCCCCGGCACTGGACCGTCGACCACATCGTCTACGCGGTCGAGCAGGCGCACCTGGCCTCCCGGCGCTCCGGCACCGACGACGCCTCGCGGGTGTGGGTCGGCGAGTACGCCGGTGTGACGATCACGGGTACCCAGCGGGACGGTGTGATCACCGGCTTCCGGCCGCACCACGAGCAGGTCGACGCGCCGCCGCCGCCGTACGCCCCGCCGCGGCCGCTCCCGCCGCACCGGGGCGACCTCCCGCCCCTCCGGGACACGGTGCTCGACGGCACCGGGCCCGTCGAGCTGTCGGCGCCCGCGCACCCCGGCCGCACCGACCTCCCGCAGCCGTCGGCGCACGACACTTCGGCGCACGACACCACGACGGCCGACACCACGACGCTCCCGACCAACGACACCGCCGCTCCGCTGTACCCGGGCACCGCCTGGCAGGCCACGGGTCCGGGCGGCAGCATCGCGGATCCGCTCCGCGCGCCCCTGGCCGTGGGCGACCTGCGGCAGACCGTGCTGGCCAACGGCACGGTCCGGGTCTTCTCCGCCCAGCGGTCCCCCGGCATCGAGCCGGGCGCGCCGATCGAGGACTTCCCCTCGCGCTGGCACCGCACGCTGGGCGACACCGGCACGGTGTACTACCCGGCGTCCTGGAGCGCCACCGACGTGGCCACCCACGTGGACGCGGCGGTGCGCACCTCGCAGATGAGGAATCCGCAGCCCGACGGCACCCTCTTCGTGGTCGGCGAGTCGGACGGCGTCTGGATCGAGGCGGTGTACCACCCGGACGGCACGCTGCTGTCCCACCGCCCGTCCCCGTGGCAGACGGACGCCCAGCACACCGAGGGCGCCGAGGTCCAGGTGCCGGAGCTCGGACACGTCCGGATGCGCCGTGACCGGACGGCCGACGGTACGGAGGTCCTGCGGGTCACCGCCCGGGTCCGGCTGGTGGGCGACGAGCAGAGCGACCCGGCGGACCTCCGGCAGGCCCGGATCGCCCTGGAGAGCGATGTCGCCGGCTACCTGGCCGGCCATCAGGACTTCAGCGACACCAGGCTCGACTTCCGGCTGGAGTTCACGACCGACCAGGACGCCACCGAGGTCCGGACCGGCCCCGGTGCGGACCTCACCGTCCTGGGCGCCCTGCCCCGGCTGCGCGACGCGGCGGGCTCCTTCGACCTGGCCATGGCCCTGGAGCGGGTGGCCCAGCAGCCGCCGGAGGCGCCGTGGACGGTGTCGGGCGCGGCGCTGGTCGAGGTGTCGCGGCAGCACTTCGCCGACGCGGTGTGGGACCGCCCGACGGAGGGCCGCCACCTGCCGGGCGAGTGGAGCGCCGAGGAGGCCCGCTACGCCGCGCACCGGATCCGGGCCACGGGCCGGGCCGTCGAGGCCGGCCCGGTGCCGCCCGGTGGCACGAGCGCGCCGCAGCTGCACCACGGCGAGTTCGCCGGGGTGAAGCTCACCGTGCGGGTGGAGGACGGCCGGATCACCGACTTCTGGGGCCAGCCGGACCAGCGGATGCCGTACCAGCTGGCCGCGCCGGTGGCCGAGCAGCACCAGGTGCTCGGGACCCGCGAGGTCGTTCCTCCGACGGACGCCTTCGACCGCGCCATGGAGGCGCGGAAGACGCAGGGGTTCGAGGTGAGCCGGATCCGGCTTCCCGACGGCGACACCGAGTCCGTGATCACCGTCCGGGTGCGCCTGGACACCACGGACCTGCCACTGGTGGAGCTGCGCACCGCCGAGCGGTTCGGAGAGCTGCTCGACCGGGCCCGGGCCGGGGTGGCCGCCACCTACGACGTCGGCCAGCGGCTGCCCAACGGCGACCGGCTGCGGGCGCGGATCGAATTCGTGAACGATCCCGCCACCGCGCACCACACCGTGAAGATCCACCCGTCCTCGGACCGGGAGAACCACCGCGCATGGGGCCTGAACACCAAGGCTGATGTCATCGCCCACGAGGTCGGCCACCTGTTCGGCCTGCCCGACGAGTACCGCGAAGCGTCGTGGAGAAGCCGTCCGGTCTACCTCGACGGCGGGCTGATGGCGGCCCGGGCCCGGGAGGAAGGCCACGGCCTGATCGCGGTCGACCAGGACCACCAGTCCAGGGGCAACTACTCCGTCGGCCCGCACCAGGTCCTGCCCGCGCGCAACCTGCGGCAGCTGGGCGCCGTGATCGACCTCGCCTTCGGTGCCGACCGCGGTCCTGCCCCGGACGCCACCCACCCGCCGCGACCGCAGGTGAACGAGGACGCCCGGCGCACCGCGCTGTACGGCGACGGGCGCGGGGGCGGCCACCTGTTCCCGCCGCCGGGTTCCGACCGGCCGCGGCCGGAGCGGGTCGCGGGGTCGGAGAACCGCAACGGCACCTTCCGGGTGCTCGGCGGTCCGGCGGACGACGTGGCGACGGACCACCGGGCGACGGTGAACGGGCGGCAGGCCGGCGACCTGGCGACCGGCCGGGCCCCCCGGACCGCCGACTTCACCGCCGAGTTCACCGCCGGCCGGGCTGCCCGGACCGACGACCTCGCGACCGTCCCCGCTCCCCGGACCGGCGACCGCCACCGCACCATGTTCCCGGAGCACTGGTCGTCGGACGACGCGGTGTACGCGGCGGAGCAGGCGTACCAGCACGCGCTGCGCCGTGGCCCGGAGGCGTTCACCGAGGTCGCCCCCGGTGTTCGGACCTTCACCGGTGAGTACGGCGGGGTGCGGATCGAGGGCCGGGTCGAGAACCGGACCGAGTTCCGGCCGGAGAACCCGGCCGAGAACCGGCGCGGCGGCCAGGTCGAGGTGGTGGAGATCGTCTCCTTCCGCCCGTCCGACGACCAGAGCGGCCTGGGCGCGGCCGCCCACCTGCCGTGGCGCCCCTCCGAGGGGGCCTTCGGCCGGCGCGTCGAGGACCTGGTGCGCTACGGCGACCGGCTCACCCTCACCGGCCTGCACCACCAGCCGGTGGACGCGGCCAAGGCGGTGCACGGGATCGACATCGGGGAACCGGTGCACACCAACCCCAACGGGACCTACCGCGCCCCGGTCTGGTTCCTCGACCCCGTCGCCTCCCCGGGCTCCAGGCTGGCGGAGTTCGACTCCCGCTGGCACCGGCGCGCGGACTCCCCGGACAACATGTTCTACCCCCGGAGCTGGGACCCGCTGCGGGTCCTCGGCGCCGTCGACTCGGCCTACCGGAGCTCGACCGACCGACGCACGGTGAACGGCGCCGTCCACTGGACCGGCGTGGCCGACGGCGTCCGGATCGAGGGCATCACCCGGGACGGCCGCCATCTGATCCACCGTCCGGCGGACGACCAGCCCGGCGCTCCGGCGGCGGACGGGCACCGCTCCTACCCGCTCGCCGAACCGGCGCCGCCCGGCACCGGCGAACGCCCGGCGACGGTGGCCCGGCCGATCGCGGACCCGGTCTCGGCCGACGTGGTCAGCCCGTCCCTGCGGCCCGACGCGGGCCGGGGCCTGCCGCCGCAGTGGACCCGCGAGGAGATGATCCACGCGGCCGCCCGCGGCGATCAGATCGGATCCCAGACGCAGGTCGGGGCCGAGCTGATCCAGCAGGTGCGGTTCGGCGACGTCCTGATCACCGTGGTCCGGGACTGGCACAGCTACAAGATCATCGACTTCCGGGCCGCGGACGGGCACACCCCGCCGCCCCAGGGCTCCCGACCGCTGCCCCGGCGCGGTGCCGAGCCGGTGCCCGCCACGGACGGCGAGGGCCCGCCGCTGCACACGCCGCACGCCGGTGCCGCGAACGTCCCGGTCCTTCCGCAGGCGCACCCGAACTCCGATGTCCCCGTGCCGGCCGCGCTGCTGTCGAACACCCTGCAGTCGAACACCCTGCTGTCGAACACCCCGGTGGCGGAGGTCTCTCCCGTCGCGGCGGCGCAGGCCGGGCAGGCCGGGCAGGCCGGAGCGGCCCGGACCAACCCCTGGCACCCCACCGCGACGGACGGCACGCTGCGGGACGGCCCGCGCCGCCCGCCCGCCCTCCAGGCCGACGAGCGGCAGGAGACCCTGCCCAACGGCACCGTCCGCGTGTTCAAGGCGCGGCTGGACCCCGTGGTGGAGGCGGGCGCGCCGGTGGCGGCCTTCCCCTCCCGCTGGAGCCGCTCGCTGCTCGACCCCGGCACCGTGTACTACCCGAAGGCCTGGACCGCGGCGCACCTCGGCGAGCGGGTCACCGAGGCGCTCGGGAACACGCTGTTCACCCGGGTGGAGAACGGCGTCACCTTCAAGCTCGGCCGCGCCGACGGCGTGTGGATCGAGGGCATGTACCTCGCGGACGGCAGCTTCCTGGGCCACCGCCCGTCCCCCCACCAGTCGTTCCGGGACCCGCGGTACGACCTCGGCTCGGCACCGACCGTCGGCCGGGGCGAGGAGGTGGACCTGGCCGGCTTCGGGCCGGTCCGGGTCCGCCGCGAGCTGATGGCCGACGGCTCCGAGGTCGTCCGGCTCACCGCCCGGGTCCGGATCGAAGGCGCCGAGGGCGTCGCCCAGCCCGACCTCCTGCGCGCCCAGGCGACGCTGCACCGGGCCGCCGGCCAGCTGCTGGCGGGCCACCGGGACGGCAGCACCCGGATGGAACTCGGGCTGCGGTTCACCCGGGAGGCCGACGCCACCGAGATCCGGTTCGTCCCCGGCGAGGGCTTCTCGCTCCAGCAGGCCGTGCCCCGGCTGCACGAGGAGGCGACCGGTCCCGGACCGGCCGCCGTCCTGGCCGCCGCGCGGGAGCAGGCCCCGCCGCCGCCGCACACCGTGTCCGGCGAGACGATGCTGGACGGGGCACGGCAGCTCTTCCACCAGGCCGCCTGGGACCGTCCGACCGAGGGCCGCAACCTGCCCCGGGAGTGGACGCCCGACGAGGCCCGCCACGCCGCGAGCGTGGTCGCGCGCTCCGCGTTCCGGGCCCAGGCCGGCCCGGTGCCGCCCGGGGGCACGGCCGCGCCCACGCTGCGTCACGGCGAGTTCGCCGGGGTGCGGCTGACGGTGCGAGTGGAGGACGGCCGGATCAGCGACTTCTGGGCCCAGCCGGACCAGCGGGTCCCGGACCAGCTGGCCGCGCCCACGGCCGAGCGGCGCCGGCTGCTCGGGACCCGTGAGGTCGTCCCGCCGGTGGACCTCTTCGAGCGCGCGCTGGAGGAGCGGCGGCTCCAGCGGTTCTCGGTGAGCCGGATCAGGCTCGCCGACGGTGACACCGAGTCACTGGTGACCGTCAAGGTGTATCTGGACACCAGTGACCTGGACATGACGAAGCGGGCCACCAGGGACAGCCTCAAGGAACTGGCCAGGAACGCCCGCGCCAGGACGGCGGAGATCTACGACCTCGGCCAGCGGCTGCCCGGCGGCGACCGGCTGCGGGTGCGGATGGAGTTCGTGAAGAACGCCGGCGCCGCGCACCACACCGTGGCCGTCCACCCGACCCAGCCCCGGCCGAACGCCTCGAACTGGGGCCTGGACACCCCGGCCAAGGCAGTCGTCCACGAACTCGGCCACCTGCTCGGGCTGCCGGACGAGTACCGCGAACTCTCCCGTCCCGGCCGGGTCCGCCCGGTCCACGACGACGGCGGCATGATGGGCTCCACCTTCCGGGACCGCTTCGACCGGATCACGCTCGACTCGGACCACCAGCCCGGCACGCCGACCACCGAGGACCCGCGGCCGGTCCTGAAGGCACGCAACCTGCGGCAGCTGGGCGGCGTGATCGACAGCGCCTTCGGCACCGACCGCGGCCCGGGCCGCGACGGCACCCACCCGCCCCGGCCGACCGTGAACGAGGACGCCCGGCGCACCGCGCTGTACGGCGACGGACGCGACGGCGGCCACCTGTTCCCGCCGCCCGGCTCCGACCGGCCGCGGCCGACCCGGGTCCCGGACTCCGAGCACCGCAACGGCACCTTCCGGGTGTACGACGGCCCGGCCGCCGAGGCGACGACGGGTCAGCACCGGCTGGCCGGCGACCTCGCGACCACGCCGGCCCCCCGGACCGGCGAGCGCCACCGCACCATGTTCCCGGAGCACTGGTCCTCCGACGACGCGGTGTATGCGGCCGAACAGGCGTACCAGCACGCGCTGCGCCGGGGCGACGCGGCGTTCACCGACGTCGCCCCCGGCGTCCGGACCTTCACCGGTGAGTACGGCGGCGTGCGGATCGAGGGGCGGGTCGAGACCCGGACCGAGGTCCGGACGGCGAACCCGGCCGAGAACCGGCCCGGCGGCCCGGTCGAGGTGGTGGAGATCCTCTCCTTCCGCCCGTCCGAGGACCAGGGCGGGCTCGGCCCGGCCCCGCACCTGCCGTGGCACCCGTCCCCGGACGCCTTCGGGCAGCGGGTCGTGGACCTGGTGCGCTACGGCGACCGGCAGACCCTCAGCGGCTTCCACCACCAGCCGGCCCAGGACCGCCCCCAGGAGGGGCAGTTCTCCAAGGTGGAGGTGGCCGGCTTCCGGCGGGGCGTCAGGATCGGGAACCGCTCCTTCCACTCCAACGACAACGGGACCTACCGGGCCACCGCCTGGTTCCTCGACCCGTTCATCGCCCCGAGGGCGCACCTGGCGCAGTTCCCCTCCCGCTGGTTCCGGCACGCGGACCACCCGGGGCGGATGTTCTACCCGGCACACTGGCAGGCCGGTCATGTTCTCGACGCCGTCCAGCACGCGTACGAGAACCGGACCGCGACGCGCCTCGTGAACGGCGCCCAGCACTGGACCGGCGAGGCCGACGGCGTCCGGATCGAGGGCATCACCCGGGACGGCCGCCACCTGGTCCACCGCCCGGCGGACGTCCAGCCCGGCGCCCGGGTGCGGGGCAGGTCCGCCCCGCTCACCGAGCCCGCGGCGCCCGGCACCGGCCGTCGCCCGGCCGTCGTCGCCGACCTGGGCGCGATCGAGCTGCCCGCCGGAGAGGCCGGCGTGCTGCGCGCCGGCGCAGGCCGCGGCCTGCCCGAGGAGTGGACGGCGGCGGAGCGGCTCTACGCCGCCTACGCGGGCCGGCCGCTGGAGCCCGCGACCGCGCTCGACGGTGGCTCCAGCGTCCGGGTGCGGTTCGCCGGCGTCGAGCTCACCGTGGTGCGCGACGCGAGCGCCCGGATCGTCGACTTCGCGGTCGCGGACGGCCACACCCCGCCGCCCCAGCGGGCCGTGCCGATCCCCGAGCGCGGCACCCGGCAGACGGCCCCGCAGCCTGTCGAGACCGAGCCGCTGCCGCACTACCCCGGCTCGGACCAGGGCTCCGAGCACGACCTCGGTTCGCCGGGCGGCCACCGCCGCTCCGACGAGGACGAGGACATGGAGCTGTACCAGGACACGGACGAGGAGACGTTCTCCCGGGCCGACACCCTGGACCTGCTGTCCTCCGACGACGAGCTGATGGACTGGGAGGACGGCTCCGACGCCGGTTCCGGCCGCCGCTCCGAGGACATGGACGCGGACATGGACGCGGACCTGCTGATGGACCTGGACGAGGTACTGGCGGTGCGGCCGGTCCGGCCGGCGCACGAGGCGCCGGCGCCGGACCTCGGGTTCGCCGCCGTCCTCGACCCGGTCGAGGTCACCGCGCCCGCCGACCGGGCCCTGCACAGCAGCACCAGCACCCACCTGCGCCGCTTCCAGGCCGCCCGCGGCTTCCTGCTGGACGGCTCGCCGGCCGTCGAGGTCGTGGTGCGGGTCCACCTGGACACGACGGGGCTCCCGGCCGGCCAGGACCACACCGAGTCGCTGGCGGAGCTGCGCGCCCGGGCCCGGCGCAGCGTCGACGACTACTACAACACCGGCCACCGGCTGCCCGAGGGCGATGTCATGGTGGTGCGGCTGGAGTTCGTCGACGACCCCGACGCCGCGCACCACCGGGTCGAGGTCCTGGCCCCGGAGCCGGGGGTGCCGATCCGCGAGAACTCCGGCCTCTGGGGTCTGGACACGAACGGCACCGTCCTCGCCCACGAACTGGGCCACCTGCTCGGCCTGCCCGACGAGTACCGGGAGCGGCGCCTCCACCAGGAGACCGTCGACCAGGACGGCAACCGCACTGTGGAGCCCGGGATCCCGCCCCGGCCCTCGTACACCGACGCCGGGCTGATGGGCGGCACCCACGCGGGCAACAACCGGGTCCGTTTCGACCAGGACGCCGGGATCGTCACCGACGGCACCGACATCCGGTTCGCGCTCCAGCCGCGCAATCTGCGGGAGTTGGGGGCCGTGATCGACCAGGCGCTCGGTGCCGTGCAGCCGGTGCCGAACACGCACGACCTGCCGCACCGGGCGTCGTTCGACCTGGACGCCCGGCAGTCCTCGCTCTTCGGGGGCACCAGGAATCCTGGTGGGCACCTGCTGCCGCCGGCCGGCTCGGACCGGCCGGCGCCGGAGCGGGTGGTGCGGGTGGAGCGCAACGGCGTCGTGGTCGCCGACTTCTCGTCCGACGCGGCGCTGCCGCGGCCGCGACAGGTGGCCACCTCGTCCGCCGCCGGTGACCTGCTGAGCGCCGGTGACCTGCTGGGTGTCGGGCCGGTCTACCGCCGGATGTTCCCGCGCAACTGGACCAGTGAGGACGCGCTCTATGCGGCCGAGCAGGCGTACCTGCACGCGCTGGGCACCGACCAGGTGGTTCCGCTCGGGGGTGCCCGCTACCGCTGGACCGGCGAGTACGCGGGCGTGCGGATCGAGGGCGAGGTCCAGGGCGACCGGTTCCTGTCCTTCCGCCCGGCCGACACCCAGCCCGACGTCGACCCGCCGCTGAACGCCCCGCACCGGCCCGACCCGCTGGCCCTCACCGGGCACGACCCGGCCCGCAGCGACAACCCGGCCCAGGGCTACGGCGCCTTCGGCCAGCGCGCCGAGGACATCGTCCGCTACGGCGACCGCCAGCACCTCACCGGCCTCCACCACGAACTGAACCCCGGAAACGTCACCGACCCCGCCAACACCCTCCGGGCCCACGGCGTCCGGGTCGTCGAGACCAGCCCGCCGATCCACAACGGCACCTACCGGGCCCGGGTC
This sequence comes from Kitasatospora purpeofusca, assembly GCF_034043715.1. Lineage (GTDB taxonomy): Bacteria > Actinomycetota > Actinomycetes > Streptomycetales > Streptomycetaceae > Kitasatospora > Kitasatospora purpeofusca_A. Next base: position 29,603 of record NZ_JAXCLC010000039.1, on the reverse strand, counting down.
GCCTTCCTCGACCCGACCGTCGCGCCCAACTCCCCGCTCGCTGACTTCCCGACCCGCTGGCGCCTGCGCGGCAACGCCGACGGCGGCAGCGGGCGCACCATGTACCCGCGGACCTGGTCGTCGGCGGACCTGCTGACCCGCGTCGACGAGGCCCACGACGGCGTCCCGGCCGAGCGCCGGGTCTACCTGGACGACGGCCGGACGTACTACTGGACCGGCGAGGCCGACGGGGTCCGGATCGAGGGACTCTCCCGCGACGGCGCCCACCTGGCCCACCGCCCGACCGACACCCAGCCGATGACCGACTGGAAGCAGAGGCGGGTGGTGAGCACCTCCCCGGACACCGGGACCTGGATGGGCGACCGCCCGCTGTCCGTCTCCCGGGTGCTGTTCGACTCCGGGCAGGAGGGCCTGCGGATCACCGTGCCCGTGCGCACCGTCGTCGAGGGCCCGGTGACGCCCCAGCACCGGGCGTTCGCCGAGGAGGCCGTCCAGCAGCGGGTCAACGACTACGTCCGGGACCGGATGCTGGAGACGGCGGGCCCGGACGGGGTGCCGCCGAGGCTGGTCGCCGTCGTCCTCGACTTCACCCCCGGCCGTCCGAAGGTCTTCTCCGAGGTGCTGGTGCGCCCCGACGCGGCGTCGGACGTGTCTGACGTCCTCGGCCCGCTGGCCTTCCAGGGCCAGGACCAGGTGTTCAACGCGATCGTCGCCGCCCTGGGCGACCTCGCCACCCCGCACGCCGACCTGGTCGCCCAGCAGGGCGCCCCCCGCGTCCCCGCCGACCTGCGCGAGCCCGGCCCGCTGCGGCCCGGCGAGCACCGGCCCGCCGAGGTGGCCGGCTGGGACCAGCAGACCGCGCTGCAACTGCGCCACCTGGACACCCGGTTCAGCCAGGAGGCGCTGACCGCCGACCCGCGGAACCTGCCCGTCACCCACAGCCTGCCCCGGGAGTGGACGGCCCGCGACGCGCGATGGGCCGCCCTCCAGGTCCTGCACGAGCACGACGGCCAGTACGGCCCGACCGCGACCGACATCGTCCGCGGCTCCTACGGCGGCGTCGACCTCGCGGTCCACGTCGAGAACGGACAGATCGTCCTCGTCACCGGCGTCGGCCACCAGCGGGACCTGCCGCAGCTGCACGTCCCGCCGCTCGGCGCGGACGCCGGGACCCAGCCCGCACCCGCACACGCACCCGTCGCACAGCGGCCGGCCGCCTCCGCCTGGCAGTCGGCCGACCTGGACGGGACGGTGGCCGGGGCCCCGCGCCGCCCGCCCACCCCCGGCCCCGGCCAGCTGCGGGTCACCCTGCCCAACGGCGCCGTCCGGGTCTTCGCGGCCCACCTCGACCCCGCGGTCGCCCCCGGCGCCCCCGCCACGCTGTTCCCCTCCCGCTGGCACCGCTCCGCGCTCGATCCCGGGACGGTGTACTACCCGGAGCACTGGAGCGAGGCGCAGCTGACCGCGCACGTCACCACCGCGCTCGACCACCCGCTCCGCACCCGCGACGAGCCCGACGGCTCCCGGGTCGTGCTCGGCCGGGCCGACGGGGTGTGGATCGAGGGCCGGTTCGGCCCCGACGGCGCCCTCTACTACCACCGCCCGGCCCCGCACCAGGGCTTCGACAACCCGGACTACCAGCCCCCCGCCTCGACGACGGCCCACCGGGGCACCGAGGTGCGGCCGACCGGCCTCGGGCCGGTCCGGGTCCGCCGCGACCTGATGTTCGACGGCTCCGAGGTCCTCCGGGTCACCGCCCGGGTCCGGCTGGTCGGCGGCGAGCACGCCACCCCCGCCGACCTGCGGCGCGCCGAGACGACGCTGCGGCAGGCCGCCGCCGAGTACCTGGAGGGCCACCAGCGCGGCAGCGACACGCCGTTGGACCTCCAGCTGGAGTTCACCCGGGACCGCGACGCCACCCCGGTCCGGCTCGTCCCCGGCCAGGACCCCACCATCGAACAGGCCCTGCCGAGGCTGCACCGGGCGGCCGGCACCGACCGGCTGGCCGAGGTGCTGGCCTCGGAGCGGCAGCCGCAGGCGCCGTCCGCCCCGGACACGGTCTCCGGTGAGACGATGCTCGACGGCCGGCGGCGGCTCTTCACGGCCGCCGTCTGGGACCGCCCGACCGAGGGCCGCAACCTGCCCCGCGAGTGGACCGCCGACGAGGCCCGCTACGCCGCCAGCGTGGTCGCCGGCTCGGCGCACCGCGCCCCGGCCGGTCCGGTGCCGCCCGGCGGCACGACCGCGCCCGAACTGGTCCACGGCAGCTTCGCCGGGGTCCGGCTGACGGTGCGGGTGGAGAACGGCCGGATCAGCGACTTCTGGGGCCAGCCGGACCAGCGGATGCCCGACCAGCTGACCAGGCGCGGACCCGAGCGGATCCAGGTGCTCGGGACCCACGAGGTCCACCCGCCCACGGACCGCCTCGAACACGCCATGGAGGACCGGCGGTTGCAGCGGTTCTCGGTGAGCCGGATCCGGTTCGCCGACGGTGACACCGAGTCCCTCGTGACCGTTCGGGTGCACCTGGACACCGCCGCGCTGGATCTGGCCGACCCCACCACCGTGCGCGGCCTCGACGACCTGGCCAACCGGGCTCGCGCCGGGCTGGCGGCCACCTACGGCGGAACCCAGCGGCTGCCGGGCGGCGACCGGCTGCGAGTCCGGGTCGAGTTCGTGAACGACCCCGGCGCCGCGCACCACATCGTGGCCGTCCACCCCGACCAGGAGCGGGCGAACCACCGCAACTGGGGCCTGGACATCCGGGCCGAGATCATCGCCCACGAGATCGGCCACACGCTCGGGCTGGCGGACGAGTACCGCGAGGGCTCCTACGACGGCCGGTCCCGGCCGGTCCACGTCGACGGCGGACTGATGGCCTCCACGACGCGGGACCGCTTCGACCGGCCCCTGGTCGACAGCGACAGCCTGGCCGACCGCCCGGGCTACACCGACCGGCGACCCGTTCTGACGGCGCGCAACCTGCGGCAGCTGGGCGCCGTGATCGACCTCGCGTTCGGCGCCGACCGCGGCCCCGCCCCGGACGGGACCCACCCGCCGAGGCCGCGGGTGAACGAGGACGCCCGGCGCACCGCGCTCTTCGGCGACCTCGACGGGACCGGCGGGCGGTTGTCGAGCGGCGGCCGCGACGGCGGCGGCCACCTGGTCCCGCCGCCCGGTTCGGACCGGCCGCGGCCGACCCGGATCCCGGGCTCGGAGAACCGCAACGGCACCTTCCGGGTGTTCGGCGGCCCGGCCGACGGCACCGCGACCGGGCAGCACCGGCTGGCCGGTGACCTCGCGGCCGGCCCGGCCGGCCGCGACCGGGGCCGCACGGTGTTCCCGGAGCACTGGACGTCCGACGACGCGGTGTATGCGGCGGAGCAGGCGTACCAGCACGCGCTGCGCCGCGGCGGCGACGCGTTCACCGAACTCGGTTCGGGTTCCTGGGCGTTCACCGGCGAGTACGGCGGCGTGCGGATCGAGGGCCGGGTCGAGTCCCGGACCGAGTTCCGGCCCGCCAACCCGGCCGAGAACCGGCGCGGCGGCACGGTCGACGTGGCGGAGATCGTCTCCTTCCGCCCGTCCGAGGACCAGAGCGGCCTCGGCGCCGCCGCGCACCTGCCCTGGCACCCCTTCCCGGACGGCTTCGGCCAGCGGGTCGAGGACCTGGTGCGCTACGGCGACCGCTACACCATGACCGGCGCGCACCACCAGCCGCCGGAGCCGCCCGGGCACCGGCCGGGGGAGCCGTCCGCGGTGGAGCTGGCCGGCCAGCGCCGGGGGATCCGGATCGGCGCCCCGTTCGGCGGGCACCCCAATGGGACCTACCGCGCGCCCGTGTGGTTCCTGGACCCGGTGGTGACGCCGTCCTCCTGGATAACGGACTTCCCCTCCCGCTGGCACCTGCGCGCGGACCACCCGACCAACACCTTCTACCCGAGGGACTGGCCGGCCGGCCGGGTCCTGGAGGCCGTCCGGACGGCGTACGAGAACCGGACCGCGACCCGCCCGGTGAACGGTGCCCAGCACTGGACCGGCGAGGCCGACGGGGTCCGGATCGAGGGCATCACCCGGGACGGCCGGCACCTCGTCCACCGCCCGGCGGACGAGCAGCCCGGCGTCGTCCTGCCGCCGGACGCGCACCGCTCCGCCCCGCTCACCGAGCCCGGGGCGCCCGCCACCGGCCGCCGCCCGGCCACCACCGACTCGATGGCGCCGGACGCGGTGCCCGCCGACCGGGTCGCCCCGAACCTGAGCGACACGGCCGGCCGGGGCCTGCCCCGGGAGTGGACGGCGGCGGAGCGCCTCTACGCGGCCCACCACGGGCGGCCGATCGGCGTCGAGGAGCCGGTCGCGGACGGGTTCCGGAGCCTGGTGCGGTTCGCCGGGGTCGAGATCACGGTGCTGCGGGACGCGGACTACCGGATCGTCGACTTCTCGGTCGCGGACGGCCACACCCCGCCGCGCCAGACCTCCGTCCCGGTGCCCGAGCGCGGCCCCGTCCGGCCGGCCGGCCCGGGCGAGGCGGCACCGGCGCCCGTGGCGCGCGCGCCGTACTTCGCCGGTTCGGACGAGGGCTCCCGGCCCACCACGCCGGGCGGCGACGACAACGCCCTGCCCAGGACACCCGGCCACGACGGGGACTCCCGGCCCACCACCCCGGGCGGCGACGACAACTCCCTTCCCCGGACGCCCGGCCACGACGAGTCCGCCTGGCCCACCACCCCGGGCCGGGACGAGGACCTGGACATGGACCTGGACAGGGACATGGACCTGTACCGGGAGTCCGACGAGGAGATGGGCTCCTACACGGACTCCACGCTCGACTACCTGTCCTCCGACCACGACATGGAGTCGGTGTACGGCTCCGACTCCGGCCGCTCCATGGACACGGACTCGCGCCGGGACACCGACAGCACCACCGACAGCACGACCGACACGGACGGCGGGGCCGACCGGGTTCGCCCGGCGCACCAGGCACCCGCCCCGGACCTGCGGATCGCCCGGGTCTTCCCGACGGTCGAGGTCGAGGCGCCCGCCGACCCGGCGCGGCACACCAGCACCAGCACCGACCTGCGCCGCTTCCAGGCCGGCCGTGCCGTCCTGCTGGACGGCTCGCCGGCGGTCGAGGTCGTGGTGCGGGTGCACCTGGACACTACGGGGCTGCCGGCCGGCCAGGACCACACCGGGTCGCTGGCGGACCTGCGCGCCCGGGCCCGGCGCAGTGTCGACGACTACTACAACACCGGCCATCGGCTGCCCGAGGGCGATGTCATGGTGGTGCGGCTGGAGTTCGTCGACGACCCCGATGCGGCGCATCACGAGGTCGAGGTCCTGGCCCCGGTGCCGGGAGAGCCGCCGATCCGCGAGCACTCCGGCCTCTGGGGTCTGGACACGAACGGCACCATCCTTGCCCACGAGCTGGGCCACCTGCTCGGCCTGCCGGACGAGTACCGGGAGCGGCGCCTCCACGAGGAGACCGTCGACGAGAACGGCGACCGCACCGTCCTGGAGCGCGGGATCCGGCCCCGGCCCTCGTACACCGACGCCGGCCTGATGGGCGGCACCCACGCGGGCAACAACCGGGTCCGGTTCGACCAGGACGCCGGGATCCTCACCGACGGCACCGACATCCGGTTCGCGCTGCAGCCGCGCAATCTGCGGGAGTTGGGCGCGGTGATCGAGCAGGCGCTCGGCCCCGTGCCCGCAGTGTCGAACGCGCACGACCTGCCGGGCCGGGCGTCGTTCGACCTGGACGCCCGGCAGTCCTCGCTGTTCGGCGGGACGCGGAATCCTGGTGGGCACCTGCTGCCGCCGGCCGGTTCGGACCGGCCGGCGCCGGAGCGGGTGGTGCGGGTGGAGCGCAACGGCGTCGTGGTCGCCGAGTTCACCTCGGACGCGGCGCTGCCGCGGCCGCGACGGGTGGCGACCTCGTCCGCCGCCGGTGACCTGCGGACGACCGGTGACCTGCGGACGACCGGTGACGTGCTGGGTGCCGGGCCGGTGCAGCGTCGGATGTTCCCGCGCAACTGGGCCAGTGAGGACGCGCTGTACGCGGCCGAGCAGGCGTACCTGCACGCGCTGGGCACCGACCAGGTGGTTCCGCTCGGGGGTGCCCGCTACCGCTGGACCGGCGAGTACGCCGGGGTGCGGATCGAGGGCGAGGTCCAGGGCGACCGGTTCCTGTCCTTCCGTCCCGCCGACACCCAGCCCGACGTCGACCCGCCGCTGAACGCCCCGCACCGGCCCGACCCGCTGGCCCTCACCGAGCACGACCCGGCCCGCAGCGACAACCCGGCCCAGGGCTACGGCGCCTTCGGCCAGCGCGCCGAGGACGTCGCCCGGTACGGCGACCGCCAGCACCTCACCGGCCTGCACCACGAACTCGACCTGGGCCTGTCCGGCCGGGAGAACGCGCTCCGGGCCCACGGCGCCCAGGTCGTCGAGACCATGCCCCCGGCCCACAACGGCACCTACCGGGCCCGGGTCGCCTTCCTCGACCCGACCGTCGCGCCCAACTCCCCGCTCGCCGACTTCCCGACCCGCTGGCGGGTCCGGGACAGCGACGACGGCCTGCGCACCATGTACCCGCGGACCTGGTCCTCGGCGGACCTGCTCCTCCGCGTCGACGAGGCGCACGACGGCGTCCCGGCCGAGCGCCGGGTCTACCTCGACGACGGGCGGACGTACTACTGGACCGGCGAGGCCGACGGCGTCCGGATCGAGGGACTCTCCCGCGACGGCGCCCACCTGGCCCACCGCCCGACCGAGGACCAGCCGACGGCACCGATGCGGGCCTGGGACGACCTCCGGGTCCGCCACACCGTCCGCGGCGAAGAGGTCGACCTCGACGGCCGGACCGTCACCGTCTCCCGGGTGCTGTTCGACTCCGGGCAGCTCGGCCTGGAGATCACCCTCCCCGTCCAGGTGACCGCCGAGGGCGGCCTGACCCGCCGGGAGCAGCTGGCCGCCCAGGGCGAACTCCAGCGCCGGGTGGACGCCTACGTCCGCGAGCGGGTCCGGGACACCGCGGACCCGGACGGCATGCCGGAGATACTGGTCGCCGTCCGCCTCGACTTCGCCGACGAGCACCAGGACCCCTACGCCCGGGTGATCGTCGACCGCGACTCGCTGCCCGACCCGGAGGACCTGGCACTGGTCGACACCGCCGAGAACCTCCGGCACCTCCTCGGCCCGCTGGCCCACTTCGACGGCGCGGACGTCTTCCACGAGACGGCCGTCCGGCTGGAGGAGGAGGCACCCACCCGGGTCGACCTCGTCGCGGACCTGCACGCCGCCGGGGGCGGCCCCCGCGTCCCCGCCGACCTGCGCGAACCCGGCCCGCTGCGGCCGGGCGAGCAGCGGCCCGCCGTCACCGCCGGCACCGACCGGGACAGCCAGCGGGCCGTGGACGCCATGGACTTCCGGTTCAGCCGGACGGCCGTCGACTTCGACCCGCGCAGCCTCCCCGCCGACCAGAGCCTGCCCCGCGAGTGGACCGCCCGCGACGCGCGATGGGCCGTCACCCAGCTCGTCGACCGGGCCGGGGTCCGCCCGACCGAGAGCAGCGTCGTCCTCGACGAATTCCGCGGCGTCCTGCTGGAGATCGACATCGTGGACGGCCGGATCACCGGCTACCGCGGCATCGGCGACCAGCGGGACCTCCCGCAGCTGCACGTCCCGCCGCAGACCCGCCCCGCCGGTCCGGCCCATGCCCCCGTCCTGCTCACGCCCGGCACCGACGGCCCGGTGCTGGAGGCCCCCGACCCGGCCGGGCTGCTGCGGACGGTCGTCGACGCGCACCCCGACGGTCTCCGTGAGCGCTACGGGTTGACCGAGCACGCCGAGCCGGCGGAGGTGCACCGGCTGATGATGGAGGACGTCGCCGACTACCTCCAGCGGACCCGGCCCGAGGACCTCCCGCGCGAGGTGGTGGCCGGCTTCCGCCCGGACCAGGAGCCGAACTCCGCGACCGCGACCGCTCTGCGCGGCCTGCGGCACGGACTGCTGGACTGGGATCCCGCGCGCGACGGCGACGGCGGACTCGGCGGGGCGCTCGCCCCGCTGCTGGCGCACACCTTCCGGGTGCGGATGGTCGTGGTCGACGAGGCGGGAGCGGTCGTCGCCGGGTTCGGTCCGCACAACACCGCCACGCACGTCGTCCTCCGCGACGACGGCCCGACGGCCACCCCGGAGCGGGAGACCGTCGCCCCGCCGCTCACCGACCAGGAGGCCCCGACGCCGCCGGCCCACCTCGACGGACCGGCCCCGCGGAGCACGGTCATCGGGGAGCGCGTCCGCGCCGACGGCGTCCGCGAGCTGACCCTCGGCCACCTCGACACCGCCGTGGCGCCCGGCGCGCCGCTGTCCCAGCTCCCGTCCCGCTGGTGGACACCCCGGGACCCCCGCGGTCCCCTGGACTACCCCGAGCACTGGGACGCCGGCACCATCGACGGCGCGGTCCGCGCGGTCGCGGACAGCCCGGCCCGGCGGCTCGACCTGGGGGACGGCCGGACCCGCTGGTCCGGCGTCCACGATGGTGTGGAGATCACCGGGATCTCCCGGGGGGAGAAGATCCTCGTCCACGGCCCGGCCGACCACCGCGACGACACCACGACCCGGGAGTGGGCGGACTCCCGCCAGCTCTTCATGTCGGAGGAGGCGGAGGTCGACCTGGGCGGCGTCCGGTTCGCCGCGTGGTGGGGACTGGTCGACAGCGGCCACGAACTGCACCTGCTCAGCCTCGCCGTCCACCACGACCCCGCCGGACTGACGCCTCAGCAGGCCGACGTCCTGCGCGACCGGCTGACGCAGCACGTCGAGCGGCTCTTCGAGAACTCGGACGACCACCGGCAGCTGCGGGCGACCCTGACCTTCACCGACCGGCCGGAGGAGGCCGACTGGCACATCGCCGGCGATCGCATCTCCCTTCCGCAGGCGCTCCACCCCGAGCACGAGCGCGGGCTGATCGACGCGGTGTTCCGCGGCACCGAGCACGTCCGGGACGGCCTGGACCGCGATTCGGCGGCCATGCTGCGGTTCCCGGACCCCGAGGATCCGCCGGCCGCCCCCGAACCGCAGCCGCCGGCGGCCCCCCGCTACGACCGCCACCTGTTCGAGCCGCAGGCCCTGGCGCACGGCGGGCTCGGTCTGCCCCGGGAGTGGACGGCCGACGAGCGCCACCACGCGGCCCAGCAGGTGCTGACGGGGAGCGAGTACCACCAGCAGCGACGCCGGAACCAGGCGATCGTCGAGGGCGAGTCCGGCGGCGTCCGGATGAGGCTGCTGGTCGACAACGGCCGGATCCTCGACTACCACGCCGCGCCCGGGCAGCGCCTCGGCGACCAGGCCTCGGCCGCGCCGGCGCCCCCGCCCGGCCGGGTGCTGCGCACGGTCGAGGTGGAGCCGCCCGACCCCACGACGCGCCGCGGTGAGTTCCTGTCCGGCCTGCAGGCCCAGCGGGTGCAGGCCTTCGAGGCCCAGCGGGTGGTGGATCACGACGGTGACACCCGGACCGTCCTGACCGTCCGGGTGCACCTCGACACCGACGGTGTGACCAGTACCGGAGTGCGGCGCACCTGGGACCTGGAACAGGTGCGGATCTCCACCGAGACGGGCGTGCGGCAGCTCTACGACCGGGGCCAGCGGCTGCCCGACGGCGACCGGCTGGAGGTGGCCGTCCGGTTCGTCGACGCGGACCAGGATCCGCACCACACCGTCGAGCTCTGGGACGGCCGCGTCGCGGAGGACTCGGGGAACTGGGGCGTGGAGAGCGACCCGCGGGTGATCGCCCACGAGATCGGCCACCTGCTCGGCCTGGACGACGAGTACCGGCGGCCGGGCACCCGCCCCCGCCCCGTCTACCCGGAGCTCGGCCTGATGAGCTCCCCGGCGCTGGACCGGTTCGGCCGGGTCTCGGTCGACGCGGCCCACCCCCGGCTGGACGACGGCACCGACCTGCCGGAGACGGCCCTGCGCCCGCACAACCTCGACCAGCTGGGCGCCGTGCTCGACCGGGCGTTCGGCACGCCCTCGCAGGTGACGCCGCCCGGCACGCTGCCGCGGCGGGCGGAGTTCGGCGAGGACGCCCGGCGGGCCTCGCTGTACGACGGGACGGACGGCCGGGGCGGGCACCTGCCCGCGCCGCCCGCGTCCGGACGCCGCCGACTGCCGCCGGTGCCCGGCTCGGAGAACCCCAACGGCACCTACCGGACCGACGTCGGCGAGCTGTCGGACGGCCGCCGCGACGGCGGCCGGTACCGGACGATGTTCCCCGACACCTGGAACGCCGACGACGCGGTGTACAACGCCAAGCAGGCGTTCCTGCACGCCCGGCGGACCGGCGGCGTCACCGGGACCGACGGCGGTCGGCAGCGGTGGACCGGTGAGTACGCCGGCGTGCGGATCGAGGGCGAGATCCGGGCCGGCGAGTTCACCTGGTTCCGGCCCTCCGACAACCAGCACGGACTCGACGCGGCCACGTTCGTCCCCCACGCCCGGCCCACCCCCTTCGGCCACCGGGTCGATGAACTGAACCGCTACGGCGACCGGCACACCCTCACCGGCTTCCACAACGACCGGCCGGGGGCGACCACCCTCGCCGGGCGCGGCCTGCACGTCGGGCCCGACCTCGCGACGCACCGCAACGGCACCCGGCGGGCGCACGCCTACTTCCTGGATCCGACCGTCGCGCCCGGCTCGCCCATGAGCCAATTCCCGTCCCGCTGGCACCGCCGCGCCGACGAGCAGGGCCACACCTTCTACCCGAAGGACTGGGGCCCCGAGGAGACCCTGGAGAGGGTGGACCGGGCCTACCGGGCCCGGACGAGCTGGACGGAGCTGCCCGACGGCAGCGTGCACTGGATCGGCCGGGCCGGGGGCGTCCGGATCGAAGGGATCGTCCGGGACGGCCAGCACCTCGTCCACCGGCCGACCGACGACCAGGCGACCGACTCGGCCGCCCACCCGCCCACGTCCACGCTCAGGGCCCCCGTCACTCCCGGTACCGGTGAGCGTCCGCCGACCCGCACCCGAGAGCAGGACGAGAACCCGGCGGAGAACACACCGCTGTTCCACGAGGATCTCGCCGAGGACGCCGGGCGCGGCCTGCCGCCCGCGTGGACCGAGACCGAGCGCCGGCACGCGGCCCGGATGGTCGCGGACGATTCGCCCGGCGGCCCGAACGACCCGGTCGACGGCGAGTTCGCCGGAGTCCGGATCCTGGTGACGCTGCGGAACGGGCGGATCACCGACTACGAGGGGGCCCCCGGCCAGACGTTCGCCCCCCAGCGGCGGCGGCCCCCGGCCGCGCGGCAGCCGGCCCAGCCGCAGCCGCCCCTGCAGGCGCTGCACCCCTCCGGGTCGCAGCAGCACGAGCAGCCGAACCAGCAGCCGAACCAGCAGCCGCACGAGCAGTTCGACGACGCGGCCTCGGACACCTCCATGGACACCCACTCGGACACCTCCATGGACGGGGCCGAGTCCTTCCTCGACCACATCACCGGCTCCCGGGAGGTCAGGCCGCCGGCGGACTTCTTCCGCCAGACCGTCTCCGCCGCCGCCCTGCGCGGCTACGAGGCCCGGCGCGGCTTCCTGGAGAACGGCGAACCCGCCACCGAACTCGTGGTGCGGATCCACCTGCTGCCGGCACTGCTGTCCGACACCCCCGGCATGGACTTCGACCGCCGCTCCACGGACTCGGAGAGCGACTACGACTACAGCGACGCCCCGACCGAGCAGTTCACGCCCGAGGAAATGGACCGGGTGATCGAGAACGCCTGGCAGGGCGTCGAGGAGGTGCTCAACATCGGCCACCGGCTGCCCAACGGCGACGTGCTGCTGGTCCGCCCCGAGTTCGTCGACCACATGGACGACGAGAACCACCACATCCACATCGTCGACCTCCACCGCACCATGCCCAGGGAGAACCACGAGGCCTGGTCCCTCGACTCCGCGCCGCACGTCGTGGCCCACGAGATCGGCCACCTGCTCGGCCTGCCCGACGAGTACCGCGAACGGCACCGCCGCAACCCCGTCCACACCGACGCCCGGCTGATGGGCTCCGACAGTGTGGAGTACGGCCGGGTCTCCGCCGACCAGCAGGCCGGGATCGGCGGCACCCGGGCACCGGGCCGCGGCACCCTGGCCCCGCGCAACCTGCGTGACCTGGGCGCCGCCGTCGACGGCGCGTTCGGCACCCAGCCGTCCCGGCTCGGCGACGGCGGCGGGCAGCCGCCACGGGCCTCCTTCGGCCCGGAGGCCCGGCAGACCTCGCTCTACGGCGACCGGCACAACCCCGGCGGCCACCTGATCCCGCCGCCCGGCTCGGACCGCCCCCGGCCGACCGGCGTGGTCGGCCGGCACTCGAACGGCGTCCTGCACGTCGAGTTCGAGGCCGCGCCGACCGGCCGCGGCGGGACCAGGCACGCCGCCGACGTCCGCCTCACCAGTGACGCCGGCGACCTGCACAGCTCCGACACGGCCGTCCGGCGGCGGATGTTCCCGCAGCACTGGACCGAGGACGACGCGCTGTACGCCGCCGAGCAGGCCTACCTCGACGCCCGCCGCCACGACCGGATCGTCCCCACCGGGGGCGGTGGCCACCGGTGGACCGGCGAGTACCAGGGTGTACGGATCGAGGGCCGGATCCGGGCCGGTGAGTTCCTCGACTTCCGGCCGTCCGACACCCAGCCCGACCAGGACGGCCAGCCGCCCCAGCCGACGCGCCACCGGCCCACGGCCAGGGCCTGGGACGGACTCTCCGACCTGTCCCCGCAGCAGCCCCACCCGGACATCCCCGCGACCGCGCCGTCGCGGCCCGCCGGCCTTCAGCGCTACGGGCAGCGCGCCCAGGACATCGCCCGCTACGGCGACCGGCAGAGCATGACCGGCCTCCACCACGAGCCCGCCCTGTTCCAGAACGGCGACCTCCCCGACTGGCAGCGCCGGCGCGGCGTCGAGGTGTTCGAACGCGGCCCGGAGGCACCCAACGGCACCTACCGGGCCCGGGTGCGCTTCCTCGACGCGACCGTCGCCCCGGACAGCCCGCTCGCCGCGTTCCGCAACCACTGGCGCGAGCCGCGGGAGACCCACGGCCGCACGATGTTCCCGCGCACCTGGACACGCCCGATGCTCCTCGACGCCGTCGAGACCGCGCACCGCTCCGCGCACACCCGGGTCCGGGTCGACGAGCGGACCTACCGCTGGATCGGCGAGGCGGCCGGCGTCCGCATCGAGGGCCTCTCCCGGGACGGCCAGCACCTGGCCTACCGGCCGTCCGACCGGCAACCCGGTCCGGTCCTCGCCCACTGGGACCCGGCCCGGGTGACGGGCGCCGGCGGGACCGTCGAGCTGCCCGTCGGCGGCGCCCGGCTCCTGGCCCGGCGGGTGCTCTTCGACTCCGGCCAGCACGGCCTCGACGTCACCGTCCCGCTCCACCTGACGGCCGACCCGGGCACGACCCCCCAGCAGGTCCGGGACTTCGTCCTCCGGGTGAACGCCGTGGCCGCGCAGGCCTGGGACCAGCACAGCCAGGGCGGGCAGCCCCTGCTCGTCAAGGTCAACGTGGTATCGGTGGCCGACCCCGCGGGCGCCGTCCGCAGCATCGGCATCCAGGCCGCCAACGCCCTGGGCCTGCACGGCCTGCTGGGCTCACTGGCCCCCGCGCCCGGCTGGAACCGCCCGGACGGCCTGTTCCCCGGCCTGTTCCGGGCCGCCTCGCCGGTGAACGCCTTCACCCACGAGGCGTTCCCGCTGCACGGCCCCACCGCGCTGCGCGAACCCGGCCCCCTGCGGCCGGACGAGCGGACCCCCGTCGGCACACCGGACCTGGACGTCGACACCCTCCGGCCGGACTTCACCGCCCGGGCCTGGAACGACCCGGCCGGCCCCGGCCTGCCGCGCGAATGGTCCACCGACGACGCCCGCAACGCCGCCGCCACCGTGCTCGTCCAGCTGCGCGCGGCCGGGCAGAACGTGCCGGACAACGGCGTCGTCCAGGGCACCGTCGCCGGGGTCGTCGTCCACGTCCGCCGCGAAGGCGGTCTGATCGCCGAGTACTGGGGCCGACCCGGTCAGCAGGACTCCCGCCAGCACTCCACCCCCGGCAACGGGGGAGTCCTCGGCCCGCGGCACACCGCCCAGATCGAAGGGGACGCCCCGGCGACCGGTTCGCCGCTGCTGCGCGCGCTCGTCGAGGACGACCCGGGAATGCTGCGGGAGCTGTTCGGCGACGAGGAGGGCGGGCGGCTCGCCGCCGACCCGGCCGCCGCCGAGCGGGCGGTCCGCGAGCTGGTGCAGCAGCGGTTCCGGGACGACCCCGAACTGGCGCGGGAGGCACACGAGTTCTATGCCGCCGGAGCCCGCCGGAACGGGTCCGGGGCGGCGGACTGGCCGGCCTTCGTCGAGGACCTGCGACGGGAAGCCGCCGCCCGGCGCGGGCAGGACGAGGGCGGTGCGACCGATCCGCGCGTGCGCGACGCCTACGACATGCTGGCGGCCAGCGTGCTGAACCTTCGGATCGAGCGCGTGGACGTCGGCGCCGACCGGGAGGTACTCGCCGAGTTCGGTCCCGCGAACGGCCGCCGGATCATGCTCGACCACAACGAGGAGGACGGCTACTCGACCATCCGCGCCGCCGAACTCCGGGAGGAGAAGGCGCGCGAGCGGAGGGAGGAGGCGAGCCGCGGCAAGCAGAGGGCCGAGGACCAGGGTCCCGCGCCGACCGACAGGAGCGAGACGGTCGGCGGGAACCCCTTGCGCGAGCACCTCGCGCAGGACACGCGGGTGGTCGAAGAGGCGGACATGCCCAAGGTCAACCGGCAGATCAACGAGTCCGTGGCCGCCGAAGCCGCCAGGAAGAAGCCGGGACAGGGCTCCGGCGCGCCGCCGTTCGTCCGGTCCCAGGACGAGACCTCCGGACCGGTGCGGAAGCCGGGCGACGAAACGGAGCCCGCGCTCCTGCCCAAGGAGGAGGAGCCGAAGGCCCCGTCCAAGAGCGAGATCGAGGAACTGCCCCCGCTCCCGCCGAAGGTCGAGCCCGTCGTGGCGCCGTCCTCACCCAGGACCGATCAGCGGACGCCGCTGCAGCCGCCGCGGACCGTCGCCGAGTCCGGCCTGCTCTCCGGTTCGCACATGGTGACCGGCATCGGCGGGCCGAACAGCGACCTGGTCGTCAACCTCGCCGCGCGGATCGCCGACGCCCTGCCCGCGGAGACCGTCAACCGGCAGGCCCTGGCCAGGACGCTCGCCGAGAGCCTCTTCGGCGACTCGGGCCTGCGCGCCCAGGTGTCCTCCCTCTCCCGGGGCGAGGTCCTGCACATCCCGGTCGGGACCGACGCCCGGCAGGGCACCATCACCATCCGCGGCGAGGTCGCGGAGCTGACGCACCGGGCGAAGGACAAGGCGAAGGCCAAGTTCGAGTACGAGGGCGGCAGCGACCGTGTGGTGACGCTCGGCACGACCACGGGTGGCCGCAAGCGGCTCGGGCTCGGCCTCCAGGGGCGGTTCGACTTCTTCAAGCTGCTCCGGGTCCAGGCCGCGGGCGGCGTCCAGGGCGACCTGATGTCCTGGGAGGGCCTGACCACCCGGGCCCGGTTCTTCTCGCGGTCCAAGACCACCGAGCTGACCGAGATGTTCCACGGTCAGCTCCGCCTGGAGGTCGGCTACCAGCCGGTCGGCCGGCGGGGGACGGAGGACCTGTCGGTCCGACTGGACCCGGCGGCCGCGAACGTCGTCACGACTCCGATCGAGGTCGGCATCCCGCAGCGGGAGACCCGGGCCTCCGCCGACGACCCCGACGCCGCGCACCTCGGCTGGCCGGACAGCTTCGACCCGGCCCGCCGGACGCAGCCGCGGCTGCACCTGTCCCACGTCATGCTGGACGTCCACGCCAAGGGCGAGCCGCGGCTGCGCGGCACGCCGGGCGAGGACGCGGGCGGGAACGTGGAGATGCCGACCCTGAACACCCCGCCCGGCCCACCGCTGCGACGGCAGGTCATGGCGGGCGTGGTCGACCTGCTCGCCCGGAGCCCCGAGGTCAGGCAGGCATTCGGGGGCAGCACCAGGACGCTGTCCGACCGGCTCGTGGCGGAATTCGGCTACCAGCGCCTCCAGCAGGACTTCAAGGGCATGACCAACGGCGAGTCCGTCGTCCTCCGGATCCCCGGGAGCGATGTGCGGATCGAGGTGAAGGCCGCCAACCGCGAACTGAACGTCCTGGCCCTCACCAAGGAGACCGAGTTCAACACCGGCGCGGGCGACATGGTCACCAGGCTCCGGCGGAAGGTCGTGAGCGGCCTCCGCCAGCTCCAGGGCGGCGGCCGGATCGGCGTCGACAACCTCAACATCGGCGGTTCCTACGGCGGCCGGAAGGGGTCGGACTCGATCCACATCTCGGGCCGGACGCTGGAGACCGCGGTCACCACCAAGACCAAGGAGCCCGGCGCGGTTCTCGACGGTGACGGCTACCTGGAGGTCGTGGTCCACAAGGGCGACCAGCAGCTGGGCGACGCCGTCGAGATCCCGGTCGGGTTCCGTACGGTGATGCCGCAGTCCGACCTGCTGACGCCGACGGAGCACGATTCGGCCGCGGCCACGGCCGCGGTGGCCAGGATCGTCGAGAACGGGCTGCCGGAGTCCACGGTCGTCCGCGACATCGGCTCCGTCGACAAGCTGCGGACCGATTTGGAGGCGGCCGGAAAGGAGTACTACGGGAGCCTCTGGCCGACCGTGCGGGACGAGGTGATGCAGCTCGTCACCCAGCCCGCGCTGGCGTCCCGGCTCAGCGCGATGACCCGCGGTGAGGCGTTCGAGCTGAACTCCTTCGACCAGGGCAAGCCGGGCGTCCTCAAGGACACGGTGCTGGGACGCAACCTCAAGGTGACCGTCACCGCCACGCTCGAGCCCGGTCCGAGGTACCTCAGGCAGAGCGCCAGTGCCGACCTCAGCCGGCAGAACGAGACCAGCACCTTCAGCTCGGAGCGCCGGCAGACCGGGAAGCACAAGGTCGGGCAGGGCGGCCTCGGCTTCCCCCTGGGCGCCGACCAGCCCTACGCCAACGTGGAACTCGGCCACCAGGACCGGGTCCGGGTCGGCACCCGCGACTCCGCCGCGGACAAGCTCTACGCGAACAGCAAGATCCGCGACGCGCAGGACATCCTCGGCGGACAGGTGAGGCTGACCCTGACCCTGGAGGGCAGGGGTGCTCCACGCCCCGTCACGGGAGACGTCAGCACCGAGTTCAGCGTGCGCGCCCCGAAGGCCGAACTGCCGCTGGAGCCGCACCTGCGGCGCCACACCGTCCTGCCGCGCAACCAGCTCAGCGCCTCCTCGGTGGTCTCGTTCAAGGACCTGCCCGACGGGCGGAGCGGGGGCACCCAGGTGCTCACCGACGTCCGCGCCGCCCTGCAGAAGCGCTTCGCCGGGCGCGGGGGCGTCTCCCGGCAACTGGAGCGCACCCTCGCCGAGGAACTCGGGCCGAGGACGCTCCAGGCCAACCTGTCCCAGCTCACCCGGGGCGGGGTGCTCAAGGTGCCCGTCAGTGGCGCCGGCTGGTCGGCCGAGGTGATCGTCCGGGCCCGGTTGCGGGAGGCCCCCGTGCTGCGCCGCGAGGTGAACGACGCCGAGATCGAGGTCGGCACGCAGAACCGGGCCGGTCACGGCGTCTCCTACGACCAGCGGGAACGCATCACCGGCACTGCCGGCCTGACCGGCAAGCCGGGTTCGGACGGCAAGAGCGTGCTGACGGTCGACTACTCCTACCGGCACGACTCGGCGACGGGCATCGCCCTGGAGACCGCGGGCACCACGGTGAACCGGGCGAAGAACGTGTCGAGGGCCGCCGTCTCCGACGCGGACGTCACGTTCGAGGTGGAGATCCGGGGCTGGACGGGCGGCCTGATCCCGAGCAGGACGAAGCTCGGCGAGATCCGGGCGGAGGCGGAGGTCATCACCCCGCAGTACAGCCCGGTGGAGACGCCGCGCGCCGTCCCGGACCGCATCTGGCAGACGCATCGGCTCGGATCCTCGGACGTCGTCACCAATGTGTTCGTGCCGGACGCCCGGAACAACGGCGCGTCGTCCTCCCACCGGAGCACCGGCTCGGTGTCCTCCGACCGGAACTCCGGTGCGGGGCACGTCAACGAGAACAGCGCCGGCGGGAACAGCCTCGGCGCGGACAGCCTCGGGACGAACAACACCAGCACGAACACCATCGTCGCGAACAGCGCCAACGCGAACCGAGCCGATGCGAACGGCGCCAACGGGAACACCGGCACCAGGACCCTCGACTTCGCCAAGGCCCTCCTGCGCGGACAGGGCGACCCGGGGGAGTTCGGCGGGCGGGACATCACCAAGTGGCTGGCCGGGACCGGCAGGTCCGGCCTCCGGCACAAGCTCTACGACGTCCTCACCCCGAACACCCTGCACGACCAGCTCAAGACCATGATGTCGGGCCGCGAACTGGTGGTCTCCGACGGGGGCGTGACCATCCGGATCGGCGCGTCCGTCCGCACGCTGGAACACACCGGCAGCACCAAGACCACCGAGTTCAACACCGGGACCCAGAACGAGCACAGCCACTCGGCGGCCGACGGGGCGACCGGTGGCGGGGCGGGCTCCGGCCACCAGCTGCGCGCCACGCTGGGTGTCAGCGGCGGCCCCTGGTACGCGGGCGGGGCGCTGACCGGGGCGACCGGACACGACACCCAGGAGACCTGGTCCCACCGCGCGGGCTCCGGCAACACCACCAAGGTGAAGCCCGCCGACGCGAGCATCTTCAGCGGCGAGGCCGATCTGCACTTCCGGGTCGAGTGGAAGGAACCGATCAGCACCACGCCGCCCTTCGTGATGGCCACCAAGCACGCCTATTTCCGGCGCGCGCTCGGCTTGGAGACGGTCATCGACGTCGCCGAGACGAGGGCGCAGGCACCGGTCGGCGACACACCCAACCCCCGCAACGTCTTCGACGCCGCGACCGCGCCGCGCGGAGCCGCCCTGCGCGGCCTCACCGACCACACGCCCGCGGACCAGGTCGTCCTGATCCCGCCGGAGCGGGTGTGGACGCACGGGCTCGTCGACACGGACGTGGTGCGGAAGGTCGAGATGGGGCCGGACGCGCGGAAGCAACTGACGGCGGGGGCGGAGGAGTTCCTGGGCGCGGACACCTGGGACCGGATCCGGGGCACGGTGGACCGGATGATCGACCCGGTGGCGCTGGCGAGCCGTCTCAGCAGCCCGGTCACCCCGCTCCCCCCGCGCACCCCGCCCACGGCGGCGGAGAACGCGGGCGCGGCTCCCGATCCGTCGGTGCCGACGATCACGCACGGCCCGGGGAACTCCACCCTCCTGATCGGACCGACCGACCTGGCCGGCGACGCCCGGGTGGAGGTCAGGGTGAGGATCAAGCAGTTGGAGTTCGTCCGGACCGACGCGACCTCGGAGTCCAACCCCACCAACACGACCTCGGTCACCGACGGCGCCAACGCCCAGCGCTCGGTCCAGGCGGCGGTCCGCCTCACCGGCGGCGGCAAGGGCGAGATCAACGAGCACGTCGGCGGTCGCGCCGGCGTCTACGTCGACGGTGCCTACCAGTACCGGACCGACCTCGCGACCGGCGAGGGCGGCCAGATCGTCAACAACGCCAAGATCAAGACCGACACCGCCCGGTACCGCGGCTTCGCCGAGGTGGAGGTGGTCTACCACAAGGACGGGAAGACGCTCCCCCGCATGGAGCTGATGGCGATCGAGATCGACATCCCCGCCGACCAGGTGAAGGGGAGCGACGACGTCCCCGCCGGCGGCTACCTGAGGTTCGACGAGAGTACGCGCGACGGTGAACTCCGCCTGCACGGTGCCTCGTCGGGGTCGGTGGAGTCGGTGGCGGGCGCGCTGGGGCTGAACCCGGCCGCCCCGGGCGACCGCCCCCGGATCCTGGGCGTCGGCCGGGTCGCCCGGGAGCTGCTCGCGGGCTCCCTCACCACCGAGGGGCCCCGGGCCGTGCGGTGGCTCAGGGGCCTGGACCGGATGCTCGTCCTCGCCGTGGACGAGTCGAACGGAGGGGTCTTCGACCACATCCGCCAGGTGCGCGACGGCGGGCCCGTCCCGGCGGCGGACCGGCGCCGGCTCCAGGACCTGGTCGAGCACGTCGGCGAACGCGTCGACATGTCGGCGGCGGACGTGAACGCCCACTGGGACGTCCAGGGCCCGCCCCAGGGCGGGGACCTGAGCCTGCGGGAGCCGTCGGCCGGCCCGGACACGACGATCCGGCTGGACGCGGACGCCAGCAGCAACGGCAGTCTGAACAGGCTGCTGGAGAACGTCCGCCGGAGGGTCCTCGCCGCGGAGGGCGACGCGCCCCAGGTCGTCGAGATCACCCTGGACGTGTCGGCGGAGCGGGCCGTGCGGGAGACCGACCGTCTGGAGCGGACGCTGCGCGGAGTGCTCCGGACCAGCCCGCGCGAGGTGGAGGTGGTCATCGTGGCCACTGCGGCGCGGGTGGAGCGGGCGGAGGCACCCGAGCCGGGCCGGCCCGCCGGCGGTGTCAGGAAGTTCCGGGTCGTACCGCCGTCGAGGGAGGCGGTGCAGGAGACGACGACGGTGGTGGAGGAGCCGGTCACGGTGGTGGAGCAGACGACCACGGTGGTGCAGGAGCCGGTCACGGTGGTGGAGGAGACGACGACGGTCGTGGAGGAGCCGGTCACGGTGGTGGAGGAGACGACGACGGTCGTGGAGGAGCCGGTCACGGTGGTGGAGGAGACGACGACGGTCGTGGAGGAGCCGGTCACGGTGGTGGAGCAGACGACGACGGTCGTGGACGAGCCGGTGACGACGGTGGTGGAGCAGACGACGGTGGTGGAGCAGACGACCACGGAGCAGGTCGTGCGGCCGGTGCAGGCCCAGCCCGTTCAGGCCCAGCCCGTTCAGGCTCAGCCCGTTCAGGTCCAGCCGGGGCGGCGCGCGCCGGCGGTGGATCTGTCGAACACTCCGGTGGGCGAGTCCCTGACGTCGGATTCCTCCTCCCTGTCCTCTTCCTCGCCGTCGCGGGACGAATCGGTCAACGACATTCCGGACCTGGTGCAGGACGGCGACGAGTGGCTGCCGGGCTTCGGGCCGTCGTCGTTGCGCAACCCGCTCCGGCAGCCGATCCGGCCGCTGGAGGGGCCCGGGAACAACCGGGCGGACGATTCGTCGTCGGACGACGGATCGGGGAGCGTCTCCTCGGAGGACCTCTCGCGCGAGCGCCGGCGGGAGGCCACGGACGCCTCGTACGTGACGGCCCCGCTCTACGAGGAGCAGGAGAATTTCTACCTGCACGAGGGTGCCCGGTTGGGGAGCGAGCCGGACAACTTGTCGGTGCACACGGACGAGCTGGACCTGCCGGAGGTGCCGCCCGAGCGCCGGCGGGAGGCCACGGACGCCTCGTACGTGACGGCCCCGCTCTACGAGGAGCAGGAGAATTTCTACCTGCACCCGGGGGCGCGGCTGGGCGAGGAATCGGACAACATCTCGGTCGACTCAGACCTGACGGACCCGACGGACCCGACGGACCTGTCGGACCTGTCGGACTCCCGGAGCGAGACGTCCGAGGACTCCTGGGTGGTGGTCCCGCCGCCGCACGTCCAGCCGCCGCACGTCCAGCCCCCGCTCGTCCAGCCCCCGCACGTCCAGCCCCCGCAGGGCTCGACCGCGCACGCCCCGGCCCCGCAGGGCCCGACCCCGCCGCTGCCCCCGCACGAGGCCGGCGGACCCCCGCGGATCGAGGAGCCGGAACCCCAGGAATCCCTGGCGGACAGCATTTACGGCGCCCTGACGCAGTGGTTCACCGGCGGCGGTGAGCGGCCGTGAACCGTCCGGCCGGGTCCGGCCGTAGGAACGGAGTAGGAGCACCCGAAGTCCAGTCGGCGGGGTGGTCCTGTCGACTGGGACTGCATGCGAGGCCGGAGGAGCTGCGGTGAGCACGAGTACGGGCGGGAACGGGGCTCGGGGCGGGGCGGCGGGGATCCAGCTGCCGTCGATGGACTGGGAGATGGAGGAGGAGCCGGCCGCGGCGCCGGCGGGCGCCGGGGCCGCTTCGGCCGCTGCGGCGGCCGTCCCCGCGACGGCGGAGGCACCGACCGAGCAGGTCGCCGTGCCGCAGTACGGGCCGGTGACGCCGGCGGCGACCGCCGCCGCCGTCCCGCCGGTGGCGATCGCCCACTCGGCCGCGGCCGACCCCGGGTTCGGCCCGGGCGAGGAGCCCGGGGCACCGGAGCCGGTCGCCGAGGCTGCGGAGGGCGACGACGGGGAGCCCCGTCGACCCCGGTTCAGGCGGCCCGCGCTGATCGCCGCCGCCACCGCGGGCGTGGTGCTGATGGGCCTGCCGTTCCTGATCACCGACGGTGCGGACAAGCACGGCGACGACCGGGGAGTGAACCGGGCGGACCTCCAGCTCGTCGACGGCCCGGAGATCGACGACGTCCAGCCGCCCGTGCCGACCGACCCGCCGACGACCGGCGTCCCGGCACCCGTCGACCCGCCCGCCACCGGAGACCCGGCTACGGCCCTCGTGCCGCCCGTCGACGGCTCGGGCACCGTCCCCGGGCTCGCCCTCGGCGGCGGCACCGCCGGCACCCAGGCGGTGCCGGGTGGCCAGCCGGCCGGTACGACCGTCCCGGCGGGCAAGGCGCCGCTCAGCGGGACGCAGCAGAACACCGGCGGCAGCACCGGCGGTACCGGAGGCACTGGAGGCAGCAGCAGCGGCAAGACGTCGCAGCAGCCCGGCACCGGCCAGCAGCCCGCCCCGGGCCAGCCGGCCCCGCAGCAGCCCGCGCCCGGTCAGCCCGCTCCCCAGCAGCCCGCGCCGGGTCAGCCGGCTCCGCAGCAGCCCGCGCCCCAGCAACCCGCACCGGGCCAGCCGGCCCCGCAGCAGCCCGCGCCCCAGCAGCCGGCGCCGCAGCCGCCGCCCGCCCCCCAGCCCCCGGTCCAGCCGCCCGCCGCCGCGAAGGCCACCTACAGCGCCATCGGCGGCGGCAACTGCAGCACCGCTTCGGTCGCCTACGCCCAGCACGGCTACTGGGAGCAGGGCTCCACC
Source organism: Kitasatospora purpeofusca (assembly GCF_034043715.1). Classification (GTDB taxonomy): domain Bacteria; phylum Actinomycetota; class Actinomycetes; order Streptomycetales; family Streptomycetaceae; genus Kitasatospora; species Kitasatospora purpeofusca_A. The sequence goes on along the minus strand of NZ_JAXCLC010000039.1, from coordinate 6,532 downwards.
GGCTGGCTCACCAGCTCGACCGGCGGGTACAGCGGTTCGGGCTGCAACGGCAAGTACGTGTCGATGCCGATGTCCGGCTCGGCGACCAAGGACGACAACGACAACTCGGTGGTCTGGACGTTCTCCACCGCACCGGTCACGACCGGCAACTGCACGATCTCCGTCTATGTGCCGAACAACTCCGACATGAAGGCGGTCGGGGCCTCGGCCGCGTACTACACCGTCCAGAACTCCTCCACCCCCAACTCCGGCGTCATCGGCGACTTCGAGGTCAACCAGACCGGCAACCGCGGGAAGTGGGTCAACAGCAAGACGTTCACGGTCTCCGGTGGCAAGATCTCGCTGATGCTGCACTCCCGGGGCCTCGACTGGGCCGGCACCGCCACCGAAAAGGCGCACATCGCGGCCTCCGCCGTAAGGGCCGACTGCACGGCCTCCTGACCGCGCGGGGGGCGGCCCGGACATCCTCCGGACCGCCCCCCGCCGCCGCTACCCCGTCCGACCTGCCCGGCCCTGTCCGACCCTGCCCGGCCCGCCCCACGACGACGTACCGATGAAAACCCAGGAGAGGACGGCCATGTCGCGCCATGTGCTGACGGTGTGCCCGGAACAGCGGGGCGGCCCGTACCGCACGATCGGCGACGCGCTCGCGGCGGCCCGCAGCGGAGCGGTGATCTCCGTCCGCCCCGGCCGCTACGAGGAGAACCTGGTCATCACCAAGATGGTCACCATCACCGCCGAGGAGCCGCGCGGCAGCGTGCGGATCACCGCCCGGCGCGGCTGCGTGGTCCAGGTGGTGGCGGAGGCCGTCCAGCTCACCGGCCTGGTCGTCCAGGGCCAGGACGAGGAACTCCCCGCCGTCGACGTGCCCCGGGGGCAGGCCGCGCTGTCCGACTGCGAGGTGGTCGGCGCCTCCTGGACGGCCGTCCTCACCCGCCAGCAGGGCTCGCTCGCGATGCGCGACTGCCGGGTCACCAACCCGGCCGGCGCCGGCATCGTCGAGACCTCCACCGGCACCAGCGTGATCGAGGACTGCGTCATCGAGCACCTCGGCACCTCCGCCGTGGTGGTCGGCGAGCGGGCCAACCCGCTGCTGCGAAACTGCGTCCTGCGCGACGCCCGGGGCAACGGCATCTGCGCCAACGGCGAGGCCCGCGGCACCTTCGAGGACTGCGAGATCTCCGTCACCGACAAGCCCGCCGTCGCCCTGGAGGAGCGCTCCACGACCCGGCTGGTGCGCACCGCCGTCCGGGACACCGCCATCGGCGTGTACATCAGCTCCGAGGCCCGGGTGGTGCTGGAGGACTGCGTGGTGAGCGCCACCAGCGGCCACGGCATCGCGCTGGCCGCCGGCACCGACCCGGAGCTGCGCCGCTGCTCCACCGCCCGCACCGCCGGGCACGGCATCCACATCACCGGCCGTTCGCGCGGCCACTTCGAGAACTGCGAGGTCGCCGACGCCGAGGGCACCGGCATCTGGGTCGGCGAGCACGCGGGTCCGGTGCTCAAGGGCACCGTGGTGCGCGGCTGCGGCGGGGCCGGTGTCGAACTGGCCGAGGAGAGCGCCGCCGACATCGACCGGCTGGAGATCCGGGACGTCACCGGGCCCGGCCTGTCGATCGGTAGTGGCGCCAATCCCCGGGTGCGCCACCTGACCGTCACCGGCGCGGGCGCCGACGGCGTCGAGGTGCTGCGGGACGGCCGGGGCCGGCTGGAGGGCGTCGAGGTGACCGACGCCGGGCGGGCCGGCCTGCGGATCACCGACGGCGCGGACACCTTCGTCGGCGCCGCGGTGGTGCGCGGCTCCAAGGGCTCCGGCGTGGTGGTCGGCAAGGTGGGCCGGGCCTCGCTGCGCGACTGCGAGGTGAGCGGCTCGGGCGAGGACGGGCTGTCCGTCGAGGACGGCGGCGACCTGACCTGCACCCGGGTGCGCAGCCACGGCAACCGCCGCCACGGCCTGCGGATCGGCGCCGGCGGGCGAGCCGCCCTGGCGCAGGTCGACGCGGTGGAGAACATCGGCGACGGCGTGCGCCTCGACTCGGTGGAGGCGGTCCGGCTGACCGGCTGCAAGCTGTCCCGCAACCGCGGCTCCGGCCTGCGGCAGACGGCCGCGAGCGAGCGGCTCGCGGTGGAGCAGCTGACCAGCGAGGAGAACGGCCTGCCGGACGCCCACGGCACCGCCGCGGCGGCCACCGGCAGCCCGCGCGCCGAGGGCGCCGCCGCCGCCGGGCCGGCCGCCGCCGGGAACGGCGCCGCCCAGCCGGGTTCGGAGCCCGGCCGCGCCCCTGCCCCGGCCGCGCCGCCGGGACCGCTGGAGGTGCTGGAGTCGCTGGTCGGCCTGGCCGGCGTCAAGGAGCAGGTCGCCACCCTGGTGAACCTCAACAAGCTGGCCCGCCGCCGCGAACTGGCCGGCATGCCGGCCCTGCCGATGAGCCGCCACCTGGTCTTCGCCGGTCCGCCCGGTACCGGCAAGACCACGGTCGCCCGGCTCTACGGCGCCATCCTCGCCGAGCTGGGCGTGCTGCGCAGCGGGCACCTGACCGAGGTGGCCCGGGCCGACCTGGTCGCCTCGATCATCGGCGGAACCGCGATCAAGACCACCGAGGTGTTCCAACAGGCGCTCGGCGGCGTGCTGTTCATCGACGAGGCGTACACCCTGTCGGCCGGTTCCGGCGGCTCCGGCCCGGACTTCGGGCGGGAGGCGATCGACACCCTGGTCAAGCTGATGGAGGACCACCGCGAGGACGTGGTGGTGATCGTGGCCGGCTACTCCGCCGAGATCACCGAGTTCCTGGCCTCCAACCCCGGCCTCGCCTCCCGGTTCAGCCGGACCGTCGAGTTCGCCAACTACGAGGTCGACGAGCTGGTCACCATCGTCGAGCGCGCCGCCGCCGGCCACGGCTACGAGCTCGGCGGCAGCACCGGCGACGCGCTGACGCTGCTCTTCGAGCGGATGCCGCGCGGCGAGGACTTCGGCAACGGCCGCGCGGCCCGCAAGGTCTTCGAGGAGATGGTCGACCGGCAGGCGACCCGGCTGGCGGAGCAGGCCGAGATCAGCGACCAGGACCTCGCGCTGCTCGTCCCCGAGGACGTCGGCGTCGAACTCGAACCGCCCGTGAAGGAGGCCGACGGCACCGAGCCGCTGGCCGAACTCCAGGCCCTGGTCGGCCTGCCCGCCGCGAAGGAGCAGGTCGCGGACCTGGTGAACCTGATCCGGCAGGTCCGCCGCCGGGAGGAGGCCGGGCTGGCGACCGCCACCATCAGCCACCACCTGGTCTTCGCCGGTCCGCCCGGTACCGGCAAGACGACGGTCGCCCGGCTCTACGGGCGGCTGCTGTCCGAGCTGGGCGTGCTGCCCGGCGGCCAGCTGATCGAGACCGCCCGTTCCGACCTGGTCGGCCGCTACGTCGGCCACACCGCCCAGCTCACCAAGGAGGCCTTCGACCGGGCCCGGGGCGGCGTCCTGTTCGTCGACGAGGCGTACACCCTGACGCCCCGGCACGGGGGCGGCGGGGACTTCGGCCAGGAGGCCGTGGACACCCTGATGAAGCTGATGGAGGACCACCGGGACGAGGTGGTGGTGATCGTGGCCGGCTACGAGGACGAGATGCGGCACTTCCTCTCCTCCAACCCCGGTCTCGCCTCCCGCTTCTCCCGTCAGATCGACTTCGGCCACTACTCCGACGCGGAGATGGTCACCATCGTGCGCAACCACGCGGTCAAGGCCGGGTACGAGTGCGCGCCGCACACGCTGGCCGCGCTGGAGCACCTGTTCGCGGGGGTCGTGCGCGACCGTACCTTCGGCAACGGCCGCTTCGCCCGGCAGACCCTGGAGGGCATGATCACCCGCCAGGCCGGCCGGCTCAGCCGGCTGGAGGTCGCCGACCTCTCGGAGCTGAGCCTGCTGCTGCCCGAGGACATCGCCGCGGACCGCTCCGGCAGCCCGGTGTGAGCCCCGGCCGAGGCCGCGGGCGGCTCGCCCGCCCCGCCGCCGCGGTGGCCTGCGGCCTGGCCGCGCTCGCCGCCCTCGCCCCGGAGGTCGCGTCGGGGGCGGTGGTGGCGGCGGGAGCGTCCGTCGGCAGTGCGTCCGGCGCTGGTGCGTCCGGCGCTGGTGCGTCCGGGGCCATTGCGGCCGGGCCCGCGGCGCCGGGAACGGCCCCGGGTGCTGGTGCCGGTGGGGGTACCGCCGGTGGGGGAGCGGCTGCCGGTGGGGGCGCGGGCGCGCAGCCGGCGGAGTTTCCCCCCCTGGGGCAGACGCTGTCCGACGTCCGGCAGAACGGTTGCCGCAAGCCGGCCGCCCGCGCCGCGGACCGGCCCAGCTGGTCGCAGGTCTTCCTGCGGCCGGAGGCCGTCTGGCCGTTGAGCCGGGGCGCCGGAGTGACGGTGGCCGTGATCGGCTCCGGGGTGGACGCCGCGGCCGGTTCGGGCGCCGGTGCCCTGGCCGGGCGGCTCACCCTCGGGCCCCGGCTGCACGGGGACGGCGACGCGGGCCGGGACTGCGTCGGCCACGGCACCGCGCTCGCCACCCTGGTGGCCGGCCGCCGACCCGCCGACGGCGGTCCGTCCGGTGTCGCCCCCGCCGCGAAGGTGCTGGCCGTGGCCGCCACCGACGACGCCGGCAGCACCAACGCCGACCTGCTCGCCCGGGGCATCCGCGCGGCGGCCGACGGCGGTGCCCGGATCGGCCTGGTCGCGGCGCCGATCGCGGAGCCCGCGCCCGCCCTCGCCGACGCGGTCGGCTACGCGACGGCGAAGGGGATGCTGCTGGTCGCCCCGGTCGGGCCGGACAACCAGGCGGTGAACGCCCCGGTCTACCCCGCCGGGTACCCCGGGGTGCTCGCGGTGGCCGGGATCGGCGCGGACGGCGGCCCGGCCGGTGCCGGGGGCTCCGACTCCGCCGGCGGCTCGGCGGGTTCCTCCGGCGCTGCGGGCCAGGCGGGTGGCGCGGCTGCCGCCGTCGCCCCCGGGCGAACCTCGCGGGTGGACGTGACCGCGCCGGGTGAGGGCCTGCTGGCCGCCGGTCCCGGCGGCGGCACCTTCACGGTCTCCGGGCCGAGCTACGCCGCCGCGCTGGTGGCGGGGACGGCGGCCCTGGTGCTCGGCCGGTCGCCGTCGCTGACGGTCGAGCAGCTCGCCGACCGGCTGCGTTCGACCGCCTACCGGCCCGGTACGGCGCTGCCCGATCCGGCCGTGGGCTGGGGAGCGGTGGACCCGGTGACGGCGGTCGGCGCTCCGGCCGCCGCCGGACCGGCCGCGGCCCCGGGGCCGACCTCGGCCGCCACCGCCGAACCCGTGGTCGTCCCGCCGCCGCCGGACGGGAGGCCGGTGCGGTTGGCGTCGGCGGTCACCGGGGCGAGCCTGGGCGGCGCGGTGCTGCTCGGCCTGGCGGCGGCCGCCGCCAGGGTCGGCCGCAACCGGGCGGCCGGGCGGGCCGGTGCGGGTGCGGGTGCGGGTGCCGGTGGCGGTACCGGGGAGCGGGACGGCGAGGCGGCTCCGACCGGTCGGTGACCCCGCCAACGTCCCGCCAACGCGGGCGCTCACGGCCGCGTTGGCCGCGCGTTGGCGGGTGCTGCCAGCGTGGCACCGCCCGGGGAGCCGTCCGATCGCGGTGGCCCTGCCCCGGTGCACCGAGACAGCGATCGACCCCGGTACCGACCGACCGAGGTACCGATGAATGGTGTGAGGGGCTCAACAGCCGTGGCCATCGACGCAACCGCCCTGGCCGGGACGACCTCCGGGGACGCCCGGGTACCCGCCGTGCCCGCCCCGCCTGCCGCGCCCGCCGCGCCCGCCGTCCGGCCCACCCTGGACCAGGACGTGCTCGCCGAGCTGTACCGCCTGCACGGCGGCTACCTGCTGCGCGCGATGCTCCGGGTGACCAGCGGGGACCGGGGCAAGGCGGAGGACATCGTCCAGGAGACCCTGCTGCGGGCCTGGCAGAACCCGGCGGCCGTGCAGCGCGGCCCCGAGCACAGCCGTCCCTGGCTGTTCACGGTGGCGCGCCGGATCGCCATCGACCACTACCGGATGCAGGCCGCCCGCGCCCAGGAGGTCGCCGACGAGACCCCGGAGGACCACGGCGGTGCCCACGACCCCTACGACGAGGTGCTCGTCGCCCGGGACGTGGCGGTGGCGATGGCCGAGCTCCAGCCCCACCACCGGGACGTCCTGGTCGAGTTGCACATGAAGGGCCGGTCGATGGCCGAGGTCGCGCAGGTGCTGGGAGTGCCGGTCGGCACGGTGAAGTCCCGCAGCTTCTACGCGGTCCGCGCCCTGCGGCCGATCCTGGCGGCCCACCGGATGGCCTGGACCGGCTGACCGGGCTGTTGGTCGGACGGGGGACCGGCCGGGAGCGCTGCCCTTTCGGGAAACCGCGGCCGGTCCGGGCGGACCCGAACCGGAAGGCCGTGAACCGCTTCCGATCCGCGGCCCGTTGACCATTGTGGCGGCACCGCCACCGGCGTTCGTACCCCCGTTCGGGCGCCGGGCCCGCGGCCGTCCCGGCGTTCGCTCTTGTGGGAGAGCGGACGCC
>NZ_JAXCLC010000038.1:0-84103 GCF_034043715.1 Kitasatospora purpeofusca | reverse complement strand
TGTCCTTCATGAACTCCCAGTTGCTCATCCATCCATCCTTCCGTGGCGCCGAGTTGGCGTGGAGCAGATACGGCTGTGTCGGGCAGTTTGCTTGGGGTTGGGCCGGCCGCCCTCGGGAGAAAGGGCGACCGGCCCCGTCACCGCCCGGCCGGTGTGCCTGTATCGGTACGGGCGGAGTCGTTGGGCACGCGGCGAGCGGTGCTGCGAGAACCACCTGTACGCGCGAGCGCTTGGCCAGGCGGGCGCGTGGGGACGGGGCCTGGGACGGTCGGTGCGGACGAGGCTGGCGATGAGCGCCGCCCTTCGGGTCGAACGAGGGTGCTCGGGTACCGCGACAGCGGGCACCGCCAGTTCGGCCCAGACCTTCTTGCCATGGGTCGTCGGCTCCGCACCCCAGGTCTCCGACAGACCCTCGATCAGCAACATGCCTCGACCGGTAGTCAGTTCGTCGTTGCCGAAGTTGGCGGCCCCGGTGGGCATCCGGCGCGACGGGTCGTAGACCTCGACCACCACACGGTCGCCGGCCGGGGAGAGGTAGATGCCGACCAGCAGTCTTCCTGGCGCGTGAATGACCGCGTTGGCAAGCAGTTCGTCGGCGACCAGCGCGATGTCGCGCAGCGAGGTCGGGTCGATCCCCCACGAGCGGGCGACTCGGACGACGGCTTCCCGGGCCGGCGGGACGTGGTCGCGCTTGGTGCCGATGAGCGAGATACGTCGAGCGTGAGTGGAGGCGATCACTGGTCACCATCGCAGGCTTGGACCGCGTCGACAACGCTGTTGCACGGCCAGGGGCCGCAGCCGTCGCTGCACCGGCCGCTCTCGAACTGGTGGCGGTCGAGGATCTCTCGGGCGTGGGTGCTGGCGGTGGCGAGGCGCTCGCGACGCTCAGCGGCGCGATCTGAGGGGATCGCGGTTGTGTTCGACGCCCGACCGTCCTCCAAAGCGAGAGGCGCGGTCACCGCATCCGCGTCCCGCTGTTGCATGGCGCCACCTCTCTGTGCGTCCGAGCGGAGGGTCATCGGCGCTTCTCCTTAGCCACTGGGTAGAGCCGCGCATGCGAGAGACCGCAGATGGGCCTCGGTCATGCGGGAGCGGGGAACCGCAAGCTGCGAGGGTGGTCGAGCTGCTGACGACCAGACAACTCCATCTCGATGCACCACGGTTAGGGCATGGGCTCCGCGTGCATGATCCATGCAGATCGTGCATGACGGGTTGTTCTGGTGCAGCTACGCTCGGCTCGCCAGGGCAGGATCAGCATTGGCAGGAGAAGCCATGTCGCGGACGGCCAAAGGACACTCCGCTGCGGGTGGGATCGGAGAGGTGATCCGCCGCGCACGAGTGTTGAGCGGCCGGTCTCAGACGGACGTGGCCACCGAACTGGGCTACCACCAGTCGAAGATCAGCCGGTTGGAAAGCGGCAAGGGAACGCAGGACATCGACGTCCTGCGCGCTGTCGCAGCTGTGCTCGACATCCCGCTGGGAAGCCTCGGCCTGTCCTCCCATACCAGTGCGGACAGCAGGACGGACAACATGCACCGTCGTAACTTTCTGGCCGCGAGCGTCGCCGCGCTCGCGACCCCGACGCCCCGTCCCCGTGTGGGGATAGAGCTGGTCCAGGCACTGCTGCCTGGCCCCCTTCCGGCCGAGCACGCGCCACAACCGCAGGCCGCACTCGCGGCCCGGCTCTCCCAGGCCCGGAGGCTCTTCTACACCTGCCGGTACGCCGAGCTCGAAGGCGCGTTGCCGTCGCTGATCGCCGACCTTCGCCAGGCCCAGGACGCCGCCCACGGCGGCGATCAAGCCCTGTCCGGGCTCCTCGCGACGGCATACCAGACCGCGGTGAGCCTGTTACTCAAGCTCGGCGACCACGGCAACGCCTGGCTCGCGGTCGGCCGTGCCATGGCCGAGGCCGAGCGGAGCGCCGACCCCGTGGTGATGGCCTCCAGCGTCCGCGTCCAGGCGCACGTTCTCGCGCGCGACCGGCACACCGCGCCAGCCGTCACCCTCATCCGGCACACCGCCGACCAGCTCTCCGGTAGCTACGACCTGCGCACGCCTGAGTACCTCGCCGCACTGGGGCTCATGCTCCTTCGCGGCGTTACGGCGGCGAGCGCTGGCGGCGACCGTGCCACCACCGCCGAGTTTCTCGCCGAGGCTCAGGAGGTCGCGCGCTACGTCGACCTCGACGGCCCCGAAGCGTGGGCGAACTTCAGTCCGACCAACGTCGCGCTCCACTCGGTGAGCGCCTCGGTCATCCTCGGCGACGCGGGAACGGCACTGGAGGCCGCCCAGCCCCTGATGCGCAGGCGTATCCCGGTCCCCGAGCGCCGGGCGGCACTGTGGGTGGAGACTGCACGGGCCTACAGCCAGCAGGGCAGACTGGCCGAGGGATACAAAGCGCTCAGGATCGCGGAGAGCTGTGCCTCGGAGGACATCCGCCGACGGCCCAGCGTGCTCGAGCTGGCCAGTGACATGGCCGCTCGCGACCGGCGCGGCGCCGTCCCGGAGCTTCGCCGTTTCTGCCAGGAGTTGGGAGTCCAGGTTTGACCGAGCACCGCGAGCCGTTCCTCTACGTCGTCGTCTGCGCGTCGGGCATCGCCGACGGAGTGGGCGAACTGATCACCGCTGCCCATGCCGAGGGCTGGGGGGTCGGCGTGATTGCGACCCCGAACGGACTCGGATTCATAGACCAGGAAGCCGTCGAAGCCCAGACCAGCTACTCGATCCGCTCCGCCTGGCGCACGCCGAGCATCCCCCAGCCGCTGCCCCCGGCCGACGCGATCGCCGTCGCCCCGGCCACCTTCAACACCATCAACAAGTGGGCCGCCGGCATCTCCGACACCCTCGCGCTCGGCATCCTCTGCGAGGCGTACGGCCTCGGCATCCCCGTCGCCGTCCAGCCCTATGTCAACTCCGCCCAGGCTGCCCACCCCGCGTACGGGGAGAGCCTCGCCCGGCTCCGGTCGATGGGCGTCCTGCTCGGTGACTACGTCCCTCACAAGCCCAAGTCCGGCGGGGGCCGCGACAAGTACAACTGGACCCACGTCCTCGACCTGCTCCGACCGGGTCTCCTCGGGGTCTCCCCCGCTCAGGCCCAGAACTGAGACGGGGAACACGCGGGCGGCCCGCGCCCGGCGGCGCCGACGGGTGCAGTAAACGCAAAACCCCCAGGTCACGGCGAGTGAGTCCTGGGGGTTCTACAGAGCCGCCTTCGGGATTCGAACCCGAGACCTACGCATTACGAGTGCGTTGCTCTGGCCAACTGAGCTAAGGCGGCACCGCTGCCGAAGCGTCGGCAACGCGGGTCAGTCTACACAGGTTCGCGGGTGATCCGTAACGCGGTGGGGAGTGGCCGGGGTCAGGCGGAGGAGACGGCGAGTTTGGCGGCGAAGCCGGCGAAGAGGGCGGCGACGCTGCCGGTCAGGGTGGCGGAGAGGCGCTTGCGACGGCGGAAGGCGGTGGCGAGCGAGGTGCCCGCGAAGATCAGCACGGAGAGGTAGAGGACGCTGAAGCCCTGCAGGATCCCGCCGAGGAGGGTGAAGGAGAGCACCGGGCTGCCGTAGGAGGGGTCGACGAACTGGGTGAAGAACGAGAGCAGGAACAAAATCGCCTTGGGGTTCAGCAGGCTGATCACCAGGGCGCGGCGGAACGGGCGCTCGGTGGACCCGGGGGCCTCGGCAGCGCCGTCGGCCGCCTCGTCGGGGGGCCGGTGCTCGCGCCACAGGCCGCGGGCGGCGCGCAGCATGCCGACGCCTATCCAGAGCAGATAGGCGGCGCCGCCGAACTTCACCACGGCGAAGACGGCCGGGTTGGCCTTCAGCAGAGAGGCGGCGCCGAGCGAGGTCAGGCTGATGAGGGTGAAGTCGCCGGCGAAGACGCCGGCCGCGGCCCGGTACCCGGTGCGGACGCCCTTGCGGGCGGCGACCGAGAGCACGTAGAGGGAGTTGGGGCCGGGGAGGAGGACGATGACGAGGGCGCCGAGGACGTACGTCGTCAGGTCGTTGACTCCGAGCACGGTGGGCTCCGGGAGGGACGAGGAGGGGAGGGGGCGCTCATCGTAACGGGCGTTCCCTCACGGCCCACAGGACTTGCCGTTCTCCGGCGGCTCGCCGCCCAGCAGGAAGCGGTTGACCGCGCCGTCGAGGCAGGTGTCGTGCCGGCCGTACGCGGTGTGGCCGTCGCCGTCGTAGGTCAGCAGCCGTCCGGACTCCAGCTGTCCGGCCAGCGCCTGCGCCCACGCGTAGGGGGTGGCCGGATCCCGGGTGGTGCCGACGACCACGATCGGGGCGGCCCCGGCGGCCCGGACGGTGTGCGGTGTGCCGGTCGGCCGGACCGGCCAGTAGGTGCAGGTCAGCGCCATCCAGGCCATGTCGCGGCCGAACCTCGGCGAGGTCCGCTCGAAGTCCGGCACCGCGCGGGCGGCGTCGTCCGGGCCGGCGAACGGCGCGGGCAGGTCGAGGCAGTTCACCGCCATGTTGGCGAACATCAGGTTGGGGTACGAGCCGTCCGCCTCCCGTCCGTAGTAGGCGTCGGAGAGCTTGAGCAGGCCGGTACCGTCGCCCGCCGCGGCCCCGGCGAGCGCGGTGCGCAGCCGGGGCCAGAGGAAGTCCGCGTACATGGCCTGGATGACGCCGGTGGTCGCCTGCGCCTCGCTGAGCCGCCGGGCGCCGTCGGTGGTCGTCAGCGGGTGGGCGTCGACCGCGGCGAACAGGGCGGCGAGCTGCTCACCGGCCTGCTGCTCGGTCCGGCCGAGCGGGCAGTCCGCGCGTTCGGCGCAGTCCCGGGCGAAGGCCGCCCAGGCGGTCTCGAAGCCGCCCGCCTGGGTGCGGTTGCCGGCGAGGGAGTCGAGCGAGGGGTCCATCGCGCCGTCGAGCACCATCCGGCCGGTGCGGCCGGGGAAGAGGCCCGCGTAGGTGGCGCCGAGGAAGGTGCCGTAGGACTTGCCGACGTAGTGGAGCCGTTCGTCGCCGAGCAGCGCGCGCAGCACGTCGAGGTCGCGGGCGGCCTCGACGGTGCTCAGGTGGCCGAGCCGGTCGCCGGACCGCTGCCGGCAGCCCTCGGCGAACTCCTTGGCGGCGGCCACCAGGGCGTCGACCTCGGACTGGTCGTCGGGGGTGATGTCGGCGGCGGTGTAGGCGTCCATCCGCTCGCCGCCGAGGCAGGTGACGGGCGAACTGCGGCCGACCCCGCGCGGGTCGAGGCCGACCAGGTCGTAGCGGGCGCGGACCCCGGCGTCGTAGCCGCGGGCCACCCCCTCGACGTACTCGACGGCCGAGCCGCCGGGGCCGCCCGGGTTGAGCAGCAGCGAGCCGAGCCGCTCGCCGGGGGCGGCCGTGCCCCCGGTCCCGGCCGGTGCGGCGGGGACGGTGGGGACGGCGGGGGCGCGGACGGCGGCCAGGGTGAGGTCGCCGTCGGCGGGGCGGTCGTAGTCCAGCGGCACCCGGAAGCTGGTGCACTCGTAGCCGTCGTCGCAGGGTGTCCAGTCGAGCCGCTGCGCGTAGTAGGAGGCGAGCGCGGGCGGCACGGCGGCGGGCAGCGGCTCCAGCGGCGTGACGGACGACGCGCCCCCGGCCGGCCCGGCGAGGCCCGCCGGGGCGGCGGGCGAGGACACGGTCCCGGAGGGCACGGCGCCGGAGGGCACAGCACCGGAAGGAACGGCGCCGGAGGGCGACCCACCGGCCGAGCAGCCGCCCGCCACCAGACCGGCCGCCGCCACCAGTGCCACCGCGACGGCGGCACCGGTACGGCGCTCGCGCGCCCGAGCCCGCGATGACGTGTCCTGCCGCCCGTCGGCCCGCATCTGGGATCCCCTCAGCCGTCCAAGCCCGCCGGAAGCCGCGCCGCCACCCGGGGTCACCGGAAGCGTAGTGCCCGCGCCTGGCCCGCTCAGGACGCCTTGCCGAGCGTCTCGCCGAGGTACTGGGCCGCCTGCCGGACCAACCGCAGCCGGACCCGGTCCGCCGAGTAGTCGGTCGCGTTGTCGGAGATCCGCACCTCGGCGCGGGCGGCGGCGCCGGTGCCGCCGTGCAGGGCCGACTGGAGCTTGCGGGCGGCGTCCAGCCCGGCGGTGTCGGCCTTCCCGGCGGCGAGCAGCAGCCTCGGGGTCCCGACGGCGGGCGCCTCGGCGCCGGCCCGGGCGAGCGCGGCGGGGTCGTACCGGCCGGAGACGGCTGCCGCCGCGCCGTACAGGTCGGGGCGGGCGAGCCCGGCCGCGGCCGCGCAGGGCGCGCCGTCCCCGACCCCGAGCGTGCCCCAGGCCGCCGGGCCGGGCGGCAGGGTGCGGAAGGTGGCCGCGATCGTGGTGCGCAGCGCCGCGTCGTCGGCGACGGCCATCGGGGCGGCGGCGACCAGCTCGCAGGGGTGCGCGGTGCCGTTCGGCGCCTCGGGGGCGACCAGGATGAACGGCTTGGACTTGGCGCTCTGCACGGCGGAGGCGAGGCCGTCGAAGACGTCCGGGACCTCGGTGTCCGCGGTCTTCCGGGGGGTGGCGGCGTGCATCACGACGACCGGGAAGCGGGCGTTCGGGTCCTTCGCGTACTGGGCGGGCAGCCAGACCCGGACGTTGCGCGGGTGGCCGTCGGGGCCGGGGACGGCGGACTGGAGCAGTTCGCCGCCGCCCGGGTGGCCGACGCTGTCGAACCGGCTGACCACCGGCAGCGGGGAGGGCGTCGGTGCGGTCGCGGAGGTGGTGGTGTTCGCGGCGTCGACGGCCTCCGCCGGCGGGGCGGCGGGTCGGCCTGCGCCCGGCCCGTCAGCCGCGCCGCCGAACCCGTTGCCGGACCCGTTGCCGGACCCGCTCCCCTCGAACCGGTCGGCGGCCGAACCGGTCCGCCCGGCGGCCCCGCCGTCGAGGTGCCCGAACCCACCCAGTGCCGTCAGCAGCGTCAGCACGGTGACGCAGATCCCGCAGACCAACGCCCCGGCCGCCCGCACCCGCATCGGCCACTGGTCCCCGCTCAGTTCGTACGTCTCGGCGACCCGTAGGTCCCGCCAGCGCACCAGCGCGCCGCGGGCCAACCAGACCCCTCCCCCGGCGACGGCGAGCAGGGGAACGAGCAGAAGCGAAGGGACCATGGGACGCACCACCTCGGAGGAGGGCCGGACGGGCGGTCGGGCCCGGCGCCGTACGGGAAGCGACGGCCCCGGCGGCGGGGCGCAGTCGGCCCCCAGCGTGCAGGGCGAGCGGGACGTCGTACGAGGGTGCGCCCGGCGCGTATCGCTCGTTCACTCGAAGGTGGGACGCGGCACTGGGGCGGGAAGCCGTACGGCCCCGGCGCGGCGCGGCGGTCAGCCCGCGCGCAGGGCCACCGTCATCGCCTCGACGGCCAGCAGTGGATCGACGTTGCGGTCCAGCGCCACCCGGCAGGCGAGGATCGCCTCGATCCGGCGCAGGGTGGACTCCGGCGGACCGGTCTGGGCGACCCGGTCCAGCGCCTGCCGCTGGTCCTCGTTGGCGAGCGCGCCGGTCGAGCCGAGCTGGATCGCCAGCACGTCCCGGTAGAAGCCGAGCAGGTCCAGCAGGGCGACGCCGAGGGTCTCGCGGCGGGTGCGGGTGGCCCGGCTCTTCTGCCGCTTCTCCAGTTCCTTGACCGCGCCGGCCATGCCGCGCGGTGTCTTGCTGCCCTCGGCCGCGCCGTACACGGCCCTGAGGTCGTCGCTCTCCTTGCTGTCCTGGGTGTCGGCGAGCGCCTCCGCATCGGCCTTGGCGGTGTCGACCAGGCGCTGGGCGGCGGCCAGACAGCCCCCGATGTCGCCGACCTCCAGCGGGATCCGCAGCACCTCCGTGCGCCGCGACCGGGCCTGCTCGTCCACAGCCAGCCGGCGCGAACGCTCGATGTCGCCCTGCCCGGCCAGCGCGGCCAGCCGGGCGGTGTGCGGATCGACGCCGTCGCGCCGCACCAGCATGTCGGCGACCGCCTCGGCGGCCGGGGTGCGCAGCACCAGCAGCCGGCAGCGGGAGCGGATCGTCGGCAGCACGTCCTGCACGGAGGGGGCGCAGAGCAGCCAGACGGTGCGCGGGGAGGGCTCCTCCACGCCCTTGAGCAGCGCGTTGGCGGCGGCCTCGGTGAGCCGGTGGGCGGCGTCGACCAGGATCACCGACCAGCGGCCACCGGTGGGGTAACTGGAGGCGCGCAGCACGAGGTCGCGCATGTCGCCGACGCCGATGGACAGGCCGTCGGTGCGGACGTACTTCACGTCGGCGTGGCTGCCCGCGAGAACGGTGTGGCAGCCGTCGCAGAAACCGCAGCCGGGGGTGCCGCCGAGCGCGAGGTCGGGGCTGCTGCACTGGAGCGCGGCGGCGAAGGCCCGCGCGGCGGTGACCTGACCGGCCCCGGGAGGTCCGGTGAACAGCCAGGCGTGCGTCATCAGCGAGGCGTTCGTGCCGGGCACCGGCTCGGCGCCCCGCCCGACGCCGACGATCGCCCCGGCCGCCCGGGCTGCGCCGGTCAGCTGCTCGACCACCCGCTCCTGGCCCACCAGGTCGTCCCAGACGGCCACTGCTGCTCCCACGCTCGGTACGGACCTGCCGCTCCCGCCCACAGCGGCGGCGGCGGGAACCGGAGGCCGCCGGACGGACCCGCCCGGCCTTCGTCGCCCGCTTCCCGCTGTCGAGCATACGTGCCCGGTACGACGTCGCCCGGTGCCTCCGGACCCGCCCCACCGGCACCGGCCCGGGCCTACCGCGGGGCCGTCCGGACGTTCCGGTCGTTCCAACTGCTCCAGACGTTCCGGGCTGTTCCCGCTGTTCCCGCCGGTCAGCTCCGACGGCCCCAGCGCCGGCCCTTGCCCTTGCCGTCGTCCTGGCCCCCGTCGCGCCGCCCGTCACCGGCGCCCGCGCCCGGGCGCGCCTGCCCTGCCTGCCCTGCCTGCCCTGCCTGCCCCGTCGGAGCCGACCGAGGAGCCGACGGAGGAGCGGACTGGGGAGCGGACTGACCGCCCTGGCCCCAGCCGGCCCACTCCTCGCGGGTGCCGAGCAGGGTGTCGGTGAGGCTCGGCAGATCGTCGAGCGGGGTCTCCTCCGCCCAGTCCGGCCGGGGCCTCGCTTCGGCGGGGGACGGCTGCTGCGGGTCGACCACCGGCAGCTCACGGGTGCTGTCCACCGGACGGTCCGCCGGCGCCGGACGGGATCCGCCGCCCGGTCGGGCGTCCTGCCAAGGGCCCGACGGAACCTGCCCTGACGGCACCTGCCCGGGCGGCGCCTGCCCCGACCGCGCCCCGCCCCCGGGACGACCCGGCTCGACCCTCGGCAGCACCGCCGTACGGTCGGCGTCGTCCGCCGGGATCCGAGGCAGCACCGCCGTCTCGTCCGCAGGGATCCGAGGCAGCACCGCGGTCTCGTCCGCCGGAACGACCGGCAGCACCGCCGTCTCCGAGACATCCGCCCCGCCGCGCGCCGCGTCGACCGTGCCACCCACCGCCTCGCCGGGCCGCCCGACGGCGCCCCCGCCCAGCACCGGAAGCTCCCTGGTCGCGTCGCCGCCGTCCCGCCGGTCCGACGGCCCGGAGTCCTTCACGACCCGCAGCTCGGTGGTCACCGCGTCGTCCGGGCCCGCCCCGGCGGCACCCGGGACGTCCCCGCCCCGGCCAGTGCGCTCCGCACGCTCCGACGCCTCGGCTGCCGCCGCGGCGGCGGCGGCCAGCGCGGCGGCCTGCGCCAGCCGGGCCTCCTCGGCCCGCTGCAGCGCCTCCTCCGCCCGGCGCCGCTGCTCCTCCCGGGCCAGCTCGCGCTGACGCTGGAGCTCCGCCCGGGCGGCCGCCTCCTCGGCGAGCCGCTTGCGCTCGGCCTCCTCGGCGGCCCGACGTGCCTCTTCCTCGGCCCGCCGCCTCGCCTCTTCCTCGGCCCGCTTACGGGCCTCCTCCTCAGCCCGCAGGCGCGCCTCCTCGGCGGCCTTGCGCGCGGCCTCGGCGGCGACCCGCTCGGCCTCCTCCGCGGCCAGCCGTTCCTTCTCCGCCTGCTCGGCCCTGAGCTGCGCCAGCACCTCCTGGCGCTTCCGCTCGGCGGCCTCCTCCTCGGCGCGCCTGCGGGCCTCCTCCTCGGCCCGGCGCCGGGCCTCCTCGGCGGCCTTGCGCTCCTGCTCGGCGCGGGCGGCCTTCTCCTGCTCGGAGAGCGGCAGCTCGCGGTCGAGCCGGTGGCGAACGGAGGTGGTGACGAGGGCGGGGGCCAGGCTGCCGTCGACGACCAGGTAGCGCGCCGGGTCGGCGGCGGCGAGCGCGAGGAAGCCGGAGCGCACGCGCTGGTGGAACTCGGTCGGCTCGGACTCCAGCCGGTCCAGCGCCTCGGTGAACCGCTCCCGGGCCCGGGTCGGGTCGACGTCCAGGACGACGGTCAGGTCGGGCAGCAGCCCGCCGGTCGCCCAGCGGGAGATCCGGGCCACCTCGGTGGCGGCCAGGTCGCGACCCGCGCCCTGGTAGGCGATCGAGGAGTCCATGTACCGGTCGGTGATGACCACCGCGCCGCGGGCCAGCGCCGGGCGGATCACGTTCTCGACGTGCTCGGCCCGGTCGGCCGCGTAGATCAGCGCCTCGGCGCGGTGCGAGAGACCGGTGTTGCCGACGTCCAGGACGAGGCTGCGCAGCCGCTGCCCGATCGGGCTGCCGCCGGGCTCACGGGTGAGCACGACCTCGTGGCCCTTGCCCCGGATCCACTCGGCGAGCGCCTGGGCCTGGGTGGACTTGCCGGCGCCGTCGCCGCCCTCCAGGGCGATGAAGAAGCCGGTGCCCGCCCGGTGCGGGGCCGGGCCGGTGGCGCCGCGCACCGAGTCGACCAGGTCCCGGCCGAACGGCACGGTGCCGCGCCGGTCGTCGGTGCGCAGCAGCACGACGGCGGCCAGGACGAGGGTGAGCAGTCCGGCGGTGCCGACGGCGAGGGCCGCGCCGCCGTGGATGAAGGTGAACGAGCCGGGCTCGACGGCGCCGTACTGGACGTCCCCGTAGGCGGCGGCGATCAGCGGCAGGCCGACCAGCGCGGTGCCGACGACGACCCGCAGCACCGCGTAGAGGTGCTCGGTGACCTTGGGCAGCCGGGCCTCCTCGACCTCCAGGGCGAGCAGGCTGCGGCCGGTGGAGATCACCACGCCGGCGGCCAGTGCGGCCAGCACGGTGAGCAGCAGCAGGAGCACGAAGTCCAGCACCAGGCCGGCCAGGACCAGCGCGACGCCCTCGGTGAGCAGTGCCAGGGCGAGCAGCCGGCGGCGGGAGAGCGTGGGCAGCACGGCCCGGGTGATCCGGATGCCCAGCGCGGGAACACCGGTCGCGGCCAGCACCAGCATGCCGTAGCCGATCGGCCCGGCGCGGTGCTCGACGGCGGTCAGCAGGGCCAGCGCGGCGACGCCGGCCATCGTCGCGTACCCGGCGGAGACCGCGAAGGTGAAGTACGGGGCGGCGCCGGTGCGGCCCTTGGCCAGGGCGGGGCCGGGGGTGGCGTCGGTCGGAGCGCGCAGCCCCCGCAGCGGCGAGGCCGGCGGTACCCGGACGGGACCGCCGGGCAGCTCCTGGACGTACACCCGGGCGGCCGAGACGGCGAACAGGGCGGCTGCGCCCAGGGCGGCGAAGGTGGTCTGGTGGGCGCGCAGCCAGTCCGAGCCGAGCGCCGCGAAGACGTTGTTCAGCAGGGTGAGCGCGACGAGCGCGGCGGCACCGAGCGGCAGGGCGGCCCACCCGGTGCGGTGGTCCAGGGTCCGGACGGTGGCCAGGTTGGCGGCAGACGGACGCCGCTCGCCGGCCGACGGCATGGGCCGCCCCTCCTGCCCGGCGGCGGGAGCGAAGGGCTGGTCGACCGGCGGCAGCAGGGCCGGCACGGCCGCGGCCTTGGCGATCGCCCAGACCCGCTCGGCGGCGCCGGTCAGGAACACGGTGGCGAGCAGCACCCAGGTCGCGGCGCCGGAGGGCTTCGGGCCGGAGCCCGAGCCTGAGCCCAGCCAGACGATCCACCACGGGGCGACGCCGATCAGTACGACGCGCAGCACGTCGGCGCCGAACAGCGTCCAGCGCCGGTCGAGCTTGCCGGTGAGCAGCCCGTGCACCGGACCGAGCAGGGCGGCACCGACCAGCCCGGTGGCGGCCAACCGGGTGGCGAGGACGGCGGCGACCGAGAAGGCGAGGCTGCGCGGCAGGTCGCCGAACTGCCGGCCGAGCGCGGCGGCGATCACGGTGAGCATCAGCAGGACCAGCAGGCCGAGCCGGTCCGCGGTGCCGCCGATCAGCTGGGTGGTCCACAGGCGCCGGTAGGGGCGCAGCCGCAGCAGCGCCCTGATCCGCTCGCCGGCGGTCCCGGCGGGCGCGACCTCGGGCAGGTCGGGCCTGCCGTCCGGTCCGGCCGCCGCGGCGCTGGGGGTGGGGTGCTGCTCGCTCGTCATACGGTCAGCGTAGCGGTCGGGGCATGGCGCGAAAGAGGGGAGCACGGCTCCGGACGAGCGCCGCCACCGGGTTGTGACAGACCGCGTACGCCCCTGTCACGCCCCGCCCACGAACGGACCGGGCCCGCGCCGCCGGAGCGGACGCGGGCCCGGGCACCACCGATCGGGCATCAGCCCTCGTCGGTGGTGGTGGACTTGCTCGCGGCGGTGCTGCTCGCCGCCGTCTTCGTGGCCGCGGTCTTGGTGGCCGCCGTCTTGGTGGCCGTCTTGGCCGCCGTCTTGGTGGCGGCCTTCTTCACGGTGGTGGTCTTCTTCGCCGCCGTCTTGGCCGCAGCGGTGGTCTTCTTGGCCGCGGTCGCCGTCGCGGTCTTCTTGGCCACCGCCTTCTTCGCCGGGGCCTTCTTCGCCGTCTTCTTCACCGGCCCGCGCGCCCGCTTCTCGGCGAGCAGCTCGTAGCCGCGCTCGGGCGTGATGCTCTCGACCTCGTCCTCCTTGCGGAGCGTGGCGTTGGTCTCGCCGTCGGTCACGTACGGGCCGAACCGGCCGTCCTTGACCACCACCGGACGCTCACTGACCGGGTCGGTGCCCAGCTCCTTGAGCGGCGGCGCGGCGGCGGCCCGGCCGCGCTGCTTGGGCTGGGCGTAGATCGCCAGCGCCTCCTCCAGCGTGACCGTGAACAGCTGCTCCTCGTCGGTGAGCGAGCGGGAGTCGGTGCCGCGCTTGAGGTACGGGCCGTAGCGGCCGTTCTGCGCGGTGATCTCCGCGCCCTCCTGGTCGACGCCGACCACGCGCGGCAGCGAGAGCAGCTTCAACGCCTCGTCCAGGGTGACGGTGTCCGGCGACATCGTCTTGAACAGCGAGGCGGTCCGCGGCTTGACCGCGTTCTTGCCGGTCTTGGGGGTGCCCTCGGGCAGGATCTCGGTGACGTACGGGCCGTAGCGGCCGTCCTTGGCGACCAGCATGTTGCCGGAGACCGGGTCCGGGCCGAGCTCGAAGTCGCCGCTGGGCCGGGCCAGCAGTTCCTCGGCGAGCTCGACGGTCAGCTCGTCCGGCGGCAGCTCGTCCGGGATGTCGGCACGCTGGCCGGGCTCGCCCTCGACCTCGGAGGCGCGCTCCACGTACGGGCCGTAGCGGCCGACCCGCAGGGTGATGTCGTCGCTGATCCGGAACGAGCTGATCTCCCGGGCGTCGATCGCGCCGAGGTCGGTGACCAGCTCCTTCAGACCGCCGAGGTGGTCGCCGTCGCCGTTGCCGGCCTCGGCGGCGCCGCCCGCGATCAGGCCCTCGCCGGCGCCCTCGCCGAAGTAGAAGCGCTTCAGCCACGGCACGGACTTCGCCTCACCGGCGGCGATCCGGTCGAGGTCGTCCTCCATCCTCGCAGTGAAGTCGTAGTCGACCAGCCGGCCGAAGTGCTTCTCCAGCAGGTTGACCACGGCGAAGGAGAGGAAGGACGGCACCAGCGCCGTCCCCTTCTTGAAGACGTACCGGCGGCCGATGATGGTGTCGATGATCGAGGCGTAGGTGGAGGGGCGGCCGATCTCCCGGTCCTCCAGCTCCTTGACCAGCGAGGCCTCGGTGTAGCGGGCCGGGGGCTTGGTCGCGTGGCCCTCGGGGGTGAGCTGCTCGGCGGCCAGCGGGTCGCCCTCGGTGACCTGCGGCAGCCGGCGCTCGCGGTCGTCCAGCTCGGCGTTCGGGTCGTCGGCGCCCTCGACATAGGCCTTGAGGAAGCCGTGGAAGGTGATGATCTTGCCGGAGGCGGAGAACTCGACGTCCCGGCCGTCGGCGGCCCGGCCGCCCACCTTCACGGTGACCGACTGCCCGACCGCGTCCTTCATCTGGGAGGCGACGGTGCGCATCCAGATCAGCTCGTACAGCCTGAAGTCGTCGCCGGCCAGGCCGGTCTCGGCCGGGGTGCGGAAGCGTTCGCCGGACGGGCGGACGGCCTCGTGCGCCTCCTGGGCGTTCTTCACCTTGGAGGCGTAGGTGCGGGGCGCGTCCGGCAGGTAGTCGGCCCCGTACAGCTGGGTGACCTGCGCCCGGGCGGCGTTGATCGCGGTCTCCGACAGCGTGGTGGAGTCGGTACGCATGTAGGTGATGAAGCCGTTCTCGTACAGCTTCTGGGCCACCTGCATGGTCCGCTTGGCGCCGAAGCCCAGCTTGCGGCTGGCCTCCTGCTGGAGCGTGGTGGTGCGGAACGGCGCGTACGGCGAGCGGCGGTACGGCTTGGACTCGACGCCGCGCACCGAGAAAGCGGTCTGCTCCAGGGCGGCGGCCAGCGCGCGGGCGGCCTGCTCGTCCAGGTGCAGGCTGTTGGCGCTGCCCGCCTTGAGTCGGCCGTCCTGGCCGAAGTCACGGCCGCTGGCGATCCGCTTGCCGTCGACGGAGGACAGCCGGGCGCCGAAGTTCTCCGGGTTGGCGGCGTCGGCGGCGGTGCGGCCGGTGCCGAAGGTGCCGACCAGGTCCCAGTACGAGGCCGAGCGGAACGCGATCCGCTCCCGCTCGCGCTCGACGACCAGCCGGGTCGCCACGGACTGCACGCGGCCCGCCGACAGCTTCGGCATGACCTTCTTCCAGAGCACCGGCGAGACCTCGAAGCCGTACAGGCGGTCGAGGATGCGGCGGGTCTCCTGGGCGTCGACCAGACGCTGGTTCAGCTCGCGCGGGTTGGCCACGGCCTCCTGGATGGCGGCCTTGGTGATCTCGTGGAACACCATCCGGTGCACCGGCACCTTGGGCTTGAGCACCTGCTGGAGGTGCCACGCGATGGCCTCGCCCTCGCGGTCCTCATCGGTGGCGAGGAAGAGCTCGTCGGACTCCGCGAGGAGCGACTTCAGCTTGTTGACCTGGGACTTCTTGTCCGCGTTGACCACATAGATCGGGGCGAAGTCGTGGTCGACGTCCACCCCGAGGCGGCGCACCTCGCCGGTGTACTTGTCCGGGACCTCGGCGGCCGTGCTCGGGAGGTCGCGAATGTGCCCGACGCTCGCCTCGACGATGTAGCCGGGGCCAAGGTAGCCCTTGATCGTCTTCGCCTTGGCCGGCGACTCGACAATGACGAGTCGCTGTCCGTGCGCGGTCTCGCTGCTCGGGGACACCTTCGCTCTTCTCTCCCGGTCGTTATGTGAGCTGGTCGGCGCTGGCAGCACGGGCTGCGCTCCGCCCGACCCCTCCACCGACCCGGGGCAGCCGCTGCACGACGACCCCACCAGCGGAGTGTGACCGTACCCCGGCCACCCTTGTCAAACGGACGGTTCCCGCGATTTCACCGGCAAGGCCGACCGACGCCACTCGAACGGTAACCCGACGACGACGGATCGCGCCCTGCGGAGGGGGGCTTCGGCGGGTTTCGAGGATGGAATGACGGATTTCAAAATCTGTCAACGGAATATGGGTGCACCCGGGCGCCGCGGATGGTAAGCGGCTGTCGGTCGCACTGGCCCCGCCGGCCGCACCCGTCACGCCGCACGAGCAGCACGAGCAGCAGGGGACCACACCGGGTTGCCGCGTGGCTAGGCCGCGACGAGGAGCAGGACGGCTCCGGCGGCCAGGCAGCCGAGCCCGAGCGCCGCCCACAGCAGGTCGGCGACCAGCGGCCGGGGACCGGCCTCCTCCGCCGCCAGCACCGCGTGGCCGGGGTGCTGCGGGTCGTAGGCGATCCGTACCGAACCGCCCGGTACGAGGTGGGCCGGGCGGCGCAGCGGAGTGTGGCCCCGGGGGCGGGTCAGCACCAGCTCACCGGCCTCGACGCCCGGCACGCCCCCGGTCCGGCCGGCCGGGACCGGGCGGGTGGCGAAGGAGAGCAGGGGCGCGCTGTCGAGCGCCCCGTGGACGTCGGACTCGGCGACCACGGTGGCGACGGCCGGAAGCCCCCGGCGCCGGATCCGTTGGCGCAAGCGCGCTTCGGCGGCGCACCAGAGCAGGAGTGCGCCGCCGAAGAGGGCGAGTATCACGCCACCCGCCGTCGCCGTCGTCGTTTCCACCCCGGCCGCCCCCAGTTCTGTCCACAGCCTGTGGACAGAGCCTCACAGTCCTGGACCAACAAGGGGGAGATGTTCGGCGACCGCCCGGCGAACCAGGGGAAACAGTGGGGTGAACCGGGGTATGCCGACGGCCGGGCCGGGCGCGTTCCGGCGCCCGACCCGGTCCGGCCCGGTCCCGTCTCCCTCCCGGCCCCGTCTCCCTCCCGCCCCCGGTACCCGCGGTCAGGACGCGGGGTGGATGAACCCCTGCTCGGTGAGCAGCCGCAGCGACTCCGGCACCCGGTCGCGCAGCACCACCCGGTCCTCGCCCAGCAGTTGCGCGATCGCGTCGACGATCTCGCCCGCCGACAGCGTCCCGTCGCAGACCCCGACGAAGCCTGCGCCCACCGTGTCCACCTTGGTGGCCCGCCGCATCCCGCGGTTGTGGCGCAGGACCACGTGCTCCGGGTCCTCCGCCCCCGGCGCGCCCACCTGCTCCTGGACCACCTCGTCGGCCAGCACGTACCGCGCCGCCAGCAGGCCCGCGTCGTCGTGGGTGCGCAGGAAGTCCTGCCGGGCGAACCACTCCTCGATGTGCGGGCCGAGCGGCTGCTCCACCGGGTGCGGCCACTCCTCCACCCGGACGGTCGGGCGCTCGGCGCCTCCCGCACGCAGGGTGATCCAGCCAAATCCGATGCCCTCGACGCGGCCGGCCTCGAAGGCGTCCAACCACTCCCCGTACCGGGCCTGGTAGTCGCCGCCGGCGCCGCGGTGGTCGCCGCCGTCGCGCAGCCACAGCTCCGCGTACTGGGCCACGTCCTGCACCTCGCGCTGGACGATCCAGGCGTCCAGCCCCGTCCCGGCCACCCAGCCGGCCAGCCGGTCCTGCCAGTCCTCGCCCTTGACGTGCTGCCAGTTGGCCAGCAGCTGGCAGTGCCCGCCCGGCTCCAGGTGGTCGGCGGCCGAGCGGACCAGACTGCGGCACAGGTCGTCGCCGGCCATCCCGCCGTCCCGGTAGGTGAACCGTCCACCCGGCGAGATCACGAACGGCGGGTTGGAGACGACCAGGTCGAACCGCCGCTCCCCCACCGGCTCGAAGAGGCTGCCGGCGGCGGTCTCCGTATTGTCGAAACCGGACAACGCCAGGGTCAGCTCGGTGAAGCGCAGCGCCCGCTCGTTGAGGTCGGTGGCGGTCACCCGCTGGGCGTGCCGGGCGGCGTGCAGCGCCTGCACGCCCGAGCCGGAACCGAGGTCCAGCACCGAGCGGACCGGCCGGCGCACCGTGATGTTGGCCAGCGTGGTGGACGCGCCGCCCACCCCGAGCACGAGGTCCTTGCGGGCCACGCCGTGCGCGGTCTCACCGGAGCCGATCCCGCCCGCGCCGCCGACCGCGCAGCCCAGGTCGGAGACCACCCAGGCATCGGAACTCGGCAGCCCGGACACCTCGTTCGCGTAGGGCCGGACGTCCACGGTGGCGCGCACCGAGTCGCCGTCCGGGCGCAGCCAACCGCCGGCCAGGCAGTCCTCCACCGGCAGCGCGGCGGCGGCGGCCTGGTAGGGCACGGGCTGCTGCAGCAGGAAGAGCCGCACCAGCGTCTCCAGCGGGCTGCCGCCACGGGTCGCGCGCAGCGCGGGCACCGCCTCGCTGCGGGCCAGCGCCGCGTACCCGGTGGGCCCGAGCAGGTCCAGGCAGCCGTCGGCGGTGTACGAGGCGGCGAGCAGCGCCTCGCGCAGTTTGGCGAGGCGGGTCGGGTCGAGAACGGGGCTACTGATCACCCCGCCATTGTCCCCCGCCCGCCCGGCTGCCCTGCCCCCAACACCGCCGCCCCCTCGGCCGATGGCCGAGGGGGTCTGCGTCGGACGGGGCCCGTCGGGCCCAGGCGGCCGTGCGGGCGCGGGCCGTCGCGGGTGGGCGCGGGCGGTTGCGCCCGGGCGGTTGCGCAGGGGCCGGTGTGCCGTGCCGGGGCGGGCGGGTCGAAGCGGGGGTCAGCTCGCCGAGGCGGTGGGGGCCGGGGTCGGCGGTGCCACGGTACCGGAGGCGTCCGTCGCCGCCGCACCGTCCGTGGGCGTGCCCGTGGCCCCGTCCGAGGGGCCACCGGTCGCCGGGCCACCGGTCGCCGGGGACGTCGGAGCGGCCGCGGCCGAACCCGGCTTGCACCCCTCCTGCTTGGCCATCGCCGAGCCCAGGTCACCGCGCTGGAGCTTGCCCTGCGCCTGGGTGGAGAGCGAGGCCAGCTGCTGCACCTGGTCGGCCACACTGCGCAGCCCGTCGGCGAACTTCGCCTGGTCGGCGTTGGGGAGCGCGTCCAGCTTCTTCTGGACCTCCAGGTAGCCGTCGGCCGCCTTGGTGAGCTCGGAGACGGTGTCCTTCTGCACGCTCGCGCCGTCGTCGACCTTGGGCGCACCGGCGCCGTCGATGGCGGCGGCGATGTCCTGGTTGGTCTTCGCCAGTCGGCCGATGTCCGCCGAGAGGCGCTTCTGGAGGTCGGCCGGGGCCTCGCCGGTCTTCACCTGGCCGGTGTCCGCCAGGGCGGTCTGCGCCTGGGCGATCGGGTCCTTGGCCGCGCCGCACACGTTGGCCGCCCAGGACTCCAGCTGCTTGCTGTTGTCGTCGCCGCAGCCGACAGCGCCGAACGCGAGCAGCGCCCCGAGCGCGGGTACGGCCAGCAGTCGCTTGTTCACCGGGAGAGCCCCTTCGGTTTCGGTCGTCGAACTGCGAACCTACACGGCCGCCGCTCGAGCCCCGATTCCTGTTCGGACCCGCTCTTCCACGCGCGCACGCTCACCCCGCCCGGCGCGTTCCCACCACCGTTCACGGGCCCACGGCCGCGGTTCGGGGATCAGGGCCCACGGGCATCGCTCACGGGCCACCGGCCCGCCGCGCACCGGCCCGCCCTACACCGGCCACCACGCACCGGCCCGCCGCGCTCAGACGGCGAGCGCGTCAGCCGAGAGCGGCCAGCTCATCCGGATCAGACCCCCACCGGCGCCGCTGGTGACCTCCAGGTCCTCGACCAGGCCGGTGAGCACGGCGAGGCCCAGGGTGTCCTCGTCCGGGTCACCGCCGTCCGACGCCGTGGCCGGGACCGTGTCGAGGCCGGCTTCGTCCTCGACCTCGATGAGGAAACGCTTCTCCTGGTCGACCAGCGCGACGCGCACCGCGCCCGTCACGCCACCGCGCCGGTGCAGGCCGACCGCGCGGGAGCACGCCTCGCCGACGGCGAGGCGCACCTCGTCGAGCACCGACTCGTCGACCCCCGCCCGTCTGGCCACTGCCGCGGCCACCAACCGGGCCGTCCGCACGTGCTCGGGCAGCGCGCTGAATCGAAGTTCGACGGTTGCCATCTCTTCCCCCTCGGGGTGCTCCGGCCGAGGCCGGGCATACGGCCCCGGCCGCTGCGGGCCGGCCACGGCCGACCCGCGGACGGCCGGACGGACCGGGGCCGCAGGGCCCCGGCTCCCGGACGCATAAGGATCGGACGGGCCGGTCACGGAGGACCGGCCCGATCCGGTCGATCGGGTCGACTGATCAGTCGGTCGCCTGGACCGCGTCCTCGACCGAGGTGTGGATCGGGAACACCTTGGTCAGACCGGTGATCCGGAAGATCTTCAGAATGCGCTCCTGGTTGCAGACCAGGCGCAGCGAGCCCTCGTGGGCACGCACCCGCTTCAGCCCGCCCACCAGCACACCGAGGCCGGTGGAGTCCAGGAAGTCCACGCCCTCCATGTCGACGACGAGGTGGTAGCTGCCGTCGTTGACGAGCTCGACCAGCTGCTCGCGCAGCTTGGGGGCGGTGTACACATCGATCTCGCCGCCAACCTCGACGACCGTGCGGTCGCCGACTGTACGGGTCGACAGGGACAGGTCCACGGAACCTCCAGCACCTTGCCTTGCTACGTCATTGCGATCTTCGGCCGGGCGGCCGTCATCGCATGGTCGCGAACCCCGGGCCCACCCAGCGAATGCGTGGCAAGCCTCAGCGCTGCGACCCCCGGCCGTACGGCCGTCACGGCCACATTCAACCACCTGCGACCATGACCGCACGATGGCTTAGGACGATTCTCCGTCACGCCGGTGACACACTGGGTCCTCATGCCGCCGCGTCACAGCCTGCCCGAGGCACTGCTCATGACCCTGTCCACCGCCCGGGGGCGGTCGGACCGGCTCACCCATACGGAGCACCTTCCCGCCCGGCCCGCCCGTTATGCGCCGTGGCCCGACTGGATCCGGCCCGAGATCGTCTCGTCCGCCCAGGACCTGGGAGTCCAGCAGCCCTGGGCCCACCAGGCGGAGGCGATGAATCTGGCCAAAACCGGTCAATCTGTGGTGATCGCCACAGGAACCGCCTCGGGCAAGTCGCTCGGATACCTGGCGCCGGTGCTGTCCGACCTGCTGGACGGCACCGAGGCCCGCAACGGCCGGGGCGCGACCGCGCTCTACCTCGCCCCCACCAAGGCCCTCGCCGCCGACCAGCGCCGCCGGGCCGCGGAACTCGCCCCACCCCGCGTCCGGGCCGCCCTCTACGACGGCGACACCCCGCCCGAGGAACGCGAGTGGGTCCGCCAGTACGCCTCCTACGTCCTCACCAATCCGGACATGCTGCACCGGGGCATCCTGCCAGCGCACGCCCGCTGGTCCTCCTTCCTCAAGACGCTTCGCTACGTCGTGGTCGACGAGTGCCACAGCTACCGCGGCGTGTTCGGCTCGCACGTGGCCCAGGTGCTGCGCCGGCTGCGGCGGATCTGTGCCCGCTACGGCTCCGCTCCCGTCTTCCTGCTCGCCTCCGCCACCACCGCCGACCCGGCCGTCACCGCCCGCCGGCTGACTGGCCTGCCCGCCGCGGCGGTCACCGAGGACTCCTCCCCTCGCGGCCCGATGGTCTTCGGGCTGTGGGAACCGCCCCTCACCGAGAACGTCGGCGAGCAGGGTGCGCCGGTCCGGCGGACCGCCACCGCCGAGGCCGCCCACCTGCTGACCGACCTGGTCGAGCGGGAGACCCGCACCGTCGTCTTCGTCCGCTCCCGCCGGGCCGCCGAACTCGTCGCCCTCCAGGCCCAGGACCAGTTGAGCCGCCCGCTCGCCGACCGGGTCGCCGCCTACCGCGGCGGCTACCTCGCCGACGAGCGCCGGACCCTGGAGCGCGACCTGCACTCCGGCCGACTGCTCGGCCTCGCCTCCACCTCCGCCCTCGAACTCGGGGTCGACATCTCCGGTCTGGACGCCGTCCTGATGGCCGGATACCCGGGCACCCGGGCCTCGCTCTGGCAGCAGGCCGGCCGGGCCGGGCGGGAGGCCCAGGGCGCGCTCGCCATCCTGATCGCCCGGGACGACCCGCTGGACACCTACCTGGTGCACCACCCGGAGGCGCTGTTCGCCACCCCGGTCGAGGCCACCGTGCTGGACCCGGACAACCCGCACGTACTCGCCCCGCACCTGTGCGCCGCCGCCGCCGAGCTGCCGCTCACCGACACCGACCTGGAGCTGTTCGGCCCCTCGGCCGCTCCGCTGCTGCCGGTGCTGGAGCGCCGCGGGCTGCTCCGCCGCCGCGGCGAGGCCTGGTACTGGACCCGCCGCGAGCGGGCCGCCGACGCCGTCGACCTGCGGGGCAGCGGCGGCAGCCCGGTGCAGATCGTCGAGGCGCCGACCGGCCGGCTGCTCGGCACCGTGGACGCCTCCGCCGCCCACACCACCGTGCACACCGGGGCCGTCCACCTCCACCGGGGCCGCACCTACCTCGTCCGGGACTTCGACCTGGACAACTCGGTCGCCCTGGTCGAGCCCGCCGACCCGCCCTACACGACCTCCGCCAGGGACATCACCTCGATCTCCGTCCTCTCCACCGACACCACCGTCGACTGGGGCGAGGGCCGGCTCTGCTTCGGTTCGGTGGAGGTGGTCAACCAGGTGGTCGGCTACCTCCGCAAGCGGATCTCCACCGGGGAGATCATGGGCGAGAGCAAACTCGACCTGCCGCCCCGCACCCTGCGCACCCGGGCCGTCTGGTGGTCCGTCACCGAGGACCAGCTGATCGACGCCGACATCCCGCCCGACCAACTGCCCGGCGCCGCCCATGCCGCCGAGCACGCCTCGATCGGCCTGCTCCCGCTCTTCGCCACCTGCGACCGCTGGGACATCGGCGGTGTCTCGGTGCCGCTGCACCCCGACACCGGGCTGCCCACCGTGTTCGTCTACGACGGCCACCCCGGCGGGGCGGGCTTCGCCGAACGCGGCTTCCGACGGGCCGGGCAGTGGCTGACCGCCACCCGGGAGGCGATCGCCGCCTGCGAGTGCGAGCGCGGCTGCCCTTCCTGCGTCCAGTCGCCCAAGTGCGGCAACGGCAACGACCCGCTCGACAAGGCGGCCGCCGTCCGGCTGCTGGACATCCTGCTCGCCGGCGCTCCCGATGCGTCCGGGGTGGTGGGGGACGCGGAGGCGGAGAGGGTGGAAGAGGTGGAGCCGGAAGCCGCCGGAACGTCCGAGGCGGCCGGGACGGCCGGGACGGCCGACGGATCCACCGACCGACCGGAAGACCGACCCGCCGACCGACCCTCCGACTGACCCTCCGACCGACTCGACGACCGACCCGACGATCGGCCCACCGCGGCGGGCCCGACGGGCGGGCATCCGCCCGGGGGCTCACGGTCCGCCTCCGACCGGACCGGCCTCGCCCAGGGCCACCCGCGCCTCCTCGTCCGTCGGCGGGACCGCGGCCCGAAGCGGTCCGGCGCGGGCCCGGGCCCGGGCGGGACCGACCGACAGTCGTACCGGCAACCCCGTGACCGGCACCTCCACCACCACCTCCACGGCGTCCTCCGGGAGGTCGGCGGCGCAGGAGACCACGGCGGCCGCCTGCGCCGCCGCCACGGCCCTCGCCCGGGCGCAGCCGCCGTCCGCGTCCACCAGCAGCCGGTCGGCCGCCGCCAGCGCGGCCAGGTCCGCGGCGGACTCCGCACGGTGGCGGGCCCCGACCACCACGCCCGATGCGAGCGCGGCGGTGAACGCCACACAGCCGAGCAGTACACCCGCCAGCAGCCAGACCGTCGCCGAGCCGGTGTCCGACCGTCGCCCCCGAGACCTCACCCCGGCCACGGACCACCACCTCCCTCCGCTCCTCGCAGGGTGTCCTCCCTGGCCGCGACCGCCGTGGCGCTCACCCGCACCGCGAGCACCTCCGCGAACCGGCCCGGTGCCCCGTACGGCGCGTCCACAGTGACCCGGACGGTGTCCGGCGACAGGTCGACCAGGACCGCCGCCCCGGGTGGCGCGGCCGCCCGCGCCACCCCGGCGGCATCGGCCTCCCCGCGCGCGGCCGCCCTGGCTCCCACTCGTGCCGCGTCGACACAGCGGAGTTGGGCGGCCGCCGCGAGGACGGCCCAGACCAGCAGCGCGGCCAGCAGCACCAGCGCCGGCAGCGCGACGGCGGTCTCGGCGGTGACGAACCCGGCGTCGCCGCGCCGTCGCCGCCTCGGCTGCACCGGCCGCCCCGGTGGCCCCGGTCGGCCCCGCCGCAGGAACCGCCCCGACGACGGGTCAGGTCGCATGGAGCGCACGGTCCAGGGCGGCGTGCAGCGCGTCCATCACCGCCGCACTGGTGGCCACCTTGTAGAGCGCGGCCGCCACGGCACACGCCCCGAGCGTGCCGACCGCGTACTCCGACGTGGTCATTCCCGCGTCCGGGCCGCCGATCCCGATCCGGCGCCGACGCCGAACCGCACGTCGAACCATGAGCCGGACCACGAACCGGGCCGAGTGCCGGTTCGTGATCACCAGCTTCCGGGGCAGGTGCCCCCCGCCGGCCGGCTCCCTCTCCGCGCCCGCCACGGCCACCGGACTGATCACCTGGGTCATGAGTTTCCTCCTTGCTTCGAATCCGACAAGAGACCGCCGCACCGGCGGCCGGGCCGACCGATCGGCAGACCGGTCCGGCACACGGTCGATGCGTCACATCGACTGTGAGAAACGCGTGCTGAGCCCCACCACCACCGGGACGACACCGATCAGGACGAACGCCGGGAGGAAGCACAGCCCGAGCGGGGCCGTCGCGAGCACTCCCGCCCGCCTGACCCGGGCGTGCGCCGCCCGGACGGCCTCCGCCCGTTGGCCGCTCGCCAGGCCGGCGAGCGCCGTCGCCGCCGGGGCTCCGCTCAGGCTCGTCCGGACCAGGCAGCGGGCCAGCGGCGCCAGCGGCGGGTGCTCCTCCCCGAGCCGGTGCCAGCAGAGCTCCGGGGGTGCCCCCAGGGCGAGTTCGGCCGCCGTGGACAGCAGCCGGGGTCCCATCGGGGCACCTACGCTCCCGCCCACCGCCGCGACGGCCGCCGCCGGCGAGGCGGCCGAACCGAGGCAGGCCGCCAGAAGTTCGGCGGTGAGCGGCAACTGCCGCAGCAGTCGTGCCTGGTCCAGTTCGGCCCGCCGCTCCGCCGGTGACCTCGCCCGGGGCAGCCACCGGTGCAACCCGGCCGCCAGCAGTCCGCCCGCCACCAGGCCCGCCGTGCCGCCGAGGAAGACCGCCGCTCCGAGCCCGGCGCCCAGCGCCATCGCCGCCCGCCGGGCCCACCCGGGCAGAGCCGGACTCCCCCGTGCCACCGACCGGTGCCGCGGCCTGCCCCCACCGGTCCGCCCTCGGCGCGACCGCACCTCGTCATCCAGCAGGGCGTCCGCCCTGCGACGCGCACGCCACCGGCGCCGGGCCCGGCCTCCGGCCGTCGCTCCCGCCAGCACCGCCACGACGCACACCAACGGCGCAGCGCGCTCGGTCACCCACTCCATCCCTTTCCCTCCTCCCACCGGACTCCCTCCTGCGCGTCCACCACTGCGTCCACCACTGCGGCCGCCCGCGCGGGCCGTCACGGGGCCCGGCGCCACCGCGCACGCGCGGCCCAGCACCCGGGTCACCACGGCAGTACCTCCCGCCGGAACGCCCCGCTCGGCCGCTCGGGGCCGGACCGGGTGCGGGCCCCGGTCCGGGTGATCCCGCAGCGCCACTCCTCGGGCCCGTCAACGCCACCCACGCCCGACGCCCGGCCCGACTCATCGCCCTCGGCGGCCACCGGCGCCCCGTCTGCGGCCGCCCGGACGATGCGGGCCGTCCAGACCAGGCCCAGCCCCTCCAGGGCCGCTCCCACCGCCAGGGAGGCCAGCCCGGCGGGTGTGTGGAGCAGCACCTCCAGCGGCCGGGCGCCGAGTGCCGCGCCGAGCAGCAGTCCCGCCAGCGGCAGGGCCGCCAGGACCGCGATCGTGGTGCGCGGCGCCGCGAGTTCGGCGGCGATCTCCTCCGCCAGCGCCCGTTCGACGCGCAGGGCCTCGGCCACTCCGTCCAGCCCGGCCGCCAGACCCGAGCCACCGGTGGAGGCGACCTCCCAGCAGGCGGCCACGGCCGCGGCCCCGCTCCCGCCCGGCCGTTCGGCGAGCAGCCGGAACGCCGCGGGCACGTCCGCGCCGTACCGGCCGGCCGCGAGTCGGGCGACCGGCTCGGCACCGATCCGCTCCAGCACCGACGGGTCGGCCGCGATCCTGGTGGTCACCAGGTGGAGCGCCTGCTCGGGTGTCGCACCGCCGCGCAACTCGCCCGCCAGTCCGGCGCACAGCTCCACCACGGCGGCCGACCGGTACCGCGCCTCGGCCGCCGCGGCTCGGCGCGCCCGCCACCTGCGTGCCGGCAGGACGGCCGGGAGCGCCGCCAGCACCGGGACGGGCGACGCCGTCGCCCACCCCACCGCCAACCCGCCGGGAACGAGCAGCAGTTCCGGCGCCCGCCGAACAGCCCTCCAGGGACTGCCCGACCAACGCACGACCGCCGCCGCCGGTCGCGCCCGCGTACGGCCCTCGCCGTCGCCGTCGCCACCGCGCCCGCTCCCACTCCCGCCGGAGCCGCCCGCGGCCCCGGTCAACACCGCACCGGCCCGACGCGCACCCGCCAACTGCCGCTGCAGTCGGCACCACCCCGTCACCGCGACAACCGCGAGCACCAGCCACCACCCCAGCACAGTCCCGTACATCTCCAAGGCCCTTGCCTCCCTCCTCGTCCCGACCACCACACCGGCCACCACACCGACCGCGACCACCGCTCGTTTCCCGGCGGCCCCTCCTCCTGCTCCCCGGCCCGAGGAGCAGCAGCGCACCCGCCGCGCAGCCGCACAGCATCAGCAGGAACACCCCCTCCACCGGGCCCGCCGTCACGGTGGCCCGTCCGCGAGCACGACCCCACGAGCGGCGAGCAGCCGCCCGAGTCGGGACCACCCGGGCCCCGCCACCGTGGCGCCGTCCGCTGTGAACGTCACAGCGGGCGTCGTGACGGCCAGCCCGTGCCGATCGCCGCCCAGGGTGTGGATCTCGGCGACCCGGCGCCGCCCGGTGCCCGGTTCCCGCACCAGGTGCACCACCAGGTCGAGGGCCGCCCGGAGCTGGCTGTGCAGGGCCGGCCGGTCCATCCCGGCCAGCGAACCGAGCGCCTCCAGCCGGACCGGTACGTCCGCCGCCGTGTTGGCGTGGACCGTCCCGGTGCCGCCCTCGTGGCCGGTGTTGAGGGCGGCCAGCAGGTCGGCCACCTCGGCTCCCCGCACCTCGCCGATCACCAGCCGGTCGGGGCGCATCCGCAGCGCCTGGCGGACGAGGTCCCGCAGGGTCAGCTCGCCCAGCCCCTCCTGGTTGGGAGGCCGGGCCTGGAGCCGCACCACGTGCGGGTGGTCGGGCAGGAGCTCGGCGGAGTCCTCGGCGACGACGATCCGCTCCTCCGGACCGACCAGGCCGAGCAACGCCGCGAGCAGGGTGGTCTTCCCCGTACCGGTGCCCCCGCTCACCAGCATCGAGAGCCGGGCCCGCACGACGGCGGCCAGCAGCTCGCCGCCGCGCGGCGGGAGTGCCCCGCCCGCCACCAGCTCGTCGACGGTGAAGGGCCGGGGGCGGCACACCCGCAGGGAGATGTGCGTGCATCCGGCGGCGATCGGCGGCAGGACGGCGTGCAGTCGCGTGCCGTCCGGCAGCCGGGCGTCCACCCAGGGCCGCGCGTCGTCGAGCCGCCGCCCGGCCGCCGTGGCGAGGCGGTGGGCCAGCCGCCGCACCGCCTCGGCGTCGGCGAAGCGGACGCCGGTGGCCCGGCGCAGACCTCCGCCCCGGTCGAACCAGATCTCGTCCGGCCCGTTGACCAGCACGTCCGTGACGTCCGGCGTCGCCAGCAGCCGCTCCAGCGGGCCCGCGCCCACCAGTTCGGCGCACAGCGAGCGCACGGTGTCGAGGACGTCGTCACCACCGAGCGGCGGCCGGGCGGCGCGCAGGGCGGTCGCCACCGAACCGGCGGTCGGCGCGGCCCCGGACTCGGCCAGCCGCAGGCGGACGGCGTCCACCAGTGCGGCGGCCCGCTCCTCCCGCGCCGTCCGCCCGTAGGGGTTCGGCTCCGGCTCCGGCCGCGCCGCGGGACCGCTCCCGGGGCCGGGCAGGCCCCGCAGCACCCGCCGCTCGCCCGGTCCGTCACCTCCGCGCCCCGACCGGTACCCGCCGGTCGGAGCCGCTCCACCGGCCCCACCGGCGCCCGGCCGATCCGCACCGGGATCCCCGGCACCGCTCGTCCTCCGCAGCCGCACCATCAGTACACGCCCCCTTCGACCGCCGGCACCGTCGGCAGCACCTCGTCGAGGAAGGCACCGCAGAACCGGGCGAGCGGCCCGCCGTCGCGGATGCCGGGCGGCACCCCCTGCTCGAGGTCGACGGCCAGGCCCGGCTCCGGATCCAGCACCCCGGCGAGCTGCATCCGCAGCCCCCGGGCGATCCGGTGCGCGGGGAGCCCGAACGGCCCCGGCGGGCGCACCACCACCCGTACGTCGTCGAGCCGCATCCGCACGGACGCGGCCACCCGGTCGGCGGCCGCCACCGCCCTCAGCTCCGCAGGCACCACCAGCAGCGCCGTGTCGGACTGCTCCAGCGCCTGCCCGGCCGCCGGGTCCAACCGCCGGGGCACGTCGACCACCACCAGGCCGCCGCCCCGGCGCGCGGCGGCGAGGACACTGCGCATGGCCTCGGGCGGTACCGCCGGGGTGTCGCCGCGGTCCCAGGACAGGCAGGCCAGCGTGCCGAGCCGCTTGAGCGCGGGCAGCGCCCGGGCCAGCTCGGCGCCGCTGACCCGGCCCCGGGAGCCGGCGAGATCCGGCCAGCGCAGGCCCGCCGCCGTCTCGCCGCCGAGCAGGATGTCGAGCCCGCCGCCGAGCGGGTCACCGTCGACGAGGACGGTGCGCAGGCCCCGGCGCGCGGCGGTGACCGCGAGCGCGCAGGCCAGGGTGGAGGCACCCGCGCCGCCCCGGCCGCCGAGGACGGCGACGGTGCGGGCGGGCGGGCCGACGCCCTCGACGGCGTCGGCGATCCGGTCGAGCAGCCAGGTCTCCGCGTCCGGCAGGAACAGCACGTGCTCCGCGCCGAGTTGGACGGCCCTGACCCAGACGCCCGCGTCGTCGAGGTCCAGCCCGAGCAGGAGCACCCCCGGTCTGCGGGGCATCGCGGCGCAGTGCCCGGCCCGGTCGTCGCCGACCAGGACCAGCGAGGCCTCCTCCCAGAGCTCGCGCGGCGGCGTGCCCCGGATCAGCCTCGGATCGGTGCCGGCCGCCGCGCAGATCCGCAGCAGGTGCTCCGCCAGGGCGTCGTTCCCGGTGAGAACGAGCGGTCGGGCGGACTCGGGCCCACCGGCGGCGGCGTGGTCGGTGATCGGCTTCGACATGGCGGCTCCCCTGTCCCGGTGCCCGGCGCGCACGGCGGCCGGGCACACCTACGAAAGGTCCGGCAGTCGGTCGGGGGCCCATGGGATCGGGCCCGGCAACCGCTGCCGGGCATCACGTTGGACGGTGATCCCGATTCCGTCCTCCAGGTTCCGAATCCCTGTGGACAACTCGGGGCTGTGGAAGAAAACGTTCACCCGGACGGGGGGCTATTGGACAAAGAATTGACTAATCGGGCTCACGGAGATCAACCGCCATACCTGGCGGGGCGGGATAGCGCCGCACGCACCACGTGCCGCCGGAGCAGGTCCGGGACTCATTCCAGGGGCGGCGGCTCCGGAGCCGGACATGACCAAAGCTCTACGGAGAGTGACGAAAACGTCGAGACAGTCGGGTGGACCGACACCCCCCGTAGAGATCGCCCGGATCAACCGGCGGTTCCGCCGGGCCGGCCGTCCGAGCCCGAAAATGGCTCCGGACGTGCGACGACCCCCGCCGGGGGGGAGAGCGGGGGTCGTCTATCCACAGCCCGACTCGGGGGGGAGGAGCCGGACCGGGTTAGCACGGTCGCGAACGATCCGTGACTTCCATGGTGTACCCGAGCGGCCAGAAACACAAACCCGCACGCACGCGAGTACGCCGAATGGCGGGCAGTTTTGCGGAGCCCTCTATCCTCGGTTCCCGTGGACACCACCGAGAACGCCGACGAGTACGCCGACGAGTCCCCGGACTCCACCGCCGCAGCCGCCGCCGGAACCGACGGGACCCCCGGGTCCGACGGGACGGCCGTGACCGGCGCGCGGCCCGGAGCGACCGACTCCGACCCGTCCGCGACCCCTCCGGCGACCGCGCGCCCGCACCCGGCCGGCCCGCGGACCGCCGCCTTCTTCGACCTGGACAAGACGATCATCGCCAAGTCGAGCGCCCTGGCGTTCAGCCGTCCGTTCTACCAGGGCGGCCTGATCAACCGTCGGGCCGTCCTGCGAAGTGCGTACGCCCAGTTCGTCTTCCTGGTGGGCGGCGCGGACCACGACCAGATGGAGAAGATGCGGCAGTACCTCTCCGCGCTGACCCGGGGCTGGAACGTCCAGCAGGTGCGCGAGATCGTCGCCGAGACCCTGCACAACCTGATCGATCCGATCATCTACGACGAGGCCGCCTCGCTCATCGAGCAGCACCACGCGGCCGGCCGGGACGTGGTCATCGTCAGCAGCTCCGGCTCCGAGGTGGTCGAGCCGATCGGCGCGCTGCTCGGCGCGGACCATGTGATCGCCACCCGGCTGCAGATCGAGGACGGCTGCTACACCGGCGAGATCGAGTACTACGCCTACGCCGAGAACAAGGCCGCCGCCATCCGCGAGTTGGCCGAGGTCGAGGGCTACGACCTGGCCGAGTGCTACGCCTACAGCGACTCGTCGACGGACCTGCCCCTGCTGGAGGCCGTCGGCCACCCGTCGGCGGTCAACCCCGACCGGGCGCTGCGCAAGGAGGCGCTGGCGCGGGAGTGGCCGGTACTGGTCTTCGACCGGCCGGTGGAACTCCGGCGGCGGCTCCCGGAATTCTCGGCACCCAGCCGCTCGGTACTGACGGCGGTGGCGGTCGGCGCGGCGATCCTGACGGCGGGCGCCGTCTGGTACGCCACCCGCCGTCGCCGTCACCTCCCGGCCTGACCCGGCGGGGACGCCGCCTGCGGCGACAGCGGCCAGACCGAGGCCGCGAGCGGTCCCGACAGCCATTTGGACAAAACGGGCAAAAGTCGAAGACTTCTCATTTCGGGTTCCCCTTTCGCCCGAAACGCG
Source organism: Kitasatospora purpeofusca (assembly GCF_034043715.1). Taxonomy (GTDB): domain Bacteria; phylum Actinomycetota; class Actinomycetes; order Streptomycetales; family Streptomycetaceae; genus Kitasatospora; species Kitasatospora purpeofusca_A. The sequence continues at coordinate 53,290 of NZ_JAXCLC010000038.1, read as the reverse complement.
ATACAAAGGAATCACGGCCCGCGAGACCCGGTCAGGACCTTAAGAGGTCAAACCGACAACGCAGTTCAGGCCCCACGGACCGCGTGTACAGATAACCGAGCACCCACATGCAGCCGACCCGCTGTCGGGCCGCTGGACCAGACGAACGGGCAGGATCCCCGTCTGATCGGCACTTTCCGGTGCATGCATGGTCACCCGGCATCTGTGCCAGCGGCGGCACCCGGCAGGATCAGGTGCCGCCGCATCCTTGTGTCCGGCGCGCGGGCCCTGGGCCGCCTGCGGCCCGCTCAGACCATGCCGCGCTGCATCGCCTCGCAGACCGCCGTGCTCTCCCGGACGCCGAGCCGCAGGGCCCGCCCGCAATGGCCGATCCAGGCGGCCAGCCCTTCCGGCGTCCCCGCCAGATAACCGGCCAGCGCGCGCCGGTAGGCCTCCGTCCCCAGCTCCATGAGCCCCACCTCGGCCGGGCAGATCGACTTCGGGTCGAGGCCCTCCGCGATCAGCACGATCCGCGCGGCGGCGCGGGCGATCAGGCCGTTGTACGAGCCGAACGGCCGCAGCGCCAGCAGCTCCCCGTGCACGACCGAGGAGACCACCAGGGCCGGGGTCCCGACCCCCTGGCCCTCGGCGCGGGACACCAGCAGCCGGGACAGCTGGTCCAGCCGGGCGGCGACCTCCTCGGGGCCGGGAGCCGCGGAGAGGGCCGGCACGGGCCCTGTCGGAGTGGTCGGCACGGCGGCCGGGGCCACCTCCGCCGCGACCCCTTCGGCGGGCTTCAGCTCCAGCGGGAACAGGTCCTCGACGCCCTCCCCGGCCTGCCTCGGCCGACCCGCCACGGGGTCGGCGTCGCCGACCGCCAGCAGGTGCAGCCGGGCCAGCACCTGGAGCGGCGAGTGCCGCCAGATGCTCAGCAGCTGCCCCGCCTCGGCGGCGATCCGCAGGGCGGCGCCCACCGTCCGGGTCTCGGGGTCGGCGCCGAAGTCGCTGCGACGGCGGACCTCCTCCAGCGGCCAGTCCGAGCCCGCCAGCGCCGCGGAGGCGCGGGCGCCGCGGAGGGCCGACTCGGAGGTGACCTCGGCCGCGCGGCGGCGCATCACCCGGTGGCCGTAGAGGCGGTCGACGGCCTTGCGCACCTCGGCCACCGCGTCGGGCACCCCGGGGAGCTGGGCCAGCGGGGCGAGGGGATCTGTTCCAGTGCTCACCTACCCGAGAGTAATGACTGGGACGCCCCTGCCGGAACAGCAACCACTCATCACCCGTTCGAGGCAATCCTCACTTCCCTCCCGCAAACGGTCCGAAACCCCGGATAGCATGACTGTCGAAGACGATAACGATTTCCAACTCGGAAGATCGTCGACCTCGTCGCGGCGCGGACCGCGGACGCGGCGGGTCCTGGAGCGAGAGCCGGAGTCCCAAGATGAAGATCGCCTTCGTCGGCAAGGGTGGCAGCGGCAAGACCACGCTGTCCGCACTGTTCGTCCGCCACCTGGCCGCCGCGGGCCGCCCGGTCCTCGCCGTCGACGCCGACATCAACCAGCACCTCGGCCTCGCCCTCGGACTGACGGACGACCAGTCCGCCGCCCTGCCCTCGCTCGGGGCCCACCTGCCCGGCATCAAGGAGTACCTGCGCGGCGGCAACCCGCTGATCCGCTCCGCCGAGGAGATGATCAAGACCACCCCGCCGGGGCGCGGTTCGCGGCTGCTCCGGATCGCCGAGGAGAACCCGGTCTACGCGGCCTGCGCCCGCCCGATCGCGCTCGACGAGGGCTCGGTGCGGCTCCTGGCGACCGGCGCGTTCACCGAGGAGGACCTCGGCGTCGCCTGCTACCACTCCAAGGTCGGCGCGGTCGAGCTGCTGCTCAACCACCTGGTCGACGGCCGGGGCGAGTACGTGGTGACCGACATGACCGCCGGCTCCGACTCCTTCGCCTCGGGCCTGTTCACCCGCTTCGACCTCACCTTCCTGGTGGCCGAGCCCACCCGCAAGGGCGTCTCGGTGTACCGCCAGTACCGCGACTACGCGCAGGACTTCGGCGTCCGGCTGCGGGTCGTCGGCAACAAGGTTCAGAGCCCGGACGACCTGGACTTCCTCCGTCGGGAGGTCGGCGAGGACCTGCTGACCTCCTTCGGGCACTCCGACTGGGTGCGCCGGCTGGAGCAGGGCGCGCAGCCACCGCTGCGCGCCCTCGAAGCCGCCAACCGCGAGGTGCTGGAGGAGCTGCGGACGGCGGCGGACGCCGCGTACGACCTGCGGGACCCGCGCCGCTACACCGAGCAGGCCGTCCTCTTCCACTTGCGCAACGCCGAGAGCTGGGCGAACGCCAAGGTCGGCATCGACCTCGCCACTCAGGTCGACCCGGACTTCGTGCTCGGTGACGAGCCCGCGGCGGCCGGCGCGGCCGTCTGACCGGAGCGGCACCGCACAGCACCGACGCACAGCACCGACGCGGAGCAGCGCCGCGCGGCACCACCGCAGCGACCACGGGCCGCGGTCCCAGAAGGGGCCGCGGCCCTCGCATGTCCGCCCCCGGCCCGGCCCGCGACACCGCCACGACCACGGTCGCAGCACCGCGACCAGCAGATTCCCGTCCGTTCGAGCACCACCCAATGGGGTGAATCAGGCGAATATTGCCTGTCGCTCCGGATGACGCTGTGCAAAGCTCTCATTACCCTCGGTTTACCGAGTCTTGATGTTCCGCATCCGTTCCGGTACTCCTCGCCGTGCCCTGGCTCCTCCCAGCGCCCGCCGAGCGACCGCCGGAGCCCCCGATGGTCCAAGGCCCGGCCGGTGACACCCGCACTCCCGGCCCGTCCGCGCCATCCCGCCACACCGTCGCGACCCACGACAGCCGATCCGCTCCATCGAGCCCATGACCGGACTCACCGCCGGACCTGACTGCGTTCGTTCCCCCGGACAGACGGGAAGACCCATGACCCTCGACATCTCCAGCGCACCCATCGCCTCCGACACCACCGACCACGCCCCGCCGGGCAGACGTCCCCGCGCCTCCTGGGCGCAGGACCTCTCGGCCTCCCTGGTGGTCTTCCTCATCGCCGTGCCGTTCTCCCTCGGCATCGCCCTGGCCACCGGCGCCCCGCTCACCGCGGGCCTCGCCGCCGCGGCCGTCGGCGGCATCGTGGTCGGACTGTTCGGCGGGACCCCGCTGCAGGTGAGCGGCCCCTCCGCCGCACTCACCGTGATCACTGCCGGGCTCATCACCCAGCACGGCTGGCAGGCGACCTGCGCCATCACGCTTGCCGCCGGTCTGCTCCAACTCCTGCTGGGAGTAAGGCGGGTGGCCCGGACGGCGCTGGCCGTCTCGCCCGCCATCGTGCACGGCATGCTGGCCGGCGTCGGCCTCGCTATCGCGATCGCGCAGTTGCACGTCGTCCTCGGCGGCTCCCCGCAGAGCTCGGCCCTGGCCAATCTGCTCGCCCTGCCGAGCCAGTTGGCAACCCCGCACCCGTCCGCCCTCGCCGTCGGCGCGGTCACCGCCGCGGTACTGCTCGGCTGGCCCCGGCTGAGCCGGCTCCCCGGCCGCTACGGCGAGTTCGGCACCCGGCTGACCAAGGTCCCCGGGCCGCTGGCCGCCGTCGCCGCCGCCACCGCGCTCGCGGCCACACTGGACCTGCGGCTCGCCCGGGTCGACCTGCCCGCCTGGCAACCGCACGACCTCGTCCCCGACCTGCCGCACGGCCCGCCTCTCGCCGTCCTCGCCGCCGTGCTGACCGTCACCGCCGTGGCGAGCGTCGAATCACTGCTCTCCGCCGTCGCGGTCGACCGGATGTCGCACCGCACCGGGGACCTCGACCGCGAGCTGCGCGGGCAGGGGCTGGCCAACATGATCAGCGGACTGGCCGGCGGACTGCCGATCGCCGGCGGCGCGGTGCGCAGCACCGCCAACGTCCGGGCCGGGGCCCGCAGTCGCTGGTCCTCAGTGCTGCACGGGGTGTGGGTGCTGGCGGCCGCGGTGGCCCTCACCGGCGGACTGCGCCGGATCCCGCTCGCCGCGCTCGCCGCCCTGGTGCTGATCGTCGGCCTGCAGATGGTGAGCTTCGCGCACATCCGGAAGGTGCACCGGCACCGGGAGTTCCCGGTCTACCTGGTCACCGTGGTGTCCGTGGTGCTGTTCGGCGTGCTGCCGGGTGTGGCGCTGGGCGCCGCGACGGCCGTGCTGCTCGCGCTCTACCGGCTGACCCGGGCGCACGTGGATGTGCTGGCCGGCACCGACGGCGCGTTCACCGTGGAGACGCACGGTCCGCTGACCTTCGCCGCCGTGCCCCGGCTGAGCCGGGAACTCGCCGGTGTCCCGGCCGGCGCCGAGGTCACCGTCGTGCACGACGGCTCCTTCCTGGACCACGCCGCCTACGAGACGCTGCACAGCTGGCGCACCGGCCACCAGGCGGGCGGCGGGCGCGTGTCGATGGTGACCCGCCGCCAGGACGACGAGGTGCTCGACCCGGACGGCACCGTCCGCACCGGCAGTTCCCCCGGCCCGCACCGCTGCCGCGCGTGGACGCCCTGGGTCGGCCACCACTGCATCGAACAGCAGGAGGACCCGCACGTCCGGCTGCTGGACGGGGTGCGGGTGTTCCAACTGCACACCGCCCCGCTGGTCCGACCCGAACTCGCCCGGCTCGCCCGGGAGGGGCAGACGCCCTCCCAGCTGTTCCTGACCTGCGCCGACTCCCGGATGGTCACCAGCATGATCACCAACAGCGGCCCCGGCGACCTCTTCACCGTGCGCAATGTCGGCAATCTGGTGCCGGCGCCGCACGAGCCGGGAGCGGCCGACGACTCGGTGGCCGCGGCGGTGCAGTACGCGGTCGAGGTGTTGGAGGTGCGGTCGATCACCGTCTGCGGGCACTCGGGCTGCGGTGCGATGAAGGCCCTGCTGGACGGGGTGCACGAGCAGCCCGGCCGGCCCACTCCGCTGGCCCGCTGGCTGCGCAACGGCCGCGGCTCGCTGGACCGGCTGCGCCGGATCCCGGCGGAGTTCACCGACCGCCCGGTGGTCGATGTGACCGAGCAGCTCTGTGTCACCAACGTCGTCCAGCAACTGGACCAGCTGATGGCCAACCCGGCCGTGGAGCGGCGGGTCACCGAGGGCACCCTGCGGCTGGTCGGCATGTACTTCGACTTCGCCACCGCGCAGGCCTACGTGCTCGACCCGGAGAGCGGCCGGTTCGGCCCGGTCGAGGCACTGGCGCCGACGCCCGCCACCGCATGCGCGCCCGCCCCCGCGCCCAAACCCGCGCCCGCGCCCGCGCCCACACCCGCTCCCACACCCGCCGCATCCACCGCATCCACCGCATCCACCGCATCCACCGCATCCGCACCGGCGTCCGCCCTCGCGGCCCTGCCGTCCACCCCGCACGGGGAGCACGACACGCCCGGACGAGTGAATGAATTCGAACAGGTTCCGACCACCGGTACCGTCGCCGCGGATCCGGCCAGGGACGGGGGAGGCCCCGGCCTGGCCGCCTGAGAGCCGGGCCCGCGTCCAGCCGGGCGGGCCACGGACGCGGGCCCACCTCCTCGAGCCGCCCGAGACGCCTCCGACCTCGGGCGGCCGTTCGAGGAGCGATCAAAGGTCTACACCAATTAGCCAGAGCCTCTTGTCAAGAGACCTCTTCGCCTGGTGAGCTGTGCGCTGGGACACACGGGACAATCCCCACGCACGGGAAACGACCCGATCATGACTCATGAGGAGTGCGCGTTGAGCAACGAGAGCCTGGCCAATCTGCTCAAGGAGGAGCGGCGTTTCGCCCCGCCGGCAGAGCTCGCCGCAGCCGCCAACGTCACCGCGGCTGCGTACGCTCAGGCCTCCGAGGACCGCCTCGGCTTCTGGGCCGAGCAGGCCCGACGCCTCACCTGGGCCGTCGAGCCCACGCAGACGCTCGACTGGTCCAACCCGCCCTTCGCGAAGTGGTTCGCCGACGGCAAGCTCAACATCGCCTACAACTGCGTGGACCGCCACGTCGAGGCCGGCCACGGCGACCGCGTCGCCATCCACTTCGAGGGCGAGCCCGGCGACGGCCGCTCCATCACCTACGCCCAGCTCAAGGACGAGGTCTCCCAGGCCGCCAACGGCCTGCTCGAACTCGGCGTCGTCAAGGGCGACCGCGTCGCGATCTACCTGCCGATGATCCCCGAGGCCGTCGTCTCGATGCTCGCCTGCGCCCGCATCGGCGCCACGCACTCCGTCGTCTTCGGCGGATTCTCGGCCGACGCCGTCGCCTCCCGCATCCAGGACGCCCAGGCCAAGCTCGTCATCACCGCCGACGGCGGCTACCGGCGCGGCAAGCCCTCCGCCCTCAAGCCCGCCATCGACGAGGCCCTCACCAAGGCCGAGGGCGTCGAGCACGTCCTCGTCGTGCGCCGCACCGGCCAGGACACCGCGTGGACCGAGGGCCGGGACGTGTGGTGGCACGAGCTCACCGCCCGCCAGTCCACCGAGCACACCCCCGAGGCGCACGACGCCGAGCACCCGCTGTTCATCCTCTACACCTCCGGCACCACCGGGAAGCCCAAGGGCATCCTGCACACCACCGGCGGCTACCTCACCCAGGCGAGCTACACCCACAACGCCGTCTTCGACCTCAAGCCGGAGACCGACGTCTACTGGTGCACCGCCGACATCGGCTGGGTCACCGGGCACTCGTACATCGTCTACGGCCCGCTCTCCAACGGCGCCACCCAGGTCATCTACGAGGGCACCCCCGACACCCCCCACCAGGGCCGGTTCTGGGAGGTCGTGCAGAAGTACGGCGTCACCATCCTCTACACGGCGCCCACCGCGATCCGCACCTTCATGAAGTGGGGCGACGACATCCCCGCCAAGTTCGACCTGTCCTCCCTGCGGGTGCTGGGCAGCGTCGGCGAGCCGATCAACCCCGAGGCCTGGATCTGGTACCGCGAGCACATCGGCGCCTCCACGGCCCCGATCGTGGACACCTGGTGGCAGACCGAGACCGGCGCCATCATGATCAGCCCGCTGCCCGGCGTCACCGAGACCAAGCCCGGCTCCGCCCAGCGCGCGCTGCCCGGCATCGCGGCCACCGTCGTCGACGACAACGGCGCCGAGGTCGCCAACGGCTCCGGGGGCTACCTCGTCGTCACCGAGCCGTGGCCCTCCATGCTGCGCACCATCTGGGGCGACGACCAGCGCTACATCGACACCTACTGGTCGCGCTTCGAGGGCCGCTACTTCGCCGGCGACGGTGCCAAGAAGGACGAGGACGGCGACATCTGGCTGCTCGGCCGGGTCGACGACGTCATGCTGGTCTCCGGCCACAACATCTCGACCACCGAGGTCGAGTCGGCGCTGGTCGGGCACCCCTCGGTGGCCGAGTCGGCGGTCGTCGGCGCCACCGACGCCACCACCGGCCAGGCGATCGTCGCCTTCGTCATCCTGCGCGGCACCGCCACCGACAGCCCGGAACTGGTCGAGGAGCTGCGGGCGCACGTCGGCCGCACCCTCGGCCCGATCGCCAAGCCGAAGCAGATCAAGGTGGTCGGCGAGCTGCCGAAGACCCGTTCCGGCAAGATCATGCGCCGCCTGCTGCGCGACATCGCCGAGGGCCGCGAGATCGGTGACACCACCACCCTGGCCGACTCCACGGTGATGAACCTCATCCAGGCCCAGCTCCCGCCGGCCGGCTCCGAGGGCTGACCCAGGAGGTCCGGCCTCGCCCGCCGCGCCACTCCTGAACGTGGCACGGCGCGGCAGACCCGACGGTGCCCCGGGCGGGAGCAACCGCCCGGGGCACCGTCGGGTCCGGACCACGTGCTCCGGACCCGACAACGGAGCACGACCCCAGCGCACGACACCGGCGCACGTCCGGCGGTCAGCGCTCGCCGAATTCGGCGATCAGGACGCGCAGGGTCTCGTGCGCGCTCTGCACCAGGGCACGGCTGCGCAGCGGCTGTCCGCCGGCCAGGACCGCCAGGCCCACCTGGTCCCGGGGGCTGAACCCGACGAAGGCGGTGGACCGCCGGGCGGCACCCACGTGGTAGACCAGCTCGCCGGCCTCGAGCGGCCCCGCACCGTCGGACGCCGCGGGCACAGGCACCACCGGTCTGCCGTCAGTCGCAGGCCGCCCGAACGCCCCGGCCGCCCGTGGTTCCGCCGCCCCCGACGCCCCCGCTCCCCCCGCCGCGAGGGCGCGGTGGTTCCATCCCAGGCAGATCCGCGGCCCGCCACGTCGCCCGTCGGTGCGCGGGCGCCGCACCTCGTTCAGCGCCGTCCGCAGCACCGCCGCGTCGGCCCGCTCGGGGAGCGGAACGGCGTCCAGCGCGAGGTGCGCCTGGAGGTACCGGAGCATGTCGTCCGCCGTGGAGCGGAGCGCGGCGGCGGCCGGCAGGGCGGGAAGGCGGAACGACGGCACCCTTCGCCCGCGCCGGTACCCGGCGTCCTCCTCCCGGCCGGGGCCGCAGGAGGTGTCCACCAGGCCAAGCGGGCCACAGACCCGGGCGGCGAGCAGATCGTCGTACCGCTGCCCCGCCGCGTTGGCCAGCAGCAGGCCGAGCAGTCCGCAGCCGAGATTGGAGTACCGGACCTGGGTGCCCGGCGTGCCGCGCACCGCCGTCCGGGGCAGCGCCCGCAACAGGTGGGTCGGTCCGAAGGTCGCGTAAGGACGGGTGAACCAGCGCGGCACCTGCCCGGGCAGCACCCCGTCCGGCAGCCGGGGCAGGCCGGAGGTGTGGGTGGCCAGGTGGAGCAGGGTGATCGGGCGCTCCTGCGGGTAGCCGGGGGCAGCGTCGGCGGGCAGGTAGCGGTCGATCGGATCGTCGTAGCCGACCTCGCCGCGGGCGGCCATCTCGGCGAGCAGCAGGCCGGTGAACGTCTTGGTGACGGAGCCGAGCTCGAAGCGGGTGTCGGCGCGGACCGGGCGTTCGGTGGAGCGGACGGCGTGGCCCCGGCAGGCGACGGTCCGCTCGTCGCCGCGGATCACCACGACGGCGGCGCCACCAGCCGGTGCGGCGGCGCGGAACAGCGGGCGGAGCAGGCGGTCGAGTTCTGGGTCGGGCGGGCCGTACAGCGGGGCATTCATCGGAGGGCGCTCCGACGGCCGGGCCGCGACGCACCGGGCTGGGACCCACCGGGGCGGGGCGTACAAGAGGCACAGCCGCAGCACACGCGAGACGTACACGAACGGAAGGATAAGAGGGGCGGTCGGGGCATGGCGGCGCCTCCACAGCGCGAAGGTGGGGACCGGGGAAAGCCCCCGGCCCGGGGCTCCGACCTCGGCCGGGCCCTGCGACCGACGATAGGGAGCCGTTCACCCGTCTGCATGCCGCCGACTCCGTTCGGGTGCCGATCAACCCTGCGGACGGGTGCACAACAGGCCACCAAGGCTTAAGTCCTGAAGTATGACAATCCAGATGTCGCCCTGTCGTTCCCGTTATACTGTCAACGACGCATCAAGACTCGCGTCAGGGCGAGCCGGGAAGTCTGGTCGGCATGCACCACCGGTGCATCTCCGTACACCCGTCCCCGCCCCCAGGAGGCCGCGCGTGGCCAGCCAGCCGCCCGTCCACGAGCCGACGACCCGACGCCGCCAGCTCCTCGGCAGGCTGTCCCTTCCCGAGCGCACCTACATCACGGACGCGCTGCGCACCGAGACCGTCGGCGGCGTGCTGCTGCTCCTCGCCTCGGTCGTCGCACTGATCTGGGCCAATGTCTGGCCGGCTGCCTACCAGTCCGTCCTGGACTACACCGTCGGCCCCTCCGCCCCGCTCCACCTGGATCTCAGTCTGGACGCGTGGGCGAAGGACGGACTGCTGACGATCTTCTTCTTCGTGGCCGGAATCGAGCTCAAGCGCGAGTTCGTGGCGGGCGAACTGCGCAGCCCCAGCGCCGCGATCCTCCCCGTCATAGCGGCCGTCTGCGGCGTCGCGCTGCCCGCGATCGTGTTCGCGGTGGCCAACGCGGGCTCCGGCGGGCATCCGAACGGCTGGGCCATCCCGACCGCCACCGACATCGCCTTCGCGCTCGGCGTACTCGCCGTGGTCGGCAGCCACCTGCCCTCGGCGCTGCGCGCCTTCCTGCTCACCCTCGCGGTGGTGGACGACCTGATCGCGATCCTGATCATCGCGGTCTTCTACAGCTCCGGCATCAAGTTCTGGGCGCTCGGGCTGGCCTTCGCCGGGCTGGTGCTGTTCTGGTTCCTGCACCGGCGCGGGGTCCACGGCTGGTACCTGTTCGTACCGCTCGCCTTCGTGATCTGGGCACTGATGCACGAGAGCGGCGTGCACGCCACGGTGGCGGGCGTCGCGATGGGCCTGCTGCTCCGCTGCCACCGGGAGGGCGACGAGAAGTCCTCCCCCGGCGAGCACATCGAGCACCTGATCCGCCCGGTCTCGGCCGGGATCGCCGTACCGGTCTTCGCGCTGTTCGCCGCCGGGGTGACGATCTCCGGACCGGCACTGCGCGAGGTGTTCACCCAGGCGGCCCCGCTCGGCATCGTGCTCGGCCTGCTGGTCGGCAAGACCGTGGGCATCTTCGGCGGCACCCGTCTGGCCGCGCGCTTCACCCGCGCCGAGCTGAACCCGCAACTCAAGTGGGCGGACATGTTCGCCGTCTCGGTGCTGGCCGGCATCGGCTTCACGGTCTCGCTCCTGATCAGCGAACTGGCCTTCCCCGACGACCCGGCCCTCGCCGACCGGGCCAAGGCGGCCGTCCTGGTCGGTTCGCTGCTCTGCGCGCTGATCGCCACCGTGCTGCTGAAGGTGCGCAACCGGCACTACCGCGAGCTGTGCGAGGAGGAGGACCGCGACATCGACGGCGACGGCATCCCGGACGTCTACCAGTTGGACGACCCGGCCTGGCAGGCGCGCACGGCCGGGCAGCAGGGCCGGCCGGGCCCGCCGCAACAGGGCGCGCGCCCGGCCGACGAGGGCCCGAACCGCCCGCATTGAGTCCGGCCCGAGGCGGACCTGCCCGGAACACGTCCCTCGCCGGGCCCCCCGGAGTGGTGTCCGCTCCTCCGGTAGGGGCATGATTCTGAACTGTCGACAGTCCATCGACGCCACCGGGCCCGTCCTGGTACCCGGGAACCACCGGGGAGCCGCACCGTGCGGCGGCGTCACTCGCCGCACGGCCGAAGAGGAGAACCGCTGATGCCCGCAGGAGCCGCAGACCCGTCCAGCAACGGCCGGGCGCCCTATGAGGGCGAGCGTTCGGTGGGGCAGCTGTTCGCCGCGGCCACCGCCGACCTGTCCGCCCTGGTACACGACGAGATCGCGCTCGCCAAGGCCGAGATCCGCGCCGACGTCAAGCGTGGCGTCTCCGGCGGCGTCTCGCTGACTGTCGCCGGTGTGGTGGCCCTGGCCGCCGTCCCGATGCTCAGCGCCGCCGCGGCGTTCGGCATCCACGCGCTGGGCCTCACGCTCGGCTGGTCGTTCCTGGTCGTGGCCGGTGCGTACCTGCTGCTGGCCGTACTGCTGGGCCTGCTGGCGCTGCGTTCGTTCAAGAAGATCGAGAAGCCGGTCCGCACCATCGAGGGCGCGCAGAAGACCGCCGACGTCCTGAAGAACGCGCGGCCGCGTCCCGCCACCAAGGAGGAGATCGACCGCGCCCTGGGCCGCATCCAGTAGGCCCGGCCCGGGGCCGCGGACACGCGACCGGCGCTCAGCGGGCCCGAACGGCCCGAGTGCGAGTGCCGGGCGCGTGTCCGGCCCGCGGATGTGACACGCTCTCGGTATGTCGCTCGACCAGAAGCCCGTGCCCGCACAGCCGTCCGCCGGTTCCGGCGACACCGCCCACGGTAACGGCGGCACCGTCACCGACTCCGGCGACACCGCCCACGGTGACGGCGGCGACGCCCAGGGCACGCCTCCGGCCACCTGGGACGTCCGGCAGGCCGGACCCTGGACCCACCGCGACCTCGCCGCCAACGGCGCCCGCTTCCACATCGCCGAACTCGGCAAGGGCCCGCTGGTCCTGCTGGTCCACGGCTGGCCCGAGTACTGGTGGGCCTGGCGCTACCAGCTGACCGCGCTCGCCGAGGCCGGCTACCGGGCCGTCGCCCTGGACCTGCGCGGCATCGGCGGCAGCGACCGCACCCCCCGCGGCTACGACCCGGGCAACCTCGCGCTGGACATCACCGGGGTGATCCGCTCCCTCGGCGAGAACCGGGCACACCTGGTCGGCCACGCCTCCGGCGGCACCCTGTCCTGGGTGGCGGCCGTGATGCGGCCCTCGGTGCTCCAGAGCCTCACCGTGGTCTCCGCCGCGCACCCCCGGGACCTCCGCCGGGCGCTGCTGACCGACCGGCGGCAGATGGCCGCCTTCGAGCACATCCTGGGATTCCAGCGGCCGTGGATACCGGAGCGCCGCCTGGTCGCCGACGACGCCGCGCTGGTCGGCCGCTACCTGGACGCCTGGACCGGGCGCAACCAGCTGGACCGCGCGGCGGTGGCCGCGTACCGGGAGGCGATCCGGATCCCCAGCACCGCGCACTGCTCGATCGAGCCGTACCGGTGGCTGCTGCGCTCGATGGCCCGGCCGGACGGCATCCAGTTCGCCCGCCGGATGAAGAAGCCGATCACCGCGCCGACCCTGCACATCCAGGGGGCGGCGGACCCGGTGCTCCTGTCCCACACCGCGCTGGGCGGCGGCGAGTACGTCGCCGCGCCGTACCGCTGGCGGCTGCTGCCGGGGATCGGGCACTTCCCGCACGAGGAGGCGCCGGAGCAGTTCACGGCCGAGCTGCTGGACTGGATCGGCCGGCACAAGGACTGAGGGGTGTGGGGGCCTCGGGACCGGGGCAGAAGGTCCCGGCACCCGATCGGGGGAACCGGGTCCAAGGTCCCAACTCCCTTCACCTGACGCACATATGACAAGCGCATAGGCCACGTTGGTGGCCGGACGGGCGGTTACCCCCGTCGGCCCAGGGGCATCCATTGCGGTATGACCTGGATGCCCGATCGCGGCAGCGCCCCGCGCGGCCGACAGCACAGCGACAGCTCGCAGCGTTCCGCCCACCGTTCCGAGTGGGCCGAGAACCGCGGTTACGACAACGGCTACGACAGTGGGTACGACGGCGGCTTCGACGGCACGGACGGCCACCCCCGCGCGACGCAGGACCGGCTCGGTATTCCGCGCATCCTCGGCCGGCGCGCCCGCTGGGTGGGCGCCCGGCTCCGCCGCGACAACTGATCGGCCCACGTCCACGTCCACGTCCACGCACCCGCGGACTCGCCGGCCCGCCGCCGGCCCCACGAGCCGGCACGCCGGCGGCACGAGCCGACGGAACGGCGGCCCGGCGGCGGCCCGGCGGGTCAGAGCGCGCAGCCCTGGGTGTCCGCCCGGCCCGAGGCCACGCTGCCCTGCTCGGCGTCCTCGCGCACCTCGGCCGCGGTCAGCACGTACCCGGTGTCCGCGCTGTCCAGCGACTTGGCGAACACCATCCCGTACACCTGGCCGTCCGGGGTGAGCAGCGGCCCGCCGCTGTTGCCCTGGCGCACCAGCGAGCGCACCGAGTAGACGTCGCGGACCACCTGGCCGCGGTGGTAGATGTCCGGTCCGTTCGCCTGGATCCGGCCGCGGATACGGGCCGGCTGGACGTTGAAGGCGCCGTTCTCCGGGAAGCCCGCCACGATCGCGCTGTCGTTGGTCTTCGCCTCGCCGGCGAAGGCGAGGGCCGGCGCGTTCAGCTTGGGCACGTCGAGGATCGCGATGTCGCGCTGCCAGTCGTAGCGGACCACCGTCGCGTCGTACAGCTGGCCGACCCCGCCGATCTGCACGGTCGGCTCGTTGACCCCGCCGACCACGTGGGCGTTGGTCATCACCCGGTGCGGGGCGTAGACGAAGCCGCTGCCCTCCAGCGTCTTGCCGCAGGAGGTGGCGGTGCCGACGACCTTGACCAGGCTCTGCCGGGCCTTCGCCACCGCGGGGCTGCCGGCCAGCGTCGGATCGGGGATGTCGACCTGGGTGATCGGCTCGTGCTCGAAGGGGTTGAACACCTGCGGGAAGCCGTTGCGGGCGAGCACCTTGGAGAAGTCCGAGAACCAGTTGGGCGCGTCGGAGGGCAGGGTGTCCTGGACCCCGCCCAGGATCGCCGAGGTGCGGACCTGCTTGGAGACGGTCGGCAGGGACGTCCCGGCCAGCGCGGAGCCGATCAGCCAGGCCACCAGCAGCATCGAGATCACATTGACCACGGCGCCGCCGGCGGCGTCCAGCGCCCGGGCCGGGCGGCGGTCGATGTGGCCGCGCAGCTTCCAGCCGAAGTGGGTGGTGATCGCCTGGCCGATCGCCGCCAGCACGATCACCACCACCACCGCGATCACCGAGGCGGTCGTCCCGGGGCTGAGGTGGTCGAGCAGCAGCGGCAGCAGTTGGACGGCGAGCAGTCCGCCGCCCAGGAAGCCGAGGACCGACAGCACGCCGACCACGAAACCCTGCCGGTAGCCCGACACGGCGAATCCGATCGCGGCGGCGATCAACAGCACATCCAGGACATTCACCCGGACACCCTCCCACGACGGACCACCCCGCCGGGCGGGCGATCGTCGAATCCGCCCGCCGTCCGGTCCACTACGACCCGGCGTCGCGGCCGAGCACCGCCCGGGAACGCTCGCGGTCGCCCTGCACCAGCTCCAGCGCCTCGTCCGAGAGCTCGACGATCCGGTCGGTGTCCCACGGCCGCTCCAGCCCGCTGTGGTGCAGCACCCGGTCGATCACCCCGGCGGTGAAGCCCCAGACCAGACGGCCGCCGACCGCGAAGGCCGGCCCCATGTGGCCGGACGGGTGCCGCAGCCTGGCCCGGTTCGCCGGATCGGTCAGCTCGTCGATCGGCACCCGGAACACCGCGCCGGTCTCCCCCAGGTCCACCGGCCGGACCGGCGACTCCTCGCGCCACCAGCCGAGCACCGGCGTCACCACGAACCGGCTGACCGGGATGTACAGCGCGGGCAGGGTCGCGAACACCTGGACCCCGTCCGGGTCCAGGCCGGTCTCCTCCCAGGCCTCGCGCAGCGCCGCCGCCACCGGGCCGGGCCCGGCCGGGTCGCCGTCCTCCGGGTCCAGCGCACCGCCGGGGAAGGAGGGCTGGCCGGCGTGCGAGCGCAGCGAGCGGGCCCGTTCGATCAGCAGCAGGTCCGGACCGGACGCGCCCTCACCGAAGAGCATCAGCACGGCGGCCGCGCGGCCGCCGTCGTCCGGCGGCAGGAAGCGGCTGAGCTGCTCGGGCAGCACCCGCTCGGCGGCGTCCCGGACCGGTTCCAGCCAGGTCGGCAGCGCGTCCCGCTCGACCCCCCGCACCATCCCCCGGTCGCTCACTCGGCCACCGCCAGGTCGGCGACCTCGCCGTGGTGGGCGGCGGCGTCCGCGCGGGCGCCGGCCTCGCCGGGGAAGTCCGCGGGCGGACGCAGCCGCTGGCCCGGCTGCCCGCCCATCTCGTACTTGAGCAGCTTCTTCGCCTTCTCGGGATCGGTCTCGCCTTCGCCGTACGAGGGGCAGAGCGGTGCGATCGGGCAGGCACCGCAGGCCGGCTTCCGGGAGTGGCAGATCCGCCGGCCGTGGAAGACCACGCGGTGCGAGAGCATCGTCCACTCGGACTTCGGGAAGATCTCCGCGACCGCCGCCTCGACCTTCACGGGGTCCTCGTCGGTCGTCCACCCGAACCGGCGGGCGAGGCGGCCGAAGTGGGTGTCCACGGTGATCCCGGGGACGCCGAACGCGTTGCCGAGGACGACGTTGGCGGTCTTGCGGCCGACCCCGGGGAGGGTGACCAGGTCCGCCAGCCGGCCGGGGACCTCGCCGTCGAACTCGTCGCGCAGCGCGATCGAGAGGCCGATCAGGGACTTCGCCTTGTTCCGGAAGAACCCGGTCGGCCGGATGATCTCCTCCAGCTCCGCCGGGTTCGCCGCCGCCATGTCCTCCGGTGAGGGGTACTTGGCGAACAGCGCCGGCGTCGTCTGGTTCACCCGCAGGTCGGTGGTCTGCGCCGACAGCACGGTGGCCACCAGCAGTTGGAACGGGTTGTCGAAGTCCAGCTCCGGGTGCGCGTACGGGTACAGCTCCGCCAGCTCCCGGTTGATCCTCCGCGCCCGCCGCACCATCGCCAGCCGCGATTCGGGCTTGGGCGGCCCGCCTGCCTTCCCCACCGGCTTCCCCGCAGACGCGGTCGTCCGGACCTTGCTCTCTGCCATGCGTGAAGGCTACGCCGGACGGCCGTGCTCCTGCGGCGGATCGGCCAGGACCACCGGTGAGGACCGGACGAGGACCGGACGAGGAAGGACTGGCACGGACGGGTACTGACGGGGAATGAAGGGGTGTCAGCCCCGGAACAGCGCGTCGACGTCGCCGTAGCCGAGCGCGCCGTCCGGCTCCGTCAGGGTGCCGGGGCCGAGCAGTTCGGCGGCCGCCCGGCGGGCGGCGGTGTAGGCGAACTGGGTCAGCGCGGTGCCCACACTGATCCGGCGCACCCCGGCGGCCGCGAGTTCGGCGACGCCCGGCCCGCCGGCCACGGCCATCGCGTTGACCGGCAGCGGCGAACGGGCGCAGAGCGCGGCCAGCGCGTCGAGGTCCAGCAGACCGGGCACGAAGAGGCCGTCCGCACCCGCCGCCGCGTACGCCTCGGCCCGGACGAGCACGTCGTCGAGCCCGCCCAGCCCGAACAGGAAGACATCCGTCCGGGCGTTGACCAGCAGCTCCGGCAGGCCCGCCGCCTCCGCCGCCGACCGCGCGGCGCGCAGCCGTCCGGCCTGCTCCTCCACCGCGAACAGCGGGCCGCCGGGCGCGGCCGAGTCCTCCAGGTTGACCCCCGCCGCGCCCGCCCCCACCAGGGCCCGGACCGTCTCGGCGACATCGTCCGGCGAGGGCCCGTAGCCGCCCTCGGCGTCCACCGTGACCGGCAGGTCGACGGCGGCGGCGACCCGGCGGGCGGCCTCGACGGCCGTCGCGCGGTCGAGGCGCTGGCCGTCGCCCCGGCCCAGCGACCAGGAGACGCCGCCACTGGTGGTGGCGATCGCGGCGGCGCCGGCCGAGGCGATGACGGCGGCGCTCCCGGCGTCCCAGGCGTTCGGCAGGACGAGCACGCCGTCCGCGACCAGCGCCCTCAGCCGCTCGGCCCGCGCGCGGAGGGTGGACGGCGGGAGCGGGGAGGAGGTGGACATGTGGGTCACCGGCTTTCGGTTCGGGAGGGGCAGCGGGACGGACAGCCGGCGGGCGAGGGGTTCGGGAGGAGCCCTGGCGGCGGTGGCGGTTGCCCGCCGTCGACATCCTGCGGCCGGTCGGCAGGCGCACTCCAGTGATTAAGCTGAGGCCGAATCCTGGGCCGGAGCGGGAAAGTGGGCGGGCACCGATGCGGACCGAACTCGCGTTCTCGACGGACGACCTGGCACGGACCAGGTTCGCCGTCTCCCCCATGTGGGAGGTGGTGACCAGCCTCCGGGTGCTGGCCCACCGGGCCGTGCCCACCCTGCACCGGCCGTGGGCCGCGCAGGTCCGTCGGGCGGCGGAGGCCGCCGGGCCCGCCCTACGGCGGCTGGCCGCGCTGGTCCCGGCCGCCGGCCACCTGCCGGACTTCCTCACCCCGGTCCCCGCCGGCGCCGCTCCCACGCTCGCCGAGGAACTGGCCGCGATCGCCGCGACCCCGCCCGACCGGGTGCGGGCCGATCTCGGCATCCTGGCCGCCGAACGCGGCGGCCGGCTGCCCGCCGTCCTCGAGCCCCTGCACCGCGACCCGGACGGCGGGCTGCCCCTCCTGGCGGCCGACATCGAGGCGTACTGGGAGTTCGCGCTGCAACCGCACTGGGCCCGGATCCGCGCGCTGCTGGACGCGGACGTGCTGCACCGTGCCCGGCAGGCCGCCGGGCACGGCAGCGCCCACGTCCTCGACGACCTCCACGAAACGGTCCGCTGGGACGGCGGCGCGCTACGGCTGGAGCAGCGGCACTGCGCGGTCCAGCGGCTGGACGCCGGGGCTGGGCTGGTCCTGGTGCCCTCGGTGTTCGCCTGGCCCCGGGTGCTGACCCGGACGCTGCCGCCGGAGCCGCCGCAGCTCGCCTACCCGGCGCGTGGCGTCGCCACCCTGTGGGAGTCCGGGGCGGTCGCCGACCCCGCCGAGGCGCTCGCCGCCGTCCTCGGGCGCTCCCGGGCCCGGCTGCTCGCCGAACTGGACGCGCCGGCCTCCACCACCGAGCTGGCCCGGCGGACCGGGCTCTCCACCGCCGGCACCTCCCAGCACCTCACCGCCCTGCGCGCGGCCGGGCTGACCAGCGCGCAGCGGGCCGGGCACGCCGTCCTGCACGCGCGCACCGCCGTCGCCGACGCCCTGCTCGCGGCGGACGCGGACGGCCGGGCGGCGGACACGGTCGGCCGGGGGGCGGACACGGTCGGCCGGGTCGGGTGAGCCTCCGGCGACCGCCCGACGGCTTCCGAACCGGTCCCGGAGGAGGTCCCCGAACCGGCCTCCGCACCGGCCCCCGAGCTGCCCGGGAGCGGGGGCCGGGATGGTTCCGACGGTACGAATGGCCCCGCGCAGCACACCTCGGCACACCCCCTCCTCATATGATCGGAGCGACATGCGCCATGCTTGGTGATGCAGAGCACTGTACGAACTTGTGCCGGAGGGCTTGACGGCCGGCCGGCCGAGAAGGAGGAAGCACGTGGACGACGTTCTGCGGCGCGCCGCACTCTTCGCGGCACTCGACGACGAACAGGCCGGCGAGCTGCGCGCTTCCATGACCGAGGTGACGCTCGCCCGCGGCGAGTCGCTGTTCCACGAGGGCGACCCCGGCGACCGGCTGTACGTCGTCGCCGAGGGCAAGGTCAAGCTGCACCGGGCCTCGCCGGACGGCCGCGAGAACATGCTCGCCGTCCTCGGCCCCAGCGAGATGATCGGCGAGCTGTCGCTGTTCGACCCGGGCCCGCGCACCGCCACCGCGAGCGCGCTGACCGAGGTCAAGCTGCTGGGCCTCGGCCACGGCGACCTCCAGCCCTGGCTGCACGCACGCCCCGAGGTCTCGATCGCACTGCTGCGCGCCATCGCCCGCCGCCTGCGCCGGACCAACGACGTGATGTCCGACCTGGTCTTCTCCGACGTGCCCGGGCGCGTCGCCAAGGCTCTGCTGGACCTCTCCCGCCGCTTCGGCGTGCAGTCGGAGGAGGGCATCCACGTCGCCCACGACCTCACCCAGGAGGAGCTGGCCCAGCTGGTCGGCGCCTCCCGCGAGACGGTCAACAAGGCGCTCGCCGACTTCGCCGGCCGCGGCTGGCTCAAGCTGGAGGCCCGCGCGGTCGTGCTGATGGACGTCGAGCGGCTCTCCCGCCGCTCGCGGTAGTCCGCGCTCCCCGAGTCCGTGCGAAGGGCCCGTACGCTCCGGCGTACGGGCCCTTCGCCAGTCGCGACCGGTCCTACCGGTTCTACTGGTTCTACTGGTCCTACTTGGTCCTACGGATTCGGCGGGTCCGGTCCGGCGGGTGGTCACTCCGGGATGAGCCCGTGATCCCTGAGGTACTGGAGCTGGGCGAGGACCGACAGCTCGGCCGCCGGCCACAGCGCGCGGTCCACGTCCGCGTAGACCCGTGCCACCACCTCGGCCGCCGTCCGGCAGCCGGCCTCGACGGCGGTCTCGACCTGGGCCAGCCGGCCGGCCCGGTGGGCCAGGTAGTAGTCCACCGCGCCGAGCGCGTCCGCGAGCACCGGCCCGTGCCCCGGCAGCACCGTCCGGACGCCGTGCTCGGCGGCCATGCCGTGCAGGTGCCGCAGCGTGTCCAGGTAGTCGCCGAGCCTGCCGTCCGGGTGCGCGACCATCGTGGTGCCCCGCCCGAGGACGGTGTCGCCGGTGAGGATCGCGCCGTCCGCCGGCAGGTGGAACGTGAGCGAGTCCGAGGTGTGGCCGGGGGTACCGACCACCCGCAGGTCGAGGCCGCCGACGTCCAACCGCTGCCCGTCCGTGAGCCCCTCCGAGCCGAGCCGGTGCGCCGGGTCCAGCGCGCGGACCTCGCTGCCGGTCAGTTCGGCGAACCGGGCCGCTCCCTCGGAGTGGTCGGCGTGCCCGTGGGTGAGCAGGGTGAGCACCACCCGCTTGCCCCGCTGCTCGGCGGTCTCGATCACCCGGCGCAGATGGCCCTCGTGCAGCGGGCCCGGGTCGATCACCACCGCGAGGTCCGAGTCCGGCTCGGACAGCAGCCAGGTGTTGGTGCCGTCCAGCGTCATCGGGGAGGGGTTCGGCGCCAGCACGCAGAGCGCACGGGGGGTGGCCTCGCCGCCGATCCCGGCGGCGGGGTCGCCCGGCAGGAGTCCGCTCACCGGCGGTCCTCGGTCACGCGGTGCAACGCCCGGAGCGGCAGTGCCCGGGTGAGGGCGCGCTGGGCCACCTCGGCGAAGCTGACGGAGTCGCTCTCGCAGGCCGGGCGACGGGGGTTCAGGCGGCGGGCGGGCATCTCGGGTGCCGTCCGGCGAGCCACATCGTTGTGGGTCATCGGGCGTCGGTCCTTTCTCGTACGGATCACTCGGGGGTGGAGCAGGGACGGAACGGGAACGGTCGGGTCGGACCAGGGGTGGAACGGGAACGGGTGAGGCGCGGTCAGCCGACGCGTTCCACGGGGAACGTACCGTCGATCGTCAGTTCGTCGTACCCCGGCCAGCGGACGGTCAGACGCTCCCCGCGCACCTCGGCCCGGCCGAGCACCGGCTCCAGTGAACGGCCCGCCGCCGCCCCCAGCGCCTCGGCGGCGCTGCGCACCGGCAGCAGCTCGCGCAGCACGGTGACGGTCGGCGGCAGCATCCCGAACCGGCCCTCCTCGTAGCCTCGGACGGCCTCGGCCGGGGTGAGCCAGGCGACCCGGTCCGCCTCGCCGACCTCGCGGGCGGCACGCTGCCCAGTCGGCAGGGCCGCGACGAAGAACCAGGTGTCGTACCGGCGCTCCTCGAAGGCCGGGGTGATCCACCGGGCCCAGCCGGCCAACAGGTCGCTGCGGAGCAGCAGCCCGTGGTCGCGCAGGAAGTCGGCGAAGGAGAGCTCGTGGGCCTCCAGGGCGGCGCGCTCGGCGGTCCAGTCCCGGGGCTCGGCGACGCTGTCCGCGTCCGGACCGGCCAGCAGGACGCCGGCCTCCTCGAAGGTCTCCCGGACGGCGGCGCAGACCACTGCCTGCGCGGTCCGGGCGTCCACGCCGAGCCGTTCGGCCCACTCCTGCGGGCCGGGACCGGCCCAGCCGAGTTCGGCCTCCGCGTCCCGCCGGTCGACCCCGCCGCCCGGGTAGGCGTACATCCCGGCCGCGAAGGCCATCGACGTCCGCCGCCGCAGCAGGTACGCCTCCGGTCCGGCGTCCGTCCCGGTGTCCCGGAGCAGCACCACGGTGGCGGACTGCCTGGGCACGGGCGGGGTCAGCTCTCCGGCGTCGGCCGCCCTGATCCGGGCGGGCCAGCCGGGGGGCATCGGGAGCGTCGTTGCTCGCTGGTCCATGCCCGGATGCTAAGCGCCCGGGGGTGGGCTTGGACAGGGGTGATCCGTTGGGCGGACCGTCTCCGACAGACCGTCCCCTCGCGGGCCGGGAGGGCGTCGTCGCCCGGACACACGTCCGCCCCGGACTCCGTGCGGGTCCGGGGCGGGCGGGGCGTCGAGGGCGTCCGGCGCGTTCAGGGCGTCGGGCGCGTTGAGGGTGTCCAGCGCGCCCGAGGGTGTCGAGGGTGTCGAGCGCGTTGAGGGCGTCCGGCGCCATGAGGGCGTCCGGCCGCGGGTGCGGTAGGTGCGGTAGGTCAGGCTCCGGCGCGGACGCGGACCTGGATCTCGACCTCGACCGGGGCGTCCAGCGGCAGCACGGTGACGCCGACCGCGCTGCGGGCGTGCACGCCCGCGTCGCCGAGGACCTTGCCGAGCAGCTCGCTCGTGCCGTTGATCACGCCCGGCTGGCCGGTGAAGTCGGGGGCGGAGGCGACGAAGCCGACGACCTTGACGACCTGCTCGACCAGGTCGAGGTCACCGATCACCGACTTGACCGCGGCCAGGGCGTTCAGCGCGCAGATCTGCGCGAGCTCCTTGGCCTCCTCCGGGGTGACCTCGGCGCCGACCTTGCCGGTGCTCGGGAGCTTGCCCGCCACCATCGGCAGCTGGCCGGAGGTGAAGACGAAGTCACCGGTACGCAGCGCGGGCACGTAGGCGGCGACCGGGGCGGCCACCGGCGGCAGGGTCAGACCCAGTTCGGCCAGCTTCTCCTCGACCTTGCTCATGCCTGCTTCTCCCGCTTGAAGTAGGCCACCAGCTGCTCCGGGTTCGGACCCGGTACGACCTGGACGAGCTCCCAGCCGTCGTGGCCGAAGTTGTCCAGGATCTGCTTGGTGGCGTGCACCAGCAGAGGTGCCGTCATGTATTCCCACTTGGTCATGGCCAGACTCTAGACGTTCCGTCCCGGCGATCGGCCCCGGTCCGCGTCCGGGCGCGCTCCTGCGTGTGAGGTGGCCCACAAAGCGGGCATGATTCGGGTCCGGCGCCCCGGGTAGTCCCGGCATCCGGTGCGGTCCCTGGTTACCCTCGCGGGAGGGCACCTGCGTGGTGCCGGCCCTCGGAGACGGACGGAGACGGAGCGTGGCACGCACCCCCGGCCAGGCGGCCCGGCGCGATCCCGACTGGGAGGGCGTACGGCTGCACGTGGTCAGCGGCAAGGGCGGGACCGGGAAGACCACCGTGGCCGCGGCGCTGGCACTGGCGCTCGCCGCCGACGGCCGCCGGACCCTGCTGATCGAGGTGGAGGGCCGGCAGGGCATCGCCGAGCTGTTCGGCATCGCGGCACTCCCCTACGAGGAACGCCGGATCGCCACGGTCACCCCGGCCCAGCTGGGCCTGCCCGCGAGCGGGCCGGCCGGCGGCGCGGCAGGCGGCTCGGTGAGCGGCGCGGCCGGCGGCTCGGCAGGCGGCTCGGTGAGCGGTGAGCTGCACGCGCTCGCCATCGACACCGAGCAGGCCCTGCTCGAGTACCTCGACATGTTCTACAAGCTCGGCCGGGCCGGGAAGGCGCTGCAGAAGGTCGGGTTCGTCGACTTCGCGACCACCATCGCCCCCGGCGTCCGGGACGTGCTGCTGACCGGCAAGGCCTGCGAGGCCGCCCGCCGCAAGGGCCCGGACGGACGGCGGACCTATGACGCGGTGGTGATGGACGCACCGCCGACCGGCCGGATCACCCGGTTCCTGAACGTCAACTCCGAGGTGGCCGGGCTGGCTCGGATAGGGCCGATCCACAGCCAGGCGCAGGCCGTGATGCGGGTGCTGAAGTCGCCGGAGACCGCCGTGCACCTGGTCACCCTGTTGGAGGAGATGCCGGTCCAGGAGACCGTCGACGGCATCGCCGAGCTGCGCGAGGCCGGTCTGCCGGTGGGCGGGGTGCTGGTCAACATGGTCCGGCCTCCGCTGCTGGACGCGGCCGCGGTGGCCGCGGTCGACGGCGACCACCGCGAGGAGGTCGCGCTGGCCCTCGGCGAGGCGGGTCTCGGGGGCCGCTCGCGCAAGCCGGAGACCGTCCGGGCTGCGGTCGAACCGCTGATCGATCCACTGCTGGAACAGGCCAGGGAGCACGCCGAGCGGGTGGAGCTGGAGCGCGCCCGGCGCGCCGACCTGCAGCACCTGAAGCTCCCGACGTACGAACTTCCACTGCTGGGCGAGGGTGTGGACCTCGGCACGCTCTACCGGCTGGCGGGCGAACTGAAGCGTCAGGGGGCAGCGTGAGCGGGCGGACCGGCACCACCGGACAGGGCGGCGCGGCAGTCGGCGGCAGCCGGCTCGCCGTGGACGAGCTGATCGACAATCCGAAGACCCGGATCATCGTCTGCTGCGGCTCCGGCGGCGTGGGCAAGACCACCACCGCGGCGGCGCTCGGCCTGCGGGCCGCCGAGCGCGGCCGCAAGGTCGTCGTCCTGACCATCGATCCGGCCCGGCGGCTGGCGCAGTCGATGGGTCTGACCGAGCTCGACAACACCCCGCGGATCGTCAAGGGCGTCACCGGCGACGGCGAGCTCCAGGCCATGATGCTCGACATGAAGCGGACCTTCGACGAGGTCGTGCTGGCCCACGCCGACCCCGAGCGGGCTCGCGCGATCATGGAGAACCCGTTCTACCAGTCCCTGTCGGCCGGCTTCGCGGGCACGCAGGAGTACATGGCGATGGAGAAGCTCGGCCAGCTGCGGGCGGCCGAGGAGTGGGACCTCATCATCGTCGACACCCCGCCGTCCCGGTCCGCGCTGGACTTCCTGGACGCGCCGAACCGGCTCGGGTCCTTCCTCGACGGCAAGGTGATCCGGATCCTGACCGCCCCGGCCAAGGTCGGCGGGCGGTCCGCGATGAAGTTCCTGAACGCCGGGATGGGCCTGCTCACCGGCACCCTCGGGAAGATCTTCGGCGCCCAGCTGCTGACGGACGTCCAGACCTTCGTCAGCGCGACGGACTCGATGTTCGGCGGCTTCCGGGAACGGGCCGACCGCACCTACCAGCTGCTCCAGGCGCCGGGCACGGCGTTCCTGGTGGTGGCCGCCCCGGAGCGGGACGCGCTGCGCGAGGCGGCGTACTTCGTCGACCGGCTGGCCGCCGACCGGATGCCGCTGGCCGGACTGGTCCTCAACCGGGTGCACGGGACCGGCGCCCCGCAGCTCACCGCCGAGCGGGCGCTGGCCGCGGCCGAGGCGCTGGAGGAGAACGGTTCGGAGCAGGTCTCGCCGGACGCCGAGCTGCTGGCGGCCGGGCTGCTGCGACTGCACGCCGAACGGATGCAGGTGATGGGGCGCGAGCGACGGACCCGTGACCGCTTCGTCTCGGTGTACCCGGACGTGCCGATCGTCGAGGTCGCCGCGCTGCCCGGGGACGTCCATGACCTGGAAGGACTGCGGACGATCGGCGAGCGGCTCGGCGGGTCCGCGGACTGAACCCGTCCAGCCGGCCCGTGAGCGGGGCCGGTCCGGGTTACCGCTCCGGCGCGGGTGGTCGCACCGGCCCGGGCTGCCGCTCGGATTGGGTGGTCGCACCGGCGCGGCCCGGGCTGTCGACGCGGACCTCCGGACCCGAGCCCCCCGACCCGAGCCCCCCGACCCGGACTGTGCGCCCCAGTTGTGCTCCGCACGGCCGAAGCCCGTGCGGCGATGACTCAGCCCGCCTGGGCGTAGTCCGTCAGTATCACGCCGGTGGCCAGCGAGGTCTCGTACTCGGTGCGAGCCGTCTCCAGCAGCCGCCGCCACGAGATCACCGTCGGCCGACGGCGCAGCAGCGCCCGGCGCTCGCGCTCGGTCATCCCGCCCCAGACCCCGAACTCCACCCGGTTGTCCAGGGCGTCCGCCAGGCACTCCGTGCGCACGGGGCACCCGCTGCACACCGCCTTGGCGCGATTCTGCGCCGCCCCCTGGACGAACAGTTCGTCCGGATCACTCGTGCGGCAGGCGGCCTGCGCACTCCAGTCGTCTACCCAGCCCATGCCGGCGCCGTCCTCTCCCGAATCGAGGCTCCCCCACGGCGGCAACGGCATATTCACCGTTGCCAGTTGAGGACGTTACGGAAGAACGACAGCTTGCAACAGCCCCTTCGGGCTCAATCTCGAATGACCCAATTGGACTATGGGTGGCGATCAGCTCACTCGTTGGAGTGATCGCAGGTCGCAAGCATTGCCAGGGCCACGTTCACCACTCTCGCCACGCGGACCGTCACGCAGAGCTACCGGACACAGGGGTGCAGCCGCCATCAGCTGCCTCAAAAACACCGCGAAGGTAGATAATTCGGGCAAATCTCATCACTCACAAGAGTGATCGATGCTGACGCAGCGAAGCTGTCGCAAGCTTGTGACAAGCCTAGGCGAACACCTGCCCCGGTGTGCGGCATTCGGCAACGTAGGGTTCTCCCCATGGCACCGAAGCGCCCCCAGGCACCCCAGCCCCCAGGCAACACCGGAGCTCCGCGCGGCAAGCGCCGCGGGTCACCGCTCGACTATGCGGGACACGGAGTGAAGTTCCTGGGGGTCAGCGTGCTGTCCGGCGTACTGCTGGCGGGCATGGCCCTGCCCGCCGTCGGCGCGCTCGGCCTGACCGCCAAGAACACGGCGGAGGGCTTCTCCAACATCCCGGACGACTTCAGGACGCCGCCGCTCACCCAGGCGACCCAGATCTTCGACGCCAAGGGCGGACTGATCGCCAAGGTCTACGAGCGCGACCGCACCGTCCTCACCGCCGACCAGATGTCCCCGTACATGCGGCAGGCGCAGGTCGACATCGAGGACGCCCGCTTCTACGACCACGGCGCCGTCGACCTCAAGGGCGTGCTCCGCGCGATCAGCAAGAACGCGGAGAGCGGCACCGCGTCCCAGGGCGCCTCGACGCTGACCCAGCAGTACGTGAAGAACGTCAACGTCGAGAAGGCCGGCGACGACCAGGCCGCCGTCCTGGAGGCCCAGCGCAAGACCCTGGGCCGCAAGATCCAGGAGCTGAAGGTCGCGATCAAGCTGGAGGAGGATCTGACCAAGGACCAGATCCTCACCAACTACCTGAACATCACCTTCTACGGTCACCAGGCGTACGGGATCGAGGCCGCCTCCCAGCGGTACTTCAGCAAGAGCAACAAGGACCTCACCATCGCCGAGGCCGCCACCCTGGCCGGCCTGGTGCAGAACCCGTCGCAGTACGACCCGGTGCGCTTCCCGGACAACGCGGTGAAGCGGCGCAACACCGTGATCGACAAGATGGTCGAGAACAAGCACGCCACCGCGGACCAGGCCAAGGAGGCCAAGGCCGCCCCGCTGGGCCTGAAGTACAAGGACCCGCAGAACGGCTGCATCACCGCCCAGGCGGGCATGGGTTTCTTCTGCGACTACGTCCGGCACGTGGTCAAGCAGGACCCGGCCTTCGGCAAGAACGCCGCCGAGCGGAAGAAGTTCTGGGACCAGGGCGGCCTGAACATCTACACCACCCTCGACCCGGACAAGCAGGCCGCCGCCCAGGCCGCGGTCACCGGCAGGGTCAAGGTCACCGACCCGGTGTCGGCCGCCGCGACCATGATGGAGCCGGGCACCGGCAAGATCCTGGCGATGGCCCAGACCCGCCCGTACGGCCTGGAGCCGTCCAAGAACCAGACCGTCGTCAACCTCAACGTCGACGCGGCGATGGGCGGCGGCAACGGCTTCCAGCCCGGTTCGACGTTCAAGCCGATCATCGCCGCGGCCGCGCTCGAGAACGGGATGGCGCCCACCAAGCCGTACCCGTCCGAGAACCGCATCGAGTGGCCGACGATGAAGACCTGCGAAGGCACCTGGAAGAACACCTACAAGGGCAACGAGCGCTACGTCCCGAACGAGAGCAAGAGCGAGATCGGCCCCTACGAGCTGAAGCAGGCGATGGCCCTCTCGGTCAACACCTACTTCGTTCAGATGGAGCAGGAGATGGGGCTCTGCCCCGTCAAGCAGATGCTCGACAAGCTCAACATCACCACCACCGCCTCCGGCGCCAAGCTGGAGGTCGTGCCCTCGATCACCCTGGGCACCAAGGAGATGTCGCCGCTGACCATGGCGAACGTCTACGCGACCTTCGCCGCCCGCGGCAAGCACTGCACGCCGATCGCGATCAACAAGATCTCCACGGTCGACGGCAAGGAGGTCAAGGTCCCGCAGACCACCTGCACCCAGGCCTTCTCCGAGCAGACCGCCGACGCGCTGAACACCGTCCTGCTCAATGTGACCGAGAAGGGCACCGGCGCCACCCTCGGCCTGGAGGACGGCCGCCAGATCGCCGGCAAGACCGGTACCACCGACAAGAAGAAGGCCGCCTGGTTCAGCGGCTACACCCCGCAGCTCGCCACCTCGGTCTGGATCGGCGGCCCCACCGGCGGCGTCGAGATGAAGAACATGAAGATCGGTGACACCTACTTCGGTGCCGACGGCGTCTTCGGTGCCACCGGCCCCGGCCCGATCTGGAAGATGGCCATGGACGGCGCGCTGAAGGGCTCCCCGAAGGAGACCTTCCAGACCATCGACATCCCGGACCCGGCCCCCAAGCCGGACCCGAACGCCACCCCGGGCGCGACCCCCCCGGCCGCGCCCAACCCGGGCGGCGACCCGAACGCGGGCGGCAACCCGCCGCCCCCGGCGGCGGGCAACCCGAACCCCGGCACCAACGCCGGCGGCTTGATCGGCGGCGGGTTCACCTTCCCGCCGGGGGTCATCGGCGGGAACGGCGGCGACGGCGGGAACGGCGGGAACGGGCGCGGCCGCCACTGAGCGGACGGCCCACGGGCTTCGGCAGGACCAAGAGGGGCGCCCCCCGAGCTTCTCGCTCGGGGGGCGCCCCTCTTGGTC
Organism: Kitasatospora purpeofusca; assembly: GCF_034043715.1. Classification (GTDB taxonomy): domain Bacteria; phylum Actinomycetota; class Actinomycetes; order Streptomycetales; family Streptomycetaceae; genus Kitasatospora; species Kitasatospora purpeofusca_A. The sequence continues at coordinate 25,022 of NZ_JAXCLC010000038.1, read as the reverse complement.
CTGCCGTGTTCTTCGCCTTGTGGTTCCCCGCCTTGCGGTTCCCCGCCTGCCGTTCTTCGCTTTGCCGTTACGCGCCTTGCCGTTCCGCGCAGTTTCTCGGGTCCGGGGACCGCTCAGCCGGCGAGGGCGGACTTCACCGCGGCGGCCACCCGGCCGCCCTCGGCCAGGCCGTCGACCTTCGGCCGCACCAGCTTCATCACGGCGCCCATGCCCTGCGGCCCGACCGCGCCGCTCTCGGCCACGGCGGCGGCCACGATGGCCGTCAGCTCGTCGTCGGACAGCTGCTTCGGCAGGTAACCGGCCAGCACCTCGCCCTCGGACACCTCACGGGCGGCCTGCTCGGCCCGGCCGGCGTTCTCGAACGCCTCCGCGGCCTCCCGGCGCTTCTTCGCCTCCCGGCCGATCACCTTGAGCACCTCGGCGTCGGAGAGCTCGCGCTTCGTCTTCCCCGCCACCTCCTCACTGGTGACGGCCGCCAGCGTGAGCCGGATGGTGGACGAGCGCAGCTCGTCCCGGTCCCTGATGGCAGCCGTCAGGTCCTGGTGCAGCTGCTCCTTGAGCGTCGTCATGGCCCCGAGTCTCCCACCTGCCACGTTCCGACGCGCACCATTAACTCCGCCCGCTTCGCCCCGCCCCTTCTCCAGTCATCGATAACCTCTTAAAGTGGTTACATGACGGATGAGCGAAGCCCGGGTCTGGTCCTGCACTCCCCCGGCGGGACTCGCTTCCACTTCGACCCCGGCACGCTCTGCCTGGAACTGCTGCCCACCGGCGGCCCCGGCCACTACACCCGGTACGAGATCCTGCACCGGCCGTCCGACCTGCTGGAGTGGCTCGGACAGTCCCGGCTCGGCCTGCCACCCGGCAGCGTCCGGATCAGTGACGACCAGCTGGCCGCCGTCCGCACCCTGCGGGACGCCCTCTGGCGCCTCACCGCGGCCCGCGCGAGCGGTGGTCGCACCCCTTCCGACCCCGACGACCGCACGGTGCTCAACCGGGCCGCCGCCCGCCCGCCGCTCGCCCCGCAGATCGCCCTCGACGGCACCGCGGCGCCACCCCTCCCCGGTGACGGCGACCAGCTCGCCTCCACCCTCGCCCGGGACGCCATCGCCCTGTTCACCGGCCCGCACGCGGACCGGATCCGCGAATGCGGCGCCGACGACTGCCGACTGCTCTTCGTCGACACCTCCCGGCCGGGCCGACGGCGCTGGTGCTCGATGGAACGCTGCGGCAACCGCCACAAGGTCCGGGCCCTGCGCGCCCGGCGCGAACGACCCGAGGGGTGACCGGACGTGTCCCCGGGCGCACCCCGACAGTTCACCTGCTGATCCGCCGTCTGAGAGCATGGACCGATGCGACCGCTGTACTCCGTTCCCCTCGGAATCGCCGCCACCGGCGCCGCCTGCCTCGCCTACTCCGTTGGGTACGAGGTCCGTTCCTTCCGCCTCCGCCGGGTCGAGGTCCCGGTCCTCCCCCGAGGCGCCCGACCCATCCGGGTACTGCAGGTCTCCGACATCCACATGGTGAGCGGCCAGGGCAGGAAGCAGCGCTGGCTGCAGAGCCTCGCCGGCCTCCGGCCCGACCTGGTGGTCAACACCGGCGACAACCTCTCCGACCCGGACGGCGTCCCCGCCACCCTGGACGCGCTCGGGCCGCTGATGGACTTCCCCGGCGTCTACGTCTTCGGGTCCAACGACTACTACGGCCCCGCCCGCCGGAACCCCGCCCGCTACCTCCAGGCGATGCGCACCGGCAGCCACGGCATGAACAACGCCGACGGCAGCGCCCGCCACGGCATCACCGGCGCCGTCCACAACCCCTGGGAGAAGCTGCGCGACGCCTTCGACGCCGCCGGCTGGCTCGACCTCACCAACACCCGGGGCCGCCTCACCGTCGCCGGACTCGACCTGGAGTTCACCGGCCTGGACGATCCGCACATCCGCCGCGACCGCTACAGCGAGGTCACCGGCGGCCCCTCCCCCGACGCGGACCTCTCCCTCGCCGTCGTGCACGCCCCGTACCTGCGGGTCCTCGACGCCTTCACCGCCGACCGCTACCCGCTGATCCTGGCCGGCCACACCCACGGCGGCCAGCTCTGCATCCCCTTCTACGGCGCCCTGGTCACCAACTGCGACCTCGACGCCAAGCGGGTCAAGGGCCTCTCCACCCACCAGGCCGGCGGCCGCCGCTCCTACCTCCACGTCTCGGCCGGCTGCGGCACCAACCGCTACACCCCCGTCCGCTTCGCCTGCCCCCCTGAAGCCACCCTCCTCACCCTCACCCCGACCCCCCACTGACCCACCCGCCCCGCTCGCCGAGAAACCGGATTTCGTCTCTCGGCGAGCGTCCGGTAGAGTTCTACTCGTCGCGAAGGAGACGGAGCGACAAACAGCAGGACCGGGGTGTGGCGCAGCTTGGTAGCGCGCTTCGTTCGGGACGAAGAGGCCGTGGGTTCAAATCCCGCCACCCCGACCCAGTCCAGAGGGCCTATCGGAGAGATCCGATAGGCCCTCTGGCGTTTTGCGTGCCCATCTGAGTGACGGGGCCTCAGGCTCCTGGGACGCAGGGATCCCCGATGGTGACCGGAGCCTCGGACTGTCCTGCTCGCTTGCAGGACCGGGCGAATGGCTACCGGAACGCAGGTCATGTCCGACTGCGTACCGGGTGGGTCGGCCTGGCTGGGCGGGTGGTGCGGGTGTGGGGGGTTCTGGTGGCTGGGGTGGCGGCCGTGGCGGTGGTTGTCGGGTTGTGTGCTGCGGTCGGGGAGTGCGGTGGAGGGGTGCGACCGGGCTGGTGGGCGGGTGGGGTGGGAATCCGGTGGTTGTCGGGCGGGTGGGGTGGGGGCGGCGTAGCGTCGGAGTGTCATCGTTCCGGTACGCAGCGGAGCGCTCGGATCGCCCGAAGGAGGCGTCTCCACCATGTGGTTGGGCCACTCGCATTCCCTGGCCGTCGTCGCGGCGGCGCTACCCGGTACTTCTCGTGTTCCCGGCGGCGGGCGATGAGGCAGGAACGTGCCCGGCAGACCCGTCGTGCTCTTTTGGACGCCGCGGCAACGGAGTTCGACCTGCATGGGTACGAGGGGACTTCGCTGGCGCGGATAAGTCGGACCGCCGGGGTCACCCTGGGGGCGCTCACCTTTCACTTCCCGTCCAAGGCCGCGCTGGCGGATGCCGTCCGCTCCGAGGGAGCCGCCGTCACCGGTGCCGCGGTGCCGGGGGCAGCCGGTGGCGGTCGCCGACCCGACCCGGGTGTAGGTGGATTGATCGACCTGCTCACCCGGCTGCTGGACGAGGAGCCGAGTGTGCGGGCAGCCGCTCGGCTCAGTTGGGAGCAGCCGGGATCGGCGGGCGACTGGCATGCGGCCTGGGGGCCCGAACTGCGTGACCGGCTGGCCCGGGAACGGTCCGCCGTGCCTGCGGACGACGTGTCCGCGGGCGCCGCGCCGGTTCTGGACGAGGTCGATCTGGAGACGCTGGCGCACTGCCTGGTGGCCGGATCGGCGGCGCTGCGGCGGGGGATCGTCCGCCTGGGCGGCGCCGGCCCGGTCGCTCCGGAGGAGCTGCGGCGGCGGCTCCAGCGGCTCTGGCAGCACGCGGCGGCCGGTGCCGTCACGCCTGCGGGCTCGTCGGCGCCAAGGCTCAACCGGCTTGCCGCGCCGAACGTTTGACCGCGTCCGTTGCGCGACCGTCGGCCGCCGGGTCGCCGGAATTCGCCAAAGCGCTTCCGGGGCCCGGGGGGACGTCGGAACAGAGCGATCGTTCACTATCCTCCCGGGGACGGCACCTCACGGCACCACACCATCCCGGGGAGCTCATCAATGGACGCGCAACCCCTGTCACCGGTCGGCGAAGCCGCCGTCTCCCGGTTCGCCGAGCAGGTCTTCGCCCACCTGGGTCGGAGTGACCAGCGTCGCTGGGCGCGGGCCTATCTGCAGGGACTGCTCTCGGTGCCCGGCCGCAAGTCCCTGGCCAACATGGCCGCCGGCCTGGCCTCCGGGCCGACGGCGGCGGCCACCGTCTCCCTCTCGCTCCAGCAGTTCGTCAACGGCAGCACCTGGGACTGGCGTCCGGCCCGCCGGGTGCTCGCCGGCCTCGCGGCCGGTCCCCGCCCGGTGCGGGCCTGGACCGCCGCTCTGGTGGTCGTCCCCAAGCGCGGCGACCAGGTGGTGGGCGTCCACCGGCGATTCGATGCGAGGACCGGACGGACCGTCAAATGTCAGGCGGCGTCGGGCCTTTTCGTCGCCACCGACCGGGACGCCGTCCCGGTGGACTGGTCGCTGCTGCTCGACCCGAGCTGGACGGACGAGCCGCAGCGGCGCGCCCGGGCCCGGATCCCCGGGGATGTCGCCCCGCTCCCGGCGGGTGAGCTCCTGGTCGGGATGGTGGACCGGCTCGCCGCCCACCATCCGGTGGCACCGCTGGTCGCCGGGCTCGACGCGGCGGAGGACCCGATCCGGCTGGCCGCCGCGCTCGCCCGCCGCTCCGTCCCGTACGTGCTGGAGGTCCGTGGCGGCCAGGCAGTCCGGCCGGTGCTCCAGGCCACCACGGGCCGGCACGGGCGGGTGCACCAGGGCACCGTGCCCGCCGAATCGCTGTTCCCCCGGCGCCGGCCCCGGACGTCGGCGGACCCGCAGCCGGTGTTGCGCGGCACACCCGTCCTGCCGCCCGGCCCGGCGACCACGGCGGCACCGGTGACGGGCACGTCGGCGGCGCCGGTGCACCGGCTGTGGGCGCGGTGCGACGGCGACGGCGGGCCGCGGCGGTACTGGCTGACCGATCTGGCCGAGGACGCGCCGGGCGTGCTCGCGCTGCTGGACGCCGCCTCGGCCACCCGGAGCACCGTGGACCGGCTGGGTTCGGACTTCGGCCTGCTGGACTTCTCCGGCCGCTCGTACACCGGCTGGCACCACCACATGACGCTGGTCTCGGCCGCGTACGCGCTCGGCCGGGACCTGGCCGTCCGGGCCGGGGGAAGTGGCGGGACCGCCGGGACGGCGAGGGCCGCCGGCGGCACCCTCCGGGACTCCGCCTAGCCGCCCGGCCGCCCAGCTGCCCAGCCGCGCGGCCCAGCCGCCCAGCTACCCGGCCACCCGCCCGGTCAGGCGTCGACGGCCTGGTAGACCGTGGTCCAGAAGTCGTGGATCAGCCGGGCCGAGTCGGGGACGGTCATCCCGACCTGGGTGAGCACGATGCCGACGAGCCCGTGCTCCGGGTCGGCGTAGGTGGAGGTGCCGCTGCCGCCGTCCCAGCCGAACTGGCCGACAGGGGCGTAGTCGCCGCGGTAGGTCCGGACCGCCGAGCCGAGGCCCCAGCCGCCGTGCTGCCCCTGACCGTACGACAGGTGCACGTTGTCCTTGGCCAGGGCCTCGCGCAGGGCGGTCTGCTCTGCGGTGAGGCGGTTGGTGGTCATCAGCTCGACCGCGGGGCGGGAGAGGATGCGCTCGCCGCCGTGGACGCCGCCGTCGAGCAGCATCCGGAAGTAGGCGTGGTAGTCGTCGACGGTGGAGACCAGGCCGCCGCCACCGCCGGGGAACGCCGGGGGCTTGCTCCAACGGCCGTCCGCCGACTCGTCCCAGACGTGGAACTCGCCCGTCTGCGGGTCGGGGGCGTAGAGCGCGGGCAGCCGGTCGATCTTCTCGGCGGGCACGTGGAAGCCGGTGTCCGCCATCCCCAGCGGACCGAAGACCCGCTCACGGAGGAAGCTCTCGAACGACTGGCCGGTGACCCGGGCGACGAGCACGCCGAGGAGGTCGCTGGCGATGTGGTACTGCCAGCGCTCACCGGGCTGGTGCATCAGCGGGAGCGTGCCGAGGCGGCGCAGCCACTCGTCCGGCTCCGGCATCGGCTGCGGCAGGTCGGGGGTGAGGCCGTTCTCGAAGATCGCGCCCATGATCGGGCTGCCCAGGGCCGTGATGTCCATACCGAGGCCGAAGGTGGAGGTCAGCACGTCCCGGACGGTGATCGGCCGCCGGGCCGGCACGGTGTCGTCCAGCGGGCCGTCGATCCGCTTGAGGACGCGGCGGTCGGCGAGCTCCGGCAGCCAGGTCTGCACGAGGTCGTCCAGCCGCAGCCGGCACTCGTCGAGCAGGACCATGGCGGCGGCCATGGTGACCGGCTTGGAGGTCGAGGCCATCCGGAAGATCGTGTCCCGGCCCATCGGCGCGCCGCCGTCGTGGCGCACGGTGCCGATGGCCTCGACGTGCGTCTCCCCGCCCCGGCCGATCAGGGCGACGACGCCCGGGACCCGGCCGGACTCGACGTGCCGCGTCAGTACCTCGCGCACCTTGCGCAGGCCCTCGTCGCTGAAGCCGCCGTTGCTGCTGGTCATGTTGACTCTCCCCGCCCAGTGGTGTTCGTGAACTTCCGAACGCTCAAGAAGCTACATTGCGTTCACAAGCTCGTCAACGCCAAAGAGGGCAACAGGGCCTTCCAATGCTGGACACGAGGTCGTTCATTGCAATGGCTGCGAAGTCGAAATGCAATGCCGGCCCGCGCAGTCGTTGCAATGGAGTCAGGGTGGGACAGGGGTGGCGTCGAGGTGGGACCGGGTGGGGCCGGGTGGGGCCGGAGTGGGATCAGGCCCGGAACAACGTCGCCAGCTCCGTCCGCGAGGCGATCCCCAGCTTCGGATACGCCTTGTAGAGGTGGTGCCCGACGGTCCGCGGGCTGAGGAAGAGCTGCGCGGCGATGTCCCGGTTGGTCAGCCCCCGGGCCGCCAGCCGGGCGATCTGCAACTCCTGCGGGGTGAGCATCGTCAGGGCGCCCTCGGCGACGGCCGGGGCCGGGGCGGCGGTGCCGGTGGCGGTCAGTTCGGTCCGGGCGCGCTCCGCCCAGGGCTCGGCCCCGAGCCGCTCGAAGGTCTCCAGGGCGGTGCCCAGATGCGGGCGGGCGTCCGTACGGCGGCGCTCCCGCCGCAGCCACTCGCCGTACAGCAGGGCGGTGCGGGCGCGTTCGAACGGACGATGGGCGCCCTCGTGCAGGTCGAGGGCCGCCCGGTACGCGGATTCGGCGAGTTCGTCCGGCCCCAGCAGCGCCTGGCAGCGCAGCCGCAGGGCCTCCGCCCAGGGCGTCCCCGCCGCGCCCGTCCAGCGGGCGAAGCGCTCGTACGGCTCGGCCGCCCGCTCCGGTTCGCCCAGCCGGACGGCCGCCTCGACCAGGTCGGGAACCGCCCGGGTGGCGCCGACATGGTGCCGGTACGGCCCGGTGGTGAGCGCGTGCAGCCGGTCGGCGGCCGCCGCCGCTCGGCCCCGGCCGAGGTCCAGCAGGGCGAGCGCCCAGTGCGCCCACGGCTCCCCGGCAGCGGGCGCGGCCGAACCGGGGACCAGCGCCGCCGCGGCCAGCTCCGCGCACCGCTCGTCGTCCCCCGAGAGGGCCGCCAAACAGGCCAGCAGCGAGGCGAGTTGGCTGGTCCACTGGGCCTGGCCGGTGTCCCGGGCGAGCGCGAGGCCCTCCGTCGCCGTCACCTCGGCGTCGCGGTGCCGGCCGTGGAACAGTTCGGCCTCGGCGAGGAAGAACTGCAGCGTCGGCAGCACCCCGACCGTCCCCTTGGCCCGGGCCTCGGCCGTGAGTTCGGCGGCCAGCTCCAGGGTCTCGTGGTCCCGGCCGAGGACGAGGGCCGCGCCGCACAGCTGCACCAGGTCGACCGGGCTCTCCGCGCCGGCCTTCCGGGCGGCCGCCGCGGTGGCGCGGACGTCGGGCAGGGCGTCGGCGGGACGCCCCAGCGCGGGCAGTACGGCGGCCGGCAGGTGCCGGGCCAGCGGGGCGAGCGGTTCGTCCGCGCCCAGCGGCAGGGCGGCCAGCCGGTCGAGCACGGTGGCCACCTGCTCCTCGCCGACGTACCAGGCGGCATGGAAGGCCTGGAGCAGCATCCGGGCCGCGTGCGCGGGCTCGATGTCGGTCGCGGCGGCGTCCAGCAGCAGCCGGTACGCGGCCGGGTAGGCGCCGCGCCAGAAGTGCGCGACGGCCCGGACCTGGTCCAGCAGCGCGTGGGCGAAGACACTGTCGGTGCGCGCGCCGGCCCGTTCGGCGAGCGCCTCGGCCAGCTCCAACTTCCCTTCCTCGGTGGCGGCTTCGGCGGCCAGCACGAGACGCCGGGTGGCCCCGTCGCGGTCCGGGGTGAGCGCGGCGGCCCGCTCGTACGCGGCGGCCGCGCCGCCGTGGGCGCCCCGGGCCTCGGCCCTGGCGGCGGTCCGCTCCAGCGCGTCGGCGAGTCCGGCGTCGGGCGCGGTGGCGGCGAGCGCGAGGTGCCAGGTCCGCCGGTCGCCCTCCTCCAGTGCCTCGCCGAGCGCCCGGTGAGCGGCCAACCGCTGCTGGAGCGGGGCCCGTTGGAGGACGGCCGCGCGCAGCAGCGGGTGCCGGAAGGCGAACCGGCGATCGGCGCCGAAGGTGACCAGCCCGGCCCGTTCGGCGGGCTCCAGCGCGTCGGCGCCCGCGCCGAGCGCCGCGGCGGCGGCCAGGACGACGTCCAGCTCGCCGTTCTCCTCGGCGGCGGCGACCAGCAGCAGGGTCTGGGTCGCGGGCGGCAGACCGGTGACCTGGCCGTGGAAGGCGATCCGGAGCCGGCTGGTGAGGGCGAGCCCGCCGGACGCCGGATCCGCCTCGGTGGAGGGGAGTTCGACGAGCGCCAGCGGATTCCCGGCGGCTTCGGCGAGCAGCCGCCGCCGGGCCGGACCGGTGAGGGCCGCGCCCGTACGGTCGTCGAGCAGGCGGACGGCGTCCGGTTCGGCCAGGCCGGTGAGCCGCAGCTCGGGCAGGCCGGCCAGCGGCCCGACGTCCGCTCCGGCACCGATGTCCGCAGTGCCGATGTCCGCAGCACCGACGCCCGCAGCACCGACGCCCGCCCCGGCCCCCGTGTCCCGGGCGGCGAGCAGCAGGGCCACACCCTCGGCCTGGAGCCGACGCGCCGCGATCAGCAGGGCGTCCAGCGAGGAGCGGTCGAGCCACTGCACATCGTCGACCACGCACAACAGCGGTCGTTCCGAGGCGAGTTCGGCGAGCAGCCTGAGCGTGGCCAGCCCGGTGAGCAGCCGGTCGGAGCCGCCGGCCGTCTCGCCGAGCCCGAACGCGCCCTCCAACGAACGCCGTTGCGGGCCGGGCAGAGCGTCCAGCCGGTCCAGGCCGGACGCCAGCAGCAGACTCAGCCCGGCGAAGGGGAGTTCAGCCTCGTACTCGACGCCGGTCGCCCGGACCACCCGGAACCCGTCACCGGCCGCCGCCACCGCGTAGTCCAGCACCGCCGTCTTGCCGATCCCCGGCTCACCGCGCAGCAGCAGGACGCCGCTGCGACCGCCGCGCGCCCCCTCGAGCAGCGCGTCGACGACGGCCCGCTCCCGTTCCCGCCCGTACAGCACCCCGGTCCCCCTCCCCCGACACCCCCATGGCCCCGCTGGTCCGACCCTACTGGCGCCCACCCCGGTACCCCCTACCTATCCGTGACGGATTCGCCCGTCGCCCGCCTTCCGTAAGTTTTCGACCAGCGGGAACGGCCCGCCAACCACCGCACCGGACAAGGGAGAAGACCATGACCGCCAACCTGCACACCGACCTCGGACAGCTCGCCGCCCGCTACCTCGCCGCGTGGAACGAGACCGACCCGGCCGCCCGCCGAAAGCTGATCGACGAGGCGTGGGCCGAGGACGGCCGCTACACCGACCCGCTGGCCGCCGTCACCGGGCGCGAGGGCGTCGATGCGCTGATCGGCGCGGCGCAGGGGCAGTTCCCCGGCCTGGTGTTCACCCTCGGCCCGGTCGACGCCCACCACGACATCGCCCGTTTCACGTGGAACCTCGGCCCGGCCGGGGAGGAGCCGCTGGTCATCGGCTTCGACGTGCTGGTCGCCGACGCGGAGGGCCGGATCGCCTCGGTGTACGGCTTCCTCGACCGCGTCCCCGGCGCCTGAGCCGTCGGCGTCCTCCGACTGCCGGCAGTGCTCCCGGGGCGGGCCGCACCGGCGCCCGCCCCGGCCGGTACCGAACGGCTCGCCGTACCTCGTGGCCGCCGTCCGGACCCGGCCCCTCCGGACCCGGCCCCTCCGGACTCGGCCCGCCCACCCAGCGCCTCGCCCGCCCAGCGCCCCGCCCACCCCGCGCACGCACGCCGCCGCGAACCCACTGGAGCAGACCTTGTCCAGCACCTTGGCCGCCCGGGCCGCCACCTCAGCCACCGCCTCAGCCACCGCCCCCGGCACGGCGACCGCCCCCGCCCCGCGCGGCCTGCTGCCGGTCCTGCTGACCGCGACCTTCATGACCGCCCTCGACGTCTTCGTCGTCAACGTCGCCATCCCCTCCCTCCAGACCGACCTGAGAGCCGGCCCCGCCGCCGTCCAATGGGTGGTGGCCGGCTTCGGCCTCGCCCTCGCCGTCGGACTGATCACCGCCGGCCGGCTGGGCGACCGGTACGGCCGCCGACGGATGTTCGGCCTCGGCCTGGCCCTGTTCACCCTGACCTCGGCCGCCTGCGGCCTGGCCCCGACGGCGGGCACCCTGGTCGGGGCCCGGGTCGCCCAGGGGCTGGCCGCGGCGCTGATGGGCCCACAGGTGCTGGCGATCCTGCGGACCGCGTACAGCGGCGCGGCGCAGGCCCGGGCGTTCGCGATGTACGGGCTGACGATGGGGCTCGGAGCGGTGTTCGGCCAGCTGATCGGCGGCGTGCTGATCCGCGCCGACCTGTTCGGCCTGGACTGGCGCAGTTGCTTCCTGCTCAACCTGCCGGTCGGCCTGGCCGCCCTGGCCCTGGTGCGGCGCTGCCTGCCCGAGTCGCGCAGCCCGCACCGGCCTGGTCTCGACCCGGTGGGCGTCGTGCTGGTCACCCTCGCCCTGACCGGCCTGGTGCTGCCGCTGATCCAGGGCCGCGAGAGCGGCTGGCCGCTGTGGACCGGGCTCTGCCTGGGCGGCGCGGCGGCGCTGCTCGTGCTCCTCACCGTCCACCAGCACCGGCGCGGGCGGTCGGGCGGCTCGCCGCTGGTGGACACCCGGCTGTTCCGGGACCGCGCGTTCACCACCGGCCTGCTCGCCCAGCTGGCCTTCTGGCTCGGCCAGGCCTCGTTCTTCCTGGTGCTCGCCCTCTACCTGCAGCCGGGCCTCGGCCTGGACGCGCTCGGGGCGGGCCTGGTCTTCACCGCGATCGGCCTCGGCTACCTGCTGACCTCCACCACCGCGCACCGGGTGGCCGCCCGGCTCGGCCGGCAGGCGATCGCGCTGGGCGGGCTGCTGATGGCCGCCGGTCTGGGTCTGCTCGGGCTGGCCGTGCACCTGGCGGGCACCACCGGCAGCGTCTGGTGGCTGGCACCGGGCCTGTTCGTGGACGGCCTCGGGATGGGTCTGGTGATCGCCCCGGTGACCTCGCTGGTGCTGGCCGGCGTCGAACCCCGCCTCGCCGGCTCGGCCGCGGGTCTGGTGGCCACCGTCCAGCAGGTCGCGGGGGCGCTCGGGGTCGCACTGATCGGCATCCTCTACTACGGCGCCGCCGACCCGGCCACCGCGTTCGGGCGCAGCCTGGGGGCGCTGGCGGTCCTGGAGGTGCTGCTGGCGGGCCTGGTCCAGTTGCTGCCCCGCCGGCGGGGGTGAGCGGGCCGGAAGGACCAGCGTGACCGGCAGGACCCGCAGGGCCCGCATGACCGGCATGGGCGGATTGACCGGCAGGACCGGCAGGACCGGCAGGACCGGCAGGAGCGCGAAACGCGGGGCACGAAGGAACGGGTGTGGGGAGGGCCGTGCCGGCCCTCCCCGCGCCCGTTTCCCCGTCCCGTTCCGTTTCCTCGCCCCGATCTGGTTGGGTGGGTGGATGAGCGAGGAGAAGAGCGCCGTACCGGCATGGGAGCAGCGGTTCAGGGCGGCACGGGTCTCCCTGCCGGACTGGGCCGAGGACGCCCCCGACCGGGCGCTGTACGTGTCCAACTCCAGCGGCACCTACGAGGTCTACGCCTGGGACCGCGCCACCGACACCCACCGGCGGGCCACCGACCGACCGAACGGCACCACCGACGCCGAGCTGTCCCCCGACGGCGAGTGGATCTGGTGGTTCGACGACAGCGACGGCGACGAGTACGGCGTCTGGCGCCGCCAGCCGTTCGCGGGCCGTCCCGAGGGCGCCGCCGGTCCGGACGAGGAGGCCGTCCCCGGTCTGGCCCCGTCCTACGACGCGGGTCTCGCCCTGGGCCGGGACGGCACCGTGGTGGTCGGCCGGTCCACCGACGAGGACGGCACCACCCTGCACCTGCGCCGCCCGGGCGCGGCCGAGGCCGTCGAGATCTACCGGCACGCCGAGTACGGCGGCGTCGGCGACCTGAGCCACGACGGCACCCTGCTGGCCATCGACCACACCGAGCACGGTGACGCGATGCACGGCGCGATCCGGGTCGTCCGCCTCTCCGGCGGCGATGCCACCGTCTCCGGTGCCGAGGCCGCCGTCTCCGGTGCCGAGGCCGCCGTCTCCGGTGCCGAAGCCACCGCCCTCCCCACCGTCGCCGAGCTGGACGAGGTCACCGGCCACGAGCACCCGCGCGGGGTCGCCTGCCTGGGCTTCGCGCCCGTCGACGGCGACACCCGGCTGCTGGTCGCCCACCAGCGCACCGGCCGCTGGGAGCCGATGATCTGGGACGTCGCGACCGGCAAGGAGACCGCCCTGGCGCTCCGCGACGAGCAGGGCCGCGAACTGCCCGGCGACCTCTCCGCCCAGTGGCGCCCCGGCGCCCGCGCGCTGCTGATCGAGCACGAGTACGAGGCGCGCAGCGAGCTGTTCTCCTACTCCCTGGACGACGGCGTGCTCACCCGGCTGGACACCCCGCGCGGCACGGTCGGCGGCGCCACCCCCCGCCCCGACGGCACGGTGGAGTTCCTGTGGTCCTCCGCCGCCGACCCGTCCGCCGTCCGTTCCACCGCCGGCACGGTCGTGCTGCGCGCGCCCGGTAGCGTTCCGCCCGGCTCGGTGCCGGTCGAGGACGTCTGGGTGGACGGGCCCGGCGGCCGGGTGCACGCGCTGGTCCAGCGTCCGGCCGGGGCGGGCGAGGGCCCGTTCCCGACCGTGTTCGAGATCCACGGCGGCCCGACCCACCACGACAGCGACTCCTTCGCCGCCGGTCCGGCCGCCTGGCTGGACCACGGCTTCGCGGTGGTCCGGGTCAACTACCGCGGCTCGACCGGCTACGGCCAGGCCTGGACGGACGCGCTGCGGGAGCGGGTCGGCCTGATCGAGCTGGAGGACATCGCGGCCGTGCGCGGCTGGGCGGTGGACAGCGGGCTGGCCGACCCGGACCGGCTGGTGCTGGCCGGCGGCTCCTGGGGCGGCTACCTCACCCTGCTCGGGCTCGGCGTGCAGCCCGAGCTGTGGAGCCTCGGCGTCGCCGCCGTGCCCGTCGCGGACTACCTGACCGCGTACGACGACGAGATGGAGGCGCTGAAGGCGATCGACCGCACGCTCTTCGGCGGCACGCCGGAGGAGGTGCCCGAGCGCTGGACCGCCTCCTCCCCGCTGACGTACATCGACCGGGTCGCGGTGCCGGTCTACATCAGCGCCGGGGTCAACGACCCGCGCTGCCCGATCCGGCAGATCGACAACTACGTCGAGAAGCTGGAGCAGCTCGGCAAGCCGCACGAGGTGTACCGGTACGACGCCGGGCACGGCTCGCTGGTCGTGGACGAGCGGATCAAGCAGTTGCGGTTGGAGATCGACTTCGTCCGCCGGTACCTCGGCGGCCTGCCGGTCGGCGAGAATCGGGCGGACACCGAGAAGTAGCGAACGGGGGACACGGGTGAGACGCCTGCTGACGATCCTGGGGGCGGGGGTGGCCGGGGCACTGGTGCTCACCGGCTGCTCGGGGCAGGACGGCGGTGACGGTGGCGGGAGTGCGGCCTGTCCGCCGCCCGTCTCGCCGTCCTCCGCCGCGCCGTCCTCAACCGCGCCGTCGTCCCCGCCCTCGTCGTCCCCGCCGTCCGCCGTCGCTCCGCCGACGGCCACCTCCACGGTGGTGAAGGCCGCCTTCCGTACGGCGGTGGCCGCGGGCGGGGAGGAGGCCGGTGTGGTCCTGCTCGCCAAGTCGGGCTCGAAGGGCTCGAAGGGGTCGAAGAGTTCCAAGAGCGGCCGCACCACACGCCACCACACCGACCGGTACGACTCGGACGACGGCTCCAACGGCAGCGGCAACAACAACGGCCGCCGGTGCGACAACCCGCCGCCGACCGCCGCTCCGTCGACGACCGCCCCACCGTCACCGACGCCGTCCGGCAAGGCACCGGCGCCGGCACCGGTGCTGCCGTCCAAGTCGGCGGTACCGGCCGTGCCACCGGCGAAGCCGACCCGCTGACGCGACGGCCCCAGTGCCGCGGCACCGGTGGCCCCGGCCCCGGTGGCGCCGGCCGGTCAGTCCAGGACCGGGTCCAGTCCGAGGGCCCGGTCCTGCTCGGCCTCCGCCTCGCGGCGCAGCAGCCGGAACCACATGAACACCACGAAACCGCCGAAGACGAACCACTCCAGCGTGTAGCCGAGGTTCTGGAACGCCCGCAGCGAGAGGCCGTCACCCCCCTGCGGCTGGACGGTCGGCACCGGGGTGAGCCCGTCCGGCGCGACGTCCGCGGACACCCAGCCGTCGTACCAGCCGTCGAGGGCGAGCTTGTTGACGAGGGCGGCACGGTTGATGGTGCCGAGCTGCCCCTCCGGGAGGCCGCCGGCCACGGCGCCGTTGCTGCCGCTGGTCTCGCCGGCCTGGAGCCGGCCGCCGAGGGTGACCTCGCCGGTGGGCGCGTCCACCGGTTCCCCGGGCGCGGACGCCCCGGCCGGCGGTGTCCCGGGTGCCCAGCCCCGGACGACCGCGACCGTCCTGCCGTCGGCGGTGCGCAGCGGGGTGAGCACGTAGTAGCCCTGCCGGCCGTCCAGTACCCGGTTGGGGACCAGCAGCTGGTGCTCCGGATCGAAGGTGCCGGTGACCGTCACGGCGCGGCCGACGGTGTCGGTGGTGACCTGCGGCCGGTCGGCGGCCAGCAGTTCGCCGAGCGGACGGGGCGCGCCGGCGTCGTTCACGGCCCGGCTGATCTCCTCGTGCGAGGAGACGCGGTCCTCGAACCGGCCGAGCTGCCAGGAGCCGAGCCAGACGCACACCGCCACGGCCGTCACGGCCAGCGCGGTGCCGCTCAGCCAGCGCGGGGTGAGGAGAAACCGGTACACACCCCCCACGGTAACCACTCCTCACACTCCGCCCGCGCCCAGGCCCCCACCTCGGACCCGAAAGTCGGTCCCGCCGACTTCTCGCGCGCGACTCCGGCCAGGCGGCCCGACGACGCGGCTGCCCGAGGGACGTCACCCGGCGGACGTCACCCCCGCCCGGAGGTCACCCCCCGGACGTCACCCCGCCGCCCTCACCCCGCCGACGGCGAGGCGCCCGGCGCCGGGGCCTGGGCGTCCGGCACGACGGCCCGCGGCGCGGTGCGGTAGACGGTGCCCGCGCAGGCGTCGGCCAGGACGACCCGCGCGGCGGCCGGATTGCCCGGGGCCGGCGTGTACGCCAGGGTGACGCTCGCCGAGGTCCTGCTCGGCCCGGGCGCCGGAGTCGCGGACGGGCTCGGGGTCCCGGTGCTTCCCCCGGTCGTCGAACCGCTCGGTTGCGGGGCCGTGCTGGGCGACCCGGTGGGACCGGCCGCCGGAGTCGCGCCGCTCGCCCCACTCTCCCCACTCTCCCCGCTCGCCCCGGCCGGACCGCCGGTCGACGTCCCCGGCCCACCCGGCCGGGCGCTGGTCGCCGCGAGGCCGACGGGACCCGAGCCGGTACTACCGCCCGGACTCGCACCCGCACTGGAGCCGGGACCGGCACCGGAACCCGAGCCCGTGGTGCTCGGGCCCCCGGCCCCGCCGGGACCACCGGCCCCCGGCAGCGCGCCGCCTCCGCCCGTCCCGGGGCCGCCGGTCGCGCCGCCGTCACCCCCCGCGGACCCGGTGGCGCTGCTGGTCGCCCCGCCGCCGCCGGTCTCCCCGCCGCCGGACGGACTGCCGCCCGCCGTAGTACCGCCGGTCGAGCCCGCTCCCCCGGAACCGGCGGAGGCGCTCGGTGAGGTCGTCCCGCCGGGGACGGGACAGCCCGCCTGGTCCGGGATCCACGCGAAGTCGACCCGGTAGGCGGCGCGCGGTGCGAGGACGAGGCCGTTGCTCCCGGCGTCGGCCCCCGCCGCGGGTCCGGCCGAGGGCCCGGGCGCGGGCAGACCGGTCGCCGGGTCGCCGGCGGTGTGGAAGACGATCGGGATCCTCGCGGTGTCCGCCCCCGTGGTGCCGCCGGTGCCCGAGGCTCCCGTCCTGCCGGTGACCGTGACCGATCCGGGCCCGCCGAGCCGGCAGCTGCGTCCGGAGACATTGGTCATCGTGAAGAAGCCGTAGACCCGGCCCTCCGTGTCCGGGGCACCGAGCTGCGCGCTGCCCTGTCCGAGGTCGGCCCGGGTGCACAGCGCCAGGACCGGGGTGTCGGCCCCGCCACCGGTGGTGGAGGGACTCGGGTCGAAGGTGCCGGGCAGCGAACCGGCACTACTGCCCCCCGCGCTCGGCCCGCTGCCGACGCTGCCGGACGGACTGCCGGGGGCGGTCGAGGTCCCGCTGTCGGAGACCGGCGGCCGGTGGGCAGCGCCGGTGCCTCCGCCGGGGACGGTGCTCGTGACGCTCGGGGAGGCGCCGCCGCTCCCCGCACCGGACGAGCCGGGACCGCCGGACAGGCCGAGGTGGTCCGTGGTGTGCAGGGCCGGGAGGAGGAAGGAGGCGGTCACGGCCACGGCGGCGGCGCCGGTCCAGGCCCCGCGCCGGGCGGCCCTCCGCCGCGGCACCGCCCGGCGGATGCGCTGGAGTCCGCCGGGATCCGGCTGGACGCCGGCGACCGCCCGCAGCATCAACTCCCTTACCAGCCGCTCCTCCTGACCGGCTCCACGGCCGTCACCCGCCCGACCGCCGTCACCCGCCCGACCGTCGCCACCCGGCCGGCCGACATCGCCCGTCCGACCGCCGTCACCCGCCCGACCGTCCTCAGCCATGCCCGGCCTCCATCTGGACCCTCAGCGCGGCGAGCCCCCGTGAGCCGTACGCCTTCACCGAACCGAGCGAGATGCCGAGGGTCTCGGCCACCTGCGCCTCCGTCATGTCCACGAAGTAGCGCAGCACCAGCACCTCCCGCTGACGGCGTTGCAGTCCCCGTAGCGCGACCTTCAACTGGTCCCGCTCCAGCGCATCGTAGGCGCCTTCTTCTGCACTGGCCATGTCAGGCATCGGCTTCGGCAGCAGCCGGAGGCCGAGGATCCTCCGCCGCAGCGTCGACCGGGACAGGTTGACCACGGTCTGCCTCAGATAGGCGAGGGTCTTCTCCGGTTCCCGCACCCGCCGCCTGGCCGCGTGCACCCGGATGAAGGCCTCCTGGACGACGTCCTCACAGCTCGACAGATCGTCGAGGAGCAGCGCGGCCAGCCGCAGCAAGGAGCGGTAGTGCGCCTGATAGGTCTCGGTGAGCAGGTCCTCGCTGGCACCGGCAGCGGTACCGGCGCCAGGACCCGCGGCACCGGGTGCAACTGCCGTCATCTGGCTTTCTTCCGGCCTATCCGCAGGCCACTGGACACGCGACGGGAACGTCACCGCGACTGCCGCCGAGATGCCCGCCCCTGCCCCCACCATCACGTTCGCCACGCCCGTTGGACACTCGATCCCCTGTCATGGTTGCCCGGCCCGACGCACATTCTCGCGCATGGGCCGAACGCCCCTCCAGGGAATTCGGCGAGGATTCGTCAAGCAGTCCGCGAACAAACCGCGCAGACTCCGGGTGGACGGGCGGAATCAGCCCGCTCCGACACCGTCCGCGCCCGTCCCGGCACCCTCGGCTTCGGCCGCCGCGGCCCGGTCGGCGATCTCCCGCGCCACCAGCTCGGCGATCTGAAGGGCGTTCAGCGCCGCACCCCGGCGCAGGTTGTCGCCGCAGAGGAAGAGGTCCAGCGCGTTCGGGTCGTCCAGGGCGCGCCGCAGCCGGCCGACCCAGACCGGGTCCGTCCCCACCGCGTCGTTCGGCGTCGGGAACTCGCCCGCCGCCGGGTCGTCGTACAGCAGCACCCCGGGGGCGTCGCGGAGGATCTCGTGGGCGTGCTCCTGGGTGACCTCGCGCTCGAACACCGCGTGCACGGCGAGCGCGTGGGTGCGCACCACCGGGATCCGCACACAGGTCGCCGAGACCTTGAGCCCGGGCAGGCCGAGGATCTTGCGGGACTCGTCGCGCACCGTGCGCTCCTCCGACGACCAGCCGCCGTCGGTCAGCACCCCGGCCCAGGGCACCGCGTTGAGCGCGAGCGGGGCGGCGAACGGTCCGTGGTCGGCGATCATCGCCCGCAGGTCGCCGGTCTGTTCGCCGACCTCGGTGCCGGCCACCTGGGCGAGCTGGGCCCGCAGCGCGTCCGTACCGTCCCGGCCGAGCCCGGAGGCGGCCTGGTAGGAGGCGACCACCAGCGACTCCAGCGCGTACTCGGCGTGCAGGGCACCGATCACCGCGATCATGGTCAGGGTGGTGGAGTCCGGGCTCGCCACGATCCCGCGCGAGCGCATCCGGACGGCGGCCGCGTTGACCTCGGGCACCACCAGGGGAACGGCCTCGTCCAGCCGGAAGGCCCCGGAGTTGTCGACCACCACGACGCCCTTGGCGGCCGCGATCGGCGCCCAGCGGGCGGCGATCTCCTCGGGGACGTCGAACAGCGCGACGTCCACCCCGTCGAAGAGCTCCTCGGACAGCGGGAGGACCTCGACGGACTCCCCGCGCACGACCGCCTTGCGGCCGGCCGAGCGCGGGGAGGCGGCGAGACGGATCTCGCCCCAGATGTCCTGGCGGAGGGAGAGCAGGCCGAGGAGCACCTCGCCGACCGCGCCGGTGGCGCCGACGACGGCGAGGTTCGGCCGCCGGGTCATCGCCCGGTGCCCCCGTAGACCACGGCCTCGTCCGACTCACTGTCCAGCCCGAAGGCGGAGTGGACGGCCTGCACCGCCGCGTTGACGTCGTCGGCGCGGGTGACCACCGAGATCCGGATCTCCGAGGTGGAGATCAGCTCGATGTTGACGCCGGCCGCGGAGAGGGCCTCGAAGAAGGTCGCCGTGACGCCCGGGTTGGAGCGCATGCCCGCGCCGACCAGCGAGATCTTGCCGATCGCGTCGTCGTAGCGGAGCGACTCGTAGCCGATGCCCTCCCGGACCCGGTCGAGCGCGTCGATGGCCTTCTGGCCCTCGGTCTTCGGCAGGGTGAAGGAGATGTCGGTCAGACCGGTCGACGCCGCCGAGACGTTCTGCACGACCATGTCGATGTTGACCTCGGCGTCGGCGATGGCGCGGAAGATGCGCGCCGCCTCGCCCGGCTTGTCGGGGACACCGACGACCGTGACCTTGGCCTCGGACGTGTCATGGGCGACTCCGGAGATGATGGCCTGCTCCATCTCGCCCCCTTCGGGCTGGTGCGGGTTGTCGTTGCTGACGATCGTCCCGGGAAGACCCGAGAACGACGAGCGTACGTGAATCGGGATGTTGTAGCGGCGCGCGTACTCCACACAGCGGTCGAGCAGCACCTTGGAACCCGACGAGGCCAGCTCCAGCATGTCCTCGTAGGCGATCCAGTCGATCTTGCGGGCCTTCTTCACCACGCGCGGGTCGGCGGTGAACACGCCGTCCACGTCGGTGTAGATCTCGCAGACCTCGGCCTTGAGAGCGGCGGCGAGGGCGACGGCGGTGGTGTCCGAGCCGCCCCGGCCGAGCGTGGTGATGTCCTTGCTCGACTGCGAGACGCCCTGGAAGCCGGCCACGATCGCGATGTTGCCCTGGTCCAGGGCGGTGCGGATGCGGCCCGGCGTGACATCGATGATGCGCGCCTTGTTGTGGACGGAGTCGGTGATGACGCCGGCCTGGCTTCCTGTGAACGACTGCGCCTCGTGGCCCAGGGATTTGATCGCCATGGCCAGCAGCGCCATGGAGATGCGCTCTCCAGCGGTCAGCAGCATGTCGAACTCGCGGCCGGCGGGGAGAGGTGACACCTGCTCCGCGAGTTCGATGAGCTCGTCCGTCGTGTCGCCCATCGCGGACACCACGACGACGACCTCATGGCCGGCCTTCTTGGCGTCAACGATTCGACGGGCCACGCGCTTGATGCCCTCGGCATCCGCAACGGATGAGCCGCCGTACTTCTGCACGACAAGGCCCACGTGCGCTCCTCGACTTGTGTCGTTTCCGGGGGCGATCGGCCCCCGCACCCCCGGGTGGCGGGGGCTGTGCGGTCGGCGCCAGTCTACCGAGCGGGGGTGCCCCGACCTCTGCTTTCCATATGATGAGACACACGTTTCAGCAGGTGAGCGGGGGTGCGGATGCTGCCACCGGCAGGTCTGCGGGCAGGTGTCCGCCGTTCCGGAGAATCGGCGGACGAAGGGACGGCTGCCCCGGGGTTTTCCGTCCGGTGGCCAGGAGTGAGGTGTCCGTCACACTCCCGCCGCCCGGGCCCCGGGCAGCCTGCGTCCCTGCTCTTCCGCGCCGTTGCGGCCCTGCGCTCCCGGCCCTGTGCTCCGTCGCCCTTGCGGCCTTGCGCCCTCGGTCGGCGCCGGTGGCGTTCGGTCCGATGACGCTCGGTCCACCGGCTGGTGACCCGGCTAGTGACCCCCGCCGAGCTCGGCCGCCATCAGGTCACCGGCCTGCTGCTCCAGCTGCTCGTCGGTGAGGCCGTCGTTGTCGGTGTCCGCCCCGTCCGGTGCCGCCCCGATCGGGCTGTCCAGCCGGACGTGCGCGATCAGCGACTGCAGCGCCCGCAGAACGGCCGTGCAGGTGGTGCCCCAGTTGGACAGGTACGAGAACTGCCACCACCAGAGCGCCTCGCTGACCCGGCCCTCGCGGTAGTGGGTGAGCCCGTGCTGCAGCTCGCTCACCACCCCGGCCAGGTCGTCCGAGATCCGGAACGCGCTCGGCTTCTCCGGCGGCCCGTACGGGTCGAAGACCTCGTGGTAGACGTCGATCGGCGCGAGCAGCACGGCCAGCCGCTCCCGCAGCTGCTCGCCGTCCGGCTCCGGACCGGTGTCGGGCTCGAACCGGTCCTCCGGGACGACGTCCTCGATGGCGCCCAGCCGGCCGCCGGCCAGTAGCAGCTGCGAGACCTCCAGCAGGAGGAGGGAGACCGCGCTGCCGGGCTCGTCACCCTTGGCGACCTCGGTCACCGAGAGCACGAAGCTCTCCACCGAGTCCGCGATCTGCACCGCGAAGTCGTCCGGTTCCGAGCCGTGGGCATGGGTGTGCGGAGGGCGCGGCACCTGCGCGGTGTCCCGCTCCTCCTCCGGCCCGGCCTGATGGGGTGCGTGGGGCTGCTGGTTGATCGTCCGGTCAGACATCGAGCAGTCGTCTCCCTTCGAAGGCGCGACCGAGTGTGACCTCGTCCGCGTACTCCAGATCCCCGCCGACGGGCAGGCCGCTCGCCAGGCGGGTCACCTTCAGGCCCATCGGCTTGCAGAGCCGGGCCAGGTAGGTGGCGGTCGCCTCCCCCTCCAGATTGGGGTCGGTGGCCAGGATCAGCTCGGTGACGGTGCCGTCCGCGAGCCGTGCCAGCAGCTCCCGGATCCGCAGATCGTCCGGGCCGACGCCCTCGATCGGGCTGATCGCGCCGCCCAGCACGTGGTAGCGGCCGCGGAACTCCCGGGTGCGCTCGATGGCGACGACGTCCTTGGACTCCTCGACCACGCAGATGACCGCGAGGTCGCGGCGCGGGTCCAGGCAGACCCGGCACCGCTCGGCCTCCGCGACATTGCCGCAGACGGCGCAGAACCGGACCTTGTCCTTGACCTCCAGCAGCGCGTGCGCCAGCCGGCGGACGTCGACCGGGTCGGCCTGCAGGACGTGGAAGGCGATCCGCTGCGCGCTCTTGGGCCCGACGCCGGGCAGCCTGCCCAGTTCGTCGATCAGGTCCTGAACCACGCCCTCGTACAACGTCGCGCCTTCCCTCGGGTTGGACCGGTGGCACCCGCGCGGGGGGCTCCGGTGCCATCATCCAACGAATCGGACACCGGGCGCATCGCCCGGCGCCCGACTCCCGCATTAATCACACAGGTCCGTTGTCCGAACTCCGGACCCGACTGTCCGCTCCGTACGCTCCGCTGCCCCGGCCCGTACCCGCTGTCACGGCGGGGCCGTCACGGTCGTCCGTCACAGCGGGGCGTCACGGTCGGACCGTCACGGCCGGACCGGTCGTCACCGTCAGAACGGCAGGCCCGGGATCCCGCCGCCGAGGCCCTGGGTCAGCGGGCCCATCCGCTCGGCCTGCATCTTCTGCGCGGCCTGGTTGGCGTCGCGAACGGCCGCCAGGACGAGGTCGGCCAGCGTCTCGGTGTCCTCCGGGTCGACGGCGGCGGGGGCGATGGTCAGCGCCACCAGCTCGCCGGAACCGGTCACCGTCGCCTCGACCAGGCCGCCGCCCGCCGAACCGCTCACCTTGGCCTCGGCCAGCTCCTGCTGCGCCTGGGCGAGGTCCTGCTGCATCTTCTGCGCCTGCTTGAGCAGCGCCTGCATGTTGGGCTGGCCACCACCGGGAAACACGGCTCACTCCTTGCGTTCGGTCGGCTCCTGCTACGTCCTCGACGAGCCTACGTGCTGCTCAGTTGCCGCCGTGCCGGATCTCCTCCAGCACCGTGGCACCCAGCTCGCGGATGATCAGCTCCTGGCCCGAGAACACGTCCTCGTTCAGATCGGGGTCGTCCTCCTCCGGCACGTCGTCCTCCGGGGCCACCCCCTGCGCCGGGTACGCCGGGGGCGCGGCCTGGACGGGCGGCGGCACCGGCGCGGCCGGCGCGGGATTCGGCGCGGCGGCCCGACGGGGCGCCGGAGCGGGCGCGGTAACGGGAGCCGGCGCGGCAGGCGCCATCTGGGGCGCGGGCGCCGCCGGACGCGCCGGTGAGGCACCCCAGCCGCCCCCGCCCCCACTCGGGGCGGCCCCCGCACCAGCGGGGCCCCCGCCGGGGCCGCCGGCGCCACCGGACGGGTCGACGATGCACTCGATCCGCCAGTCCACGCCGAGCGCGTCCGCCAGCGCGGCCCGCAGCACGTCGTCGCTGTTGCTGCTCACGAAGCTGTCGCGGGCACCCGCGTTGATGAACGAGACCTGGAGCACGCTGCCGTCGAACCCGGCCACCTGGCCGTTCTGGCTGAGCAGGATCCAGGTGAAACGGCGCCGGTTCTTCACCGCCTCCAGGATCTGCGGCCACAGCTGCCGGACCTGGCCCGCGCCCTGCTGCGCCGCCGCCGACGGCTGCCCGCCGGACGCCGCAGCGGGGGCGGGGGCCGGAACGGGCGCGGCCGGCGCGGCCACCGGAGGAACGGACTGCGCGGGGGACGGCGCGGCCACGGGGGCCGGAGCCTCCGCCGCGGGCGGCTCCCCGGCGGGCGGGAAGCTCCGCTTGATCGGCCACGCCCCGGGCGCCGGCCCGGCCGGCTGGGCCGGGGCGGGCGTGGGCGTCGGCGTGGGGGCGGGCGTCGGCTGTACCTGCACCGGCGGCGCGACCTGCGGCGCCTCGGACACCGCCAGCGCCTGCACCGCCTGTGCCATCGGCGCCGCCACCATCGGCGTCGTCGGCGTCGTGGGCATCGTCGGGGCCGCCGGCACCGGGCCGCCGGCCGCGGCGAACCCACCGCTCGCGGCACGCCGCTCCAGCTTGTCCAGCCGCGCCTGCAACGACAGCTCGTCGCTGTAAGCCCCCGGCAGCATCACCCGGGCACAGATCAGCTCCAGCTGGAGCCGGGGTGCCGCGTTGCCGCGCATCTCCGTCAGCCCGGTGTTGACGAGGTCCGCCGCCCGGCTCAGCTCCGCCGCCCCGAACGCGTCCGCCTGCGCCTGCATCACCGCGATCCGGTCGGCCGGGGCGTCGATCAGCCCCTTCTCCCCCGCGTCCGGCACTGTGGCGAGGATCACGAGGTCCCGCAGCCGCTCCAGCAGGTCCGCGACGAACCGGCGCGGGTCGTGGCCGCCCTCGACCACCCGGTCGACCACCTGGAACACCGTCGCCCCGTCGTGCGCGGCGAACGCGTCCACCACCTCGTCCAGCAGCGCCGAGTCCGTGTACCCGAGCAGCGAAGTGGCCATCCCGTACGTCACACCGCCCTCGGCGGCGCCGGCCAGCAGCTGGTCCATCACGGACATCGAGTCACGCACCGAACCGGCGCCCGACCGCACCACCAGCGGGAACACGGAGTCCTCGACCTGGATCCCCTCCCGGCCGCACACCTCCGCCAGGTAGTCGCGCAGCGTGCCGGGCGGCACCAGCCGGAACGGGTAGTGGTGGGTCCGGGACCGGATCGTCCCGATCACCTTCTCCGGCTCGGTGGTGGCGAAGATGAACTTCAGGTGCTCCGGCGGCTCCTCCACCACCTTCAGCAGCGCGTTGAAGCCGGCCGAGGTCACCATGTGCGCCTCGTCCAGGATGAAGATCTTGTACCGGCTGTGCACCGGCGCGAAGAACGCCCGCTCCCGCAGGTCGCGCGCGTCGTCCACACCACCGTGCGAGGCCGCGTCGATCTCGATCACGTCGATCGACCCGGGCCCGCCCGTGGCGAGGTCCGTGCAGGACTGGCACTCACCGCACGGCGTGGGCGTCGGCCCCTGCTCGCAGTTCAGACAGCGGGCCAGGATGCGGGCGCTCGTGGTCTTGCCGCAGCCGCGTGGGCCGCTGAACAAGTACGCGTGATTGACCCTGTTGTTGCGCAGGGCCTGCTGGAGCGGAGCGGTCACGTGCTCCTGCCCGATGACCTCCGCGAAGGTCTCCGGGCGGTAGCGGCGGTACAGGGCTAGGGACACACCCCCGACGATATCGGGACGGACCGACAAACGCGTCGCCCCTCGATCCGCGCACCCCCACCGGCCCCCGGGAACGCAAAGACCCCTCGCGCACCCGCCAGAGCCCTCCTACCCTTGCTGCCTTCCGGCCCTGGGGGAGTTCAGAGAGATAACGCCACACGAGGGGCTGCCCCCAACACTACCGGATCCCGGGGCCCCCCCAACCCCCCCCCCCCCCCCCCCCCCAGCCC
>NZ_JAXCLC010000037.1:0-84241 GCF_034043715.1 Kitasatospora purpeofusca | reverse complement strand
TATCGGCACTCCCGAGATCAGCCAGTCCTTCCACCATATCCACGGACTGTTCCTGGTCATCGGACCGATCCACGAATCCGGCCTCGAACGCCGTGACAACCCGCTCAAGACGCCGACGCAAACCTCCAGCACCACTTGTCGGTACTTAGTGCTCGGCTGCCGAAGTCCTTCGGGGTTGACGCGGCAGCTGTTGTTGTGTGTGCCGTCTCGTCAGGTTCAGAGGGCGGCGGGGTGGAGCAGAACGAGTGCGCTCCCCCTTGCGGGTGAGAGGGAGGTGCCGATCTTCATCCTGGGCCCGTCTGGAAGATCATCCCCGGAACCGACGTTGTGACGGCGGCACGCCGACAGGATGGTGCACATGACGACCGCTCCGCTCGATCCCGCCGTTCCGCCCCCGCCCCGCTGGGCAATCCGGGCCGCCCATGTCGCCGCGCTCGTCACCCTGCCGACCGGGATCTGGCGCCTCCTGCTGGCGGCAGGCTACCCGGTCGGCTACAACGACGCCGGCTATGCGGCGATGGGCTTCACGGGCTGGGGCGCGGTGTACGTGGTCGGCCTCAGTGTGGCCGGCGAGGCACTCGCACTGCTCACAATCGGCCTCGTCCGGCCCTGGGGCGAGGTACTCCCTCGCTGGATCCCCCTGCTCGGAGGCCGCCAGGTCCACCCCATTGCGGTGGTCGTCCCGGCCGGCTTCGGCGCCATCGCTCTGACCGTCCTGTGGACGCCGTTCGTCGCCTGGTGGGCCGTCCCCCACCCCGACATGACCGCACTCGGCCACGTCATCGTCGGGTTCCTCTACCTGCCCCTGGCCGCCTGGGGGCCACTGCTCGGCGCCGTCACCTTCTCGTACCACCGGCGGCGTCTCGCGGTACGGCCGGAGTAGCTATCGCCCGAGGGCGGAGAGCGGACACGGCAGGCTACGGGCCTGCCGTGATCTACTTCTCCCGATTGGCCCTCGATCCATGCCAGTTGCTGTAGCCCGCCGGATATCCCCGACAACCGCCGAGCGCAAGCGGCTGAGGAAGATGGCCTACGGCCACAAGACCGAGCACCGTCAGGCCGTCAGCCACTGCGTGCCTGAGCGTCGATGCCCGTGTCGTCGGCCTTGACTGCGGTGGGCCGGGTCCACCAGGGTGTGGTCCACTCCCTCGCACCGCTGCCCCTATCGGTACTCCCCCACCTGGAGACGGCATGCGTGCGATCGTTCATCACCGACCCGGCCGCGGACGTGGACGTGGCGGGCCTTCTGTCGGGCTCGCGGTCGCCGCGCTTGTGGCGGCGGCTTCCGGTGTCGGGTTCGCCGCCGGTGCGGCGGATCCGCTGCCGAGGGTCGAGCTGGTCCTCAACGGGGCGTTCGACTCGTACCCGTGGATCTGGACCTGCGACGGGGACGTCCGGCGCAGCAGCATCCCGCACGACCACTATGTGTCGGGCTATCCGACCGCCGACAGCACCGCGCGGTGTTCCCAGCGGGTGCGGGTCCTGCCGGACTCCAGCTATCTGCTGTCCGCCACGGTGCGCGGTCCGTTCGCCTTCGTCGGCGTCACGGGGGCGGCCGGTGAGAACGCCTCGACCTGGTCGGGGCAGGGCGGTTGGAACGATCTGTCGGTGCGGGTGGGTACCGGGCCGGGGACCACCGAGCTGACGGTGTACTTCCACGGCTGGTACGAGCAGGCGTCCTACGACGTGCGTCGGGTGTCCTTCACCGGTCCCGGGTACGAGCCGCGTCCGTGCGGCGATCCGAGCAGCCCGGCGCCCACGGTCACCGGCGGACCGGGGTCGGCCACGCCGTCCCCCACCTGCTCGCGCACGTACATCCCCTGACCAGGGCCCGAGAGGCTCAGGGGGCGGGGCGGCGGCGGTGGGCGCGCTGGCGGCAGGTGGTGCCGCAGTAGCGGGCCGGGCGGCCGGTGGGGCGGACGGTGAGGGCGGCTCCGCACTCCTCGCAGGCCGGGGCGGGGGCGTGGCGCGTGCCCCGGCCGTCGCTGTCACGGAACGAGCGGCCTTCCGTGACAGTGACAGCCTGGTCGGAGGGGCGGAGGCCGTCCAGGGTCAGCCGGGCGAGCCGGAGTCCGGCCGCGCGGTCGTGGCGGACCCTCAGCATCGCGGCGCACCCCACGGTGAGGGCCACCACGTCGTCGGGGCCGATCTCCGGCCGGACGCCGCCGTCCCGCTGCGCGGCCCGCAGCAGCGTCTCCAGGAGCTGGTGCAACCGCGCCACCGTCGCGGTCAGCACCGGGCGCGGCCAGCTCACGTCGGCGGCCAGCGCGTCGCAGGCGGTCGCGCGGCTTCGCGTGGTGTCGACCATCTCCAGGAGGAACCCGAAGAAGGCCTCGGTGGGCGCGGACCGGGCCGTCCGGCGCTCGCCGGAGGCGACCAGCTCGCCCAACTGCTGGGCGAACACCGCCTCGACGAGAGCCTGCTTGGTCGGGAAGTGCCGGTACACCGTGCCGGCGCCGACGCCCGCCCGGCGGGCGATCTCGCCGAGCGGGACATCGAGCCCCCGCTCGGCGAAGGCCTCGCCCGCTGCTGCCAGCACCCTGGCCCGGTTGCGGCGGGCGTCGCTCCGGTCGCCCGTGCCGATCGCCGTCGTCATGTCACGAAACCCCTTGTGCCCCCGGAGTCAAACGGGTTGGAGTATCCCAGATCCCCGGGGTGAAGCACAGACCGGGGCGAGGGAGGACGACATGACCACCGAAACCGATGACACCGCCTGGAGCCTCGTCGCCGTGACCGGCGCCACCGGGACCCAGGGCGGGGCGACGGCCCGTCGGCTGCTGGGCGCCGGACGCCCGGTGCGGGCGCTGGTGCGGGACGCCTCGGCGCCCGCCGCCGTGGCACTCGCGGCGGCCGGGGCCGAGCTGGCCGTCGCGGACCTGGACGACCCGGCGAGCCTCGGCCCGGCCCTGGCCGGTGCCGGCGCGCTGTTCGCCGTGCCGCCGGTGGCCTACGGCCCGGCGGGCATCGACGAGGAGCTGGACTTCGCCCGCGGCCGGGCACTGGCCGACGCGGCCGAGGCGGCGGGTGTGCGCCAGGTGGTGTTCACCGGCGTCGCCCCGACCACCGGCGCGGCGTTCGCGGCCCCCGGGAAGCGCCGCACCGAGCAGTACCTGCGCGAGCGGATCGAGCGGGTGACGGTCCTGCGGCCGGTGCGGTTCATGACGAACTACCTCGGGGTGGCCGGAGTCGGCCTCGACGGGTTCACGGACGGGGTCCACCGGCACCTCTTCCCGCCGGACGAGCCCCTCCAGATCATCGCCCCCGAGGACATCGCCGAGTTCGCCGCGCTGGCCTTCGAGCAGCCGGAGCGGTTCACCGGCCGGACGCTGGAGCTGGCCGGTGACGCCCCGACCCCGGTCGAGGCCGTCGCCGCGATCGCCGCCGCGACCGGGCGGGCGCTGCGCTACGAGCAGCTCGGCCACGACGAGGCCGCCGCGCTGCACCCCGGACTCGCCGAGGTCCGCCGGCAGTGGGCCGAGGGCCATCGCTGGCGGGTCGACATCGAGGCCCTGCGGGTGATCCACCCCGGGCTGCGCAGCCTCGGCGACTGGCTCGCCGAGGGCGGCGCCGCCGCGCTGCATGCCCGGTTCGAGGCCGCCGATGCCGCGGGGCCGGCGGCCTGAGCACCGATCAGGGACCGCTCCGGGTCCGCTCAGGTGAGGGACCGCTCAGGTGAGCTCGAACAGCGCCTCCGGGGCCGGTCCGCCTGCCGGTGCGAGGACGTCGCGGAGCTCCTGGACGGCGCGGCGCCAGGCCGGTCCGTCCTCGGTCTCGTCCCAGAGCTCGGCGAGCTCGGACTCCTCGGCGACCACCCGGTCCAGGGCCGCCACGGCGAGCGGCCGCAGGTCGGCCGCGAACACCGGAAGGGGCTCGTCGGGCCCGTAGGCGGTGGTGACCGGCGCCCCGTCGGGGCACTGGGACGCGACGAGGGCGGCGGCGGCCAGCGCCTTCACCGCCTCGTCGCAGTCGAGGTAGTCCTCGGCCACCGTGTCGGCGGCCAGCGTCAGCGCACGGCGGACCAGCCCTTCCCGTTCACTCGCGGCAGCCTCGTCCAGGCCGCCGCAGAAGTCCGCCGCGGTGTCGTTGTCGAAATGGCCGATGTCCCAGGTACCCACAGTGCTCTCCTCAGCTCGCTCGTGGGGATCATGGCACCGCCCACCGACAATCACGCGGGCTCAGCCGCCGGCGGCCTCGACGATGCGGGCCTCCAGGGCGGTGGCGAGCGATTCGACGGCGGCCGGGGTGAAGGCGTGCTCGTTGTAGCGGAGCCAGCAGACCAGGGAGCCGTCGGGCTGCTCGGTGGCGGCGAGTTCGGGCACGTGCCGGTCGCCGCCGGGGAGGGGGTAGGGGACGGTGGCGCCGCGCGGCACCTCCCAGGCGGTGCAGGCGAGGCCGGGGAGCTGGGCGGGGGCGTTCCAGCTCTCGTAACGGAGCCAGGCGGCGAACGGGACCAGCGGGCTGAACTCCGCGAAGGGGTAGAGCTGGTGGTCCAGGGCCGCGGTGGCGGTGTCGCGGACCCGGGCGAGGAGTTCGGCGAAGCCGGGCGCGCCGGAGGCGTCGACCCGCAGCAGGAGGGACTGGACGAAGCAGCCGACGGCCTGCTCGGCCTCGGGCGTGGTGCGGCCGGGGACGGGGGTCATCAGGACCAGGTCGTCCTGGCCGCTGCGCTCCGCGAGCAGGCCGAGCCAGACGGTGGCGAGGGCCTGGAAGGCCGTCGCCCCGGCCTCGGCGGCCCGGGCGCGGAGGGCGGCGGCCCGGTCGGCGGTGACGGTGAGCCGGTGGGCGGCGCTGAGCACCGTCTCGGTGTCGGCGCGGCCCGGGAAGGGGTGCACCGCCTCCGGCGCGCCGGCCAGGGTACGGGCGAAGTGGGCCCGGGCGACCGGCCAGTTGGCGTTGGAGCGGGAGACCAGCTCGCCGAGCGTCGGCATCGGCCGGGGCGGCGGCGCCGGCCGGCCTCGGCGCAGGGCCGAGTAGATGACGCCGAGGTCGCGCAGCAGCACACCGACCGACCAGCCGTCGCCGACGATGTGGTGGACGGCGAGGAGCACCGCGTGGTCGTCGGCGCCCCGGCTGACCACGGCGAGG
Organism: Kitasatospora purpeofusca; assembly: GCF_034043715.1. Taxonomy (GTDB): domain Bacteria; phylum Actinomycetota; class Actinomycetes; order Streptomycetales; family Streptomycetaceae; genus Kitasatospora; species Kitasatospora purpeofusca_A. Next base: position 79,156 of record NZ_JAXCLC010000037.1, on the reverse strand, counting down.
GCGGTCATCGGGCCCTCGCCGACGTCGGTGAGCCGGTCCCGGACGGCGATCAGCCGGGCCGACACCTCCTCGTCGCTCTCGCCCGGGGCGTCGACCAGGACGGCCTCCACCTGGGGTTCGGGGTCGAGGACGGCGCGCCGGACGCCCGGCAGGGCGCCGGGCACGGGCACGAAGCGGGTGCGCAGCGCGGGGTGGCGGCGCACCGCCTCGTACAGGGCCTCGGTCAGCAGGCCCGGGTCCAGCGCCTCGGTGACGCGGAACATCACGGCGACCGCGCCGACGTTGCGGCCCTCGGCCTCGGCGGTCCAGCGCAGGAAGTTCTCCTGCTGGGAGGTGAGCGGGATGTCGTGCGGCTGGGCCCGCAGGTCGCACAGGAACGGGGAGAGTTCGGAGTCCCGCACCGGGGGCGCGGTTTCGGCGGTCCTGGGCGCGGTGGCGAGCCAGGCGGCCTGGGCGCGCAGCGAGGGACGTTCGAAGACCAGGGCGGTGCTCGCGGTGACACCGAACTCGGCGGAGACGGCGGCGGCGAGCTGGACGGCGCGGAAGGAGTCGCCGCCGAGCGCGAAGAACTCGTCCTCGACGGCCGCGACCGGCCGGCCGAGCACCTTGCGCCAGACGGCGGCGAGGGCGCGTTCGGTGCCGGTGCTGGGCGGGGTGCCGGCCGGTGCCTCGGCGGGGGTGTCGAAACGGGCCCGCAGTTCGTGCTTGACGACCTTGCCGCTGGGGTTGCGGGGCAGCCGGTCGGTGAGCAGGATCCGGACCGGCAGTTCGGCCCGGCCGAGGCGGGCGGCGAGGAAGAGCCGCAGTTCGTCGAGGTCCAGGCCGTCGGCGGCGGGCACGACGGCGGCCACCGGCACGGCGCCCATGACGGGGTGCGGGAGGCCGAGTGCGGCCGCGTCGGCGACCTGCGGGTGGGCGTGCAGGACGTCCTCGATGCGCAGCGTGGAGACCTTGAGGGCGCCGGACTTGATGATGTCGCTCTCGCGGTCGACCAGGTGGAGGTAGCCGTCGGCGTCGAGCCGGCCGAGATCTCCCATCCGCACCCAGCCGTCCCGGAAGACGGCGGCCGTGGCCCGCGCGCCGGCCGTGTAGCCGCGCGGGGGTCCCGGCTGGCGCAGCCAGACCTCGCCGACGGTGCCCGTCGCGACCGGCTGCCCGTTTTCGTCGAGCAGCCGCAGGTCGGCCGGGTTGGCGGGGCGGCCGACCGAGCCGGGCCGGCGGGCGTCGACGACGGCGGATATCTGGGCGGGCGACGCCTCGGCGGAGGTGTAGGTGTTGACCAGGGTCGCGGTCGGCAGGGCTGCGCGCAGGGCGGCGGCGACGGGGGCGGGCAGGGCGGCGGCGGAGGAGCTGATCAGCAGGACGCTGCTCAGGTCGTGCCGCCCGACCGCACCGGAGTTGAGCAGTTCCACCGCCATCGAGGGCACCAGGAAGACCGTGCCGGCGCGGTACTCGGCGACGGTCCGCCCGAACTCCTCGGCGTCGAAGCGCGGCAGGCAGATCGTGGCGGGCGCTGCGACCAGCGCGTTGACCAGCACCACCTGGGCCGCGTTGGTGCCGATCGGGAAGGCGTGCACGGCGTGCGCGGAGTGGGCGTAGGGGCGCGGGCGCGGGGCGAGCCGCTGACCGGCCGTCAGGCTGGCGTGGGCGGCAGTCACGCCCTTGGGCGCGCCGGTGGTGCCGGAGGTGCCGATGACCTGGGCGAGGTCGCCGGGGGCCGGGCGGTGCGGCGGTTCCTGTGTGCCGTCGCCGCTGCCGCTGCCGTTGCCGTCGCCATCGGCGTTGCCGTCGGCCTCCAGCCCGGCCAGCGGCAGGCAGCGGACGTCGGCCGCGACGGCCCGCTCGTCGTCGGCGGAGGCGGCGACCGCGAGGACCACCCCGCTGTCGCCGGCCAGCCGCGCGGTGTCCTCGGCGCTCAGGTCCTCGCGGACGACGACGGCCGCCGCACCCGCGTAGTGCGTGGCCAGGAAGGCCACCGCGTAGGCGTCCCAGGACCGGTTGGGGAAGAGCAGCAGCACCCGCTCGCCCGGCCCGACGCCCGCCCGGGCGAGCCCGTGGGCGGCGCGCACCGCCCGCTCCCGCCACGTCCGGTAGTCGAGTGCCGGGCGGCCGGGGGCGATCAGCGCGGGCCGGTCGGGGTGCCGGGCGGCCCGGTCGTCGAGCAGGTCGGTCAGGGTGAGCGCGTCGGGCGTCCCGGCCGCCGAAGCGGCGTCGACCGGAACGGCACTGACGGTGGATCGGGTGCTGATGACGACTCCCGGGAATGGCCAGGACGGGGCGCGGCCGATCGGCCGGACGCGTGGCTGGTCCAGACCGTAGCGGCTGGGCGCCGTCCCCCGCCAGAGTCGTCCGGTCCCGGGGGCAGGGTGTCCTGTTCTCGATGGACGCGGCGGAGTCCCGGCGGGCCCGGCCGGCGCGGATCGCTCGCCCCGGTGAAGTCGGGCCCGGTCAGTAGAGCTTGTTGACCGCGGCCCGGACCGTCTCCTTGAAGGCGGGGACGTCGGGCTGGGTCCAGTTGCTCTCCCACTCGACGTAGGCCACGGTGTTTCCGTCCCGGCCCACGCCGTACAGGAAGTTGCGGTAGCCCTCCCAGGAGGGGTTGCGGGTGAGGTGCACGCCGCCGACGGTCGCCCCCTCCTCGACGTCCAGGGAACCGTAGTCGTACCCGGTCACGGTGTAGACCGGGCTCCCCGCACGCCAACGGTCGGCGCAGCCCGCGAAGTACTGGCGGATCGACTCGGCGAGGGCCACCGCCTCGGCCTCCGTCGGCAGCACGATGGCGTGCTCGCTCACCGAAGCCGTCTCCGAGGTGGAGAAGCCGGCGTCCCAGATGCTGTCCTCCGGGATGCCCCCGACGCCGAACCCGGCGGAACAGGGCCCGTCGGAGTACCAGCCGGGCTCGTCGTGCGCACCGCCGCTCCAGGGCAGCGAGTCCGGCGGCAGGTCCGCGATGTCGATCATCCCCGGCCGCGCCGTCGTGCTCGCGGGCGCGGCGGCCGCCATTGGCGCGGCCGCCCCGGCCATCAGCAGGGCGACGCCCGCTCCGGCCACCCACGTACGAATCCCCGACGTCATCCGTCCACCTCCGTGTAGGTGCGGCCGCATGTGTACGTGCGGCCGCGACAGCGCCGCCGCCCGATCGGGGCGGGGGTGTCCGTCCATCATGCGAAGCGTGGGAGCAGCCGGAGGTGTGGACACGAACGACGGCTTGAACTTCGCCCGTCGACCGTCGAATCCGGCCGAAAGTCGCACCTTCGGAGCAGTTCCGCCTGCTTCGGCACGCGGCCCGGCGACCTCGTTCCGCGCGATCAGTGAGAAGTGCCGTGATCCCTGGACCCGGCATCCCCGATCCGTCCCACCGGACGTGGAAATCCGCAGGTCGGCACAGTCGCGTCCGCCCCGACCGGTGGGACCGGACCGAGGGGTCCGGGAGCGGCCCGGGAGTAGCCCGGCGCGGTCTGGGCAGGCGGGGTCCGAACAGCCCGCACCGCGGCGGCCGGCCGCTGGACGTGCCGAGCGGCGCGGTTCGGGCGATCATGAGGGAACGTGCCTCGAAAGGTGGAATGCGATGTTCCAGCTCCTGTGGATTCTGCTCATCGGCTTTGTGCTCGGTGTGATCGCCAAGCTGATCCTGCGCGGCCCGCAGGCCATCCCGTGGTGGTTGACGATGCTGCTCGGCGCGGCCGGGGCCTGGTTGGGCAACGCGGTCGCCGGGTGGATCGGCGTCCGGCACACCTCCGGCATCGACTGGATCCGCCATCTGCTCCAGCTCGGCTTCGCCGTCGCCCTGATCGGCATCGTCGCCCCCGCCTGGAGTTCCCGCCGGTCCAGGTGACCGGCAGCCCAGGTGTTCGGCGGCCCAAGGTGTTCGGCCGCCCTCGCGGCGCCGGGCCCGGGCCGACCCCGGCCCCAGCCCGGCCCGGGCCCCGAGGGTGGTCCGGCGCGATGCTGTTCGAAGCGGCGCGGCTAGACTCGCACGGCCGTCGCAGCCGGACGGCCGTGCCGCCGAACTCGCGAGGGAACAGAACATGGTCGAGGCCGTCCCGAAGGTCGTCGTGGTCGTGCCCACCTACAACGAGCGGGAGAACCTTCCGGTCCTCGCCGGCCTGCTGGCCGGGCTCGACCTGCCTAACCTGCATCTGCTGGTCGTCGACGACAACTCCCCCGACGGCACCGGCGAGGTGGCCGACAAGCTGGCCGCCGGGTCCGAGGGGCGGGTCTCGGTGCTGCACCGCACGGAGAAGGACGGCCTCGGCCGCGCCTACGTGGCCGGCATGACCCGGGCCCTGGCGGACGGCGCGGACGTGGTCGTCCAGATGGACGCCGACCTGTCCCACCCGGCCGCCGTCCTGCCGCTCATGCTGGAGACCCTGCTGGCCGACGACACGGCCGTGGTGCTCGGCTCCCGGTACGTGCCCGGCGGGTCGACCGCCGAGGAGTGGCCCTGGCACCGCAAGGCGCTCTCCGCCTGGGCCAACCTCTATGTGAACACCATCCTCGGCCTGGGCGTGCGCGACGCCACCGCCGGCTTCAAGGCCTGGAAGGCGCAGACGCTGCAGGCCATCGACCTGCCGTCGGTGCACAGCAACGGGTACTCGTTCCAGGTCGAGCTGAACCACCGGGTGGTGCGCCAGGGGCTCACCATCAAGGAGGTGCCGATCCGCTTCGAGGAGCGGGTCGAGGGCGCGTCCAAGATGAGCCTCGGAGTGCAGGTGGAGTCGGCGCTCGCGCCGTGGAAGCTGCTGCGCGAGGGGCGCGGCAAGCAGTAACCCCCGGCCCGCCCGACGCGGGCCGGACCGGGCCGGTGGGAGCCGGGGGACGGGGAAGGAGGTGCGCATGGCCCTGCTACCGGAGTCCGTGGCCGGCCTGCTGCGCCGCGCCGCCCGTGAACCCTTCGCCGTCCAGACCGCCCGGGCGACCGTCGCCGCCACCCTCTCCTACGTGGTGGCGACCTGGCTCAGCAGCGAACCGGCTCCCCTGACCGCCCCGCTCACCGCGCTGCTGGTGGTCCAGGTCACCGTCTACTCGACCCTCACCACCAGCATCCGCCGGGTGAACTCGGTGGTCGTCGGCGTGCTGATCGCGATCGGGTTCAGCGCGGTGGTCGGACTCTCCTGGTGGAGCCTCGGACTGATCATCCTGGCCTCGCTGGTGATCGGCCGGTTCGTCCGGGTGGACGAGTTCGTCCAGGAGGTCGCGATCAGCGCGATGCTGATCCTGGGCGTCACCAAACTCGCCTCCCAGGCCTGGGACCGGGTGCTGGAGACGCTGATCGGCGCGAGCGTCGGCCTGCTGTTCAACCTGCTGTTCGCCCCGCCGGTCTGGCTGGACACCGCCGGTGAGTCGATCGAGGACCTGGCCCGCCGGGCCCGGCACCTGCTGGTCGACCTCGCCGAGCAGCTGGGCCGGCCCACCGCCGTCGAGGACGCCGCCGAGCGCCTGCACGAGGCCCGCCGGCTCGATCAGGCGATCGCCGACGTCGATGCCGCGCTGCGCCAGGCCGAGGACAGCCTCCGGTTCAACCCCCGGATCAGCGAGGGGCTGCTCTCCCGGCTGGTGCTGCGCACCGGCCTGGACACGCTGGAGATCTGCGTCGTGGTGATCCGGGTGATCTCGCGCTCGCTCACCGACCTCGCCAAACGGCGCGGGCCCGGCGAGCCGCTGGTGGCGCCCGGCCTCGCGGTGGCGATGGAGGAGTTGCTCGCCCATGTCGGCGGCGCGCTGGTGAGCTTCGCCGTGCTGGTCACCACCCAGGTCAGCCGGAACGCCGAGGAGGCCGAGGAGCGGCTCGCCGCCGAGCTGACCGCCGCCTGGGCGAGCCGGGAGAACGTCGCCCGGCTGCTGCTGGAGCAGGTCCGCGCGGACCCGGACTCCTGGCACCTGCTCGGGTCGCTGCTGACCGAGGTCGACCGGATCCTCGACGAACTGGACCTGGAGCACCGCTCCCGGCGACTGATGGAGGAGCTGGACCGGGCGTCGGTGGCGGGTCGGGAGCGGTTCTCCCGGCTGGGCCGGCTGCGCCGCTGGCTCCGCGGCGAGCGCCCGGTCCTCGCCCGGGTCCGCCGCCGACGTGGGAAGCCCCCGGCGGACGCCCGGAGCTGAGTCCGCAGCATCTGCCCGGGCCGCGACACCGGTCCCGGACGGGTCACCCCTCCGCGGCGTCGAGCAGCTGCCGGATGTTGATTTTGTGCATCTGCAGCATCGCCGTGGTGACCCGGGCGGCCCTGGCCCGGTCCGGGTCGGCGACCAGGTCGATCAGCACCTGCGGGGTGATCTGCCAGGACAGGCCCCAGCGGTCCTTGAGCCAGCCGCACGGGCCCTCCTGGCCGCCGCCCTCCAGCAGGGCCGCCCAGAGCCGGTCCACCTCCGCCTGGTCGTCGCAGTGCACCTGGAGCGAGACCGCCTCGGTGAACGGGAAGATCGGGCCGCCGTTGAGGGCGACGTAAGGCCGGCCGTCGAGTTCGAAGGCGACCGTCAGCACGGTGCCGGGCGTGCCCGGGCCGGCCTCGGTGTAGTGGGTGACGCCGGTGATCCGGGAGTCGGGGATGACCGAGGTGTAGTACCGGACGGCTTCCTCGGCCTGGTCGTCGAACCAGAGGCAGGGTGTGATCTGCTGCATGGGGCCGACGGTAGCGGCGGGTCCCGGCGGGACGGCCGCGCCACGCCACGGCCGGGGGGCACCGGTTCGGTACCCCCGGCCGTGGCGCTCGGGGAGCCCGGCTCAGTGCACCCAGCCCGCGTACCGGCGGGTGAAGCGCTGGCCGGTGGCGGCGGTGACCACCACGTCGTAGCGGCCCTGGCGGTCCAGCGGCCAGACCAGCTTGCTCTGCTTGCCGGGCCGGACCCAGACGGTCTGCGCAGTGCCGGCGAAGTCGTTCGGCACGACGGTGAAGCAGACGTCGGTCATGCCGTCGTTGACGAGCTGGAGGGTGAGCCGCCCGGAGCCGGACAGGTCGGCGGTGACGATCGGCACCGCGATGTCGTTCTGGCCGGACGGCTGCTCGGCGCCGCCCCGGCCACCCCGCCCGTCGCGGACCACGGTGCCGGCGAAGCGGCGGACGAAGCCGTCCGGGCCGTGCACGGTGAAGTCGTAGCGGCCGTTGGTCTTCGCGGCCTCCCAGACGTACGTGGCCGAGGCGCCCGGGGCCACGGTGAACGGCGTCCCGGCGAAGGGCTGCACGATGTTCGGGTAGACCGTGTACGGGAAGGCCACGCCGCCGTCGTTGCTCATCGTGCAGGTGACCCGGCCGGTGAGGCGGTCCACCTCCGCCTCGGCCCAGGGCTGGTAGGGCAGGTGGCGGTGCGGGCGGTCGCCCCGCTCGGGCACCGGCATGGCCTGGGCGCCGACGGCGGGCAGCTGCACACCGGGGAGCTTGGTGCCCGCGTCGGCCCTGGCCATCAGCGCGTTGGTGTCCGGCAGTCGCGGGATCGAGTGGTCCGGGGCGGCGAAGTCGAAGCAGCTGGTGAGGTCGCCGCAGACGGCGCGGCGCCAGGCGGAGATGTTGGGCTCGGCCACACCGGTGACCTGCTCCATGAAGCGCAGCACCGAAGTGTGGTCGAACACCTGGGAGTTGACCCAGCCGCCGCGCGACCAGGGCGAGGCGACCCAGAGCGGGACGCGGTTGCCGAGGCCGATGGCGCGGCCCTGGGTGAACTCCTCCGGGGTGCCCGGTTCGGGGGTGGGCGGCACCATGTGGTCGAAGTAGCCGTCGTTCTCGTCGTACATGACCAGGAAGACGGTGTGCCGCCACACGTCCGGGTTGGACATCAGCGACTGCAGGGCCTGGTTCACCCAGTGCGCGCCGTACGCCGGTCCGGCCTCCGGGTGCTCGGAGAACAGGTACGGCGCGACCAGCCAGGAGACGGTCGGCAGGGTGCCGTCCTTGCAGTGCGCGTCGAAGGCCGCCGGGTCGAACTTCGTCATCGCGTTGACGTAACGCGGGTCGTCCTTGGGGAAGTTGTGGAACTGCTTGAAATACGAGAGCGCGTTGTCGTCGTAGTCGCCGGTGCGGTCGTCCTTGCTGGGGTTGTGGTAGACCCGCCAGGTGACGCCCGCCGACTGCAGCCGCTCGGCGTAGGTGGTCCAGTCGGCCACCGGGTTGTCGGTGACCGGGGTGTTGTCGATCCACGGGCCGGTGGTGCCGTCCCGGCCGGGGCCGGCGGTGCCGGTCCACAGGTAGAGCCGGTTGGGGTCGGTCGGCCCGGCCAGCGAGGTGAAGTAGGCGTCGCACAGGGTGAACGCGTCGGCGAGCGCGTACTGGTAGGGGATGTCCTCGCGGGTGAAGTAGCCCATGGTGCGCTCGCCCTTGGCGGCGATCCACTTGTTCATCGCGCCGTTGTTGATGGCCTGGTGGCCGGTGGCCCAGTCGTGCGGCAGGCCGCCGGCGTTCTGCGCGTTGTACTTCGAGGTGTCCATCCGGTACGGCAGCATCGCGTTGCCGTCGCTGCGGCGCGGGTCGGGCTGGCGGAACACGTCGGTGCCGTCGGGGAACTGGAGCCCCTGCTTGTCGCCGAAGCCGCGTACGCCGTTGAGGGTGCCGAAGTAGTGGTCGAAGCTGCGGTTCTCCTGCATCAGCACCACGACGTGCTTGACGTCCTCGATGGTGCCGGTGAGGCGGTCCGGCGCGGTGGCGGGCTGGACGGGCGCGGCCTGGGCCGGGGTGCCCTGGAGGCCGGTCAGGGCGGCGGCGCCGGCGGCCGCGGTGGCGCCGACGAAGGTGCGGCGGGAGAGCTCGGACATCGTGGACCGGCCTTTCAGAGCTGGAAGGTGGCGACCGCGGCGGCGGTGTCGGACGGCCACTGGTTGGCGGCGAGGGCGGCCGGGTCGGTGGCCGGCCAGTCGGCGACCAGGGTGTGCGCCTCGACGAGCCGCAGCTTCCCCCGGTAGAGCACGTAGTCGATCCGGTCCTGCGGCTCGGCCCCGCCGGCGGCGCGCTGCTTGCGGACCGGCGACCAGGTGGTACCGGGCGCCTTCACCGGGTCGCGGTTCTCCTCGCGGAAGGTGTCGGTGAGTCCGGCCGCCTGGAGGGTGGCGGTGACCGGCCAGGCGAGCGCGCCGACTCCGCCGTGCGCGGCGGCGGTGGCGGCCGTCCAGTCGAGGTGCGAGGGCGAGGACAGCGCGCCGGCGAGCACCACGGGGGTGCCCGCGGCGGCGTCGGCGGTGACGGCGGCGGCCAGCGCCCGGGCCTGCCGGAGCCGGACCGAGGCGTTCTCGGCGGCGAGGACCTGCGCGGCGGTGCGGCCGTCCTGGACGGCGTACGGGCCGTAGTCGGACTCGTCGAGGTGCGCGGTCCAGACCCGGACGGCGCGGCCACCGGGCAGTTGCGCGGTCGCCCCGGCGGCGGGGAGTTCGGCGGTGGCCGGGGTGACGGCGGTCAGCGGGTAGCGGCTGAGCAGGCCGACGCTGCCGGCGCTCTGGTGGGCGTACCAGCCGAGGGCGTCGGCCAGCGCCTGGGCGGCCTTTCCGGCGGTCTCCTGGAGCGCGAGCACGTCCAGGCCCTGGGCGAGCACGACCCGCAGTTGCTTCTCGGTGGCGTCGGTGAAGGCGGCCCCGGCGTCGGCGAGGTTCCAGCTCGCGACCTTGAGCCGGGGCGCGGTGGCCGGGTCCAGGACCGGGAGCAGCACGGTCACGGTGTCGGTGGCTCCGGCGCTGTCCTTGACGCCGACGACCAGGACCTCGGGGGTGCGCGGCGCGGCGCCGCCCGGCGCGGTGCCGGTGACGGTGCCGTCGGCGGCGACCGCGAGCCAGGCCGGTCCGGAGAGCTTGCGGAAGGTCGCGCCGCCGGCCGGGTTCCCGGCGGGGCGGGCCCAGAGTCCGCCGAGCTTGACGGTGACGGCCGCGCCGGGTGCGACGGGGGTGGCGGTGAAGGAGTCCACGACGGCGTGCGGGCGCACCACGGCCGGCTTGGGCCGGAAGGTGAACGGCTGGGTCCGGGCGAGGATGCCGTAGCCGTCCTTGGCGAGCAGGTAGGCCGTGTACGGGCCGCCGGTGAGGGCGGAGGTGTCGAGCTGGACGTCGCCGTCGGCGGCCGGGGTGTACTTCCAGAGCAGGGAGCTGCCGGTGCCGGGCTGCCGGTCCCCGTCGTAGATGCCGACCCAGTTCTTGGGGTCGGGGGCGTCGGTGGTCCAGTGGAAGGTGAGGCGGTCGCCCTCGACGGGGCTGCTCGACGACGTGCTGGTCAGGGTGCTGCCGGTGGCCACGGATGTCCTGTCCGCCGCTCGGGCACCGAGCCGTCGGGGGGTGCCGGGCCGGGGCCGTCCGCGGCTGGTGACGGAGGCTTGGGAGGGTCGGCCCATCAACAGTTGGCTGTACAACTGTGGGGGCCGGGCCCATTCATCCGAAGACCGGCGACCGGGACGTGAACGAGGCGTGACGGGATGTCGGGCGGAACGGGAAATGTGGAACGGGCAGCGCGGAGCAGGCAGCGCGAGACGACCGGCGCGGAACGGGAGATGTGCGGCGGGGCGGGGGCGTCAGGCGTCAGGCGTCAGGCGTCAGGCGAGGGTGAGGAAGAGCTTCTCCAGCTCGGCCTCGGTCATCGGCGCCGCGCCCTCCTCGGCGCCCGCCATGCACTGGCGCATGCCGCTCGCCACGATCTTGAAGCCGGCCCGGTCGAGCGCCCTCGACACGGCGGCCAGCTGGGTCACCACGTCCTTGCAGTCCCGGCCGGCCTCGATCATGGCGATCACGCCCGCGAGCTGACCCTGGGCACGCCGCAGCCGGTTCAGGACCGCGCCGACGGCCTCCTCGTCCACCTGCATGTCCGGACCGCCCTCCATCGTCGACCACCGGTCCTCCACTGTACCCCGTGGGGTATCCGGACCTCGGTGGCCGGCCGCTCCTCCTCGGTGGCCGACCGCGCCGACGGCACCGGCCACCGGAGTGGTCGGCCGGTGCCGTCGGCGCGGGCCTCCGGTCAGCGCCGGGCCAGCCGCCGTTCCCCGCCCGTCCCGGTGGTGTACTCCAGCTTGTAGTGCGCGAACACCTCGGGCTCGTCCTCGGCCGGCAGCACGTCGTCCACGCCGATCGAGGGCGCCTGCTTCACCAGTGCCTTCGGGAACGCCACCCGTACGTATCCCGGCCCCAGTACCGCGCCGTCGAGCGGCACGAACGCCAGTCGCCGCTTGACCGGAAGACCGATCGTGACCGTCACGAAGTACGGCTCGTCACTGGCGGTCTCCACGTAGACGGACTCCAGGGTGCCGATCCGGTGGTCCTTCTCGTCCACGACGGCTTGCCCCCGCCACTCCCTGATGTCGGCCGGAACGATCTCGGCGACGGCCATGGCAACCTCCCACTCCCGTTCCACGGCGGGCACGCCTCGCTTGCGGGCGGCGCCCCCGGACCCTCCCATCCTGCGCCCGTCCGCCCCGGTCCGCCCGCCGGGCCGGGGCCGTTCCGGTCCAACCCCTCGCAACGCGGCCATTCCGCACAAGCGGGGGTGAACCGACCTCGCCGCACCACGGGCGTACTCGAACACTTACGCTGTCCGCCGACGGATCATCAGTTCGGCCGGGTGCGGAGGCGTGAAGACAGTGGTGGGTTACAACGAGATGTGGGAACCGGGCGAGCCCGGTGTCCCCGCCGACCTCCGACCGGAGATCCCGCACCCCGCGCGGATGTACGACTACTACTTGGGCGGCAAGGACAATTTTCCGTCCGACCGCGAGGCGGCGGAGCGGGCGCTGGCGGCCAACCCGGAGTTCAGATCCACCGCGCGCGCCAACCGGGGCTTCCTGAACCGGGCGGTGCGCCACGTGGCCGGCCTCGGCATCGACCAGTTCCTCGACATCGGCACCGGCATCCCGACCGCCGGCAACACCCATGAGATCGCCCAGGCCGTCGACCCGGGCGCCCGGATCGTCTACGTCGACAACGACCCGATCGTGCTCGCCCACGCCCGCGCCCTGATGGGCGGCACCGCCGTCGGCCGGACCACCGTCATCCAGGCCGACCTGCGCGAGCCGGTCGACCTCCTCGCCGCCGCCGAGGCCGAGAAGCTGCTCGACTTCGACAAGCCGATGGCCCTCGTCCTGGCCGCCGTGCTGCACTTCGTGCCGGACGAGCGTGGACCGTACGAGATCGTCCGCACGCTGCTGGACACCCTCGCGCCCGGCAGCCACCTGATCCTGTCCCACGGCACCGCCGACTTCATCCCCGCCGAGGTCCGCGACCGGGTGACCGGCGTCTACAGCAAGGCCACCGCCCCGCTGGTCGGCCGCAGCCGGGAGCAGGTGGGCGCCTTCCTGGACGGCCTGGACGTCCTCGACCCCGGGGTGGTCACCGTCCCGCTGTGGCGTCCGGAGGGCGACCCGATGCCCGGCGCGGACCGGGTCAGCATGTACGGCGCGGTGGCCCGCAAGTCCTGACGGTACGGCGGTGGTGGCGGCCCGGCCCTGTCCGGCCGCCACCGCCGTCACTGCCGTCACCGTCACCGTCACCGTCACCGCTGCCGTCACCGTCACCGTCACCGCTGCCGTCACCGTCACCGTCACCGTCACCGCTGCCGTCACCGTCACCGTCACCGTCACCGCTGCCGTCACCGCTACCGGCACCGCCGGACCGGTCGGGCGTCAGCCGACGGTCGCGCCCGCCGGCGGCCGGGGTGCGGGACCGGCCGGAGCGTGCGGCAGTTCGCGCATCCGGCGCAGCGGTGAGCAGAGCACCGGCAGGACGGCCAGCAGCTCGCCCAGCGCGCCGGCCCAGAGCGCCTGCCGGACGCCGAGGCTCTGCCCCAGCACGCCGCCGATCAGCGCGCCGATCGGCATCACCCCCCAGACCAGGAATCGCACCGTCGCCGTCATCCGGCCCAGCAGTGGCTTCGGGCAGAGCCGCTGCCGGAAGGCGACCGAGGTGATCTTGAAGGTCATGAAGAGCACCCAGCCCGAGGACTGGAGCAGAACGGCCAGGACGAAGCGGCCGTCGGCCCGGAACAACGGAACCGCCAGCAGCCAGAGCACGGCACTGCCCGCGACCGCCGCGCACATCGCCGGCCCCTCGCCGAGCCGGGCGGTGAACCGCACCGTGAGCAGGCTGCCGACCAGGCCGCCGACGGCCTCCGCGGTGAACACCAGCCCGCACAGGAACGGCGACAGGTGCAGCTCGCCGGCCAGCAGCACCATCAGCATCGAGGCGCCGATCGTTCCGCACAGGTTGGAGACGGCCGCGGTGAGTGTGACCGCCCGCAGCAACCGGTCGCCGAGGACGAAGCGCAGCCCCTCGGCGATCTCCGTCCGCAGCGCCACCCCCGGCCGGGCCGTCGGCCGGGCCCCGGACCGCCTGATCCGGCCCAGCAGCAGCGCCGAGAGGCCGAAGCTCAGCACGTCCACCGCCAGGGCGACCGGCGCGGTCAGCGCACCGACCAGCGCCCCGCCCGCGCCCGGCCCGCCCACCTGGACGGAGCTCCGGCTCGCCTCGATCCGGACGTTCGCCGCCACCAGGTGCTCGTCCGCCACCAGGTGCGGCAGGTAGCTGCCGTGCGCCACGTCGAAGAACGCGGTGCAGACGGACATCCCGAACGCCACCGCGTACAGCTGGGGCAGGGTCAGCGCGCCCAGCCAGGAGGCGACCGGGACGGAGCACAGCAGCACGGCCCGGACGACGTCGGCGGCGATCATCACCGGCCGCTGCCGCACCTGGTCCACCCAGGCGCCCGCGGGCAGTCCGATCAGCAGGAAGGCCAGGTACTCGAAGGCGACCAGCAGGCCCGCCTCGAACGGTGTGGCGGCCAGCGTGCCGACCGCCACCAGCGGCAGCGCGACCAGGGTGACGGCCGCGCCCGCCTGACTGACGGTGTCGGCGGCCCAGAACCGTCGGAAGTCGGCATGCCGGAACAGGCCGGCGGGAGGAGGAGTCATGCCGCCAGCTTCCTGAGCATGATCACCGCGCGGCCAGTGTTTTAGTCTGGGCGAAAACGTCGACCGGGGGTGGGCATGGGCGAGCTGCGGTTCGGGACGCACGACCTGGGCAATCTCAGGTTCGCGATCTCCCCGCTCTGGGAGACCGCGGCCGCCGCACGCGCCGTCGCCGATCCCGGCCGGCACGTGGTGCACCTGCCCTGGATCCGCCGGGCTTCGGCCCTGCGCCAGGACGGTGGCCTCGCCGGGCGGATCGCACCGCTGACGGCGCTCGCCGACCGGTTCGACCTGGTGGCGGGCCCGCTGCTGCCGGCTCCGCGCTGTCCGCTGGCCGAGATCGAGGAGGAGTTGTCCGCCCTGCTGGCGACCCCTCCCGAGCAGGTCCGGGACGGCCTCGCCACCGCGCCGCGGCCGGCGCCGACCGGCTTCGAACGGCGGCTGGCCGAGGATCCGGAGCGCGTCCTGCCCGAACTCGCCGAGGCCCTGCACTCCTGGTGGGAGGCGGCGGTCCGCCCGCACTGGCCGCGGATCCGCGCCGTCCTGGAGGCGGACATCGCCCATCGGACCCGCCTGCTCGCCGAGGACGGCATCCACGAGGTGCTGTCCTCGCTCCACCCGGCCCTGCACCGGGCCGGGGACCGGCTGCTCTCACCCGACCTGCCGGCGGACGGCGACGACCTCGGCGGCACCGGACTCACCCTCACCCCGAGCGCCTTCGCCGACCGCTGCCGGGTGCTGACCGGCCGCCGGGGAACGCCGCCCGCCCTGGTCTACCCGGCCCGCGCCCTCGGCCCGCTCTGGGAGCGCCGGGAGAACACCGACGACGCGCTCGCCCGGCTGCTCGGCCGCAGCCGCGCCCGCCTGCTCGCCTGCACCGGCTCCCCGGCCACCACCACCCAGCTCGCCGCCCGCACCGGCCTCAGCCTGGGCGCGGTCTCCCAGCACCTCGCCGTCCTGCGCGACGCCGGTCTGGTCACCGGCCACCGCTACCGCCGCGAGGTCCACTACACCGTGACCGACCTGGGCACGGCCCTGCTCACCCGGACGTAGGGCCGCACCGGGCACACGGCCACGCCGGACGCACGGCCACGCCGGACGCACGGCCACGCCGGACGCACGGCCACGCCGGACCGCCGTGACCCTCCGCCGTGACCCTCCGCCGGGGCGTCAGGCGGGGCGTCAGGCGGGCTTGCTCGCGCGGATCGAGTACATCAGCGGGACCCGCGGCTGACCGGCCGGGAAGCGGAAGCCCCGGTCGCGCTCCAGGACCGGGAAGCGCGGGAACAGCGTGAAGTCGTGCTCGTGGAGGAACTCGACCCGCAGGCCCTCGGTCACCAGGGCGCTGAGGACGTCGCCGATCCCGTGCTGCCACTCGACGGTCCTGGCGGCCGAGGACGCCACCTCGCCGTCGGTGTAGGTACTGGGGTCGTCCCAGACCGTGGCGTCGCGGTCGAAGTAGTCGTACTCCACCGTCCGGCCGTCGTCGCCCAGGGTGTCGCCGAAGGGATGGAACTCCGCCAGGTAGAGGAAGCCGCCCGGGGCGACCAGGGACGCCGCGGTGCGGGCCCAGCGCGCGATGTCCGGGAGCCAGCACAGGGCGCCGAGGCCGGTGTAGACGATGTCGAAGGTCTGCCCGTCGAGCGCCTCCACCGCCTCGTACACGTCGGAGACGACGAAACGGGCGGTGTCCGCGCCGACCTTCCCGGCCAGATCGGTGGCGGCCTCCACCGCCGGTGCGGAGAAGTCCAGGCCGGTCACGGTGGCGCCGTGGCGGGCCCAGGACAGGGTGTCCAGGCCGATGTGGCACTGGAGGTGGAGCAGGGACTTGCCGCTGACGTCACCGACCTCGGCCAGCTCGAACCCACGCAGCGCCTCGTTGCCGGACAGGAAGCCGGGGAGGTCGTAGAAATCGCTGGCCGTGTGCACCGGGACGCGGCCGTCCCAGTTGGCGCGGTTGGTCGCCAGCCAGTCATCGGGGGCAGGGGTCTTCTTCATACCGACCACGCTGCCAGAGCGGGGAGCCTCCCTCAAACGCTTTTTACGGCCGTTACGGACCGTCGTCGGCGGGGCGGTCGGGGAGGTCCAGGACGGTGAGGAGGGGTGGGTCCAGCGGCCAGGGAAAGTCCGGTGCGGCGGTGCTGACGGGAGCGCCGCTGACGGCGGACGTGGCGACGGCGGATGGGCTGACGGCGGACGTGCTGACGACAGCTGAGGCGGCGACAGCCAGTCGGAGGGCTCCGAGCAAGGGCGGGCCGTCCGGACGGCCGGGTCGGGCGCCGGGAAGGCGGAGGGCGAGCGCGTCCAGGGTCGCCCGGCGCAGCGGGTCGAGGCGGAACAGGCCACCGGTCAGGGCGAGCCGGGGCTCGGCCTGACCGGCGGCCGTCGCGGCGGCGGTCGCGGTGGCGGCGATCTCCTCACCCGCACGGCGGAGCAGGCCCGCGGCGACCGGACAGCCCTCCTCGGCCGCCGCGACCACCGCCGGGGCGAACTCGGCGAGCAGGGCCGCCCGGTCCGGGCGCGGCTGGAGAGCGGCCGGGAGGCCGGCCACCGGGCCGTAGTGCCGCTCGGCCGCCAGCAGCAGGACGGGCGAACCCCCGTTGCGCCCGTCCTGCGCCCGCAGCGCCGCCTCCAGCCCGGCCCGGCCGAGCCAGGCGCCACCGCCGCAGTCCCCGAGCAACTGGCCCCAGCCGTCGGCGCGGCACCAGCTTCCGCCCGGGCGGCGGCCGATCGCGACCAGCCCCGTCCCCCCGGCCACCACCACCCCGGCGGCGGTGCCCAACGCGCCCACGTAGGCCGTGACCGCGTCCCCGGCGAGGACCAGCCGCCGGGCCCCGGTGGCCCGGGCGAGCGGGCCGGGCAGCCGGGCGGCGAGGTCCCGGCCGAGCAGGGCCATCCCGGTGGCGCCCACGGCGACCGCGCCGATCCCGGCCCCGTCGGGCAGCCCGGCGACCAGGGCGTCGAGTGCGGGCAGCAGCTGGTCGAGCAGCGCCCGCGCGTCCTGTCCGCCGGCCGAGGCGGACACCCGCGCGGCGGCTGCCGACCCGACCGTCCGCACCCCCGTCGGGCTGAACGGCCGACCGGCGGGCGCCGCCCCGACCCGGAGCCCGGAGCCGCCGACGTCCACCCCGACCACCCAGCACTCCCCCGCCGCCTGCTCCACTCCGCCTCCGCCCGCCGCGCCCACGACCCGTCCTCCCCATGGTGCCCCCGGCACCGGAGGGGTCGGGGAAGCCCGGCGCGGCCCGGAGCGGCCCTGCGGCCTCCGGTGGGGCGGAGGGCGCAGGGGTGGACCCGGGCGCAGCGGCGGAGCGGTGCCGCGGTGGCTACCGGGCGCTGCCGCAGCCGAGCGCCCCGGCAGCGATCGCCCCCTTCCTGGTCACGCCGGTCTCCTTCGCTTTCGCTGTCACGGTCGTTCGGACTACGCGGGTCGCCTCCCGTGGGTTCGGATCCGGCCGGTTCGCCTTCGGCCGGCCCCGGATCCATGGAATCGCCCGCCGGGTGGCCGGGTCGAATGATTCGATGAGACTCGAACGCCGGCGTGGAGGGGGATGCGGTGCTCCGGATCAAGCTGGACGCCCAGGCACTGGCCAACACCCGGTTCGTGATCTCACCGCTGCACAACGTCACCGACAGCCTGTGGCTGCTCCGTTCGGCCGCCGGAGCGGGCGGGCGCGGTGCCGGTGGGCGCGGACCGGGCGCGCTGATCCGGGAGGCGGTGCGCGAGCGGCGGCTCGCACTGCTGGAGTCCTTCTTCACCGGGGCGTGGACGTACATCCCGGATTTCCTCAATCCGCAGCCCGAGCAGCACGAGGAGTCGCTCGAACGGGAACTGCACGCGGTTGCCACGGTCGCCCCGGAGCGGTTGGCGCAGGAGATCCGGACGATGCTCGCGGGTGACGCCGGGCTCGGCATCGCCGGCGGCAGAGCGCCGCGAGCCCTGCTGCAGGCGCTCGACCGGGGCGAGGCGGCGTTCGCCGAACTGGTCGCGGCCGAGCTCCACCAGCTCTGGCAGACCGCCTTCGGACCGCGCTGGCCGGCGCTGCGTGCCCGGATCGACGCGGACATCGCGCGCCGGGCCCAGCTCTCCGCCCGGCAGGGCCTGGCGAGCGTGCTCGCCGGACTGCACCCGCGTGTCCTGTACGACGACCAGGGCGTCCGGCTGCTCGTCGGCGCCCGGGCGAAGCTTCCCGCCGAGGCGCTGTACCTCACGCCGACGGTCTTCAGCTCCGAACTGCACGTCTCGGTCGACCCGCTGCCCGGCGCCCGGCAGCTGCGGCCGATGATCCTCTACCCCGCGTTCCCGGGGCCGGACCCCGGTCCGGAGCCGGCCCCGGCCTCGCCCGCCGGTGACCTGATCGGGGCCACCCGGGCCCGGCTGCTGGCCGACCTGGACGTCCCCCGGAGCACCACCGAGCTGGCCGAACGCCACTGGCTCGCGGCCAGTACCGTCTCCTACCACCTCGGCGTGCTGCACCGCGCCGGCCTGCTGGTGAGGAACCGGTCCGGGCACCGGACCCTCTACCAGCAGACCCCTCGGGCCGGGGCGTTGCGCCAGGAGGGCTGATCAGGCGGCCACCGCGGGGAGGCCGAGGAGTTCGGCGGAGCCGCTGCGGTTGTGACGCTCCTGCCACTGGTCCAGGGCGCTGCGGCAGGCGTGGTCGAGGTGCCGCACGTCGGCGAGGTCGAGGCGGACCGGTCGGTCCGGCGGCAGGCCCTCCAGGGATTCGAGGGTCTCCAGCAGACGGGGCAGCCGGAGGAAGGTGGCGCTGCCGTGGAGGGTCACCCGGACCGCGCCGTCCGGCAGTTCGGTGACGGCGACCTGGAGGTGGGAGGTGTCCCAGGCGCTCTTGAGTACGGCGAGGAGGAGGCCGAGCAGGACGCCTTCGAGCAGGTTGGTCAGCACGATGGCGGTCGCGGTGACGGCGAGGATCGCGGCCTCGCCCCGGTCGGCCCGCCAGAGCGGCCGCAGGGTGCGCAGCGGGACGAGCTTGGCCCCGGCGTGGACCAGGACCCCGGCCAGGGCGGCGAGCGGGATGACGGAGAGGGCGGCGGGGACCAGCGCGGCGAAGAGCAGCAGCCATACTCCGTGGAGCACCCGGGAGGCCTTGGTCCGGGCACCGGCCTGCACGTTGGCCGCGCTGCGGACGATCACGGCGGTCATGGGCAGGGCGCCCAGCAGGCCGCAGACGGTGTTGCCGACGCCCTGGGCGAGCAGTTCGCGGTCGTAGTCGGTGCGCGGGCCGTGGTGCAGGCGGTCGACGGCGGCGGCGCTGAACAGGCTCTCGGCGGAGGCGATCAGCGCGAAGGCGAACGCCGTGCCGAGCACGCCGAGGCTGCCGAGTGCCGCGAGGTCGCCGACGGCGGGCAGGTCGACGGCACCGGCGAGGCCGGCCACCTCGACCCGGGCGACGGGCAGGTCGAACAGGGCGGTGACGGCCGTCGCGCCGGCGACGGCGGCGAGCGGCGCGGGGACCGCCCGGACCCGGGCCGGCAGGCGCGACCAGAGCAGCAGGACCGCGATCGTCCCGGCGCCGATCGCGGCGGCGGCGAGCGCGCGGCCGTCCCCGGCGACGTCGGCGGCGAGGCCGGGGAGCCCGGCGAGTTTGGCGGGGCCGCCGGTGGGCCCCTTGAGGTCGGCCAGCGCGTAGAGCTGACCGGCGATCAGGATCAGGCCGATGCCGGCCAGCATGCCCTGGACGACCGAGACGGAGATCGCCCGGAAGAGCCGCCCGAGGCGGGCGGCGCCCATGGCGAGCTGGAGCAGGCCGGCCGCGGCGGTGATCACGCCGAGGGTGGCCAGGCCGTGCTCCTGGACGGCGGCGAGGACGAGGACGGTCAGCCCGGCGGCGGGGCCGGACACCTGGAGGCTGCTGCCGGGCATCAGCCCGGTCACCAGGCCGCCGACGATGCCGGTGACCAGGCCGAGTTCGGCCGGTACTCCGGAGGCGACGGCGACGCCCACGCAGAGCGGGAGCGCCACCAGGAAGACGACGAGGGAGGCGGGGAGGTCGGAGCGCAGAGTGCTCAGCCGAAGGGCGGGACGACGAGTCATCGGGTCCTCGGGAGAGTGACGGTTCGGACGGCGGTCATGAGTCGGCGGTCCGGACGGCGATGGTCCGGACGGTGGCGGGCCGTGCGGCCGCGGGTCGTGCGGCGGCCCGTGCTGGGTGGGGCTCACAGCGGGAGGAACAGACCGGTGTCGGCCCGGTGTTCGAGCACCAGGCCGGTGTGGATCTCGTAGAACCAGCCGCGCAGCCGGATCCGCCCCTCGCTCAGCCGCCGGGCGACGGCCGGATAGCCGCGCAACCGGTCGAGCTGGGCGAGGACGTGCCGCTGCACGGGGCCGGCGACGGTCGGGTCGAAGACCTCGGCCGCGTCCGCGCGGAGCACGGCCCGGTCGGCGTGGCGCAGCCAGGCGCGGACGGCGGGCACCACGCTGAGGTCCTCGCCGCGGACCACGGCGCCGACGGCGCCGCAGTGCGAGTGGCCGCAGACGACGATGTCGCGCACCCCCAGCACCTCGACGGCGTACTCGACGGTGGCGGTCTCCCCCGAGGCGCCGTCGGCCCGGTAGAAGGGGACGATGTTGCCCGCGGTGCGGAGCTCGAAGAGGTCGCCGGGGTCGGCGTTGGTGATCAGGGCCGGGACGACGCGGGAGTCGGAACAGGTGATGAACAGGGCCTGCGGGCTCTGGCCGGCGGCGAGTCCGGTGAGTTCGCGGCCGGCGTCCCCGACCCGCTGCGGGAACGCCCGGGCCCGGTCGATGAGCGGTTCCATGGGAGTGGCTGCCTCCTTCGGTGACGCCAGGTGCGAGTCCGCTCACCTGACGTTGCGTCAAGAGGGAGTAAAACACGGGTATGGGGAAAGCAAAAGTGAGTTCTGAGCACAGAGTGTGCCGATCCGGTTAACATCCTGTTGCGTCGAACGAAATGACGCATTCCGCTGCGGAAGCCGCAGGTCAACCGGCATGGAGCGGTCCGACCGGCAGTCGGCGCACGGAATTCGCCGTGCGCCCCTCCTGCCGCCGCGCGCCCTCTCCGCACCCCCTGGGCCACCGCCGTCCGGGCAGCCGGCGGCGGCCGCTCCGCCGACCCTCGGACCGTGTTCGAGAGCTGCCGCGTCCTGGGACTGGAAGCGGATCGACGCGGCCTGCTGGTCGGAAGC
The DNA here is from genome assembly GCF_034043715.1 of Kitasatospora purpeofusca. Taxonomy (GTDB): domain Bacteria; phylum Actinomycetota; class Actinomycetes; order Streptomycetales; family Streptomycetaceae; genus Kitasatospora; species Kitasatospora purpeofusca_A. Next base: position 58,135 of record NZ_JAXCLC010000037.1, on the reverse strand, counting down.
CGTTCCCTGCGAGGATGCGTCTCGTGCCTTATTTCACCTCGTACGACGGAACCAGGTTGTTCTACTCGGTTGCCGGGAGCGGCCCAGCGCTGGTCTGCCTGGCGGGCGGACCGGGGGCGGACGTCCGCGATCTCGGCGATCTCGGAGGTCTGGATCGCCACCGCACTCTGGTGCTGCTGGATGCCCGTGCCGCCGGGCGGTCCGAGGTCCCTGCGGACCGTGACAGTTGTGCGTTCACCGAGCAGGGCCGGGACGTGGAGGAACTGCGCCGACACCTGGGCATGGAGCGCGTGGACCTGCTCGCCCACTCCGCCGGCACCCTGACAGCTCAGGAGTTCGCGGCCCGCCATCCGGAGCGGTTGGGGAGGCTGGTATTGGTCACGCCGGCCGGCCTGGTCGCCCGGGAGGTGGACGAGGCCGAGGTGGCTGCCGTTCGGGAGCGGCGTGCCGGCGAGCCGGGAAGTGCTGAGGCACTGGCAGTCGGGGCATCGCCGTGGAGCTATGGCGCCTGGTCGGAGGCGACGCGGACGCACCACGAGGCCGAGGCCGACTATCCGCAGCCGCCGTCGTGGCTGCGCGAGACCTTCTACGTGAGCCCTGCCTCCGCAGCGGCTGCCGCAGCTGAAGTTGCCCGCCGTGCTGCTGTGCCCAGCCCGGTGCTGGTGGTTGCCGGAGCCGAGGACGGCGTGACGGGCACAGCGCCGTCACGGCTCGTCGCGTCCTGCTACCCGGCGGCCCGGTTGGAGGTGCTGTCCAGGTGCGGGCACTGGCCCTGGGTGGACACGCCAGCGGAGTTCTGCGACCTGGTGGCCGGATTCCTGGCTAGCCGGCAGGACGTCGGGGATTTCCTTGACGGTCGAGTGGTCGAGGCGGGTCCGCAGCAGCGGGTGCTCGGCGCTGTCGCGGTCCTGAATGTTGGCCGCGACGACGTGCACGGCCAGGAGCAGACACCGACTCGTACGGCACCTCGGCGGCCGTCCGGCCGCAGCTGACGGGGGTGCTGCGGCCGACGCCGGGCGGGCCGAAGACCACCAGGTCGTAGCGGTCCAACAGAGGTCTGGACCATAGGGGTGGCGCCGTCGGGTGCCATCCCCGCGAGGCGGTAAGGGTCGGCGATACGGATCAGCGGCACGGCATCAGCGGCACGGGATCAGCGGCACGGGATCAGTCGTTCGGGCCGGAGGCCGGGCGGGGCGACCGGACGAGGCCGGTCTGGTAGGCGAGGGCGACGAGCTGGGCGCGGTCGCGGGCGTCGAGCTTGGCCATCGCCCGGTGGATGTGGGTGCGCACCGTGAAGGGGCTGACGTACATCCGGGCGGCGATCTCGTCGTTGCCGAGGCCGGTCGCGGCCATGGCCATCACCTCGCGTTCCCGCGCGGTCAGGACGGCCAGCCGTTCGGGGGCGGCGGCCCGGGCCCGGTCCGGGTCGGGCTGGGCAAGCAGGCGGTCGATGACGGCGCGGGTGGCGGCGGCCGACAGCAGCGGCTCGCCGGCGGCGACCCGGCGCAGGGCGGCGAGCAGTTCGGTGGGTTCAGCGTCCTTGCCGAGGAAGCCGCCGGCGCCGGCGCGCAGGGCCTGGGCCACGTACTCGTCGATCTCGAAGGTGGTGAGGATGAGCACCCGGGTGCCGGCGAGGTCCGGGTCGCCGCAGATGGCGGCGGTGGCGGAGAGGCCGTCGACGCCGGGCATCCGGATGTCCATCAGGACCACGTCGGGGCGGGTGGTCCGGGCCAGTTCGACCGCCTCCCGGCCGTCGGCGGCCTCGCCGACCACCTCCATGTCGTCCTCGGCGTCGATGAGGACGCGGAAGGCACCGCGAAGCAGGGCCTGGTCGTCGGCGAGCAGTACTCGGATGGTCACGTGGGTTCCTCTCGGGCGGCTGTGCGCAGGGGCAGTTCGGCGGAGACCAGGAAGCCGCCGCCTGACCGGCGGTCGGCAGTAAGGCGTCCGCCCACGGCGGCGGCGCGCTCGCGCATACCGATCAGGCCGAAGCCGCCGCCGGCCGGGGCGGACGCGGGCGGGACCGGGCGCGGCGGGCGGTCGTTGGCGACGGTCAGCAGGAACCGGCCGCCGGAGTAGGTCAGCGTGACGTCGGCGGCACTGCCGGCGGCGTGTTTGGCCACGTTGGTCAACGATTCCTGGAGGATCCGGTAGGCGGTGAGGTCGACGCCCGGGGAGAGCCGCTGCCGCTCCCCCTCCACGGTGAGCCGCACCGGCAGCCCCGCGCGTTCGAAGGCGCCGACGAGGTCGGGCAGCCGGTCCAGGCCGGGGGCCGGTTCGAGCGGGGCCTCCGGATCGTCGGCGCGGCGCAGCAGGCCGACGGTGGCCTTGAGCTCGCGCAGCGCGGAGCCGGTGGCGTCGGTGAGGTGGCTGAGCATCTCGCGGGCCTGGGCGGGGTTGCGGTCGAGCAGGTGGACGGCGATCCCGGCCTGGGCGTTGGCGAGCGCGATGTGGTGCGCGACGACGTCGTGCAGGTCGCGGGCGATCCGGATGCGTTCGTCGGCGACCCGGCGGCGGGCCTCCTCCTCGCGGGTGCGCTCGGCCCGTTCGGCGCGTTCCTCGATGGCGGCCAGGTGGGCGCGGCGGGTGCGGACCGAGTCGCCGATGGCGCCGGGCAGCAGGATCCAGGCGATGAAGCCGATCCGGGCGCTGATCGGGGCGCCGGGTTCGGCGACGAACGTGGCACCGGTGACCAGCGCGGCCGCGACGGCGGTGGCGATGCGCGCGGTGGTGCGGTCGGTGTGGACCGCGAGGACGTAGAGCGCGACGATCAGCGGGGTGACGAGTCCCACGTTGAGCTGGGTCGCGACGAAGCAGATGGCCAGGGCGCAGGCGAAGGTGATCCCGAACAGCGCGCGGGGGTGGCGGCGGTGGAGGAGCACGGCTGCGCTGGAGACGACGGCCAGGGCGAGCGCGGGCGGGTTGGGCGCCAGGTGGTTGCCGAGGCGGTCGACGGTGGTGGTGCCGGCGGTGGCGACGAACACGCCGAGCACCAGCAACGCGTCGAGCAGGCGGGGGTGGCGGCGGCGGACGCGGTGCGGCCAGGTGTCGGTCATGCTCGGTTCTCCACGGGCCCGGACGGTGCGGGGGGACGGGCGGTACGGCGCTGAGGCGGGACGGGCCGTACGCGGTACGGCGGGTACTGCGGACGCAGTACCCGGCCATGCGCTTCGGCTGCGGTTGGGTGGCGGTTCGACGGCGGTCCGTCGATGCTTCGACGGCGGTTCACCGGTGGTTCGTACCATTTTGACCGGTCCGGCACGGCGGCCGGAACGCGGACCGCCCCGCCGCGGTCCCGGGGAGAGGGATCGCGGCGGGGCGGGGTACTCAGACGCCGACCGAGTGGCGGGCCAATTCGGTGCCGGTCCCGTCGGCGGGGGCGCCGGGGAGCGGGGGCTCGGTCCTGAGGTTGGCGCCCTCGACGTCGATGTCGGGGACGATCCGTTCCAGCGGGCGCGGCAGCCACCAGGCGCGGCGGCCGAGCAGGGCGAGGGCGGCCGGGACGATCGCCATCCGGACCACGAACGCGTCGAAGGCGACGGCGGCGGCCAGGCCGAAGCCCATCATCTTGATCATGGGCTCGTTCATGCCGATGAAGCCGGCGAAGACGCTGATCATGATGAGCGCGGCGGCCGTCACCACCCGGGCGTTGTACCGGAAGCCGGTGATCACGGCCTCGCCGGGCTCCTCGCCGTGCACATAGGCCTCGCGGATGCGGGTGACCAGGAACACCTCGTAGTCCATGGCCAGGCCGAACACCACGCCGATCATGAAGATCGGCATCATGCTCATCACCGGGCCGGTCTGCTCGATACCGATCAGCTCGGCCAGCCAGCCCCACTGGAAGACCGCGACGACGGCGCCGAGCGCGGCGGCCACCGAGAGCAGGAATCCGGCGGCGGCCTTGATCGGGACGAGCACCGAGCGGAAGACCACCAGCAGCAGCACCACGGCGAGGCCGACGACCACCGCCAGGTAGGGCAGCAGCGCGTCGTTGAGCTTCTGCGAGACATCGATGTTCATCGCCGTCGGACCGCTGACCAGCACGGTCACGCCGGTGGCGGACTTGAGGCCCGGCGCCTTGTCGCGGATGGCGTGGACCAGGTCGGTGGTCGCGGCCTCGCTGGGTCCGGTGGCCGGCATGGCGGTGACGAGGGCGGTGTCCCCGGCCTGGTTGAAGGCCGCCGGGGTGACGGCCACCACGCCGGGCAGGCCCTTCACGGCGTCGCCGACCTGCTGGACGGCGGCCTTCGGGTCGGGCACGCCCTTGGCGTCGACCAGCAGGGTCAGCGGACCGTTGAAACCGGGGCCGAAGCCCTCGGAGAGGTGGTCGTAGGCGCGGCGCTGGGTGGTGGAGGTGGGCTTCGCCTCGTCGCCCGGCAGGCCGAGCCGCAGATCGAGGGCGGGCAGGGCGAGCACGCCGAGCCCGATCACGCCGCCGACCAGGACGGCGACCGGGTGGCGCAGCACGAACCGGGCCCAGCGGGTGCCGCCGTTGGGGCGGGCGCCGGCAGCCGCGGCGGCGGCCCGCCGCGGGTCGCGGAGTTTGCGCGGCAGCACCCGCTGACCGATGAAGCCGAGCAGCGCGGGGACCAGGGTGAGCGCGACCAGGACGGCGATCACCACCGTGCCGGCCGCCGCGAGGCCCATCTTGGCGAGCAGCGGGATACCCACCACGGAGAGCCCGGCCAGCGCGATGATCACGGTGAGCCCGGCGAACACCACGGCCGATCCGGCCGTGCCGACGGCCCGCCCGGCGGCCTCCTTGGGCGCGTACCCGTCGAGCAGTTCGGCCCGGTAGCGGGAGACGATGAAGACCGCGTAGTCGATGCCGACGGCGAGGCCCAGCATCATCGCCAGGGTGCTGGTGGTGCTGGACAGGCCGAGCACGCTGCCGAGCCCGGTGATCAGCGCGATGCCGAGGCCGACGCCGATCAGCGCGGTCAGCAGCGGGAGTCCGGCGGCCAGCAGCGAACCGAAGGTGATCACCAGGACGACGGCCGAGATCGCCATGCCGATCGCCTCGGCGGAACCGCCCGCCTCGCCGCCGGCCATCAGGGCCGTGCCGCCGATGTCCACGGTGAGGCCGGCGTCCCGCGCGTGCTGGGCGGCCTGCTCCAGGGCGTCGGTGGCTCCGGTGGAGACCTTGCCGGGCTTGGCGTCGTAGCTGATCGTCGCGTAGGCGGTGCTGCCGTCCTGCGAGACGGCGCCGGTCTTGAACGGTACGGCGGCTCCGACGACCTGCTCGCCGTGGGCGAGCTCGGCGACCGCCTTCTCGACCGTCTGCTGGTTGGCGGCGGCGGTGATCTTCTGGCCGGACGGCGCGACGAAGACGATCCGGGCCGAGGCACCGTCGGACATCGCGCCGGGGAAGCGCTCGTCCATGAGGTCGAAGGCCTTCTGCGCCTCGGTGCCGGGCATGGCGAAGCCGTCGTCGGGGGCGGCGGGCGCCTTGGCGGCCAGCACCCCGACGGCGGCCAGCAGGGCGACCCAGAGCAGGGTCACCAGCCGGCGCCTGAGGAAGGACCATCGGCCCAGGCGGTAGAGGAAAGTGGCCACGGGAGAGCGGACTCCTTCGGAGGTCGGAGGTCGGAGGTCGGAGGTCGGACGGCGGATGCCGGGTGCCGGACGGCGGGTGTCGGGCAGCGGGCAGCTGGTGACGGGCGGGATCGGTGGCCGGGAGCGCTGCCCGGCCGTCGCGGCCAGGGGCTCCCTGAGCATGGCCATCCTGCGTCGGCGGGCGTCTCGTCGGCGTCGGCCCTGTGCAGGCATTCCGGACTACTGCGGACGCAGCAGGACGACCCGGACGCCGTAGTGCCCGGAGCAGGCCGACGGCTGTCCGGGTCCGACCTGCGGCCGAGGGGCGGCCGCCGGAGCCGGGGGTGCAGGGGGTCGGCGTGCGAGGGTCCGCCGGGTCACCCGGGCGGGGGTACGGACGGGCCGCGCACCGAGTGGCGAAGTAGCGTGATGTGCCTGGACCGGATGTTTCGCACCGGTTCGTCCAGACCTGTCCGTCACCGGTGACCGGGAAGCCCGCAGGCCCCCGGAGCACCGACCGTCCGCAGCACGACCCGCTGCCGGAGGTGGCCCATGGGCGTTCCCGCCGCCCGCATCGTCTTCGACGAGAACGACCGCGCGGCCGTCGCGGAGGCGGTGAGCGAGATGCTCGCCACCGGCGCGCTCACCCTCGGCCCCTGGACCGAACGGTTCGAGCAGTCCTTCGCCGCCGAGCACGGCGCCACGCACGCGGTCGCCGTCGCCAGCGGCACCGCGGCGCTGGAGATCGTCCTGCGCGGCCTCGACGTCCGTGGCCGCGACGTGGTCGTCCCGGCTGTCACCTTCTACGCGACGGCCGGCGCGATCCTGCACGCCGGCGGCCGGCCGGTCTTCGCCGACGTCGACCCGGCCACCCTCGCGCTCGGCCCGGACACCCTGGAGGCCGCGCTCACCCCCGACACCGCCGCCGTGGTGCTGGTCCACATCGGCGGGCTGGTCACCCCCGAGGTCGACGCCCTGCGCGCGATCTGCGACGCCAGGGGCATCCCGCTGGTCGAGGACGCCGCGCACGCGCACGGCAGCAGCTACCTCGGGCGCGCCGCCGGCACCTTCGGAACGGCCGGAGCCTTCTCCTTCTACCCGACCAAGGTCACCACCAGCGGCGAGGGCGGCATGATCCTCACCGAGTCCGCCGCACTGCGCGACGAGGCCCGGATCCACCGCGACCAGGGCAAGGGCTCCTTCACCACCAACCACCACGTGCGGCTCGGCGCGTCCTGGCGGATGAGCGAGCCCAACGCCGCCATCGGCACCGTCCACCTGCGCCGGCTCAAGGAGTTCGTGGAGACCAGGCGCCGGGTCGCGCAGCGCTACGACGCCGCGCTCGGTGCGCTGGACGGCCTGACGCCCGTCCTCGAACCGGCCGGCGCGCGCGGCAACTACTACAAGTACGTCGCCCTGCTGCCGCCCGGCGTCGACCGCGCGGCGTTCAAGCGGGCCGTCGCCGAGGAGTACGAGGTCCGGCTCTCCGGCGAGGTCTACGACCTGCCGCTGCACCTGCAGCCGGTGCTCGCCCCGTACCGGCGGGCGGCGCTGCCGGTCGCCGAGGACGTCTGCGCCCGGCAGATCTGCCTGCCGGTGCACTCCGACATGACCGAGGACGAGACCGAGCTGGTGATCGAGGCGGTGTCCGCCGTCCATCGCCGCTTCACGGGCTGACGGATCACAGGCCGACCGGTCACGGGCCGACCGGTCACAGGCCGACCGGTCACAGGCCGACGGACCGCGCCGGTCGCGAGAACCGTCGCGAGCAGGCGAGCAGGCGAGCAGGAAACGCGAGCAGGCGAGAGAGAAAGGCGAGAACCGTGCGGATAGCGGTCACCGGAGGATGCGGCTTCATCGGCTCACACGTCGTCGACCGGCTGCTCGCCGCCGGGCACGAGGTGCTCGCGGTGGACTCCACCGACAAGTACCTCAACCCCGACGCCGACCACGCGCGGATCGACGTCCTCGACCTGCCCGCCCTCACCGCCGCCCTGGACGGCTGCGAGGTGGTCTTCCACCTGGCCGCGCAGGCCGACGTCGAACGGGTCGCCGCCGACCCGGTCGGCGCCGTGCGGGCCAACATCGACGGGACCGAGGCCGTCCTGGAGGCCGCCCGCCGCAACGACCTCAGCCGGACCGTCCTGGCCAGCACCGTCTGGGTGTACGGGGCCGCCCTCGGCGAGGCCGGCATGGAGGACGAGGAGCAGGAGCTCGACGAGCACGTGCCGATCGAGCTGGACCACAGCGGACACCTCTACGTGGCCACCAAGCTGGCCGCCGAGATGCTCGTGCACAGCTACCGCCAGCTGTACGGGCGGCACTTCACCATCCTGCGGTACGGCATCCCGTACGGGCCGCGGATGCGCGACGAGCTGGTGGTCGCCCGGTTCGTGCAGGCCGCGCTGGACGGGCGGCCGATCACCATCGCGGGCGACGGGCGGCAGAGCCGCAACTTCGTCTACGTCGAGGACCTCGCCGACGCGCACGTCCGTGCCCTCTCCCCCGCCGCCGAGGACCAGACCTTCGCCCTGGAGGGCTCCACCGCCGTCTCGGTCCGCGACATCGCCGACACCGTCGACCAGTTGCTCGGACCGGTCACCATCGAACACATCGAGGCCCGCACCGCCGACTACGCCGGGCGCCGGATCTCCGCCGCGCAGGCCAAACGGCTGCTCGGCTGGTCGCCCCGCACCAGCTTCGCCGACGGCGTGCGGCGGTACGCCGACTGGTACCGCTCCGAAGCCGCCCCGCCGGCCGGCCCCGCGACCGGTCCTGCGACCGGCCCAGCGACCGGCCCCCGCCAGGGCGCCTGAGCCGGGACCGGGCGGTGCCGCACGCGCTGCTGGTCTCCGGCTCGCTCGGCCAGGGCCACGACGTGATGGCCCGGGCCTGCGCCGACTCCCTGGAGGCACTCGGCTGGACCACCAGCACGGTCGACGCGATGGCCCTGCTCGGGCAGCGCGCGGGCAACGCCGGGGAGGCGGTCTTCCGGCGACTGCTCGACCTGCCCGGCGTCTACGACGCGTTCCACTTCTCCGCCCTGCGCCCCGGCGCCCGGATCGCCCTGCTCGCCGACGCGGCGGCCCGGCGCCGGCTGGTGCCCGCCGTCCGGGCGCTGCTCGCCGAGCAGCGCCCGGAACTGGTGGTCTCGGTGTTCGCCACCGCCACCTCCGCCGTCAACCACCTGCGCGGCGACCCGCCCGCCTTCCGCCATCTGGTGCTCTGCACGGACGTCACCCCGCACCGGCTCTGGGTGCAGGACGGCACCGACCTGTTCCTGGTCACCTCCGAGGTCGCCGCCTGCGGCGTCCGCCGCTACCGCCCGGACGCCCCGGTGGCCGTCCTGCCCGCCCCGCTGCGCGCGCCGTTCTACCGCCCGCCCTCGCGCGCCGAGGCCCGGGAGCGGCTGGGCCTGCCGCCGGACGCGCGCTGCGTACTGCTGATGTCCGGCGCCTGGGGCCTCGGCCCACTGGCCCGCACCGCCGCCGAACTCGCCGACGCCGGACCGCACGTCCTCGCCGTCGCCGGCAGCAACACCGAACTCGAACGCCGCCTGCGCCGCGCCGCCGCCCGCCGACCCCGACTCCACCCCTTCGGCTGGACCGACCGAGTACCTGCCCTCATGGCCGCCGCCGACCTCGTCGTCACCAGCTCCGGCGACACCTGCAGCGAGGCCCGCGCCCTGGGCCGCCGCCTCCTGCTGCTGGACGTCGTCCAGGGCCACGGCCGCGACAACCTCCAGCACGAACTGGAACTCGGCCACGCCGACGTCGTCTCCGCCCGCCCCACCGAGGTGGTCCGCTCGGCTCTCGCCGCCCTCACCCGCCCCGAGCCCGCCCCCTCCCCCGGCGCCACCCCGGAGGGCTGGCGCACCGGCTTCACAGCGGCCCTGGAACGGGTCGGCCTGGCCTGACACCGCCCGCGCCCGGGCCCCTTCGGAGGCCCGGGTTCGGACTCCACCACCGACGCGCTCAACACTCCTGCCGCGCAACTCGCCTGGCGGCAGGGCGTCCTGCGCCGGGCAGGCCGACCTCACTACGCTTCCGGGGCACCCACCCCGACAGGGAGCGACATGATCCACGACACCGAAGCCGTCCAGGTACTCGTCCAGGAAGGCGTGGCGCGCAGGACCTACCCCGGCGCCGTCTGGGCCGCCGGGGACCGGACCGGCCCGCTGGCCGGCGGCGTCTGCGGAACGCTCGACGGCACCGAGCCGATGCTTGCCGGAACGGTCTTCGACCTTGCCAGCCTGACCAAGGTCACCGCTGTATGGGCGGTCCTCGGGTGTCTTTGGAAGGCCGGCCGGCTCCCGCTGAACGACTCACTGGGAACCCTCTGGACTGAGGTCGCCGGCCACCCCCTCGGGCAGGTCACCGCGCGCCAACTCCTCACGCACAGCGCCGGAGTTCCGTTGCGGGCGAATCTGCGGAACTCGTACGGCACCGACCGGGCTGCGGTCCGAGCCGGTGTTCTCCATGAGGCCCTCCACCGGCCCCCGGGCGAGGCTGTCGAGTACACCGACCGCGCCGCACTCGTCCTGGGGTACCTCGCCGAGTACCTCACCGGCACCACGCTCGATCAACTCGCCTCGGATACCGTATGGAAGCCGCTGGGAATGACAGAGACCCGATTCGGCCCGGTCCCGCCCGACATGGTGCGGCGCTGCGCCCCGACGGAGGTCGACGAGGCCACCGGGCAGCCCCTGCGCGGAACCGCCCACGACTTCTCCGCACGCCTGCTCGGCGGGGTGTGCGGGATCTCCGGGGTGTTCTCCACCGTCGAGAACATCGCCCTATTCGCCACCGCCCTGCTCAACGCCGATGACGCCCCGTTCGGTGCTGAATGGGTGCGGGAGTCCCTCCGTATCCAGACCGGCAGTCTGACCCCGCCCAGGGGCCTCCTCTGGCATCCCGCCCCTGACACGGATCCGGCCGACGACGTGTGGGTGCACTACGGCTTCACCGGCACCGGTCTCTGGATCTCGCCGGAACAAGGGATCTGGGCGGCGCTCTTCACCAACAAGCTCTTCCACACCCGTGACCGTGAACCTCTGACGAAGGTACGGGGTGCCTTCCGGGCTGCTCTGTTCACGCCATAGCAGCCTCACGAACAGCGCGAGGATCCGGACTCGGCCAAAGCCGACGGGGACGACGTGGTCGCACAGGTCTCCGCCACCGTTGGCCCGCCACAGCCTGGCGGGCCAACAACTGCGCAGCGGCCTGCCGACCTTCCGGCATCTGGCGCTCTGCACCGACGTCACCCCTCACAAGCTGGGTACAGGACGACACCGGCTTCTTGGGCATCACCTGCGAGTGCCGCCCGACGGACGGTACGTCCTACCGATGTCCGGCGCCTGGGGCCTCGACCCGCTGGCCCGCACGGCCGCCGAACTCACCGACGCCGGACCGCACGTCGTCACCCTGGCAAGCAGCAACACCGAAAGGAACGCCGGCTGCCCTACCGCCCCCGCCTCCACCTCTTCGGCTGGACCGACCGGGTACCGAACCGCACCGCTCACCGGGCGCCACCCCGGAGGGCTGGCGCACCGGCTTCGAAGCGGCCCTGGAACGGGTCGGCCTGGCCTGACACCGCTCCCGCACCGGCCTCGACCCGTCCCGTGCAGAGGACACTGATACGCCAACGGCCGCTTCCCCCGATCGCGACGGGGGAAGCGGCCCGACGCACGCCCAGGCCGGGCTCTTCCGCGCTTCAGCCACCCCGGACGCCGTGATCCCGCAGGGGCCCGAGGGTGAGGCCGTGGTCGTGGCAGTGGGCGGCGATCAGGGGAAGGGCGGCGAGGGTGGCGCGCCAGGATCCGGGGGTGGAGGTGCAGTCGGAGTCGTGGAGGAGGAGGGTGGCGCCGCCGGTGAGGTGGGGGCGGGCAGTGGCGAGGACGGAGGGGCCGGTGGCGCCGGGTTCCCAGTCGCGGCCCCAGGCCGTCCACAGGACGGTGCGCAGGTCGAGGCGGTGGGCGGCCAGGGCCTGGCCGGCGGTCAGGACCCCGTAGGGCGGGCGGTACCAGAGCGGGGGCGCGCCGGCGAGGTCGGCCACCGCTTCGGTGGCGCGGCGTAGTTCGCGCAGGTCGCGGGCGGGGGCGGGGTAGTACTGGCGGCGGTGGTGCCAGCCGTGGACGGCGACCTCGTGGCCCCGGGCGACCAGTTCGCGGCCGAGGTCCGGGGAGCGTTCGAGCATGGCGCCGAGGAGGAAGAAGGTGGCGCGGAGGCCGAGGGTGTCGAGGGCGTCCAGGATCGGCGGGGTACCGCGCGGGTCGGGGCCGTCGTCGAAGGTGAGGGCGAGGTGCCCCGGGGCGGTGCCGTAGCCGGCGGTGCGGCGGGCCAGCAGGCGTTTGACGGGCGGCAGTCGGACGGTGGCCGGGGCGAGGTGGAGCAGTTCGACGCCGGCGGCGGCGCCGAGCAGGAGAGCAGTGCCCCTCCGGGCCCTCACCCGAACCGGGCCGCCATCCGCCGGAAGAAGCCTGGGGCAGCGCCGTGGATCCGGGCCGGGAAGTCCAGCCAGTGCGGGAGGAAGGCCCGGTCGCGCTCGGTGGTGATCGCCGCGTGGACGAGGTCGGCCACCGCCTCGGCGGAGACGGGACGGGGGCGTTCGCGCTGGTAGTCGGTGCCGCGGGTGGCGAAGAAGGGGGTCGCCACCGCTCCGGGGAGGATCAGCCGGACACCGACGCCGGTGCCGCGCAGCTCGTACCAGAGGCTCTCGGCGAACATGGTGAGCCCGGCCTTGGTGGCGGCGTAGGCGGCCTCGTCGCGGACGCCGACCTGGCCGGCCATCGAGCCGAGCAGCACGATCCGGCCCCGGTCGCGTTCCAGCATCCCGGGCAGGAGCAGCCGGGCCAGCCGCAGCGGGGCGGCGAGGTTGACCTCCAGCATCCGGTCCAGGGTGTCGGTGGGGGTCTGGGCGAAGGGGCCGCGCCAGCCGAGGCCGGCGCTGGCGATGAGGGCGTCCACCCGGCCGGCGGCGGAGAGGGCGGCTTCGGCGAGGCGCTGGGCGCCGTCGGGCTTGGCGAGGTCGGCGGGCAGCGCGCGGCCTCCGGTGCGGGCGGCGACGGCGTCGAGCCGGGTCTGGTCGGTGCCGGAGAGCAGGAGTCGCCAGCCGGCGGCGGCGAGCCGGTCGGCGGTGGCGGTGCCGATTCCGGAGGAGGCGCCGGTGACGAGCGCGATCGGCGGGTCGCCGGCGGGGCGCCGCCGGGGCCCTCGGGAGCTGGGACGGGCGTCGTCCGTGCCGTCCGTGGCATCCGTGGGGTCCGTGGTCATGGCACCTGCCGCTCTGTGCGCACCTTGCCGTCCCGTTTTGTCCGGCAAATCACCTTTGCATGGCGGAGCCGTTCGGGCGACCCGGATGGTCTCCGGACCGGGTGGCGCCCGGACCGGAAGGCGGGGCCTCCGGCGGGACCGGTTCGGCGGACTCCTCCGGCGGGCCCGGCCCCGCGGACTCCGGCGGGAGGCCCAGCTCGGACTCCACCTCGCCGAACCGGGACAGCACGAAGGTGCCGCCGACCGCCACCACGAACCCGGTCACCGCGCACCAGGCACAGCCCGGCCTGGCGGTGTCGCCGAGCGCCACCACCCCGACCAGCGCCGGGCCGAAGGTCTCGGACACGGTCCCGGCGGCGGTCACCGCCGTCACCGTGCCGCGCTGGAGGGCCAGCGCATAGGCGAGGTACCCGCCGAGGCCGCCCAGGGCCAGCCCGTACGCGGCCGGGTCGGTGAACAGGTCGAGCGGCCCGGAGACGTCGAGGACCCGGACGGCGAGGCTGGTGACCCCGAAGCCCACCCCCGCCAGCAGGCCGAGACCGACCGCCGCCGCGTTCCCGCTGCGGCGGGCGAGGGCGAACGTGAGCAGCAGCATCAGCACGGTGGTGGCGAGCAGCGCCCAGTGGAACGCGGCCGACGCGTGGTCGCGGCCCGCACTCCCGGAGCCGAGGGCCAGCAGGGTCAGGCCGACCACCACGGCGGCGATGCCCAGCAGGTCGGCACGGTGCAGCCGGGCGCCGAGCAGCCGGGCGGCGGCGAGCGCGGTGACGGCGAGGCTGGCGTTGGTGACGGCCTGGACCAGGAACAGCGGCAGGGTGCGCAGGGCGACGATGCTCAGGGCGAAGCCCGCGATGTCCAGGCCGGTGCCGAGCAGGAACCGCCAGGACCGGAGCAGGGCGGCCAGCAGGCCGACCCGCACCCGGTCCGCGTGCGGCGCCTCCCGCGCGCCTCCCGCCTGGAGCACCGAGCCGAAACCGAAGCAGACGGTGGCGGCCAGGGCGGTGGTGAGTCCGAGCAGCATGGCCCTCCCGGCGTCGGGGGTGCCCCGGGAGCCGGGGTCCGTCCCCAGTCTCCGCCGGGCCCGCCCGGGCCGCAGCGGGGAGGGCCGGGCACACCGGAGACTGGGGACGGCGAGCGCGGCGGAGACCGGGGACGGCGGGCCCGGCGGGGCGGGCGCTACTCCGGGATCGCCGCCGCCCGGCGGCCCGAGCCCTCCGCGTGTGCGGGGAGGGTCGGCCAGGTGAGCAGCGGCAGTGGGCCGGGGTGGTGGTGGACGGCATAGTGGTGCGGCGCCATCGCGGTCTCGCGGCCGGGGAGGGTGGAGACGACCGCCCGGTGTGCGGCGGCGGGGGTGAGGCCCTGGTCGGCGGTGGCGATCCGGGCGGTGAGCCGCCCCTCCTGGTAGCCGAGGTCGACCGCCGTCGCCCGCGCGCCGAGGGCGTCGGTGACCAGGGCGCGGACGGCCGCGAGGTCGATCCAGTCGGCGCCGATCCGCTGCCAGTCGCCGGTGCGGGTGGCGGGGCTCAGGCCGCTGAGGGCGGCCAGCCCGGCGAGCGGCAGCGGTCCCTCGGCGGCGGCGGCGAGGACGGCGGGGACGGCACGGGCGAAGCGCTCGGCGTCGGCCCGCTCGAGCACCTCGGGGCAGGCCAGCAGGGCGACCTCCAGGCTGCCGGCGGTGCGCAGGATGTTGAGCATGAGGCGCACCGGCAGCGGCTGGTCCGGCAGCCACTGCACCTCGGGGTCGGCGGTGGGGGCCGGGCGGGCGTCGGAGAGGGCCTCGGGGATGGCGAGGCTGAGGTCGTTGACGACGATCTGGCGGGCGAAACGGGCGCCGCGCCGCTCGGCGACGTCCTCCACCAGTTGCCACACCTTGTCGGCGTTGAGCGTGCTGTGCCAGTAGCCGGTGAAGGAGGCGACCTTGGTGCGGCCGATCAGGGCGTCCAGGTCGTCCAGGTCGTCGTCCGCGGCGGAGGGGCCGACCTCCAGGGCGATCAGGGCGTCCTGCGCCAGGGTGCCGATGTGGTCGGCGAGGGCGGAGCGCTGGCGGTTCGCCGACAACGCCGAGATCACCAGGTCCGTGCGGGCGGCGCGGTGCGCGGCGAGGGCGGCGAAGACGGCGAACAGGACGACCGAGGGGCCGGCGGCGGTGCGGCGGCAGACCGTTTCGAGGTCGGCGGCGGCGGTCCGGGAGCGCAGCAGCAGGGCGGCCGTCCCCTCGGACGGGCCGGGGGTCATGCCGTCGACGGAGAAGGAACTCGACGGCCCGGCGCTGAGGACCGTCTCCCAGTGCTTGAGCGCGGCCGCGGTCTTGCGGCGCCCCTGGGGGCTCTGCTCCAGTGCGGCGAGTTCGAGCGGGGTGCGGGCGCCGGCCGGTGGCAGCTGCGCGCCGGTGGCGAGGGCCAGCCAGTCGCGGATCAGCAGGGTGACGGCGACGCCGTCGACTCCGGCGTGGCAGCCCACCACGACCAGCCGGTGCACGAGTTCGCCCTCGGTGAGCAGGGTGAAACGCAGCCGCGGGGCGGCGGTCAGGTCGAACGGCACGGCGACGTCGGCCCGGCCCAGCTCGTCGGCGAGGGCGTCGATCCCGGCGCCCTCGCGGTCGCCGACGGGGACCAGAGAGACGGTGAACTCGCCCTCGGCACGCACCTCCTGGCGTTCGGGGAAGCCGTCCGTGCCGGGGCCGGGCGGGAAGACGGTGCGCAGCGACTCGTGCCGTTCCAGCAGCGCGCGCAGGGCGGCGACGGCAGTGGCGACGGTGGTGCCCTCGGGGACGGGCCAGACCGACTCGCGGTTGATCTGTTCGGGCCGGTCGCGCCCGATGCAGCGGAGCATGTTGTCCTGGCCGAGGGTGAGCGGGCCGAAGCCGCCGCCCACTCCGTGGAAACGGGCCGTGATCAGGCCCTCGGTCTCGGTCACGTCGTGCGTCATCACGTCGATCGCGCCCTTCGGTTCGCAGGTCTGGGCGAGGTGCGGTCGGGACGCTACCAGCGGGACGATCATGTGGTCCAGACCAGAAATCTGGGATGCCGGCGGGTCCACGGCGCCGCTATGACGCTTCGTCAACTACCTGACATGGCAGGTCAATCGGGTGGTGACCAGACCCGCCGTCGGACGCCGGACGGCCCGATGCCGACGGCGGCCACCGCGGCCCGGAACCGGTCGGGGGCGGGCACGTCCTCGACCCGGCAGGGCCCAGGGCCGAGCGCGCCGGGGTCGGCGAGCAGCACCGGCGACGGCCCGTCCAGCGGCAGCCCGAAGCCCTGGACCAGCCGCCCGCCGTACGCCTTGACGCATGCCTCGCGGCGGCACCACAGCACGGTGAAGCGCCCGGCCGGGTCCGGGTCGGCGGCGACCGACTCGGCCTCGGCGGCCGGGAAGTAGCGCCGGGCCATCCGCACCGCGACCCGCGCGTCCCGGACCTCCTCGACGTCCACCCCGACGGCGCGCCCCTCGGTGAGGGCGACGGCCGCGAGGGCGCCGGAGGCGGAGTGGTTGACGGCGAGGCCGTCGATCCCGGGTTTGCCGTGCGGGCCGTAGCGCCAGACCAGCCGCGCGGGATCGCGGCCGAGCCGGGCTCCGGCGAGCAGGCGCACGGCGCCGTGGGCGACGGTGAACCGTCGCCCGAAGCGCCGGTCAGGACCGTCCGCGCGGGCGCGTTCGGCCGGGTCGAGCAGCTCGTACAGGGCGCGGACCACCGGCTCGGGCTGGTCGGTGGGGATCAGCCATATGTCGATGAGGTCGGCGCGGGCCCCCGGAGCGGCCGGAGCGACAGAAGTAGCAGGGAGGGCAGGGGCGGTAGGAGCGGCGGGACCGGTGCCGGCCGGGGCCGGACCGGAGCCGGTCATGACGGCGGACCCGCGCGCAGGGTCAGGGTGGAGAGCACGCCGAGCCTCCGGTCGAGGTCGGCCAGCAGCACGGGTCGCCGCTCGGACCGCCAGTCGGGCAGCCGGTCGGCGAGGGCCGACCACAGTCCGGTGAACGGCTGGCCGGCGGGGACGCGGACGGCGTCCAGGCCCGGCACCTCCAGCCCGGCGGCGAGCAGGACGGCCGCCTCCTCCCCCAGCGCCTTCGCCTGCCGGCGGACCTCCTCCGCGACCGAGTCGGGCGAGTACGCCGAGCCGAAAGAGCCAGAAGAGCCGAAAGAGCCGACCGAGCCGGCCGGGTCGACGGAGCCGGCCGCGCCGATTGCCGCACCACTGTCCTGACGGACCGTCAACTCCTCCCCGGGCAGCGTCTCGCAGACCAGGACGACGGCACAGTGGCGGTCCGGCAGAGTGACCGGTTCGGGCGGCCGGTGGTGCAGCGCGGTCTGCTCGGCGAGGACGACCACCGCGCGCCGTGCGACGCCGGTCCGCTGGTAGGCGAGCGCGGCGCGCAGCGCGGCGAACGCCCCGGCGGTGCCCTGGTCGCAGAGCGCGAGCGCGGTGGGCGTGCCCGCACAGGAGCGGCTGAGCGCGAGCGAGGTCGGCGCTCCGGGCCGGACGTCGGGCGAGTCGAAGGCCTGGATCAGTACGTCCGCCGGCTCGTCCGGTCCGAGCGCCTCGGTGAGCAGGCCGGCGGCCAGTTCCTCGTAGGCGTGCCCGACCCCTTCGGCCAGCAGGTCCTCGCGCAGCGGCAGGCCGTACGGGCGGACCAGGTCGGCGACGAAGACCCGCAGGTCGGGGTCGAGGGAGAGTTCGGAGCGGCCGTCGGCGTACCGCGTCAGCACCCGGGTGAGACCCGGGGCGGCGGACACCGGTCAGTCCTCGGCGATGACGTGCGCGGCGACGTAGTCGGCCAGATTGGTGACCGAGCGCAGGTCGTCCTCGGTGATCTGCTCGACGTCGACCTGGATGTCGAGTGCCTCCTCGACCTCGAGGATCAGCTCGATGGTGCCGGCCGAGGTGAGGCCGAGGTCGTCGAAGAGGCAGGCGTTCTCGGGGATCTCGAACGGGTCCCGCTTGAGGACGCGCGGGATCAGCTCGCCGAGGCTGTGCAGGATCCGGACGCGCAGCTCGGTGTCGGTGGTCTGGACCACTTGGTCGGACATGGGTGGGACCGTCCCGTCGTGCGTGGTGGAGTGGGGCGGAGCGGCCGAAGGACCGGCGCCCGGGGGAAAAGGAGAAGGACCGGGGAGGACGGGCCGACGGCGGGTCGGCCGTCCGGCGTCAGTGCTCGACGACCATGGCGGAGAAGGTCGCTCCGATACCGGCGGCCGCGACGAGGTAGCGGTCGCCCCGGTCGAGCAGCCCCCGCGTGGTGGCGGTGTGCAGGTTGATGAGGCCGTCCGCAGCGAAACTGTGCCCCACCGAGGTCACGTTGTCCAGCACCACCTTCCCGATCGGGAAGCCGATCCGGCGCGCGATCGTGCGCCAGGAAGCCTGGTTGACGTTGTGCGGGAGCAGCAGCGCCAGTTCGGAGAGGTCCAGACCTGCCTGTTCCAGAGCGGCCTCGATCGCCTCGACCATCACATCCGGGTACTCCCGCTGGTAGCGGGCCAGCAGGTCCGGGTCCTCGGCCAGCCGGCCGTCGAACTCGGGGCGCTGGCGCACCGCGTAGGACAGCACCCGGTCGCGGTCGCCGCCGGCGCTGACCAGGCAGGCGGCCGCGCCCTCGGCGAAGATCCCGGTCTCGGGCACCACCTGGGCGTCCTTGGTGAAGGTCTTCTCCCCGGCGAGCACCAGGGCCAGCGCCCGCGGATCGGGTTCTCCGGCGAGCAGGCGTCCGGCCAGGTCGACGGCCAGCAGGCCGACGGCGCAGGCGTGGTGGGTCACGGTGAAGGCCTGGGCGTGGCCGAGGCCGTAGCGGTGGAGCAGGTCGTGCAGCGGGTTGAGCGGGTACGGCACGGCCACCGGCATGCTGCGCGCGTGGATCACGAAACGGATGTCCCGTTCGCGTCCGCGCAGCTCCGGAAGGGCGTCGACGGCGGCGCCGAGCAGGTCGGGCAGCTTCCCGTCCGGGTCCAGTCGCAGCTGGTCCAGGCCGTGGAAGCGGCGGAAGAGTCGAAGTTGACGTGGGGTCAGGCCCAGGCGCTCGCCCACTGCCTCGATGGGCACGGTGTGGTGGGGGAGGTGGACGGCCACTGCCTCCAGTGCGGTCACGCGGGCTAGTATTCCCACGCCCGACGGGTCCGCACAAGTGATCTCGGGCGGTTGCGGCGCACAGTCCGCACAGCTCACCCCCACGGAACGCGCAGGCCACGTGCCGCCGTCCCCCGCCCCCGCGTCGTCGAGCCGGTGGAGTCCCTGATGAACGATCGTGAACGTCCCGTCCCCGTACCGCCGGTCCGTCCGGCCCTGGTGGCACTGCTGGCGGAGGCCGCACAGGCACCGCCCGGCTGGGCCGCCGGGGTGACCGGGCCGTCCCGGCTGGACGGCGACCTGCTGCTGGACGAGACCGAGCTCGCCGCACTGCACGAGGGCCTGCGCCGGAGCTTCGGCCCGTCGGTGGACCTCGCCGCGCTGCGGGCCGGACTGGACCTGGCCGCGCTGGAGGCCCTCACCGTCGCCGACGTCGAGCGGCTGCTGCCCGCGGAGGACGCCCGATGAGCCGCTTCCTGCTGGTGGTCCCGCCACTGACCGGGCACGTCAATCCGACCGTGGGCCTGGCCCGGGAGCTGGTGGCGCGCGGCCACGAGGTGGCCTGGACCGGCACCGAGTCGGCGCTCCGGCCGCTGCTCGGGCCGGACGCCACCGTGTTCGGCACCGGCACCCGGGCGTTCCGGGCGCAGGGCGGCCACGGGCTGGCCGCCGTCCGCTCGCTGTGGGAGGGCTTCATCGTCCCGTACGCGCGGTTCACCACCAAGGCGCTGGACGCGGCGGTGCGGGAGTTCCGGCCGGACGCGCTGCTGGTGGACCAGCACACCCCGGCCGGGGCGCTGGTGGCGCACCGGCACCGGCTGCCCTGGGGCACGCTGGCACCGGGGGCGATGGAGCTGGGGCGGCCCTTCCGGGGGCTGCCGCTGCTGGAGCAGTGGATGACCGGCCTGCTCCGGGGCCTGTGGCTGCGGGCCGGGCTGCCCGAGGAGGAGTACGTCGACCCGCGCTTCTCCCCCGCGCTGGTGCTCACCTTCACCGGTCCCGCGCTGACCGGTCCCGCGCCGACCGGCCCCGCACTGACCGACCCCGGACCGGCCGGCCTTGGACCCGGCGGCCCCGGGTCCGTCCCGGCGCACCATGCCGCCGTCGGGCCGGTACTGACGGACCGGCCGGCCGATCCGGAGTTCCCCTGGGAGCGGCTGCTGCCGGGGCGGCGCCGGGTGCTGGTCACCATGGGCACCCTGTCCGGCGAGCTCGGCGCGGACTTCCTGGCCCGGGCGGTGCGGGCGCTGGAGCTGTCCGGACCGGACGTGCAGCCGGTGTTCGCGGCGCCCGGCGGGCTGCTGCCCGAACTGCCGGGTCACGCGGTGGCGGTGGACCGGGCGCCGGTGCTGGAGCTGATGCGGCGCGGGGTGCTGGACGCGGTGCTGTGCCACGGCGGGATGAACACCGTCGGCGAGGCCCTGGCGCACGGACTGCCGCTGGTCACGGCGCCGATCCGGCACGACCAGCCGTTCGTGGCGGCCCAGGTGGCGGCGGCAGGCGCGGGACTGCGGGTGCCGTTCGCCCGGGTGACGCCGGATCACCTGGCGGCGGTGCTGCGGGCCGTCCTGGAGGAGCCCGGGTACCGGGCGGCGGCGGCCGGGGTCGGGGCGGAACTGCTCGCCGGCGGCGGGGCCGCGGTGGCCGCCGACCGGGTGGAGGCACTGGTCACACCGGGTGCCCCTTGGGCCAATCCATTGGTCTAGGCCATTGTTTCCGGGGTGCCGAAGCCCCTAGGGTGGCCCGCAGCACCACTTTCCAGGTGGCCCGCGCGCCGCCTTCGGCGCCCCGGCAAACCCATCCCCGCACGGGAGTTCTGGTTGATCGAGACCAAGGGGCTCAGCAAGTCCTACCCCTCCAAGAAACGCGGCCAGCCCCCCGTGGACGCTGTCCGGGGCATCGACCTGGACGTCGCTCCGGGTGAGATCTTCGGTTTCCTCGGCCCCAACGGCGCCGGGAAGACCACCACCCTGCGGATGCTCGCCACCCTGATCCGCCCCGACGGCGGCGAGGCCCGGATCGCCGGGGCCGACCTGTTCGCCGACCCCGCCGAGGTCCGCCGCCGGATCGGCTACGTCGCCCAGGGCGGCGGCACCACCGACGCCGTCACCGCGCGCGAGGAACTCGTGATGCAGGCGCGGCTGCACGGCACCGGCAAGGCCGAGGCCGTGCGCCACGCCGACGACGCCCTCAAGGCCTTCGAGCTCACCGAGTTCGCCGACCGGCCGTGCCGCACCTACTCCGGCGGCCAGCGCCGCCGGGTGGACATCGCGCTCGGCGTCATCCACTCGCCCAAGGTGCTGTTCCTGGACGAGCCCACGGTGGGCCTCGACCCCGCCAGCCGCGGACACGTCTGGACCGAGATCCGGCGGCTGCGCGGCGAGGGCATGACCGTCGTCGTCACCACCCACTACCTCGACGAGGCCGACGCGCTCTGCGACCGGGTCTCCATCGTCGACCACGGCGGCATCGTCGCCCAGGGCACGCCGGAGACGCTCAAACGCGAGATATCCGGCGACGTCGTGCTCGTCGGACTCGGCCCCGGCGAGGCCGAGCGCGCCGCCAAGGCCCTGCGCGAGCAGCCCGGCCTGCCGGAACTGCACCGCCTGGAACTGCGCGGCGAGGACGGCCTGCGGCTCTACCTGGACGACGGCGCGGCCGCCGTCCCGCACCTGCTGCGCGCCCTCGACGGGGCGGGCGTCACCACCGGCACCGTGCAGTTGCAACGCCCCAGCCTGGACGACGTGTTCCTGGCTCGCACAGGCCGCTCCATCGAGCAGTCCTGACCCTCACCTCCGAACCCCGAGGAGGGGCTCCGATGAAGCTCGCCCGCGACACCTGGCTGGTCTTCCAGCGCCAGCTGCTGCTGATGTGGCGGACCCCGGTCTGGATCGCCGTCGGCGTGATGCAGCCGATCTTCTACCTGCTGCTGTTCGCACCGCTGCTCAAGCAGGTGCTGGCGCCGATGGGCGCGACCACCTACGCCGAGGCCTACCAGATCTACGTGCCGGGCCTGTTGGCGGTGCTGTGCATCTTCGGCGGCCTGTACACCGGCTTCAGCCTGCTCGGCGAACTGAAGGCCGGCATCATCGAGCGGGCCCGGGTGACCCCGGTCAGCCGGCTCGCGCTGCTGCTCGGCCGGGCACTGCGGGAGACGGTGGCGCTGCTCGTCCAGGCGGTGATCATCACGATCATCGCGCTGCCGTTCGGCCTCCGGGTCGGCCCGCTGAACCTGCTGCTGGCCTTCCTGCTGATGGGCCTGCTCGCACTGATGACCTCGGCGATCTCGTACGGGATCGCGCTGGTGCTGCCGGCCGACGAGGCGATGGCGCCGGTGGTGAACACCCTCGCCCAGCCGATCGCGCTGCTCTCGGGGGTGCTGCTGCCGCTGGCGCTGGCGCCGATGTGGCTGCAGACGGCGGCCAAGTGGAATCCCTTCTACTGGGCCGTGGAGGGCATGCGCGCGCTGTTCGCGGGCCATCTCGGGGACAGCGTGGTCTGGCAGGGGCTGCTGGTGGTCGCCGTGATGACGGTGGCGGCCGTGTACTGGTCGGCCCGGCTGTTCTCGACCCGGGTGCGGTGAACCGGGTTCGGTGAAACGGGTGTGGGGCCGCATGCTGAACCGGCTGCGCCGAACCGGGCCCGGAACGGTGGGTCCGCGGACCCACGACAGACAGACACGCAGACACGCAGACAGACGGGAGGCGGGCGGGCCGGGCCGGAGGGGATCCGGTCGGCCCGCCTTCCGGCCTTCCCGGCCCCGGCCCGTACGCAGCCCGTACCGGCCCGTCCGCGCAGATGGAACGGCGGTGCCCCTTGCACGAAGGGGCACCGCCGTTCCATGTGCGCGGGCCGCGGGCTACCCGACCGCCCCGGCCCCGGCCCCGGCCCGAAGGAAGCCCGCGAGCCGGGCCACGCCCTCCGCGATCCGCTCGGGCGTCAGCGAGCTGATGGAGAGCCGCAGCCGGTGCTCACCGCCCCCGGCCGGATAGAACGGCGCCATCGGCGTCCACAGCACGCCGAAGTCCCGCGCGCAGCGCTCCATCGCCGCTTCGTCCGCCGCGAACGCCACCGTCAGCACGGCGAAGAACCCGCCCTCCGGCATGTTCCAGGACACGCCCATGCGGTCCCGCTCGGCGGCCGGGAGCTGCCGCTCCAGCTCGGCCAGCAGCGTCCCCATCGCGGCCGCGTAGTGGGCCGTCGCGGGGGCGTTGGCGGCCCGCAGCCGGCAGTCGTGGGTCAGCAGCATCCCGCCGATCACCGCCTGGCTGAGAGCCGGGGTGTTGACCGTCGTCATGCTCTTCAGCTTGGCGATCTCGTCGGCCAGCAGGGTGCGCCGGCCGCCCGGACCGGTCACCTCCTGGTCGGCGACCAGGTAGCCGAGCCGCGCGCCGGGGAAGCAGGTCTTGGCGAAGGAGCCCAGGTAGACGACCCGGCGGTGGCGGTCGAGCGCCTTCAGGGTGGGCCGGGCGCCGATGTCCCGGGCGAAGAACCCGTACGGGTTGTCCTCGACGACCAGCAGGCCCTCCTCGGCGGCGGTCTCCAGCAGCCCGGTCCTGGCGGCCACCGGCATCGAGGTGCCGGAGGGGTTGGCGAAGTCCGGCACCACGTACAGGGCGCGCGGGCGCCGGCCGGCGGCGCGGACCTCGCGCGCGGCGGCGCGGACGGCGTCCGGGTCGGGGCCGCCCTCCGGCCCCTCGGGGACCGGCACCGTGGTCAGGTCGAGCAGCCGGGCGGCCCCGGTGACGCCGACGTAGCAGGGCGAGCTGACCAGCAGGACGTCGTCGGGGCCGGCGCACAGCGCCCGCAGCGTCAGCAGCATGCCCTCCTGGGCGCCGACGGTCAGCACCAGCGCCTCGGGAGCCACGGTGAGTCCCTCGTCGTTGGCCAGGGTGCGGGCGACGAGGTCGTTGATGATGCCCTTGGTCGGACCGTACTGGAACAGCGTGGTGCGGATCGCGTCGCGGTCCAGGCCGGTGGCCGCCAGGTGGTCGAGGTAGGCGTCCAGGTAGGCGGGGACGTCCTCGGGCTCGAAGAAGCCCTCGTAGGGGCGGCCGGGAGCGAAGGAGATCGCCTGCGGGTAGCGGGTGGTGACCTCGTTCAGGAAGGTCATCGCGTCCAGCAGCGGGTCCGCGAGCGAGCCGTGCAGTTCCGCGAGCGGGAGCGTGACGGGCCCGGCGGCGTCCTCCGCGGCCGGGGTGGCCCGGGCGACCGGGGCGCTCACGCGAGCGCCTCGCGCAGCCGCCCGGCCGCGTACGCCTGGGCCTCGGCGGCGCCGTCCAGGGTGCCGGTCATGGCGAAGAAGCCGTGCGGCATGCCCTCCCAGCGGCGCAGCTCCACCGGGACCCCGGCCGCGCGCAGCGCCTCGGCGTACTGCTCGCCCTCGTCGCGCAGCGGGTCGTACTCGGCGGTGACGACGGTGGCGGGCGGCAGGCCGGTCAGGTCCGGGGCCCGCAGCGGGGAGGCGTGCGGGTGGTCGCCGTCGGCCGGGTCGGCCAGGTAGTTGCCCCAGTACCAGGCCACCGAGCGGCGGTTGAACAGGGCCGGGTCGTCGTGCTCGCGCAGCGACGGGGTGTCGGCGCGGGCGTCGGTGTTGGGGTAGACGAGCAGCTGGTGGCGCAGCGCGGGGCCGCTCCGGTCGCGGGCGAGCAGGGCGAGGACGGCGGCGAGGTTGCCGCCCGCGCTGTCGCCGCCGACGGCGAGGCGCTCGGTGTCCAGGCCCAGTTCCTCCCCGTGGGCGGCGAGCCAGTCGGCCGCGGCGGCGCAGTCCTGGACGGCGGCGGGGAAGGGGTGCTCGGGGGCCAGCCGGTAGCCGACGGAGGCGGTGGCGCAGCCGACGGCGTTGGTCAGCGCGCGGCAGATCGCGTCGCTGGTGTCGGGCGAGCCGAGGGTCCAGCCGCCGCCGAACAGGTAGAGCAGCACGGGGGGCCGTCGGCCGTCGGCGGGCGGCGCGGGCCGGTAGAGCCGGAGCGTGAGCTCGCCGCCGGGGCCGGGGAGGCGGTGCTCCTCGACGGCCTCGACCGGTTCGGGCGTGCCGGCGGCGGCGCGGATGTCGGCGAGGTCGGCGGCGCGGGCCTCGGCCACGGTGAGGCGGTAGAGCGGCGGTGTGCCGGCGTTCGCGCGGCGGTCGCGCAGGGCCTGGGCCTGGGGGTGCAGGGGCATCGGGGTTCCTCGGGGCGGCGGTCGGCCGTGGCGGCGGCCGGCGGTCGGGTGGGCGGCCGGGCGGTCGCCGAGCGGGCAACCGGGCAACCGGGCGGGCGATCGGGTGGGCGGCCGTGGCGGCGGTCGCCGGTCGGGCGGCCGTCGGGTCAGCGGTCGGCCTCGACGTAGATGGTCTCGTCGGTACGGAAGGCGGTGTCCAGGTCGGCGACGTCGGCGCGGACGCCCTCACGGTAGGCGCAGTGGCGGATCCGGTCCTCCTCGAAGCCGGCCTCGGTGAGGACGTAGCGCAGTTCGTCCAGGTCGTAGATCCACTGGTGGCCGTAGTAGCGGAAGATCTGGTTGACCAGGAACGCCGGGCGCTGCGGCATCGGCGGGCCGAAGCCCATGGTGGTGAGCCGGCGGTGGTGCTTGCCGAGGAAGCCGTCGCCCGTCGCGTAGCCGTTCAGGTAGCGGGCCAGGTCGGGGGTGGTGATCCGGAGCACGCCGCCGGGGCGCAGGACCCGGCGGACTTCGCGCAGCCAGCCGATCGCCACCGGCATGGTGACGTGCTCGATCAGGTGCTCGGCGTACACCCAGTCGACGGCGGCGTCGGCGAAGGGCAGCGGGCGGGAGATGTCGAGCTGGGTGAACCAGCGGTCGCTGTCGACCCGGTAGAGCGTGCCGGGCTCGGTGGCGGTGCCGGGACCGCGGAGCGCGGTGAGGTCGCTGCCGAGGCCGCCCGGATGGGCGGTCCGGAAGGCCGCGAACTCGATGCCGGTGAGGCCCAGGGCGGTGAAGTCCTGGTGGTCGAACGGGAGCCCGCCGTCGGCCGGTTCGAGGCTCCGGCAGGTGGCGACGTCGGCGCTGAAGCGGTCGAGCTGCTCGGCGAGGCCGTCGGGGTCCTCCCAGTCCCAGCCGGGGAAGGCGTCCTGTCTGTTCATGGTCTCGGTCTTTCGGTCGCGGCGGTCGGGGTGGAGGTCGGGGTAAAGGTCGGGGCGGGCGCCAGGTCGGGCGCCGGATCGGGTGCCGGAGCGGGCCTCGGGGCGGGCCTCGGCGGAGCGGGCCTCGGAGCGGGCCTCGGCGGGGCGGTCGGTGCGCACACGGTCAGACCGGCCAGGGCACGAGGGCGGTGCGGTCCAGGTCCGCGATCGAGGGGCGGCCCAACAGGGCCATGGTGTGCTCCAGTTCGTCGCGCAGCAGGTCGAGGACCTGTCCGACGCCGGCCTCGCCGCCGGTGGCCAGGCCCCAGAACGCCGGACGGCCGACCAGGACCGCGCGGGCGCCCAGGGCGAGCGCGACGGCGATGTCGGCGCCGCTCCGGACGCCGCCGTCGAGCAGCGCCGGGATGTGCGGGGGCAGGGCGTCGACGACCTCGGGCAGCGCGGCGAGGGCGGGCAGCGCGCCGTCGAGTTGGCGGCCGCCGTGGTTGGAGACCACCACCGCGTCCACACCGTGGTCGGCGGCCCGGCGGGCGTCCTCGGCGGTCAGCACGCCCTTGAGGACCAGCGGCAGCCGGCTGCGTTCGCGGAGCCAGGCGAGGTCGGCCCAGGTCAGGGTGGGGTCGAACTGCTCCCGGGCGTGCTCGGCGATGCCCGAACTCCCCTGGCCCGCGTGGTGGCTGGCGGCCATCAGGGCGGGGTCGAGGTTGACCGCGCGGATCTCCGGCGGGACGGCGAAGCCGTTGCGCAGATCGCGCAGCCGGCGGCCGATCCGGGGGGCGTCGACGGTGAGCAGCAGGGCGGCGTAGCCGGCCGCCTCGGCGCGTTCGACCAGGGCGGCGAGGGCCTCCCGGCGGCGCAGCCAGTAGACCTGGAGCCAGAGCGGGCCGGTGGCGGCCTCGGCGATGTCCTCCAGGGTGCGGCTGGCGAAGATTCCGGCGACGAGCAGCGCGCCGGCCTTTCCGGCCGCCCGGGCGGTCGCTGTTTCCCCGTCCGGATGGACCAACCGGTGGTAGGCCATCGGGGCAATTCCCACCGGGAGTTGCAGTGTGGTACCGAGCAGATCGACAGCCGGGGAGCACACGGAGACGTCGACGAGCGCGCGCGGGCGGAACGCATGGCGTCCGAACATTTCCCGGTTCGCCGCCAGGGTGCGTTCCGCGCCACTGCCGCCTTCGACGAAGTCCCAGATTTCCGGGGCAAGTTGATCGCGCGCCGCGCGTTCGATCCCGGCCAGCGTGAGTGGTGCCACGGGCGTCCTCGTTCCCGGACCGGCCGCGTTCGGACCGGCCCACGGATCGGCAGCGTAGGAGGTCTGGACCTGATTGGTATAGACCTTGATTTGACCAATCGTCTGTGCAATCGTCTGGCAACGGAATTGGACGTATTGCCTGGTGTCGACGACGACCCGGGAAAGTAGCGACCAAGTGTCCATGACAAATCTCCTCACGTGTGGAGTGGCGTTGACCGGCTTTTCCTCTTCTTCACCGGCGCCCTTCTCACCCCCGCACGCCGATGCTCCCGCCGACTGGGTCGACCGGGTGCTGCTGGCCGGACCCGGGGGTGAGGAGTGCCTCCGCTTCGGCGCGCCCGTCGACCGCGACGCCCTGCGCGCGCTGGTCGCCGAGCAGACCGAACGACTGGCCTCGGCCGGACTCGGCCCGGGCGGCACCGCCGCCCTGCGGCTGCCGCCCTCCCTGGGCTTCGTCGCCGTACTCCTGGCCGCCTGGCGGCTGGGGGCCCAGGTGGCGCTGCTCGACCACCGGCTGACCGAGCACGAGGTCGAGCAGGCGGTCGCCCGACTGCGCCCGCAGGTGCTGGTCGGCTCCGCGGGGCGGCCCGCGGCCTCCGCCCTGCGCGGCTACTCCGCGGTCGACCCGGTGGCCGTCGCACGGCCCGACGGCCGGCCCGCCGGGACCGGCCACGCGCTGGTCCAGCTCAGCTCGGGCTCGACCGGCCCGGCCAAGGTGATCGCCCGCACCGCCGGCGACCTGATCCGGGAACTCGACTGCTACCGCAGGCTGGTGGCGTTCCCCGGCGAGGGCGAGCGGGTGGTGCTGCTGTCCTCGGTGGTGCACGTGCTCGGCCTGGTCGGCGGGCTGCTCAACAGCCTCCACGCGCACGCCCCGCTCACCGTCCCGGACCGGATGACGGCGGCGGGCATCCTCGCCACCGTCGCCGACGACGACCGCCCGACCACCGTGATCGGGGTGCCGTTCCACGCCGAACTGCTGGCCGCTGCCGCCGATCCGCCGGAGCTCCCGCAGCTGCGGCGGATGGTGGTCGCCGGCGAACTGGTCCGGCCCGGCCTGTCCGACGCCTTCACCGCCCACTACGGCGTACCGCTCGGCACCATGTACGGGATGACCGAGCTCGGGGTGATCGCCACCGACCTGGACGGCACCCTGCACCCGGCCAAGCAGCCCGTGCACGGCATGGAACTGCGGCTCGTCGACGGCGAACTGCGGCTGCGCACCGCCGCCTCCCCCTACCCCGGGCTCGACGACCCGACCCGCTGGGCGGACGGCTGGCTGCACACCCGTGACGCCGCCACCCTCGACCCCGCCACCGGCCGGGTCACCGTACTCGGCCGCCGGGACTCGCAGGTCTCGATCGGCGGTCTCAAGGTCGACCTCACCGAGGTCGAGCAGACCCTCGCCGCCCTCCCCCAGGTGCGGGAGGCCGTCGTGGTCTTCGACGAGGGCGCGATCGAGGCCTACCTCTCCGCCGAGGACGGCGCCGACCGGGCACTCGTCCAGGACGGGCTCGCCCGGCAGCTGGCCGCGTACAAGCGGCCGCGCCGGCTCGCCTTCCTCCCCCAGCTCCCCCGTACCGCCACCGGCAAGCTGCTGCGCGACCCGGCCGCCCTGCGCGCCGCCGCCGGCTGAACCGGGCGCGCCGCGACCCGGCGCGCCCGCCCGCATGCCACCCCACGCCACCGGCCGGAGCCTCGCGCCCCGGCCGCCACGAACCGCCCGGAAGGGCAGGGCGAGATTCCCCGACGGGCAGCCACGGCTGCCCCCGGGCACCCGAGTCCGCCCCGAAGGACCGCTTTCCCCTCCCCGACGACCCCGTGCGCACCGCCTGCGCCCGGGCACAAGGAGCACACCATGCAGGACCGCATCCGCGCGTTCGTCCTCTCCGCACTGGCCGAGATGCAGTACGACGTCGACGGCGTCACCGGCGACACCGACCTCGGCCCGGCGGGCCTGGACCTGGAGTCGCTCGCCCTCGCCGACCTCTCGGTCCAGGTCGAGGACGAGTTCGGGGTCAAGTTCGACCTCGACGAGATGGAAACCACCGCGCTGATGACGCTCGACCAGTTCACCGCCGATGTCGAGGCCCGGATCACCGCCGCCACCGCCACCTCGGGCAGCCCGGCGTGACCGACCTCGCCCGCCCCGACCGGGCCGAGGTCCTGGAGATGCTCGCGGCGTTCGGGCAGCGCGCCGCCGAGGACGTGCCCGATGAGCTCGGCTCGCTCGAACTCACCTGGCTGATCGCCGAGTTCGAGCAGCGCTACGGCATCGAACCGGACCTGGACGACGAGGCTTTCGAGGCCGTCCGGACGGTGGACGAGGCCGTCGCGGTGTTCCGCGCGGCTGTGCTCGCGGCCGGCGACGTCGCCGTCGGCAGCGCCTCGGCGAGCGGTAGCCCCGTCGGCGGCGTCGCGGGGGCCGCGCGGCCATGAACCGCCACGCCCCGACCGCCGTCCGGCCCGTGGTGACCGGCGTCGGCGTGCTGAGCGCCGCCGGCGAAGGGACCACCGCGCTCACCGAGGCCGTCGTGCACGGCAAGGCCGCGTTCGGCCCGGTCACCCGGTTCGACGTCTCCACCCGCCGCACCACCCGCGCCGCACTGCTGCCCGAACCGCGCCCGCTCGCCGACGCGGTGCTCGCCGCCGTCGGCCAGGCCTGCCGCCGGGCCGCCCTGGACCCGGCCGACCCCGACGGCGGCCCGCCCGTGCTGCTCGCCCTCCACAGCGACCGGCACACCCGGGCCACCCTGGCCGAGGTCGCCGCCGGGACCACCGCCCGCTGGGGCGGTCCGGGCGTCCTGCGCGCCTACACCGGCGCCTGCGTGGCGGCCGGAACGGCCGTCGCCGACGCCGCCCAACTGGTCGCCACCGGCCGTCGGACCCGGGTCCTGGTCGCCGCCGGGCACCTGGTCGAACCGGGCGTCTTCGCCGCCTTCGACGCCGGCCGGGCGCTCGCCCGGGACGGCGAGCTGCGCCCGTTCAGCACCGGCCGCAGCGGCACCCTGCTCGGTGACGCGGCGGTCGCCGTCCTGGTCGAGGCCGAAACCGAGGCCGAGCGGCGCGGCGCCCCCGTGCTGGCCCGGCTGGCCGGCTGGGGCCGGGCCGGCGACGCCCACCACGTCTGCCGCCCCGAACCCGGGGGCGACGGCGTGGCCCGGGCGATCGAGGCCGCGCTCGGCCGGGCCGGCGTCGCGCCCGAGGAGGTCGACTACGTCAACGCCAACGGCACCGGGTCGACCCTCTCCGACCACGCCGAGGCCCTCGCCCTGCGGCGGGTCTTCGGCGGGCACACCGACCGACTGCCGGTCAGCTCCAGCAAGTCCGTGCACGGCCACGCCCTCGAAGCCTCGGCACTGCTCGAACTCGTGGTCACCATCGGCGCGTTGACCGGCGGACTGCTGCCGGTCAACGCCGGCTGGCTGGGGCCGGACCCGGAGATCGGCCTGGACCTCGTCCTGGACGGCCCGCGCACCGCCCGGCCGCGCTACGCGCTCACCCTCAACTCCGCCTTCGGCGGCGCCAACACCGCACTCCTGGTGGCCGCCCGATGACCGCGCTGCGCATCCTCGCCGAGGCCGCCTGGCCCGACCCCGAAGCCCGCGGGCCCGAGCAACTCCCGCCGCTGCCCGGCTTCTCCGCGTCCACCTTCAACCCGCTGGTCGCCGAGACCGCCGAACGCTGCCTGCGCGCCCACTACGGCACGGCCCCCGCGCCCGGCCGGACGGCACTGCTGCTGGCCAGCGCGAGCGGCGACCTCGCCACCGCCCGGGCCATCGAGGAGGCCGCCGCCGGCACCGCCCGGCGGATGCCCCCGCTGCTGTTCTTCCAGTCCAACCCGAACGCCGTGCTCGGCCACATCGCCGCCCGATGGGGCCTGACCGGCCCCGTGGTGGCGATCTGCCCGAGCCAGCCCCCGCCACCCGGACGGGTCCCCCAGGACGCGCTGGACCTGGCGGAACTGCTGCTCGCCGACGGCGACGCCGACCAGGTGCTCGTCATCGCCGCCGAACAGGCTGACCAGGCCGCACAGACCGAACAGGCCGCGCCGACCGAGCAGACCGACGAGGACACCGACGCCACCGGCTCCTCCGACTCCACCGGCCCGGAAAGCACCGACCGGGCGGTGGCCCTGCTGGTCACCGCCGCCTGACCCCGGACCCCGAACCGACCCGGGCAGCGACCCGAAGCAGCCACCCGAAGGACCGACCCGAAGGACCGACCCGAACCCGCCGACCGACCGCCCCGCCCAGCCCCACCCCCTGCGCACCCAGCGGCGCGAGCGGTCCCCCGCCCGCCGCGTCCCGCCGCAGCACGCCCGCACGCCCCGCACCTCGGGAGGGATCCACCCCGTGAGCATCCGCAGTATCCGCACCCTGCTGGCGGACGACCCGGCCGTCGGCGCCGGCAACGTCCTCACCCGCCGCATCGAACTCGGCCTCGGCCTCGACGAGCCGCTGCTGACGTTCGACACCCCGGTGGACGAGCACCCCGCCTGGCACCCGCTGACCCTCACCGAGCTGGACCGCGCCGTCCGGGCCCGGGCCGCCGCCCTGCACGCCCTCGGCATCGGCCGCCGCGACCCGGTGGTGGTCTACGCCGGCGACGCCGCCGACCAGGTCCTCGCCTTCCTCGCGCTGGCCCGGATCGGCGCCATCCCCGCGCTGCTCAACCCCAACCTGGACGGCGAGCGGGCCGCCCGCTACATCGCCAAGCTCGGCCCGGTCGGCGTCCTCGCCGACCCGCCGCACCTGGCCGCGCTGGCCGGCCACCCGACCGGCGCCCCCCTGCTGCCGGAGATCGCGACGCTCGGCGCCGGCGACCCCCAGGCCGCCCCCGCGCCCTACCGGCACTCGGCCGACGACCCGGTGGCGATCACCCACTCCTCCGGCACCACCGGGCTGCCCAAGGCCGTCGTCCACTCGCACGCGAGCCTCTACGCGGCGATCCGCCACCGCGCCCGGCTGCCCCGCCCGCAGGGACAGGAGCGGATGCTCAGCGCCCTGCCCGCCCCGCACGCCGCGACCCTGATCGCGGTCAACCTCTCGCTCGCCTCGCACACCCAGCTCGCCGTGCTCTCCAGCCAGTCCGGCGCCGGTGTGCTGGACGCGATCGAGCAGTGGCGCCCCAGCGGCGTGGTCGGCTTCGCCGCCACCTGGGCCGAACTCGCCCACCACGACCTCACCGCACGGCGGTTGGACTCCGTCGCGCTCTGGTGGAACACCGGCGACTGCGCCCACGAGGTGCACATCCGCCGCCTCGTCGCCGCCGGCAGCCGGGAATCGGTCACCCGCGAGGGCCGGGTCCGGGTGCCGGGATCGCTGTTCGTGGACGGCCTCGGCTCCACCGAGATGGGCCACTCGCACTTCTTCATCACCCACGGCCCCGGCACCGAACGCTACGGCCGCTGCGTCGGCCGCCCGCACGCCTTCGTCGACTGCGAGCTGGTCGGCCCGGACGGCGAGCCCCTGGGCCCCGGCGAGGTCGGCGAACTCGCCACCACCTCACCGACCCTGGCACTCGGCTACTGGAACGACTCGGCCACCACCTACCGCACCCGGCTGCGCGGCCGGTTCCTCACCGGCGACCTCATGTACCGGGACGAGGAGGGCTACTACTACCACGTCGACCGGGCCGTCGACTCGGTCGAACTCGGCGACGGCAAGCGGCTGTTCACCGCCATGTCGGAGGAACGGGTGCTGGCCGCCCTCCCCGACGTGCTGGACTGCACCGTGGTCGCGGTGCGCGACGGCGACCGGGTGGTCACCGATGTGCTGCTGGTCCTCGCCGCCGGCGCCGACCCGGGCGCCGACCGCACCGAGACCGTCACCGCCGCCCTGGACGAGGCCGCCGCGGCCACCGTCCGCCAGGTGCTCGTGGTCTCCGGGGACGACATCCCGCTCGGCCCGACCGGCAAGGTGCGCAAGGTGCTGCTGCGCCAGCGCTACCTCGACTCGGTCGCCGCCGCCCCGGTCGCCGCCGCTCCGGCCACCAACCCGCTCGCCGCCACTCCGCTCACCGCCGCCCCGGTGGCCGCCCGATGAGCGCCGCCCGCCGCCCGGGCGCCGTGGTCACCGGCATCGGCCTGGTCACCCCGCTCGGCCGCAAGCCCGCCGAGGTCTTCGACGCCCTCACCGCCGGCCGCTCCGGCATCCGCGCCGTCCCCGAGGGCCACGCCGCCCACGGCTGGCTGACCGCCGCCGGGATCGCCCCGGCGATCGACGGCCGCGAGGTGCTGCCGCCCACCGAGACCCGCTGCGTCGACCGCTTCGTGCTGCTCGCGCTGGCCGCCGCCGACGACGCCCTCGCCGACGCCGGCCTGGTCGTCGGCCGGGACGCCGACCCGCACCGCACCGCGGTGGTGCTGGCCACCGGCGGCGGGGGGCTGGAGACCTTCGAGCAGCAGTCGCAGCGGCGGACGGAACGCGGCCGGCCCGGCGTCAGCCCGTACCTGCTGCCCGGCATGCTCTCCAACATGGCCACCGCCCGGATCGCCATCAAGCACGGCATCCGCGGTTTCAGCACGGCCATCGTCACCGCCTGCGCGGCCGGCGCCCAGGCCGTCGCCGAGGGCCTGCGCCTGATCCGCTCCGGCGACGCGGACGTGGTGGTGTGCGGCGGCACCGAATCCTCGCTGCACCCCACCATCGCCGCCGCCTTCACCAACGCCCGCGCACTGGCCTCCGGTTGGGACGACCCGACGCAGGCGAGCCGGCCGTTCGACAGCCGCCGCAACGGCTTCGTGCTGGGCGAGGGCAGCGCCGTCCTGATCCTGGAGAGCCCCGAGCACGCCGCCGCCCGCGGCGCCGCCGGCTACGCCGACCTCACCGGCTGGGGCGCCTCCACCGACGCGCACCACCCGACCATGCCGCGCCCCGACGGCGCGGGCGCCGCCGACGCGATGCGCTCGGCCCTCGCCAACGCGGGCCTGAGCCCGGCCGACATCGGCTACGTCAACGCCCACGGCACCGGCACCAAGCTCGGCGACATCGCCGAGACCGCCGGCCTGCGGGCCGTCTTCGGCGGACACACCCCCGCGGTCAGTTCCACCAAGGGGGCCACCGGTCATCTACTGGGCGCCGCAGGCGCGTTGGAGGCAGCGGTCACCGCTCTGGCGGTGGCTCGGGGGGCGCTGCCACCGACCGTCAACCTCACCGAGCCGGACCCGGCCTGCGACCTGGACCACGTCCGGGGCGCGGCCCGCACCGGCCCGCTCACCGCGGCCATGAGCAACGCCTTCGCCTTCGGCGGGCACAACCTCAGCCTGGTCTTCGAGCCCGCCTCCACCCCGTCCCTCCGCTGACGCCCCCAGGCGCAGCCCGGACACCCGTGCCAGGCCACTCGTCAACTCGCGATCCCCCGGGGAGATCCCGTTGTCCATCCAGTCCATAGCCCACGTCGAGTACCACAGCGCCGACGCCGACGCCACCGCGGCGGCGCTCTGCGCCGACTACGGCTTCACCGCCGTCCCGCCCGAGCCGGACCAGCTCGCCGCGGCCGAGTCCGCGCACGCCCGCACCGTCCTGGTGCGCCAGGGCGGCATCCGGTTCCTGCTGCGCTCCGCCGACGACCCGGCGCACCCGGTGGCCCGCTACGCCGCCCGGCACGGCGAGGGCGTGGCCGCCCTCGCGCTGTCCTGCCCCGACCCGCAGGCCGCCCTCGACCGCGCCGAGCGGCACGGGGCCCGTGTCCTGGACCGGGCCGGCGGGCTGGTGGCCGGCTTCGGCGACACCGCCCTGCGGTTCGTCCCCGAGGTGCCGGCCGCACCCGAGCCGGCCGGGTCCGGCCCGCAGCTGCTGGACGCCCTCGACCACGCCGCGATCTGCCTGCCGGCCGGCCAACTCGCGGACGCGGTGCGCTTCTGCGAGGCCGCGCTCGGCATGCACCGGATCTTCGGCGAGTACATCGAGGTCGGCGAGCAGGCGATGGACTCCAGCGTGGTGCAGAGCGCCTCCGGCGAGGTCACCTTCACCCTGATCGAGCCCGACACCAGCCGCCGGGCCGGCCAGATCGACACCTTCCTCGCCGACCACGACGGCGCGGGCGTCCAGCACCTGGCCTTCCGCACCGGGGACATCGCCACCGCCGTGCGCGGCGCCCGCGACCGCGGCGTGGCGTTCCTGACCACGCCCGGCACCTACTACGACGCGCTCGCCGAGCGGCTCGGCGAGACCGCCATCCCGGTCGAGACCCTGCGCGAGCTGGACGTCCTGGTCGACCAGGACCACGGCGGGCAGCTGTTCCAGATCTTCGCCCGGTCCACCCACCCGCGCCGGACGTACTTCGTGGAGCTGATC
The DNA here is from genome assembly GCF_034043715.1 of Kitasatospora purpeofusca. Taxonomy (GTDB): domain Bacteria; phylum Actinomycetota; class Actinomycetes; order Streptomycetales; family Streptomycetaceae; genus Kitasatospora; species Kitasatospora purpeofusca_A. The sequence continues at coordinate 22,636 of NZ_JAXCLC010000037.1, read as the reverse complement.
GAGCGCCAGGGCGCCGGCACCTTCGGCACCGCCAACATCAAGGCCCTGTACGAGGCCGTCGAACGGCAGCGCGCCGCCGCCTCCGTCTGAGTCCACCCGCACCGCCCGAAGAGGAGGCCCGACCCCCATGACCACCGCACCCGAGTTCCAGCTCACCGAGGCCGAACGCGCCCTGCTGCCCACCCCCGAGGAGGTGGCCGGCTACCTGGAGCACGGCTGGTACCTGTCCCGCCGGCTGTTCAGCGACGAGGAGCTGGACACCCTCCAGGCCGCCACCGAGCACTACTACACCGGCCACCGCGACCGGACCCTGCCGGTCCGCCCGCCGCGGCTGGCCTCCTGGGAGGCCGCGGACGGCCCGGTCCAGCGGCACAACGACTACGTGCACTACGAGAGCGACGCGATCGGCGCGATCCTGCGCAAGCCGCTGCTCGGCGCGGTCGCCGCGCTGCTCGCCGAGGCCGAGGAGATCAGGGTCTTCCAGGCGACCCTCATCTACAAGCCCCCGGTGCCGGGCGAGCCCAGCAACCAGGTGCCGTGGCACTTCGACAAGCACTACTGGCAGACCTCCTCCTCGGACCGGATGCTGACCGCCTTCCTGCCGTTCCACGACTGCGGCGAGGAGAACGGCACCATCACCATGATCGACGGCAGCCACCGCTGGAAGGAGCTGTCCTCCGGGGAGGACTCCACCCGGCACTTCGCCGAGCGCGACAACTCCGAGCTGGACTCCATCCTGGACGCCAACGCGGAGTACAACGGCACCGAGGTCCGCAAGGTCCCGATGGTCATCCCGCGCGGGCACGTCAGCTTCCACCACTGCCGCACCTACCACGGCAGCGGTCCCAACCTGGCCACCCACCCGCGCCGGGCGGTCTCGCTGCACCTCCAGGACGGCGGCAACGCGTACCAGGCCGCCACCCGCCCGGACGGCGGGCCGGTGGTCTACAACCACGACGTGCTGGTCCGCCGCACCCCCGACGGCCGGCCCGACTACGCCGACCCGGACTTCTGCCCGACCGTCTGGCGGGGAGCGCGGTGACCCCTGGGGCACCTGCCGGCACCACGCCTGCCGACGCCGTGCCGGGCGACACCGTGCCGGGCGACACCGCACCGGGCCCCTCACCTGCCGTGGCGGCGCTCGACACGCCCGAGCGGCGGTACCGGATGCTGCGGCTGATCCGCTCCTTCGAGGAGCGGGCCCTCGGCCTGGTCACGTCCGGGGTGATCACCGGCGGCATCCACCCCTACATCGGGCAGGAGGCCGTCGCGGTCGGCGTCTGCGCCGCGCTCGGCGCCGGCGACCGGCTCGCCTCCACCCACCGGGGCCACGGCCATGTGCTGGCCCGGGGCCTCGACCCCGCCCGGCTGCTGGCCGAACTCGCCGGGCGCGTCGGCGGGTCCAACCGGGGCCGGGGCGGCTCGATGCACGCCGCCGACCTGCGGCTGGGCATCCTCGGCGCGAACGGCATCGTCGGCGCCGGCGCCCCGATCGCGGTCGGCGCCGCCTGGGCCGACCTTCGGGCCGGCTCGGACGCGGTCGCGGTGGCCTTCTTCGGCGACGGCGCGCTCAACCAGGGCGTGCTGCTGGAGTCGCTCAACCTGGCCGCGATGTGGCGGCTGCCGGTGCTCTTCGTCTGCGAGAACAACGGCTACGCCACCACCCTGCCGGCCGGCACCGCGGTGGCGGGCAGCGCGGTCGGCCGGGCCGCCGCCTTCGGCATCCCGGCCGCCGAGGTGGACGGTATGGACACCGAGGCGGTGCGGGCCGCCGCCGAGGAGGCCGTCGCCCGCGCCCGGAACGGCGGCGGGCCCGGCTTCCTGGAATGCCGCACCTACCGGTTCGAGGGCCACCACACCATGGAACGGCTGATGAAGCTGCACTACCGCACCCCCGAGGAGGTGGCCGCCTGGCGCGAGCGCGACCCGCTCCCCCGGGCCGCCGGCGCGATCGGCGCCGGGCGCGCCGCCGCCCTTGACGCCGAGGTCGCCGCCGAACTCGCGGCGGCCGAGGAGTTCGCGCTCGCCTCGCCGCACCCCGACCCGGCCGGCGCCGCCGACCATCTGTACGCCTCCGGGCTGCGGCCCCGGGCGGGGGCGGTCGTATGAGACTGTCGTACACCAAGGCGCTCAACCGGGCGCTGGCCGACGAGTTGGACGCCGACCCCGCGGTCTGCGTGTTCGGCGAGGACATCGGCGCCGGGATGGCCGGGCCCACGCTCGGGCTGCTGGACCGGTTCGGCACGGAGCGGATCGTCGACACCCCGCTCTCCGAGCAGGCGTTCACCGCGATGGCGGTCGGTGCGGCACTGGCCGGGCGGCGGCCGGTGCTGGAGTTCCAGATCCCGTCCCTGCTGTTCCTGGTCTTCGAGCAACTCGTCAACCAGGCGCACAAGTTCTCGCTGATGAGCGGCGGGCAGGCGGGCGTCCCGCTGACCTGCCTGGTCCCGGGCTCCGGCTCCCGGACCGGTTGGGCCGGCCAGCACTCGGACCACCCGTACAGCCTGTTCGCGCACGCGGGGGTGAAGACCGTCGTCCCGGCCACGCCGACCGACGCCTACGGGCTGCTCCGCTCGGCGATCCAGGACCCGGACCCGGTGGTGGTGTTCGCCCCGGCCGCCGCGCTGCCGGTCCGCGAGACCGTCACCTGGGACCTCGCCCCGGTGCCGCTCGGCCGGGCCAGGGTGCACCGCGCCGGCACCGACGTCACCCTGGTGGCCGTCGGGCACCTGGTGCACGACGCCCTGGCGGTGGCCGAGGAACTCGCCGGTGAGATCTCGGTCGAGGTGCTCGACCCGCGCACGCTGTACCCGTTCGACTGGGCCGCGCTGGGCGAGTCGCTGGAGCGCACCGGGCGCCTGGTGGTGATCGACGACTCCAACCGCAGCTGCGGGATCGGCGCGGAGGTGCTGGCCACCGCCGCCGAGGAGTTCCGGCTCACCGCCCCGCCCCGCCGGATCACCCGGCCGGACGGCACGGTGCTGCCGTTCGCCCCGGCGCTGGACCGGGCGCTGCAGCCCGACCGGGAGCAGCTGCGGCACGCGCTGCGCGCCGTCATGAAGTAGGTCCCGCGCCGGACGCGGCACCGAACGCCCCGGGGGCGGCCACCACGGCCGCCCCCGGTCGGCGTTCGGAACACTCCTTTGCGAAGCGCCCGTCCGGAGCACCCCGTCCGGAGCGCCCGCTCAGAGCACCTTGGGCACGGCCGCGAGCAGCGCCGGAAGCCGGTCCGACGGGTCCCGGTAGCGGTGCAGGGCCGCCCGTCCGTCCGTCCCGCGCAGCCGTGCGGCCAGCCGGGCGGGGACCACCAGCGTGGTGAGGAGCCCGGTGCCGCCGAACCCCTCCACGCTCCACGAGACCCACGGCAGCGGGTAGTTGGCGGTCGGGCTGAAGAACACCGGCCGCTGCCCCTGGAAGGTGGCGTCGTAGAGGCCGAAGCGGCTCCAGTTGGAGAAGCTGAACCGGCGGTGCTGCGGGTCGAAGCCGAGCGGCACACACCCGGCCAGCCCCGGGCGGCCGAGCTCGGCCAGGAAGCGGAGGTTGGAGCGCAGGTTGAGGTGCTCCTCGGCGTAGTCCCGCACGGCGGCGCGCAGCGCCCCGGCGAGGGCGCCGGGGCCGTCGGCGGGCGTGTACGGCAGGTGGATGTCGCCGAGCAGGTTGCCGATCAGGGTGTCCGGGAGTCCGAGCGGGCGCCGGACGTTGACCGGGACGGTGAGCCAGCGGGTCTCCGCGTCGCCGTCCAACTCCCTCACGGTGTGCACGACATGCGCGCAGACGGCGTCGCCGGCGGAGACCTTGATCCCGGCCGCCGCGCCGAACTCCTCGCGCATCCGGGCGATCTCGTCGTCCCCGAAGTAGAGCTGCACGGTCCGGTTGGCGCGCGGCCCGGCCGCCACCTCGCGTTCCAGCAGCAGGCGTTCGCCCTCCCCGGGCACCCGGAAGCCGGGCCGTCCGCAGTCCTCGGCGGGCAGCACCCGGTCGAGCAGCGCGTCCTGGTCCTCGACGAGTTCGGCCACCGGCAGTTCCTCCCCCTCGACCGCCGCCGACCAGGCGCGCAGCAGCAGGGCGAAGCTCTGCAGGTCGCCGATCGCGTGGTGCCAGGAGCAGCCGAGCACGGTGCCGCCGTCGCCGGTGCGGGTGACCCGGACGCCGAACAGCGGCCCGTCGCCGGTCCGGGCGGCCCGGGCGTCCAGCGGGTCGACGTGCTGCGCGCCGGGCGCGGTGACCCGGCCCATCGACTCGGCGAGGGTGCCGTCGACCCGGTAACTGACCATCGGCACACCGGAGTCGTCGCAGACCGCCTCCAACACCCCGTCGACGGTGCGCAGTCGGCCGGCGAACACCGGGACCCGCTCCAGCGCCCGGGCGAGTCCGGCGGCGAGCCGATCCTCGTCCAGGGCCCGGTCGAAGAACAGCACGACGGAGACGGAGAGGTCGGCGAGCATGGTGTCGACGAGGCCGCAGCGGAGCACCGTCCCGGACGCGACGCCGGCTCTGACCGTTCGGGTGTCGCGCAACTGCGGCCAGACGCTCAATGGATCCATCCCGGGGCTCACGTGGCGTGTCGTACGGAGGGCCCCGACGACCGTACAGTTCTCCCCGAACGATAGGGCAGTACCCGGGTGGCGATCCAGTGGTCCAGTCCAATTCCGTGGCATCGGCCCGGCGGCCGGCCCGCACCCTGCGTGACCGGGCCGGGGCAGGCGCCACCGGCTCGGGTGACCGGGCCGGGCGGGCCCTGTCGGACTAGACTCCGAAGCATGGGAGAGCGCTCGGGCGCGCCCGACGCGCCGCCCCTGGTCCTCGTCACCGACACGGATTCGCAGTTACTCGATCCGCGCCGGGCGTACCACGTCGGCCGCGACCCGACCAGCGAGATCGTCCTCGACGACCCCCGGGTCTCCTGGCACCACGCCGTGCTGCACACCACCGCCGACCACTGGCAGCTGGAGGACGTCGGCAGCACCAACGGCACCTTCGCCGACAGCCGCCGGATCCGGTCCGAGGAGATCGGCCCCGGCACCAGGCTGCGGTTCGGCGATGCCGCGGACGGGCCCTCCGCCACCTTCGCGGGCCTGCCCGCCGCCGCCCCGGCCGAGCGGCCCTCGCTCGTCGCCCCGGGCGTCTCCGGCACCTTCCGCCGGCCCAGCGCCGTCCTGCGGCTGCCCGGCCGGACGGTGCGGATCGGCCGGGCCCCCGACAACGAGCTGGTGCTGGAGGACCTCGTGGTCTCCCGGCACCACGCCGAACTGCGCACCCTGCCCGACGGTGGCCACGAGATCGTCGACCTGGAGAGCCACAACGGCACCTACCTCAACGGCCGCCCCGTCCAGCGGGCCCCGATCGGCCCCGCGGACATCGTCGGCATCGGCCACTTCGCGCTCTGCCTCTCCGGCGACGAACTGGTGGAGTACACCGACACCGGCGAGGTCTCGCTCAATGTGCAGGGCCTGGTCGTCCGGGTCGGCTCCGAGCAGCGGGTGCTGCTCGACGACGTCTCCTTCCCGCTCGCCGAGAAGGCCCTGCTCGCCGTGGCCGGTCCCAGCGGCGCCGGCAAGTCCACCCTGCTGAACGCGCTCACCGGGCTGCGGCCGGCCGACGAGGGCACCGTGCTCTACGACGGCCGCGACCTCTACCGCGACTACGCCGAGCTGCGCCGCCGGATCGGCCTGGTGCCGCAGGACGACATCCTGCACACCCAGCTGACCGTCCGCCGCGCGCTCTCCTACGCCGCCGAACTGCGGTTCCCCGGCGACACCGCCAAGGAGGAGCGGGAGGCCAGGGTCTCCGAGGTGATCCACGAACTCGGCCTGGACGCCCGCGCCGACCTGGTGATCTCCAGCCTCTCCGGCGGCCAGCGCAAACGCGTCAGCGTCGCCCTCGAACTGCTCACCAAACCCTCGCTGCTCTTCCTCGACGAGCCCACCTCCGGCCTGGACCCGGGGATGGAGCGCTCGGTGATGCAGATGCTGCGCGGCCTGGCCGACGACGGACGCACCGTCGTCGTGGTCACCCACAGTGTGCTCAGCCTGGACGTCTGCGACCGCCTGCTGGTGCTGGCCCCGGGCGGTCGCACCGCCTACTACGGCCCGCCCGACGAGGCCCTGCCGTTCTTCGGCTTCACCGAGTGGCCGCAGGCCTTCGAGGCGTTCGAGAACGAGGACCACGCGGCCTGGCAGCGCCGGTTCCGGGAGTCGCCCCAGTACGAGCGGTACGTCGCCGCCGGGGCCCTGCCGCCCGCGCGGCCGGTCCCGGTGGCCGGTCCCGGGGCGGCGCAGGCCGCCGACAGCATCGGCCCGGAGCAGCCGCAGGGCTGGTTCCCCCAGCTGGGCACGCTGATCCGCCGCTACACGGCGGTGCTCGCCGCGGACCGGCTGTTCCTGACCGTGATGATCGCCCTCCCGTTCCTGATCGGCGTGATGTGCCGGGCGATGGCGGGCAGCCGGCTCTCCTCCGACAACGCGCTGAACTGCCTGCTCACGCTCTGCATCGGCGGCCTGCTCACCGGCTCGGCCAACGCGGTGCGCGAGATCGTCAAGGAACGGCCCATCTACCAGCGAGAACGCGTGGTCGGGCTGTCCCGCTCGGCCTATCTGGTCTCCAAGGTGGTGGTGCTCGGCACGATCACGGTGGGGCAGGCCGCCGTGCTGACGGTGGTCGGCCTGGCCGGGGTCGATCTGAGCCCGACCCTGGCCACCGGGGTGGCGGTGCACAGCGGCGTACTGCTGCCACCACTGGCCGAGCTGATCATCGCGGTGGCGTTGCTGTCCTTCTCCGCGATGATGCTCGGCCTGCTGGTGTCCGCGCTGGTCCGCAAGGAGGAGGCGACGATGCCGCTGCTGGTGCTGCTCTCCGTGGTGCAGATCGTGTTCAGCGGCGCCATGCTGAAGCTGCACGACGTGCCCGGCCTCGAGCAGTTCTCGTGGCTGGTGCCGTCCCGCTGGGGCCTGTCCGCGATGGCCCGCACCGTCGACCTGCACACCGTCCTGCCGACCGCGATCACCGCCGACCCGATGTTCCGGCAGGACCGGACCGGGTGGCTGCTGTCGCTGGCCCTGCTGGTCGCGCTCGCGGTGGTGCTGGCCCTGGCCGTGCTCGCCCTGCTGCGCCGGCAGGAGCCGGCGATCATGCGGAAGTGAACAGCCGGGTGAACAGCGGAGCGAACAGCCGAAGTGACTCAGCGGTAGCGAATCAGTGGAAGTGAACCAGCGGAAGCGACCCTGCGGAAGTGACCCTGCCGATGGACGAGTTCGGGTTCCGCCCCACCCATGTGGCCCCACCCGACGGCCTGGCCAGCTGGGCCGCCCCGGACCCGGCGCAACCCGCGTCCCCGCTGGACCCGCTGCTGCCGTTGCAGTTGCTCGGCCGCGCCGGGGACTGGGCCCAGGTGCTCTGCTCCAACGGCTGGACCACCTGGGTCGACGGCCGGCTGCTCCTCTCGCTCCCCGGCGCCCCACCCGCCGCCACCGGCCCGCCGGCCCGCACCGCCGACCCGCGCCCCGCCCTCGCCGAGGCGGAGGGCGCGCTGGCCCGCTACCGCTCGCTGCTGGAGGACCTCGCCGCGGGCGGCGTCGACCTGGAGGCTTTCCGGGACCGGGCGCGCGGCCTGCGGATCGGGCTGGTCGTCGACGGCGAGCGGCTCTGGGTGTTCGACCCGGTGCACGACCGCTGGTCCTACTGCGACGGCCTCCAGCTCCACACCTACGCCGTCGGCGGCCGGCCGCGGCTCCCCGACAGCGGGAGGCCGGACGCCGGGACGCCGGACGCCGGGCGGCCACCGGACGCCGGCGAGCCGACCCGACTGGTGGAGCCGTGACCACGCCCCCGGAACCCCCGCCGGGGCCGCAGCCCGTGCCGCCGCCCCTGCCGCCGCCCGGCGACCGGCCGCCCGGAGAGCCACCCCCTGCCCCGGAACCGCCCGCCGAGCCGTCCCCGCACCCTCCCACCGCGGCGCGGGCCACCGCGGTGCCCGACGCCGGCCCCACCGCGGCGGCCGCTTCCGCCGGGCCCGAGCCCGGCCCCGACCCGTCGGCGGAGCCCGGCGGGGAGCGGGGCGCGGAGCCCGGCGCGGAACGGGGCGCCGACCCCGAGGACGACGCCGCCCTCGCACTGCCGAGCCTGCCCGCCGGCCTGGTCGGCCGGCGGGTCGCCGGGTACCGGCTGGAGGCGGAGATCGGCCGCGGCGGTATGGCCGTCGTCTACCGGGCGAAGGACCTGCGGCTGGGCCGCACCGTCGCGGTCAAACTGCTCGCCCCCGAACTGGCCCGCAACGAGGTGTTCCGGCGGCGCTTCATCCACGAGTCGCAGGTCGCCGCCGCGATCGACCACCCGCACATCATCCCGGTGTTCGAGGCGGGCGAGGCGGACGGCATCCTCTTCATCGCGATGCGCTACGTCGAGCGCGGCGACCTGCGCGGCCTCATCTCCCGGGGCGGCGCCTTCCCGGTCGAGCGGGCCGCCGGGCTCGCCCTGCAGATCGCGTCCGCACTGGACGCCGCGCACGACCACGACCTGGTCCACCGGGACGTCAAACCCGGCAATGTGCTCGTCGCCCCGGGCACCGACAGCGAGCACCCCGAGCACCTCTACCTCGCCGACTTCGGCCTGACCAAGAAGTCCCTGTCACTGAGCGGCCTGACCGGTGTCGGCCAGATCGTCGGCACCCTCGACTACGCCGCGCCCGAGCAGATCTCCGGCCGGCCCCTGGACGGCCGCTGCGACCAGTACGGGCTCGGCTGCGTCGTCTTCGAGATGCTCTCCGGGGCGCCGCCGTTCCGCCGGGAGAGTGACCTCGCGCTGCTCTGGGCCCACCTCAACGATCCGCCGCCCACGGTCCGCGAGCACCGGCCCGACCTGCCGCCCGCCGTGGACGAGGTGATCGGCCGGGCCCTCGCCAAGGCCCCCGAGGAGCGGTTCGCCAACTGCCTGCAGTTCGTCGCCGAGCTGCGCGCGGCGGCGACCGTCCCCCCGGTCACCGGCCCGCCCGGCGCCCAGTGGGGCACGGCGGGCCCGCCGACCCAGGTGGTCCCCGCCGTCGCACCCCCGTTCGGCGCAACCCCCGGCGTCCCCGAACCCCCCGCCTGGGCCCTCCCTGCGATCCACCCACCCGGCTCCGGCGACTGACGGTGACGCTCCACCGGACGACGGCCCGGGTCGTTTGTCGGTCCTGCCTGGTTCGATGTCCCCGACGGCGAGGACGACAGCAACCGGGGGAGAATCCGTGGGCACGTGGGGCAGTGGGAACTTCGAGAGCGACACGGCCCTGGACCACCTGTCGGCCGTCGTCGGCCGGCTCGTCGACGAGGTCGCCGAGGCGATGGCCGGCGATCCGGTCGGCATCGAACCCGACGAGTACTGGGGCGAAGCCGTGCCGTGCCAGCTGGAACTGCTGCACGTCCTCGCGCAGGCCGGCCACGCCGACGGCGAGCTGCCGAAGGCCGAGGTGATCGAGGGCTGGAAAGAGACGTTCATGACCGTCTGGGAGCGCAGCATCGACGGCCTGGAGCCCAAGCCCCGGTACAAGGAGGAGCGCCGGGCGGTGCTGAACCGCACCTTCGACCAGCTGGCCGCCGATGCGCGGCAGGCAGACGTCGGCGAGGACAGCTAGTCGGTCTCGCCGCGGCGGGGCAGGCGGGTGGCGGCGAGGGCGCCCAGGGCGCCGGTCAGCAGGCCCCAGCCGGCGGCGAGCGGCACGGTGATCCAGAGCACCGGGTCGAGCGTGAGCGTGCCGCCGGTCAGGGCGGCGGCCGGGCCGGCCGGCCCCACCGCCGGGCCGAGGACGGAGCTGAGCAGGTCCCCCAGGCCGCCCTCGCCGAGGCCGACCCCGAGTACCTGGAGGCCGTAGTCGGCGGAGATCCTGGTCCAGACGCCGACCAGCAGCATGGTGACGGCGGCGGCCGCCGCGAGCCGCACCGCGTGCTGCCACAGCCGGACCCCGCGCGGTGCGCGGTGCGCGGCGAATACCCCGGCCGCGAGCATCAGGACGGCGGCCACCGGCAGCAACCACCAGGCGCGGGCGTCCTGTTCGGCGAGCGTGCCGAGGCTCACCGTGCCGTCCTGGCCCTCGCCGACCCGCAGCACGGCGGCCAGCGACTTGGGCACGGGCAGTCCGATCGCACCGACCAGATGGCCGTTCCACTCGCCGCCGAGGCCGACGCCGAAGGCGAGCCAGACCAGATTGGGCAGGGCGAGCAGCGCCACGGCGGCGACCTCGCGGGCGTTCCCGTTCACCGCGGCGGTGACGATCGCGGCCACCACCCCCAGCGCCACGCACCCGAGCAGGACCAGCAGCATCGCGAACCCGGCCGGGCGGACGGCCTGCTGGAAGGGCACCAGGGCACGCGGCAGCGGCGCACGGCGGGAGACGGCGAAGGTCGCGGCCAGCACCACCAGTAGCCAGAGCAGCCCCAGTCCGAGGGTGGGCGCGGGTTCCGCGTGGAAGCCGACCTCGGGTTCGATCCCGAGCGCGCCGCCGAGCTGTTCGACCAGCCCGTCACCGAGCGGCACCGCGAAGGTGTGCCGGGCCGCCGCGCAGAGCAGGGCGAGGCCGATCAGCCAGACCACCGCGGTCCGGGCGGCGCGGCCGAGCAGTTCCCGGCCGCCGGCGACCGCGCGGAACCGCAGTTGGCGCAGGAACACCTCGGCCACGGCCAGCGCGCCGACCAGGCTCACGGACAGCGGCATCGCGAGGATCCCGGCATCGACGGAGGCGAAGAAACCCGCGCCGCCGTCGAGCCCGACCGAGCCCCCGACCGCGAGCGTGAGGGTCGCGGCCAGCACGTACGGGAAGGCGCCGCCGGGAAGGTCGTTCGCCCCGGCCGCCCAGAGGCCGAGCGCGGCGACGGCCGCCATCGCGGCGAACCCCGCCAGGACGACCGCCAGCGCGTCCAGCCAGCCGCGCACGGCGCCGGGTGGTCCGGCCGCCCCGGTGCGGGCCGGCCCGCTCGAACGGGCCTGCTGGTGCATGCGGGTCTCCCTGTCGGCTCGGCTCGGTCCCCCCGTGCGTCCGGTTCCGGCCCCCACGCCTGCCACCAGGGTGGCCCAGGACCCGCCCGCCCGCCTGTCCGCCGCCCGCCCCGCCGCCCCGAGCCGCCCGCCGATCCCGTCCACCGGCCCCGTGCCGATCCCGTCCGCCGATCCCGCTCACCGACCCGCCCACCGACCGTTGCTGTTGCGACGGGCGGGCACCCGGGGCAGAAATGGATCCCAGTGGCAGGAGCCTCCTGCGCCGGCCGGCTGGACCGGCCGCCCCGCGAAACGGAGCCTCGATGAGTTCCCAACCGCCTTCGTCCGGCCCGCCCCTCGGCCCGCCCTCCGGACCGCCGTCCGGACCGCTCTCCGGACCGCCGTCGGGCGGCCGGTCAGGTCCACCCGGTCCCCCGTCCGGCCCGGGCTCCGGCGGCGCCGGCGGACCGTCCGGTGGCGGCGGACCGGGCGGCTCGTCCGGTCCGGGCGGTCCGGGCGGGGGGCGTCCGACGCCGTGGTGGCGCTCCGGACGGAAGGCCGCCCTGGTGGCCGGCAGCGCCGCGCTGGCCGTGGTGGCGGCAGTGCTGATCGTCAACAACAGCGGCGGCGGGGGCAGCAAGGACACCACCGTGCCGACCGCGAACGAGGTCGCGCTGCAGGGTCCGCAGGACCCGGGCCCGGCGCCGTTCACCCCCTCGGTCCAGACGGAGGCGGTGCAGGCCCCCGCCCCGGCGCCGTCCACGGCGACGGCCACCCGAACGGCCGGTGCCACGGCCACCGCCAGTACCGGCCTCCACAACGTCGAGGGGACGTCGGCCGGCGTCTACGGCGGGACGATGAACAAGCCGAGCTGCGACGTGGAGCGGCTGGTCTCGATCACCTCGACCGGCGACACCGGCCGGGCCTGGGCCTCGGCCCAGGGCATCGAGCAGTCCGCCGTCCCCGGCTACCTGCGGTCGCTGACCTCGGCCTACCTCCGGGTGGACACCCGGGTCACCAACCACAGCTACCAGGGCGGCGCGGCCGTCGCCTACCAGTCCGTGCTCCAGGCCGGCACCGCCGTACTGGTCGACGCGCAGGGCGTGCCGCGGGTGCGCTGCGGCTGCGGCAACCCGCTGAAGGCGCCGACGCTGGTCGCGGACGCCAAGTACGTCGGCAAGCCGTGGGCGGGCTTCCAGCCGAGCGCGCTGGTCATCGTGGTCGCCGCGCCCCGGCCGGTGACGGAGATCGTGCTGGTGGACATCGTGACCGGCGGTTGGTTCGCGCGGGTGACGGGGCAGGTCAAGGTCGTCGACAAGAAGGTCCAGGAGCCGCGAGGTCCGCTGGCCCCCGGCGTCCCGGCCGCCACCTCCTGGCCGTCCGCCTCGCCGAACCCTTCGGCCTCGGGCTCCAGCTCCGCCTCGACCTCGTCCTCGGCGCCGAGTTCCGGCGGCACCTCGACCTCGGGTTCGCCGTCCGGCTCCACCGGGCCGTCCAGCAGTTCGGCGAGCGCCTCGACCTCGGGCGCGACCTCGTCGGGCGCGACCTCCTCCGGGGCCACCTCCTCGTCCGCCTCGACCGGCACCTCGACCAGCGCCTCCACCGAGTCGGCGACCTCTAAGCCGACGGTGAGCGTCTCCACCCCGGCGGCCACCACGACGACCGCGAAGACGGCCTCGTCGACCACCACGGCCCAGCAGCCGGCGACGGCCACGGCGACCTGCGCCACCACCTCGCCGTCCACCCTGCCGCCCTGCCCCACCACCACGGCGACCACCGGCTGAGCCGACCGGCCTGGTCGACCGGCCGGGCCGACCGGGACTGCCGGGGTGTCACCCCGGTGGCAGCAGCACCTCGGTGTCGTCCGGCCCCAGTACCCGGCCGTCGGCCGCCCGGACCTCCACCCGGGCGACCGGCGCGCCGGCGGCGCGGTCGACGAGGCGGGCGCGCGGCTCGTCGGCCACGAAGCAGTACCGCTCGCCCCACTGGCGCAGGGCGGTGACGACGGGGAACAGCGCCCGCCCCTTCTCGGTGAGCACGTACTCCTGGTACGGGCTGCCGTCGGCGGCGGGGGCCGGTTCGAGGACGCCGTGGGCGACCAGGTTGGCGAGGCGCGCGGAGAGGATGTTCTTCGCCAGCCCCAGGTTCTTCTGGAACTGCCCGAAGCGGCGCAGCCCGTCGAAGGCGTCGCGGACGATCAGCAGCGTCCAGCCGTCGCCGAGGAGGTCAAGCGGCCGGGCGACCGGGCAGGTCGACTCCTCGTGCGAGGTGCGTTTCGGCACCCGCTTCTCCTCTCGTCCGGCGGTGTCCCGTGGCTCCGTTGGCACGGGTTTCACCTTGCAACCATAGCGCTCGCCGCTCCGGCGATCCATGGTTGCTTATTAAAACCACTTCGTGCGAGGGTGGCGCGGTAGCACTTTGAAACCACTTGCCGCGAAGGAGCCCCGTCCCGTGCCCCTCCCCGCCGTCTCCTGGCTGTTCTCCGTCGCCGGCGGCCTGGCCGTCGCCAACGTCTACTACGCCCAACCGCTGCTCGACCTCATCGCCGCGGACCTCGGCATCGACCACGCCACGGTCGGCCTGATCGGCACCCTCACCCAGATCGGCTACGCGGTCGGCCTGCTGCTGCTCGTCCCCCTCGGCGACCACCTCGACCGCCGCACCCTGATCACCGCGCAGCTCGGCCTCTCCGTCGCGGCACTCGCCGCCGTGGCGCTCTCCCCCTCGGCCCCGCTGATGCTGCTCTTCATGGCGGCGGTCGGCATGCTGGCCGTGGCCGCCCAGGTGATGGTCGCCCACGCGGCCTCCCTCGCCCACCCCGCCGACCGGGGCCGCGTCGTCGGCGTCGTCACCAGCGGCATCGTGGTCGGCATCCTGCTCGCCCGGACCGTCGCCGGCACCATCGGCGACCTCGCCGGATGGCGCGCCGTCTACATCGTCTCCGCCCTCGCCACCGGCGCCATGGCCGTCGCCCTGGCCGCGGCCGTCCCCGCCGGACGCCGCAGCCCGGAGCGGATCCGCTACCCGCGGCTGGTCCGATCGGTGTTCACGCTGTTCGCCGAGGAGCCCGTGCTCCGGGTCCGCGCCGGACTCGCACTGCTCGTCTTCACCGCCGTCACCGTGCTGCTCACCCCGATGGTGCTGGCCCTGGCGGCCCCGCCGTTCAGCCTCAGCCACACCGAGATCGGGCTCTTCGGCCTGGCCGGGGCCGCCGGCGCGCTCGGCGCCGGACACGCCGGTCGGCAGGCCGACCGGGGGCGGGCGCGGCGCACCCTGGCGATCGGGCTCACCGCCATGCTGGCAGCCTGGCCGCTCGCCGCGCTGCTGCCGCACTCGGTGTGGTGGCTGGTGCTCGCCATGGTGGTGATCGACTACGGCCTGCAGTCCGTGCACGTGGTCAATCAGCACCTGCTCTACCAGGTCCGCCCCGAGGCCCAGAGCCGGCTGACCGCCGGGTACATGCTGCTCTACTCGGTGGGCAGCGCGATCGGCGCGATCGGCTCCACCCTCGCGTACGAACACGGCGGCTGGACGGCGGTCTGCGCCCTGGGCGGCGGGGTCAGCCTGCTCGCGCTCGCGTACTGGCGGGCCACCGAATGCCTGCTGGCGGACCACCTCGCCGTGGACGCCGACCGGTCGGCGGCGCCCACCAGGCCGGAGCCCACCAGCACGGAGCCCTGCCTCAGCCGGTGACGGCCAGCTCCGCGACCACCGCGCGGTGGTCGGCGCCCCGCACCCGGTGCTCCGTCACCGAGACCGCGCGCAGCGCCTCCCCGTGCAGCACGTGGTCGATCTGGATCACCGGCCACAGCCCGGAGAAGTAGGTGTCCGGCTCCGGCCAGGTGGGCGCGGCCCCCCGGCCCAGCTCCGCGTGGGTGTCGGCGAGGCCGGTGTCGAGCAGGGCGCGCATCGGCGTGTGGTCGAGCGTCGCGTTGAAGTCCCCCAGCAGGACGGCGTTGCGGGTGGCGCCGGACACCGCCGCCCGCAGCCCGTCGAAGTCCGCCGACCAGCGTCCGGAGTCACCCAGCGGGTAGTAGGTGTGCACGGCCGTCAGCCGGACGGTGCGGCCGCCGACCGTCACCTCGGCCGCGATCTGCTCCCGGGCCGCCTCCGAGGCCGAGCCGTCGAGCGGCGTCAGCGGGAGCCACGAGTAGATCGCGGTGTCCCGACCGGGCCGCAGCTCCCGGTGCGGCAGCACCTCGGCGATGCCCGCCCGGTCCAGCCGGGCGACCGCGCCCGGCCCCAGCTCCTCCATCGCGAGGACGTCGACGCGCTGTTCGCGCACCAGCCGGACGATCTCGGCGGCATCGGCCTGTCCCACCCAGGCGTTGCTGGTGGCGACCCGCAGCCGGGGCGCGTCGGCCGCCGGAGCGGCACCGCCGTCCGGCACCAGCCTCGGGACCAGCCAGAAGAGCTGCACCGCCGCCAGGACGCCGGCGACCGCCGCCGCCCACCACGAACGGAGCGCCAGCAGCACCCCGAGCGCGAGCACGCCGCCGAGCGCCGCGTACGGCAGCAGCACCACGGCGAGCGCGAGCGGCGTCCCGTCGTCCCACCCCCCGAAGCGGACCGCCACCAGCACCGCCGACAGCGCCGACCCCGCCCAGCCGGCCCACTCCAGCACCCGCCGTGCCCACACCCACCAACGTGCCCGCTCCACCGACGCCCCCACCCCTCGCTCCAGCCCCTCGTTCCAGCCCCTCGCCTCTGCCTCAGGACGCCCCCGTGCGCGGAGCGGTTCCGCACCGCTCCGGCGCACGGGGCTTCCGGCGAGGAGCCACCGCGCCTCCTCCCGGGCCCCTGGCGCTGAGCTGTTGAGGTGATCGTCCCGCGTGTCCGGGCGGAACGGTCCGGGGGCCGGGCGAGGGTGGAACCTGCCCCCATCCCATTGCCCGTTGTGAGGCCACCCGTGGTTCATCGTCCTTCCCCACGCCGCAAACGTCTCTACGCCCTGTGCACGGCGGTCCCGCTGGCCGCCGGACTGGCAGCCCCGTTCGCCCTGGACCGGGCCTTCGCCGCGCCGGACCTGCCGCAGCGCCCGGCGGCGGTCCGCGGAGCCGGCACCCAGCGGCCGATCGGCCCCGACCCGGTGCTCGACCTGCTGGCCCACGGCAACCTGACGATGGCGTCCAACTCGGTCCTGACCTGTGACGACAGCGACGGCTCGGCCTGCAACGACACCGAGGGCACCAACAACGGCCGCACCAAGTACGTCAAGACCGACCCGAACGCGCCCGGGAACAACGCGTCCTCGGCCCAGCTGGTGATCCCGGCCGGGGCCGAGGTGCTCTCCGCCCGGCTGTACTGGCAGTTCAACCCGACCAACACCAGCACCGCCGGCGGCACCGCCGGGGACATCAACAGGGGCAACACGGTGTCCTGGAAGGTCCCGGGCGGCGCCTCCTACGAGCAGGTCACCGCCGACACCTACGACTGGTTCGACCAGCAGGTCGGCGGCAACCCTCCCGAGCCGCTGCTGGCCGGGGCCGGCGTGAAGGACGTCACCGCCCAGGTGAAGGCCGCGGGCGCGGGCAGCTACACCGTCGCGGACATCCAGGCGTGCGCCGGGCGCTCCTCGGCGCAGAACTCCGGCGGCAACAACGTCGGCTGCTGGGGCGGCTGGTCGCTCGTCGTGGCCTACCAGGACCAGGCCGAACCGCTGCGCTACCTCCAGGTCTGGGACGGCTTCCAGCTGCTGCGCTCCCCCGACAACCTGGCGACGCTCACCCTCGCCGGCATCCGCACACCGGCCACCGCCCCGCCGGCCACCATGGGCGTCACCGTCGGCGACGGCGACGTGCCGATCTCGGGCGACGAGCTGCTGGTCGGCTCCACGACCGACAACCTGACGCTGCTGCCGATGCCCGGCCCCACCGGTGTCGCCACCGACAACGCCTTCACCAGCCGGATCGACCGGGTCGCCGCCGACGGCACCGGCAGCAACATCACGACCCGCGACCCCGCACCGGTCAACAACTACGGCTACGACGCCCGCACGATCGACGTCACCGGCAAGATCCCCGCCAACAGCACCCAGGCGGTGCTGCGGATCAACGGCGCCGGCGACGCACTGCACCCGCAGGCCGTCTGGCTCGCCGTCGACGCCCTCGAACCGGATCTGCAGATCACCAAGGCCAACGCCCCGGCCGGTACCACCGACAACAACCCGCCCGGCAACGTGTCCCCCGGCGACAGCATCACCTACACCTTCACCGTCGCCAACCGGCACCCCGACGGCAGCACCGGCGACCTCGACACCGCCACCGGCATCACCGTCACCGACCAGCTGCCGGCCGGCACCACCTTCGTCGCGGGCTCCAACCCCTCCTGCTCGGCCGCCGGGCAGACCGTGACCTGCCAGGTCGCCGACCTCACCCCGGGCGCGACCACCACCGTCGCCTTCCAGGCCACCGTCGACCAGGCCGCCACCGCCGGCACCGTCCTGGACGACAGCGCGACCCTCGCCTTCCGGGGCAACCAGACCCAGCGCGAGCAGACCCGCACCAGCAACACCGTGCGCAACACCGTGGTCGACACCCCGGTCTACTCGATCGAGAAGACCGCCACCCCCACCTCCACCACCCCCGGCCGGGCCGTCGCCTACCGGATCAAGGTCACCAACACCGGCCGCGTCGCCGCACCCGGTGTCACCCTCGACGACAACCTCGCCGACGTGCTCTCCCGGGCCGACTACAACGGTGACGCCGCCACCGACCTGGGCTCCGTCACCGTCACCGGCAGCACCCTGCACTGGACCGGGGACCTGCCGGTCGGCGGGAGCGCCACCATCACCTACTCGGTGACCGTGCACAGCTCGCTCACCAGCGACACGGCTCTCGGCAACACCGTCACCTCCGCCACCTACCGCAACAACTGCCCGCCCGGCGAGGGCGACGCCCGTTGCCACGCCGACGTCACGGTGACCGTCCCCACGCCGTCGCCGTCGCCGACGGCCTCCCCCTCCCCGACCGCCTCCCCGACTGCCTCGCCGACGGCCTCGCCTTCTCCGACGGCTTCCCCGACCGCGTCGCCCAGTCCCACCGCCTCACCTTCCCCCACAGCGACGCACAGCCACGGCCCCAGGCCCACCTCCAAGCCGACGCACGCCCCCGGCCCTGACGGAGAACTCCCGAGCACCGGCTCCGGCGCCCTCCTCGTTCTCGCCTTCGGCGCCCTCGGCTGCCTGATGATCGGCCTGCTCGCCCTGCGCGCCCGGGCCCGCCGACACTAGGCACCCGACCCCCTCAGCCCGACTCTCACGCCGACCCTCACCCCGACTCTCACTCCGACTCTCATCGGAGAACGACCGACCAGAGCTCGTGCCGGGCCCATCCGCCCGGCACGAGCTCTGCGCCGTGGAACGGCGCTTCGGGTTCAGTCCACGCAGGGGATGCCCCCGGCCCTCACCGCAGGGCCCTGCATGGGGAGGTCGGGCGTCGGATCGGCGGTGGGCGGGGACGACGGGGCCTGCGGCGGGGCGGACGGGCCCGCGGTGCGGGAGGAGGGCGCGGAGCGGGGCGCGGCCGGGGTCGTCCGGGTGCCGACGGGCACCGCGAACACGGCCTTGGCCTTGGCCGTCGGCGGCTCGGCGGACGTGGTCGGCTCGGCGGACGTGGTCGGCTCGGTCTGTTCGGCCGGACCGGCCGGACCGGCCGCCGGTGGGACCTCGTGGCCGAACAGCTGCTTGACGATGCGCTTGATCTGGCCCGGGTCGACGGTGTTGACCTCCTGGCCGCCGATGTTCTTGAACCCGGTGATCGGCAGGGTGTTGAACTCCACATTGCCGCCGGTCAGGTTGGGCGCCTGCTGGGCGAAGTCCAGGACGTTCCAGCGGTCGTCGATGACCACGTCCTTCTTCACCGCGTCGAACAGCCGCTGGAGCCGGCCGAGGTCGCCGACCACGCCGTCCTGCTTCAACTTGTAGACGACGGAGGAGATGAAGGCCTGCTGCCGGTGGGTCCGGTCCAGGTCGCCGTTCTTCAGGTGGTGGCGCTGGCGGACGAACGACAGCGCCTGCCGGGCGTCGAGCGAGCTGACGCCGGCCGGGAGCCGCAGCCCCGTGCCGCCGCCCTCGTGGGTCGCCGTCCGGGCCACGATCGGATCGTCGACCGGGTTGTTGAGGCAGACCTGGATCGGCTCGACGGCCTTGGCGATGTCGTAGAAGCCGATCAGGTTCACCTCCGCGAAGTGGTCGATCGGGATGTCGAGGAAGGACTGGACGGTCTGGAGGGTCGCGGCCCGCCCGGCCTCCCGGCTCTGCCGTTCCAACTCCGGCTTGGACAGGCCCTTCCCGCTCAGCCTCTGCTCGGCGGCGCCCTTGGCGATGCCGTACGCCTCCTTGATCTTGTGCATCCGACCGTCCGCGCCGACGGTCTGCACATAGTCGTCGCGCGGGACGGACAGGGCCGTCACCTTGCCACCGCCGGCCGGTATGTGCAGGACGATCAGCGCGTTGGTGTTGTACCCGCCGATCTCGCTGGAGCCGGCGTGCAGCTCCTCCTCGACGAACTCCTTGGGCAGGTCGTTGCCGTCCATGTCCTTGCGGCTGTCGAGGCCGATGAGCAGCAGGTTGACGGACTGGTCGAGGTGCGGGGGCGCGTTCTTCCGGGCCTCGGTGAGCGCGGCCGACTTGACCATGCCGCTGTCGAGTTGCCGGTACTCGTACCAGACCAGGCCGCTCGCGCCGAGGACGGCCACCGAGAGGGTACCGGCGAGCACTCGGCCGACGACGGTCAACGGCCCGGTGCGGGGCTCAGCCATGACGGCGCCTCCGGTCGGCGGTCCGGTCGACGGTGACGGCGGCCGGGGTAGGGGTGGGGGTGGTAGGGATGGCGGCCGGGGTAGGGGTGGGGGTCTGGATCGGGCGCGGGCGCGGGCTCGGGATCCGGCTCGCGCTGGTGCTCGCGGTCGGGCCGGTGCGGGCCGACCGGGCCGTGAGGGCCGCTCGTCCGGCGACGACCGACAGCGCCACCAGTACGGCCACCGCCATCACCGGGAAGGCGTCGACCACCCAGCGCACCGCCGCCGTCGCGAGCGCCTTGCCCTGCCCGTCCTCGGCACCGGCGGCCCAGGCGGTGCCGGCCCTGGCGGCCAGGACCACGGGCGGCGCGGCGATGACGACCCACCAGCGCCCGGGGCGGGTGCAGCGGGCCGCCGCGATGCCGGTGCCGAGGACGGCGCCGAGGGCGAACAGCGGACCGCCGCCGTTCCCGGTCAGCTCCCCCGCGACCGCGCCGGCCAGCGGCAGTCCGGTCGCGGCCAGCAGGACCGCCGCCGTCCCACCGGGGCGGGGCGGCGGGGTAGCTCCGCCCGCGCCCCTCGCGTGTTGCCCGACCATGCCCCACACCCCTTTCGCCGCGCCCTCGGATGAACTTCTACAATGCTGTAGAGCAAGAGTGGAGCATACGGATCCGTCCCCGCGAAATCACCCCGGCCCCACCCGCCACCTCGCCACCTCAGGCCCTCCCGACCGGAAAAACAGCTGGTCAGGGGCGGCTAGGATGAGCACGAACCGGGCGGAACGAACAGAAGGACCATCATGTTCGAGCACCTCAAGAACCTCGCCGACAAGGCCACCGACCTCGCCCGCGAGCACAGCGGCGCCGTCACCCAGGGCCTGGACAAGGTCGCCGGGATCGTCGACGGCAAGACGGACGGCAAGTACAGCGGGCACATCGACACCGCCACGGGCAAGGCCAAGGACTTCATCAACGGCCTCGACGAGTCCAAGTAGCACCGGGGCGACGGGGCCCGGCCCGGGACGGACCGGGACGGGCCCCGAGGACGGCGCTGCGGACGGCGCTCCGTCAGACGGTGGCGGCCAGGCGCTCGATCCAGCGGGCGCGCCACGCGAGCGCGTCCCGGACACCCTCCGCGATGGTCCGGCGCGGCTCCCAGCCGAGCAGTTCGCGCGCCGCCGTCACATCGCTGTAGCAGCCGAGCACATCGCCGGGGCGCGGCTCCGCCTCCCGGACGTCCAGCTTCTCGCCGATCGCCTGCTCGAAGGCCTCGACCAGCTCGCGGACCGTGGTGCCGTCACCGGTGCCGATGTTGACGACCCGGTAGCGCTCCTCCGCCCCGGGCCGGACCACCTCGTCGAACCGGACCAGCGCGGCGACATGGGCGTCGGCGACGTCCTGGACGTGGATGTAGTCCCGGATCCCCGAGCCGTCCCGGGTGTCCCAGTCGACACCCGTGATGGTGAACGGGGTGCCGTTGACGTGCGCCTCGATCAGCTTGCCGAGCGCGTGGCTCGGCGCGAGGTCCTGGAGACCGGTCCGCAGCCGCGGGTCAGCGCCGATCGGGTTGAAGTAGCGCAGCGCGACGACCCGCGTCCCGTCGGCGTCCGCACCCCGGGTCCAGTCCTGGAGCACCTGCTCCATCATCTGCTTGGTGCGTGCGTACGGGCTGCTCCCGTCGACCGGGCAGCTCTCGTCGACCCGGCCGGTCGGGGTGGGCCGGTAGATGGAGGCGGAGCTGCTGAAGACCACCCGGGTGCAGCCGTTGCGCTGGAGCGACTCCAGCAGCTCGACGGTCTTGCCGACGTTCTCCCGGTAGTAGAACAGCGGCCGCGCGACCGACTCGGGGACGACGATCCGGGCGGCGCAGTGCAGCGTCGCGTCGATGTCGGGGTGCTCCGCGAAGATCCGGTCGACCAGCGCCGCGTCCGCGATGTCCCCGCGGTAGAACTCCCGGCCCTCGACGAACTCGGCCCGGCCCTTGGAGAGATCGTCGAGGACGACCGGGGTGATGCCCGCGTCCAGCAGCGCGGACGCCACAGTGCTTCCGATGAAGCCTGCCCCGCCGGTGATCAGTACCTTCCGCACGATCCGCCTGCTCCCTTGCCCTGGTACGGGCGCCCCGTGACGCCCATTGCCGGGGAGGACGATCGGTTTGCACCCGGTGGTTCCCGTCGGCAGGCCGCCGGCGGGCTCGGAGGCGGCGGGCTCAGGGACGGCGGGCGCGACGGCGCAGGACGAGACCGGCGGCGACCAGGGCGACTGCGACGACGGCGGTGCCCACGGCGGCCCAGGTGGCGGGGCCGGAGCCGTCGGAGGGCTCGGACTCGGTGGCGGCCGCGGCGGTGCCCGAGGCGGAGGCGGCACCCGACGGGGTCCGGGTGGCGGCGGTGTCGGGAGCGGTCGGTCGAACGGTGGGACCTGCTGTGCCCGGAGCCGTGCCCGACCCTGGTGTGCCAGACCCTGGCGTGCCCGGCCCGGTGGGCGTCGGCAGCGTCGGGTCGGAGATCACCGCCGCCTCGACGTCGAGTTCGCGCTCACCGTGCCCGAGCGAGGGGAACGCGCAGTCCACCACGATCCGCCAGTGGCCGGCCGGCAGGAACTCCCGGGTGGTGTAGGTGCCCGGCCGCCCCGGCACGGCGACCAGCCGCCACGGTCCGGCCGCCCGACCGTCGGCCGAGGTGGCGGAGAGCGTGCCGGCGAACTGCTCGGTGACCGGGTCGCGGTCGTTCTCCCAGCTGGCGACGGTGGTGACGCGCCCGCCGTCCTGGCCGGACACCTCCAGGTGGACGGTGTCGCCGTGCGCGGCGGCGGGGACCGCGGCGGGGGCGAGCACCACCGCCCCGGCGAGAGCCAGGGCGGCGAGGGACTGACGGGTGCGTGGCATCGCGGGTCTTCCTCGTGGAGTGGAACGGGCCGGGTGCGGCCCCCCCAGCGGCAGCGGCGGCCGCCCC